>JANXSF010000024.1 GCA_025352795.1 Acidobacteriota bacterium
GCCATCAATGGCAGTCCTACTTACAAAACAGGCGAATCTGGCAAGCCCGGTTATTACACCGATTACAACTTCACCGTAGAGCACAGCTTCACGCCTTCCACCCTGCTGCGCACCAGTTTCCACGCCAATTATGGTGTCAAACTGCAGAGCGGCCAGAACTTCAACCAACTCGATCCGAAGTACTTCAACATTTACGGGAACCTACTCACCAGCCCGGTCAGTTCTGTAATCAATAATCCGATTGTGGTGGCATCCGGCTTCAAGCTGCCCTACGCCAGCTTCCCGCAAAACTTATCTCTTTCGCAGGCGCTTAAACCCTTTCCGCAGTACAGTGGCTTCGGTTCGGTGGCCGCACAAAACGGTCACACCACCTACAACGCGTTAGAAACCAGCTTTCAGAAGCGCTATTCAAAAGGCCTCTGGTTAATGACCTCCTACACTTTCTCTAAAATCCTGGTGAGTGCAGAAGGTCAAAACGTCTACAACCGCTCTACAGAAAAGGTGATTAGCGGGAACAATCGTCCGCACGTCTTCACGCTGGGCTATGTTTACGATTTGCCGCTAGGAAAGGGCAAGGCTTTCGGCACCAACATGCACCCGGTGCTCAATGCCATCGTGGGCAACTGGAACGTGTCGGCTGTCCATCGCTACCAGAGTGGCACGCCCTTTGGTGTCGGCGGTTGCAGCCAGACCTTGGCCAGCGGCGGTTCGGCCCGTTGCAACTACGTCCCTGGCCAGGCGTTTCTAAACCCCAGCTACGATCGGAACGATCCGCTTAGCCCCTATCTGAATAAGGCTGCTTTTGTTCAGCCGCCGAACTTCACTTTCGGCAACGTTTCCCCCATTGTTCCGGGCTTGTCTCAACCCAACCAATTGGGCGAGGATGTCGCCGCCAGCAAGAGCTTCCCTTTCGGCAAAAGCGAGAAGAATGTCATTGAATTCCGCGCCTCGGCCTTCAATGTCGCCAATCGTCATTTACTGGGCGGCTTGAATACAACCATCACCAGTGCTAGCTATGGCCAATTCACGAATCCGCAGGCCAATCTGCCTCGCAATTTGCAGTTCAGCATGCGTGTGAGCTTCTAGACGTGCGACGACTAATTCCTACTCTCCTAGCTATCGCCGCCAGTGCGTTTGGGGAAGATTACTTCCCCAAACCGGATAGTGCCGGTGGCTGGCGTACTTTGAAAGATGCCGCCGCCATTAAAAAAAACGTAGGCATGGATGTAAAGAAGTTGGACCAGGCTTTTGAATACGCCTCCCGCAGCAGTCAACACGGTGGCCTGTTGGTTGTGCGCCACGGCTGGCTGGTTTATGAGCGTTACTATGGCCGCGGCAATCGCGAAGCCAATCCAGCCACCGCTTCTGTAGGCAAGGCTTATGTCAGCATTGCCTCCGGCATCATGCTGGCCGAGAAGAAAGCCCAGATTCCTGAAGGGCTGGATACTAAAGTCTTTAACGCCAAGTACCTGCCGGAGGCCATGCCTTTAGACGACCCGGCCAAGGCAGACATTACGTTAGGTCAGTTGCTTTCCATGTCCGCAGGCCTGCACGGCGAAGGTACCAATCCCGGTTTTGTCGATGGCGTCCCGTCCGTCAAACTCACTCCCACTCCGCGTAGCGAGACGCCGCTAAGCCAGGATCTTGCCGCCCTGCGCACTCCTTTGTGGACCAAGCCGGGCGGTGGCTATTCCTACGCCTCGGCATCGCCTCACGTGGCATCGATTGTCTTGCGTAATCTCACAGGAATGGAGTTGCACGAATATATTGACCAGCGTCTGGCTAAGCCACTCGGCTGGGGCCAATGGGCCTGGGCCATGCGCCGTGGCGACAATGTTCTACCGCACACTCCCGGTGGCGGCGATATTGCTCTGCGTTCCACCGATCATCTGCGATTCCTCTATGCCATTCTGCAGAAAGGCCGTTGGGGCAAGGACCAGATAATCCCTGCTGAATACATAGAATTGTGCGGCAAGCCGACGAAGTGGAACACCCACGCCCCCATGAGTCTGTTGTGGGAGACCAACGCCGATGGCCACGTCGCAGGTGCTCCGAAGGACGCTTTTTTCAAATCAGGCGGTGGTGGGTACGGCGTAATCGTGGTTCCATCGCTCGACATGGTGATTTATAAGATGTCCGGCGACGATGGACAGTACAATCCTGCGCGCACTGGCCTGAAGCAAGACTATCCCTACGATGGTTCGCGCGACAGT
>JANXSF010000058.1 GCA_025352795.1 Acidobacteriota bacterium
CGCCGCAAAAACACCGCTCCCTCGCGGTCACGGCTCGGTTGGCGTATCAAAGCGCTCGATTTCCACGCCAATGCGGTAGGTCGGTGGTTGAGAAGAAATGAACCTAATTAACGGCTGCAAATCCGTAGAAGCAGTGTACGCTTGACTCATGAAACTAATGCAACGGAAGTTCGTCGACGGCTTCTGTCGCTGTTGGATAGTCTTCCTGAACAAGGAATCCTTATCACCAAACGAGGACAACCGGTAGCACGATTGTTGCCAGTGAAGTTACCGCGCATTGGTCGTTACGTAACTGGCGCTCTGATTGAAGGAAAAGGACCTGCAGGTCCGCTTTGCCCGACTACGGAAAATGCTTACGAACTCCTTTTTGATTGACATCAATGTGTGCAAACCCGTAGCCGTTCGTGATAGCCTTTCTGCCAAATGATGGATCGTCGCCGGTTTCTACAAACCTCTGCCGTGGCCGCTAGTCTAGCGTCGCAAGGGCAACTCGAAGCGCAACCAATGTGGGGTGGGCCTGTCCTTGATATCCACCTGCATTTTCGACCTGGGGCTGATGCCAACTTTGAGCACATGCAAGGCTGTGGTGTGACCAAGGCTGTGCTTCTTACGCGGAGCGTGGATGAGGAGAAAACCAAGGTGGCCATTGCCAGCCATCCGGATAGCTATGTACGCTTTGCTGCTGCGGATGTGACCAAGCCCGAAGGGTTGGTGGCGTTACGCAAATCGATTGCAGGCGGGGCCATTGGTTTTGGTGAAATTAAGTACCATTTGGCGGTGAACAGTGCCGAAATGCAGCGGCTGTATGATCTGGCTGCCGAACTGAATGTTCCCGTGCTGATTCATTTTGCCGATGTCCCGCAGTTTGAAGGTGAGGGCACGTTTACCTCACCCTTCAGTGGATTACCAGCCATGTTGAAAGCCCATCCGAAGACCAAATTTATTGGTCATGCCGATGGATTTTGGGCCAATATTAGTGCCGATTTTGCCAATGACACTCCATACCCTACGGGCAAAGTGAAGCCGGGCGGACTTACGGATAAGATGCTTTCCGATTATCCGAATTTGTATGGAGACCTTTCTGCAAACTCCGGTCGCAATGCTATGACCCGCGATCCGGAGTTCATTCGTGGATTTCTGGCGCGACATCAGAATAAATTAATGTTCGGATGCGATTGCAGTTGTACGGACGGTAAGGGTAAGAATCAAGGGTCTAAGCAACCGGCGCTGTTGGGCAAGTGCGTGGCTCGGGAAACATTGACGGCGCTGAAGCAGGTGACCACGCCGGAAATTTTCCGCAAGCTGACCTGGACCAATGGGAATCAGTTGTTAAACATAAAGTCCTGAAGTTTGTTTCATTTTCATTGCAACCAGATGCCGTGCATGGTGCATCCTAGTCAATGTGATACGACGTAACGCAATACGAGTGCTGCTAGTGATTTTTTGCCTCTCCGTTGCCGAAGCCCAATTCAGCACCAAACTGGACGCAGAAACGATTGCGGCGTTTGACCAATACGTTAACTCAGTTGAACATGGTTTGGCGCGGCCCACTTTCCGCGTGGATGGTTCCAGTGAAGCTCGTAGGCAGGTGTTGAAGGGGCAGGTTGCCATTCAATCGTTACTTGGAACCAGAGGGAAAAGTATTCCTGGGGGCTTGTTGCACGATTGGGTGGGAACAGTTTTTATTCCCAACCGCACGCCATCAGAAGTGATTGAACAACTGCGCGATTACGAACATCATTCCAGTCTTTTTCCAGAAGTGGTGCGGGGGCGGATTCTTTCTGCGAATGGAAACAATTTGAAAGTTTACCTGCGCATTCGTAAAAAAAATGTTCTCACCGTCAATTTAAACACAGAATACGACGTGCAGTTGAAGCAGATGGGCGAAGATCGTATGTTGTGGTCTCACAGTACGAAGGTGACGGAAATTGACAATGCCGATGGCCCCAATGAACGGGAATTGCCGCTGGGGCAGGACCATGGTTTTCTGTGGCGCATTAATGCGTATTGGCTGGCCAGGGCGGTGGATGGTGGTTCGCTGGTGGAATGTCGGTCTGTTTCGCTATCACGCGATGTCCCGTTTGGGCTGGGCACAATTATCCGACCATTCATCAAAGATCTACCAAGGCAATCCTTAGACACGCTGTTGACAGCCCTCAAACAAAAACTTAGTAAATCGTAATGTAGCCGGATTCGAGCTACAATTGGAGGGCTTCATGGCACAGGACGACCTTCCAAAACATATCGCCTGCGCGCTCTGCTACTCAGTTTTCGCACTTTCGGGATTGCTATTTTTGACGATGACCCCTTATTCACGAAATCGTGAAATCCGAGTGCATGCTTTGCAATCCATATTTTTGACCACCGCATTTCTTCTGTTGTGGTTCAGTTTGTCCATTGTCAGCTTCGCCCTTCCTGCCTTTTTCAGTGGATTCATTGGCTTGTTGATGGTGCTGTTTTGGTTTGCGTTTTTGGGTTGCTGGGGGGTGTCTATGGTGAAGGCCTACAACCGCCAACGGCTGGAATTACCGGTGATCAGCGAATTAGCTCAAAAATTTGCGTAGCCTGGAGAACATCTGGTGCGTCTAGAAAATTTGCAGCTAATTTTAATACTGATTCTGGCGGCTTCAAGCCTTGCCCAAGCCCAACCGCGGGTGGGTCTTGTGGAAATCTACGGGGCCAAGAAAGCCACTGCCGAAAAAATTCGTAAGACCATTGGGCTTTCTCCGGGCGACCCTATTCCAAAATCGAAGACAGACATGGAAGATCAGATAGCCGAAGTTGGCGGCGTTGTGAAGGCCAGTGTTTCCGCCGTTTGCTGTGAAGAGGGGAAGGCAATTCTCTTTGTGGGAGTTCAGGAACGAGGGGCGGAAGGGTTTGAGTTTCGAGACGAACCGACGGGCACCGCAGAATTGCCTCCGGAAATTGTATCGGCCTTTTACGACTTTAGACAGGCCATGATGGAAGCGGTGAAAAAAGGTGAAGCTGCCGAAGATATTTCCAAAGGCCATAGCCTGATGCAGAACTATACGGCGCGTCAGGCACAGGAACGTTTCATCGGATTGGCGGAGTTGCATCCGTCGAAATTGGAAGAGGTCATTAAAGAATCAGCCGATCCGGAACAGCGGGCGATTGCCGCGGTGGTGCTGGGCTATTTTCCTAAGAAACGATTGGTGGTGGATACGTTGCAGTTGGCCATGCGCGATCCTGATGAAGGGGTGCGCAACAACGCTATGCGCAGCTTGACGGCCATTGCAGCGTTAGCGGAAAAAGATCCTGAACAGGAAATTCGCGTGCAGCCCACCTGGTTCATTGAAATGTTGCGGAGCGTGGTGTGGACAGATCGCAGCAAGGCGTCGTCGGCGCTGGTGAACATGACTGAGAAGCGGGATGCGAAGTTGCTGGAACGGATTAAGGAACGAGCTGTTCCTGAACTGGTGGAGATGGCCCGTTGGAAATCGCTTCCTCATGCATTGCCTTGTTATATTCTGTTAGGTCGTGTAGCAGGGATTGATGAACAGCGATTACGTGATGAATGGGGCGCAGGGCAGCGCGAAAAAATAATCAATGAAGTGGCTGATAGCCTTTTAGGCAAGAAAAAGAAGCCTTAAGCTGAATTCCGATGTTCATGTTTTTGGAAGTCGGGAAACTTCGCTTGCAAGCGAGTGGGCAGGGAATCGCTTAATGTCATGTAGTTCTCCCAGGCACTCGAAGGTGTGAAGAAAGTCCGCTAGCGGACTGGGCAGGCGGAATCGCCTGCCCACAAACGCAACTTCGATTGTTAGAGACGTTTCATTTCAATTTCCAAAAGACTATATGACATTGGGTGGAATCACTTGCCACGCACTACATTCACTGACTTTCACTAAACCTGGAGTTGAGTTTGTGGGGCAGGAATTCAGCCTAATGCCGCATAGTGTTCTCTCAATCGGGCGGCTTCAAGTGTTGGAGAGAAGCGTATCAGGCCTTTGAAAGACCGCTCCCTCGCCGTCACGGCTCGGTAGAACCAGTTCGTTACCGAGCCGTGACCGCGAGGGAGCGGTTGTTTTAACCACTGATGCGGGAAAACTATGCGGCATTTCAGCCTGCCAAGTCCTCCTGGCGGGCTTTTTTTACACCTTCGAGTGCTTGGAAAACTTCCGAAATAATGACCTTAACTCTCAAACGGAATCCAGGCTTAACTGTGCAGACCTTTCGATTTCAAGTAGGCCAGTAGTGCTGCCGGATCGTCGGAAATAATGGCGTCCACTTTGGCGGCAATCATCTTATCCCAATCCTTTGGAGTGTTCACGGTCCAGGGCACCACTTGCAGCCCCATCTGGTGAGCTTGTTCCACATTTTGCGACGTCACAAGAATCTGATGAGGGCTGATGATATCCGCACCTGATTCTTTCGCGACCTCAATAAAATCGTGCTTGCCAGGTTCCAGTAAAGCAGAAAGCCCAATTTGCGGGGCCACTTTTTTCATGGCGTGCAGGGTGCGGAAATCGAACGATTGTAGAATCACACGGTGGCCGATTTCGTGTTTGTGAATCACTTCTAACACCAACTTGACGAACTCTTCGGGACCCGGCGTTAGCTCCGGCCGGTCAGGGAAAATTTTAGTCTCTATGTTGAAGTGGAATCTGCCGCGAGTGGAAAGGTCCAGCACTTCATCCAGCGTGGGCACGCGTGTGCCGGGAACCGTGTGTTGCTTGGGGAAGGCCGAATTGCGCTTTGCGCCGACGTCCCACAGATGCAATTCGTCCAGGGTCATTTCGCGGATGGCTTTGGGGGCCGTTGGTCCTGTGGCAAAGGCCGGATTCATGCGCGGGTCGTGGGAGACAACCACTACATTGTCCTTGGTCACGGCCATATCCAGTTCCAGGCAGTCCACCCCTTGCTCTATGGCATATTCAAAAGCAGGGAGCGTATTTTCAGGTCGCATGGCGCGTGCACCGCGATGACCGTGGACCAGGATCTTAGATGCGGCGGACCAAGTGGGTATCATCATGGTGAAAGGCGTGAGCAGTAGGCTTCTTCTTCGCATTCATTGTTTAGGATACAGGTTGGGAGCGTTGCTCGTATTTCATTACCTTCACCGGTGCCTCAACTACCGCTCCCTCGCAGTCACGAGATGTTCCGCGTCGGCTTCAATAAACTTCAACCACACGCTTGGGGCGTCCTAGGGGGACGTAGGGTGACACTAGACTTTCATTGCCCTCTAGATCTACCGCCTTCACCCCGAAGACCCACTCATCAATTGATACATCGGGCACAGTGAATTCGGCCACCTTGCCGACGAAAACTTCGCGTTCCCAAAATGGTGAGGTGGTTGAGCGCATCACCACCACGTAGCCGGCATGATCCTTATCGGGAGAATGTTTCCACTTCAACACCGCGTCTGAGCGGGCTGTGCCTCTGGTCAGAAACAGGCGAGTTACTTTGCGACCACCGCGTTCCACTTGTTCGGAAGTCTCTGGGGCCATAGGAGCCCAGGCGAGCGATGCGGCAATGGCTCCATTCACTTTGGTCACGCGTGTAATATATGCAGGCGATGTGTTGGAGAAGGTATCTGTGGTGGTGTGCTCATTGGCCAAATTTTCTTGTGGCGAAGAAAGTCGCACGGCGGCAAAGCCTTCCTGCGCGAAGGGAGTGTGATCACCACCGCGGCTGACACGGTCGGAACGGAACACCGTATCCACTTTCATCATGGGCACATATCGTTCGCCGATTTCACGAGCATAGCGGGCAAGCGTGCGGCTTGGCGAATCGGAAGGATCGTCGCTGAACACGTTTACCCGACGGTTCTCTATGCGACCGCTGCCTGACGCCTCAAAGCCGATAATATCGTTGTTCAGCACGGCTTCAATTTGTTGTTCGGCCTTCTTGGCTTTGGCTGCATACAGGGAACTACCCAACAGCCCTTCCTCTTCACCGGCAAAGGCGATGAACACCACTGTTTTATCGAACTCGTATTGACTCATTACGCGAGCCAGTTCCATGACGCAGGCCGTACCGCTGGCATTGTCTGTGACGCCAGGTTCTGGACCATTGGGATCGCCAGCGGGTGGTGTTTCGCCAGCAGTTGTGCTGTTACCGGTTGGACCGGTAAGCACCAGCGTATCGTAATGGCCGCTGATGATAATTCGCTGCTCTGGGTGCACTTTTCCAGGAAGCACAGCGACGACGTTATACAGATCCACATCCCGCGGGACTCGCGAATTGGGTTCAGTGATCTTCTTCAGTTTGTACTGATCGTAACGAACTTCCAGGCGCGAATTGTAACTGCGGAACTGGCTGTAAATCCACTGACGGGCAGCACCGATGCCACGCACTGGGTCAGTTTGGGAAGAGAGCAGATTGCGGGTGCCGAAGTTTTCCAGTTTCTTCAGAATTTCGACAATGCGTTCTTCTGATACGGAAGCAACTATTTTCGATACCTGCGGGTTGAGGAGCTTGTATTGGGCAGTGCAGGGAAAGGCTAGACAAATCAGTACAATTAGCGATAACAAATGCTGGCTCATCAGACTCCTGGGGAAACGAATTCTCCTATGTTATCTGAAATTGAGTAAAGGTTTAAATACGAAACGGCCCGGCTTGTTAATTTAACAAGTCCGGGCCGTTTCAGCTTGCGGGGAAAACTTATTCGCCTTTGGCCAGCGATTTGCCGACAGATGAGGAGTAGAGGGCCATATCGCCCCAGACGCAATTTACAGCAGCGGGACTGCTATCGCCCCAAACCACGTTGTCGCCCCACACGACGTTATCACCCCAAACCACATTGTCGCCTTTGATGTTGTCGCCCCACACCACGTTGTTTGGAAGTGTTGAATCTCCCCAAACAACATTCGTGCCTCTTAGAATGCTCACCCGACCAGTGATGGGATCAATGGTGGCGGTTGGGGATTGTGCGGAAAGGTTGCTGGTGTAGTTATCATTCAGCGCCGCATAGACATCCAGATAGCCAGCACCTACGGTGAACAGATCGCTTCTAACAATGTAGGTAACGTTGGTGGTGGGGTCGGTGATGGAAGCCGAATGCACCATGCCACGCCAAGCTGTTTTCATCAGCCGAGTCTTGATTTGATCGGGCGTCAGAAAGTTATTCTGGCTAAGTAACAGGATAGCGGCGGCGGAAACTACTGGGGCAGCCATGCTGGTTCCACTCAGTTCCATATAGCTATTAACAGGATCCACCACGTTCATCGGGTTATCTGCTTTCAACTTTCCGGTGGCAAAGGCGACAATGCGGTTGCCTGGCGCCATGATATCGGGCTTCACAACGTGATCAATCGCCGATGGCCCTTTGGAGCTGTAGCTGGCCGGAATATCATCAGTGCGCAGGTCTGTACCGCGAGGATTGCCCGCTCCAACGGTGATCACATATGGATCGTTACCTGGGGAATTGATGGTGCCATAGCCTTTGTTAATACCATTGTCGAAGCGGCCATCATTGCCAGCGGCGACAACTACTGTAATGCCCGCCTTCCAGACTGCTTCCACCGCTTTGCATAACGGATCTAACTTATAGCTTTCAAATACTGGACGTCCTAACGAAAGATTCACCACTCTTATTTTTAAGTTGTTGATGGGATCAGCCTGATTTGTCAGAATCCATTGCAATGCCGCGATTACACTGCTTTCCTTGCCCGAGCCGTAGTCATCCAAAACTCGAAGATTTACTATATCAGCGTTGGGAGCAACGCCACGATATTTTGACGTGGTGAGGTTGGTGGTTTCCCCAGCACCGGCAATTATTGATGCGACGTGGGTGCCATGGCCAAAACCGTCATACGTGGATAAATAGGAACCTCCGGAAGCAATGGTTGCAGTAGCGATAGCTCCGCTCAGCGCCCCAACAGAACCATCTATTGGAGGGGGCAAACCGTTGGTCGTGTTTCTGATCAGAGTGTTTGGGAGGAACGACTTGGCAAACACGATCCGCGAAGTGGAACCGGTGGCAAATGCCTGGTTTGTGATCATTCCGCTATCAATCACTGCTACCCGAATCCCTAAGCCATCCAATCGCTGCTTGGTCCAATTGATTTCCGATTGTGATGCGGCGCGAGCTTTGTTCATCCTGGAGACCACATCGCGATCTGGCGTGACGTATTCCACATCAGGTGAACTGGCCAGCAATGCTACTTCCGAAAATGGCACCCGCACCACAGCACTCTGAATCATGGAAAGTTCACTTTGCACGTGGGCCCGACGGCTCATCCGTGAGGAACGAACCATGTTGTTCCTCAGGCCAGTGGAACTCTTAAAGCGGACAATCAGGTCGATTTCGTCATCAGCGTGGCTGGCGTCCTGGGATACCATCGCCTGCACCAAATCAGGCGAGATCTTGGGACTTAAGTCCTCTGTTGTTTGAGCGAACAGGTTTAAGGAGAGGATCGGGACCAGAAACCATTTCGAGTAATTGCGAATCATGCTTCATCTAGAGCAGGTGCTTCGCCAAACGCTATACTGAAGAAAACAAATAACGTACTAGGTATGATTAGGACAAGATGTCAACCGCCGATAGGACTGATTGGCTATTGGCAGGGAGGCCAATTGGGTCTAGATGTCTAGGCCCGGACAGTTGCGGTACTAAAACAACGGATCAAATTGAGCAGACGACCCGTCTGTGATCCAGGGATCCAGTTGGGCGACATCTTTCAATTGCTGCCCTCTGCTGCGCGGGACTTCGACAAACTGGCAGTGCATTTCTTCCAGCGCCGTCATATCACCCCACAGCCTTTCAAACTGAGCCACCGGGAACACATCTTCCTGCCCACGACCCCAACGTTTTTTCACATCCTTGATAGTGATGTAGGTAGGCATGCGCTGGGCCGTACGGCGCACCGCTTGATCCACTTTGAGCTGATCGGAAAGACAATCGCGGGTTAAGCCGAACACTTTTAATAACGCATCAATCGTAATCCAATACGTGCCGGTGTTGTAGTAGCTCAAGCTGGATTCAATTTGCTCAGAGGGCAGACTTAACCCTTCTACCAGCCTTGGACGACCGTTGACACGGGCCAAGCCACCGCCGTGATCGTCAAGTTGACGGCCAATTACTTCCACAGTCATAGCTGCGCCGCTGGCGATGTGGGCACCCAACAATATGGGGTCCACAGTTGCCCCCAGCGTATCGACATTGTGCAGCAGCAAGTACTGCAACTTGTTATTGGATTCGTGAAGAAGCTGTCGCAGGCCACCATTGCGCAGCAGGTTGGGAAGCTCATACCAATGGCCCACGGGGTGAATGCATTGGGAGGGCAGATTATCGGTGTAATCGGTGGTCTCACCTGCTTGTTGCACCCATTTGAGCAAGCTGGCGCGGCCACTATCGCGCACCTTTTGTTTCTGTTCATCCAACTGCTGTTGGGGCATAACTTCCCACAGATAATGCAGATCTGAGGACTTGGGAATCATCCGCAAACCAATGCTACGGCCTGGGGAAATGTGTATGTCCAGGTGTTGGAACTGGGGCTCTAATGTCGCGGCAAATTGGGTGATGGGTCTGCCAGTAAGGTGGCTGGTGGTGACCACCAGAGGCAGATGTGTGGCGAATTGTTTTTGTGCCCAATTGGTTTTCGCCAAATGGATTTCCAGGAAGTTCCTATAGCGCTGGCCCACTTTATGAAATGGATGCAAGGCCTTGACAACGCCAGCGCCTTTGGTCCAACGGCTGCCCACGCCGCCCGCCATGGTGATGATGGCCAGACGCCCTTCGGTGAGTGCCTGTTTGCCCACAGAATCCTGATGGATATCCATTTGAGACACATCGTCCGGTTTCACATCTTCAATCAAAGTATTGGCGGGCAGACGGTTTTGGGCCAGGCCCAACAAGCCGTGATAGTAATCGGAACGTAACTGTTCATGAGCTGCTGGGTCAAAGCCATTAGCATTCAGCAAGCTGATCAGTTTTTGCCCCGACGCAGTAGCACTTTCTACTTCACGGGCAGGCAGCAACTGGTCAAACAGAGCTTGCATATGTTCGGCGAAAGCAATGGGGAAGCGAGCCAGTTCCCGACGACGCTCTGGGGTTAAGTCTTTGGTTTGTCGACGAAGGTCGGCTGGGGTACGAAACAGATAGTAGGGGGCGCTCAGCAATGCGTCATCACCCTGCTTCAATTGCGCAGTAGTACCGCTTTCATTGATGGCGAAGTTGTACACTACCGGTTCAATGGCGAATGGGAAATATTCTTCCATACGATGTTTGGTATCGCTGAGAATGCCGGGCATGGCTGCTGAGGCTTGCGGGCGAATTTCCGGATTGAATAAGAAACCCATGCCGCCGCCGCTCATTCCACCAAGCATCCAGAAGCCCCAAAAGTTTTCGCCAAACTGCAGACGGCAGGCATCAATCAATGCCTTGGTGTAAGCGTTGCCTGCCCAGGGAATGATGGTTTGAATGGGACCATTGAAATTCATTTCGGTGAAGCGGCCTAGCTGCTGAATGTCGCCAGTCTTCAAATGCTCTACTAATTGATCGAACAGATGCCCTGCTTCTTTACGGGCATCCCATTCCTTGCCGCTGCGCAAAAGATAGCGCTCGGTGCACATTTCAAGAACTGGACCCACATCCTGGCTCATGCCACCGTGGACTAAAATTAGCGAAGCTTCCAGACTTCGACGCGCTGCCAGCGGAACATCTTCGGTTGTTAGAATGATGTGGTTCGGCAACAAGCAGCCGTTGCTGATGCCAAACTCCTGAGTCCCTTCGGTGGCCTGCACTGCTTGAATTAATTTAATGCCCGGCCAGACTCCACCGGAATCCTGCCAGCCACCGCCTGATCCTCCTAACCATTCGCCGAGGATGGCCCGGGCGGCTACCTGCCTGCGATCTGTTTCGGCCAGCGGACCAGTGAGCGTGCGGATTTGCTGAGTGGCCCGCATACACAATGAAATGAGGCATGCCAGCAAATTGGTGCTGACGGCGAAGCGACTGCCTTTGGGAATATCATTGACCTGGCTGACCAGTTCCAATCCGCAGTCGGCACGACCGGTGAGACACGTCAAAATGCGGCTGAGCGATTGGCCGCTGCCTTCAAGTCCCGCTGGAATTAATCCACTGGCAATGACAGCGGCCTTCAGAAGCCCTAAATAGTCCGCGCCGAAATCGAAAACCTCGTCCAGTGATGTGATGTCCACCTGAGCGGCCAGATCGACACTCACCAATCGTAGAACTGGTTCATCGATTATCCGAAAAAAGCCTTCCACCGGAGGTCGAGTTGGCTGCCCACTTCCATGAATGGAAAGATCTACGGAAATATTCAGCACACGAGCCCCTTCCGGGTAGTCCATTGCCAGAAAGAAAATGTCGCTCCAAGCTGAATGGCTAAGGTCCATTCGCACTGGCGTGGTTTCGTGCAGAACAGGAAACGGTGGACCCTGGTGGAGAGTTGGATGCAATCGCAGGGGATATTCATCGACGTGCCCGGCGCGGAACATCCATTGGTTTCCTGGAAACTGTCGCACACTTTGACGCACTTGATCGGCCAGAGTTTCGAATGCTAATCCGCGGTAAGCGGCAGCTAGCGCGCTGCAAAGAGCGGGGCTGGAACCAGCTTCCTGCTGCATGGCCAACAGTTCCAGTAACGCTTGTTCAAAGCTGCGCGCTCGGATGTGCTCAATGGCGCGATAGGGGACCAAGGCTCTGCCCTGCACGGCTGGCCCAATGTGGAAACGGTGCATGGCCGATAAGAAGATCAGCGCCCGAACCTTTTCATAAAGGCTGCCTGTTTGACGGCGGAAAGTTTCTAACTCGCTGGCAGCCGTTTGCCAATCGTCCAGATTTTTACCGCGTCCCCAGTAATCCAGCGGATAATCGCGTTCTGGAGGATTACCGGTGATTAACTCGACTATGCTCATTGTGCCGCCGGTCATCGGGCCGCCAATTCCAAAAGCATGGAGAGGACTTCTTCGCGGTCTGGACCTCCCAATCCTAAGGCCAATTGCGCTTGCAATAGACCATATTTACTGCCAACATCAATGCGACTTCCGGGCAGGACGGCGGCCAGATATCGTTCCCGTTTGGCGAGGATGGCCAGAGCCTGAGAGAAGCTGGAAACGGGATGTCCGGTTGAAAATAGTTCGGTCAGTATACCCATAACAGCCGGTGTGAAAATGTGCATCCCAAAGAAGCAGAGGTATTGACCCTGGCGCAATCCTGGGGCCCAAAGTTCGCGTTCCGCCTCAGTGGGGGTGGGTTTTTCCATCACCTTTTCTATCTGGTAGAGTTTGGTTGGACCTTCCGTTGAAACGGCCTTGCCGCCCACTGCGCCAAAGTATGGCAACAGTGATTCGCGGGTTGGTTGCACAGCGCTGATGCTACAGGAATGTTGCTGATAGATACTGACCAGCGATTCGACCAATGTCCTGGCCGGTTGCTTATTTCGTTGACCACCCGACTGGTTTCCAGCGAGATAGAAATGATCTCCCACCATGTGTAGAAACGGTTGATTGCCGACGAATTCGCGAGCCTCAAAAATGGCGTGGGCATAGCCTTGGGGATGATTTTGTTCAATCAGAACAATGCGCTGCCCCGATTCATTGAGCAGCGGACGGTAGGCTTCACTGGCACCGGCGGGAATAATAAACGCTGTTTCCGTGGCGACACCTTGGACAAAGTTCAGCAGAAACTCAATCATGCGGGTGCGCTTGCCATCGTGAGTGGTCAGAGTTTGATCAAGAATGTGGCGCTGCCCTGGGGCGGCAGCGGTGATGACCGCTTTCAGTTGCATGGTTCTCCACTAGCCAGTTTTTGTTTTGTCTAACGGTACGTCGCAGGAGCAGCAATCACTGCACCGTTTGCATTTATCGCAACGATGAAGGCCGCAGGCGTCCTTGGTGCACCAGATACAAATTTCCATTGACACTTCTTCGCAAATACTGCAACGGAAAGAAATTGGACCGCTCACTTGGTAATTTTCTCCTTGGGTTTTGCCTGTCCACGAGCAATGGAAGACCGGCATTGCTGGGCCTCCTTCGACATTACAGACATTTCGGTTTCCCGATAGTTGGCCAAGTCCAGAATATATTGCTGGAGTTGTGTGCGGGCGCTGGCGTTTTCTGAAACGGCGGTAACCAAAAGATCAGCCAATGCGGGGTTTTGATATTTGCGGACACCTTGTTCCAGAGATCCGATCTGAGTTTCCAGCCACTGCACGCGCAGGTAGGTATCGAGTGCGGCGGACAACTTCTGCGGATCGGTAGAGAATTGCTTCGCTGAGATGGATATGTAGCGGACCCCTGTCTGGATACTTTGGAGCTGACGGGTATAGGCTTCCGGTGCACCTTTTTTAATCCATTCCTGGGGATTGATTTGGGTGAGGACGGGGTTCAGACGCTGGGTGGAATCGACTACAGATTGGGCCAATTGACGGGATTCCCATTCTGGTGGAAGCCCTTGCTGGGCAAAGATGGCAGGGGCAAAGGCGACCAGGCAAAACAGGCCTAGGGTTTTATTCAGGATCAAGTGATGTTTAGTTCTCGCCACACCAAACAGTTTCGCACGGAGTCAGGGTCCGGGAGGTGGTGGTGCGGGCGGAGGCGGAGGTGGTGGAGCGGGTGGAGTAGGTGTCTTGGTGCCAGTATCGGTAGGTAAGCCGCCGCCATTGCCAGCAGTTGGGCCACCGCCGGTTGGGGAACCTCCACCGGAAGTGCCACGAGGCATGCGGGAGTACTCAACAGCCAGGCGAGCCATGGCGTTCATCACTTTTTGTGCTAAACCGCCCTTGTCGATTTGCGCTTTCGCCAGATCCTGATTTTTGTAAACGGTGATGGAATCGCCCCCGTAGAGCGTCTTGCTGGTATGGAAAATGTTGTGAATCACGTCCACTACGCCTTCTTCTACAGACACTTGGGTTGTATCGTCAGCGGCTTCTACTGCAAAGGTAGTCCCACGAACAGAAATGATGGCGGTGGAGGTGTTCACCGTATTATTATTCGGCCTGCCACCCATCAATTTCTCAATGTGAACTTTCACTTTGCCCAGATAAAGGTCCAGTAAGTCCTTTGGAGAGCTGGGGTTAACCCGGAACAGAATACGCGAGTTGGGAAAAACTTCAAACGTTGACCCATCGCTAACCTGGAACTTTCCGTACCCGTCCGGTCCTGTGGTAATCGTTTGGCGAACCTGTACAAAATCGCCGACATTCAGCGCCCAGGGATTGTTGTCTTTCAAGAAAGATATATTCCCGCTGGCTTCCTTCAGTTGGGCGGCTCGGTCGGCATACGGGTTGAAAGAAGTGCTTTGGGCACAAACACTCCCAACTGTTAACAACACGAACCCGAATTGGAGGAACCTAAACGACATAGCGGACACCAATAGACTATCGGCCAAATTAACACGAACCAAAAGGTCAGTGTACACGAAATTGCAGAGCAAGTCATGGACCGTTGCCGGATTTTTAGTACGAAATTGAAAAACCTCAATGTAATATCAACAGGTTCAAGGTCAATCTGCCGATATTACGGGTTAGAATGGGGACTGAGCGAATGAGTCAAAATTCCACAGTACGGAACATTTGGGTTACATTGGCACTTCTCGGCTTTTTCGAGAGTGCTGCTGTGGCGCAATTGTCGTGGACAGCAGATTGGCGACGGATAGGGAATTCAGCAGTCGATTTTTCTTTATCAGGACTAGCATCTGGTGCCGTGGACCGCGTATGGTTCGATTCCGAAGGGGCCCGTATTTTTGCGCGCACACCATCTGGGGCGGTGTATTCCACTGACGATTTGGAAGGCTGGCAATTGGCGAAAAATGTTGCGGCACCGGTTGCCGATGCCAGTTCCAATGCCAAACGGATTCCTAGTGGGGCGCGGTTGGTGCGGACGCAATTTCGAAACTCGCCTAAAAGCTATGCTGCCGGAAGCCATGTCTGGCGCAGCGAAAATGGCGGCGATGGTTGGGAAAACATAACTTCCTACAAAGGCCAATCCATTTTGGGCGGGGATATTTTAGATCTGGTGATTTCGCCTAAAGATGAGGACGAAATAGTGGTGGGCACTACCACGGGAATCTGGCGTTCGGTGGACGCAGGCAAAACGTGGCTTAGTCTCAACGGTAGTCTGCCCAACTTGCCTATTCGACGAATTCTCACAACTCCTGGTGGAACGCGCGGGATGCGCTTGGAACTCGGATCCACGGCAGATGGTTTTTCAGCAGAGTGGCGTCCTGGTGAAAAGCTGAGTTGGCGACCGCTGGCTGCGTTCGATGTCCAACGCAAGGAAGAATTGGCGTTACGCAAAGTGGTTGAGCAAAAGCTTGGAATCGTCAATACGGTGCAGACTGCGGGGGATCTTGTGTACGCAGGCACGAAGGACGGAAGGCTGTTTGTCTCTTTGAATCGAGGAATTGATTGGTTGCCGCCGCAAGCGACAGGGGTGGGAGCGGTGGAGGCTATCCAGATTGATTTGAAGGAACCGCGCCGGGCAGTTGCTGTTTTGTCAGCTCGCGATGGTGCCACCAAAGGTGCCGTATGGCGAACCTGGACTGGCGGCATGTTCTGGGAAGAAATGACCGGAAATTTATTGGCCGCAGAGATTCGTGGCGTCGCCATAGATCCACCATCGGGGGCAGTTTACGTGGCCACCAGCAGCGGCGTGTATTTTACGTATGCCGAACTGGGTGCGGCTGAACCGAACGCCGCAGCAAAAACCTGGACTCAGTTGGTCGGCAATTTGCCTGAACATCCTGTGCGTGACGTGAAATTAGATCCAGCGGGGAATCAGTTATATGTAGCGGTTGAAGGCTGGGGCGCTTACGGGACAATGGCCCCTCATCGCTTGCGTCAATTACGAGCGGTCAGCGCAGCAGATCAAAGCAGCCGCCCAGCAGCACCTGGATCACTGATCAGTATCATTGGCGCCAGTGTGGATCAAGCTTCCATTGGGGCTTTATCCAGCCCGGTGTTGGCCCGCTCGGCTGTGGAATCGCAAATTCAATTGCCATTTCAATTGACCGGAACAACGGTTGCGCTGCAACTGGAGACATCAAAGGGTCGAACTGAGATCGGGATGACGCTGGAGCCAACAGCACCGGCTATTTTCGTAGATCGCGATGGAACACCCATGCTATTAAATGCCGATTCTGGCGTCCTTTTGGACGTGATGCAACCAGCCAGAGCGGGCACCCGCATCCAAATTCTGGCCGCCGGATTAGGACGAGTTTCGCCCGATTGGCCTGCTGGAGTGGCCGCCCCGTTGCGTGCCCCACCCAAAGTGAATGCCCCTGTAAGAGTGTTTCTTGACCGCATCCCCCTGGAAGTGGCCCAAGCCACTTTAGCCCCTGGCATTGTGGGCTTCTATCTGGTTGAAGTGATTCTGCCCAATGTTGTGAACGCTGGTCCGGCTGAACTGTACCTGGAAACCGGAAGGGCGGAAAGCAACCGAGTTCGGGTCTACTTGGAACAGTAGTAGCCTAGTACCCTAATTTGGTTAGAATCAAATGTTGCCTTTGCCACGTCTGTTAATTTAAGGAGATACCTGTTTCAATGAAGCATTTCATTCTTGTCCTTGGTTTGTGCCTGTCCTTATATGGTCAAAACAAAAAGGATGTGGAAAAGCTGGCTCCCTATTACCCCACCCCTGAGGTAATTGTGGAGAAAATGTTGCAGTTGGGCGAATTGAAAAAAGGGGAGAAGATGTTTGATCTGGGCAGTGGCGATGGTCGAATTGTGATCATGGCCGCTGAAAAATCGGGTGCCCGTTCCACTGGCGTAGAGTTCGATAAAGACTTGTGGCTGCAAAGTTCAGAGCGCATTAAGCGTCTGAAGTTGGACAAGTTGGCAAATATCATCCACGGCGACATTATGGTGCAGGATTACACAGAGGCCAACCTGATTACGGTGTACCTGCTTCCCGTATCGAACGACAAAGTGCGTCCACTTTTGGAAAAGCAGTTGAAGAAGGGTACGCGAATTGTTGCTCACGATTTTGAAATCGCCGGCTGGACCCCGGAAAAGACCCAACATATCGACGACGATGGCGAAGGCAGAAGTCATACTTTATACCTTTACCGCCGATAGATTCGTTTAAGACTCAATGACCACTCTGTCCAAACTGCCTGCTTCTCCGATGGGTGTAAAATTCCGGCAATGGCGATTCTGGCTTGCCATATGGCGAGTTATGCTGGCGGCGTTGTGCTTACTGGCCAGCCTCAGCGCAGATCCCAACCAGATTTCTAAAATTGCTCCCTGGCTTTGGGGACTTTATCTGATCTATGCCGTGGGTTCCATTTTCTTCAAGACCCTGGAACAAATCGGATTTCGCCAACTGGGACTTCTGGTAGACGTGGTGTTCCTTATTCTCTGCTTTAATATGCAGACGGAACACAGTGTGGGGTTGACCAGCCTGTTTTATCTGTACGTTTTAATGGCGGCAGCGTTGGAACATACATCGCGGGAAGTGGTGGTGGTTGTGGCCATCGCTTGCGGATTTTTACTGCTGTTGAAGCCCGCCAATAATGTGGTGCTTTCACCGGCAATTTTGTTAAGCGGAACAGCCGTGATCATTGTTTCCATGCAGAAGAAATTATTGCAGGATCGCTTTAAGGCTGCCACTTTGCAAGCCCAAATGTCGCGAGGGGAAGCCGTGCATGCCCGCGAAGCCGAACGACAGCGAATTGCGGCAGATTTCCATGATGGTCCACTGCAAAGTTTCGTCGGTATCCAAATGCGTTTGGAAGTAGTGCGCAAAATGCTGGAGCGTGACCCGCGCATGGCTACTGAAGAACTGAAACAGTTGCAGGAACTTACTAAATCGCAATCGGCAGAACTGCGGTCCTGGGTGCGCAGTATGCGTCCGGTTGAAATTGATGGTGCAGGGCTTGCTCCCTCGATTCGGAAATTAGTAGAAAGCTTCGAAAAGGAAAGCGGCATTTCGACAACCATGCTGGGAGTCACCGCAGATGCAGCCCCCGATCCGCAAACTGCCCGGGAAATCCTGCAAATTGTTCGCGAAGCTTTGCACAATGTTCAGAAGCACTCCAAGGCTTCGAGAGTCACTGTGGCCATTGGCAAACAGGACGGGTTCTTCGAATTGTCAGTAGCTGACGACGGTACTGGATTCCCTTTTGCTGGCACTTATTCGCTGGAAGAATTGGAACTGCTGCGGCTAGGTCCGGTTTCCATTCGCCGCCGTGTTCGCGGATTGAATGGGGAAATGCTGCTGGAATCGCAACCAGGCAAGGGTTCTGGGGTGCGCGTGCGGGTCCCATTATAAAAGCCCAGTAGAGGCCCCTTTTGCAAACAACTCAGTTTCGCCTACTCTGCGCATCCTTGCTGCTGGTACTTTTAACTGGCTGCGTTCCTTATTCTGATTTCACTCTGCCCAAACAACCAGGCGGTGCGCTGCCCAAGTGGACCCTCAACCTGTCTGCAAATCCTGTAATGGCCCGCGGAAAGTCTGGTGATTTCGACTCCATTGACGCGCTGAATCCGTCTGTTATTCGTCGTGGGGCTACACTGTGGAACCTCTATTCGGGGTACGACGGAAAAACCTGGCATACCGGTTTGGCCACATCTTCCGATGGTGCTGTATGGGAAAAGAAGGGCAAGGTTCTCTCACCCGATCCGTCCACTTGGGAAGGTGATTACATTGCGGCCAACGGCTCGCTCATCGAACAGAATGGCCAGTTGCTCTATTTTTATCAGGGTGGACGGGTTCCAAGCATTGGGTTGGCTCGCTCCGCAGATGGCCTGCATTGGACGAAAGAGCCTGCGCCTGTGTTGCCTGCGGGTCCGCACGGTAGCTGGGATGAGCGTGGCGTGGCTGATCCCTATGCGCTCCTAGTTGACGGCACCTTGTATCTTTATTTCTTAGGGCAGGATCGAGCACGGCGGCAGCGCCTGGGTGTCGCAATTTCGCAGGATGGAGGGCTCCATTGGAAGAAGCTACGAGCGAATCCCATTCTGGATCTGGGCGAAGCTGTTGCTTTCGATGAGCAAGGTTTGGGCGAGCCTGCGGTTTGGGTATCGCGCGGCTACTATTGGATGCTGTACACGGGTCGAGATAAGTCGGAGCATCGGCGCATGGGATTGGCCTATTCGCTGGATGGCGTGCATTGGTCTCGGACGGCGGGCAATCCTTTTACAGGCGGGGCCGATTGGAATCGCGATGTGGTTTGCGATGCAACTGTTTTGTTGGAAGAGGGCAAAATTCGGGTGTGGTACGGCGGTGGAAATCGACCACTGCCTGCGGAATGGTTGAATGGGCAGATCGGCAGCGCGGTGCTGGAGGGGGACTGGTGAAACTGTCCCCCTTTTATTTCTGTTGAACTCAACCCGCCGTGTTGAATTTTGCGGGACGAACCTGTTTCGCATTGGGATCGTTTTGAAGTCGGACTGCCTGCTCCACCCATTCTTCGCGGCGGGTGCGGTTGGGAACTGTTTCCAGTTTGTCCTGAAATTTCTCCACCTCTTTATCGCCCCATTTTGCGATCTGGCGGAAATAGTGGATACCAATCTCATGCAAACGCTTTGCCAGAACGGGATCAATTCCCCAAATTAATTCCAGGTCATCGGGTTTTCGTTGTTGGGGAGCCCCGTTTGACTTTGGGCTTGAGTGCTACCGCTTTACGCTCCACCACAATACGTTCGCGAGATTTGCCAAGCAACGCTTCCAGCCGACTGATCTCGCGGGTCCGCAGTGAAACTTCATCGGCTAAATTTGAGTTTAAGCTGGCGATTAAGCGATCTTTTTCTGCCAGCATCGCCTCCACTTCGCGGGCTCGCAGATAGCCAGTAAGATCGTTCAATTTCGTGCGACGTGCATAATCAGAAAAATCAGGGAGCTTGGGTAGTTCCGATTTGAGTGCATATGGATTGAGATCGGGAAGGGTGGGGATCTCTGATTTCATTGCGAATCGGCTGAGGTCGGGCAGCTTGGGTAGTTCGGTTTTAAGGGCGAAGCCACTGAGGTCGGGAAGCTTTCGGAGGTCGGTCTTGTAGGCGAAACAGGAAAAGTCTGGCTGCTTGGTAATTCGCTTTTGAGTGCAAATCCAATAAGATCGGGTAACGTCGGAATTTCGGTCTTGTGCGCGAAACCTGATAAGTTAGGCAACTTCGACAACTCGGTTTTAAGAGCAAAGCCACTAAGATCAGGGAGCTTCGGGATGTCTGTCTTATAAGCAAAGCCCGATAAATCAGGCAACTTCGGCAACTCGGTTTTAAGGGCAAAACCACTAAGATCAGGGAGCTTCTGGATCTCCGTCTTATACGCGAATCCAGATAAATCAGGCAACTCAGTTTTAAGTGCGAAGCTACTCAAATCAGGGAACTTCAAAATGTCCGTCTTGTGTGCAAAACAGGACAAGTCAGGCAAGTTAGGGACATCCGATTTAAGAGCATGAAGTTTGAAATCTGGCAGTGCTGGCAAATCCGTTTTTCGCGCATAAACACTCAGATCCGTTCTCATGGACGAAAACAAGGCGGATTATCTACAGCGAAAGATTAGTTTTTGCAAAGTGCAGATCAGGACAAGCAGGCTGATGATCCAAGCCTGCTTCCCTCCCAGTTACAAACCTGACCGTGACCGGATAATTTCCGACAACACATCCGTCTTCGCTTCATCGCGTTCCAGATACGGATACCGTTCCCCACCCGAATAAACCACCCGATGCGTGGTGAAGTATTCTCCATCGCTCACCAGCAATTCAATCGGCTCAATGGATCCTTTGGAGGCCTTGATGGCTGATCGCAGCACCTTCGCAGTATACTTCCGCCCGTTCACCGCAATTAATTTGGCCGATGCGGAAAGGCCTGCCTTGCCTGCTGGTGATCCGCTAATCACATCACTGATTGTCCCGTCTTCCTTCAAGTTCAACCCCAAGGAAAACCGCACATCCACTGACTTCCGCTGTTCCTCAAACGTCTTCTGACGGTCGGGAATCGCTTCTTTGAAAACCAGTTTCCATCCGGCCAGCTCAACCGCCGCGAGTGGTGCCCTTGATGCTACTTGATAGATTCTGTCATTGAAAAACTTGCGCCAATTATAAGCATGCACTTGACCTAACGACGCGATCACGTCGTCCAGCGTATAGGTCTTCACTTCCGGGCCGCCACTCTTGCCGCCATGAAACGCCCGGCAGAAGTCATCCAGCGTCTTCTTGCCGCTGCTCATCTGTCGGATGCGCACATCTGCTTCAAGCCAAATCAGCGCCCCTTCCGGATAAAAATCAGTACCACGTCGCAGATTTTCCTGATCGCCACGCGCTGCATACAGCAACTGTGCGGCAACCGCCGTATCGGCCAAGGGACGCCATTGTCGCCCTGATGATAAATCCAATTGGGCAATGTCCGTTGCCACAATCTGGCGAAAGTCATTGGCTGTAATCAGCCCGCTGCGAGGCGTTAAAATGTTGCCCAGGTATTGCGTCAAGCCTTCATAAACCCACAACAATTCCCCTTGCATGGGCTGCTGATAATCGGTGGTTGCCAAGCCCGCTGGCCGACGATACTTTCCATTCCAGGAGTGCGACATTTCATGTGGCAGTAACCCGGCAGAGACGCGCAACGCATCGGGATCTGTCTGCGATGCCTCAGGCAAACGGTTATCACTTGATTCATGATGCTCCAATCCGAAATGCGCCACATGGTCAGATAGCGTCAGCAAAAAATGATACGAACCGTAATGTCTGGCACCAAACAGCACACCAGTTTCCGCCACCAGTTTGCGATAGGAAGCAACCAGTGAATCGGGCAGCAAGGTGGCTTCACGGCTGTCTGCCGATACATGCAAATAGTGAGGTGGAGTGCCTCCCGGTGACAAATCGAAGGTCGTGAAATACCGTCCTGAGATTACTGGCGAATCCACCAGCGCTGTAGCCGATGCGGGTTTGAATTCCACGCTGTCCCCGGACTCACGCTCAATCTTTAACGCAGTGCCGTACTTCCAACCTTTAGGTACTTTTAAGGATGCTTGCACTTGCACCTCATCAGTCTTCTTGCCTTCGGGGTACAACAGAACTTGATTCCAACTCAACAGCGCCAGTTCAGTAGTGGTGGATGATCCAGAACTAAATCCGCCCGTTTCTGGCGGAGCAATAAAATCGTAAGCAAGGTCAATGGAAGTGGCCCCGGCAGGTACATCCACAATGATGGTGTACATCTCAATTGGGTCGCGACGCCAGCCTACCTGCTTCCCTGCTGAAGTGATCCGCAGATTCACCAAGTCCGTTACTGGGCCTGTGGGCGCATGCTCGCCGGGAATCCACTTTGGATAAGCCAGACGTAGAGGACCGCCAGTTGCGGGAATGGAAAGTTGTGCATGGAGAATGCGTCGAGGAGCGTCCGTTGCGTCCACCTGAAGACGCATTGGAGTTTGTGCAAAGACCACCGAAGTGAATGCAAGAAACAAAAAACGAGTCATGTTTCTATTCTTCCATGCTATTAAGGAAGTATGCGGTTGCTTCTTATATTTCTGCTCCCAACCTTGGCGATGGCCGTCGCGCCAGCAACCAGTGCCAGTTGTGGTGCCAACTCTTCCACGGTCGGTACGTTCCAATTGTTAGTGCAGCGCGCCGATGGGGCTAAGCTGCCTATCCGTTCTGTACAAGTGCTCAACAAAGATTACAAGATTCTCTACAAGCCGGTGAATCTTCCAGCGGATATCAAGAAGGAAGCACGAGTCAGTTTGGTCTACATGGAATCTGGCAGCGATGCCGCTATGTCGGTAATGGAGATGGTCCCTGCGGCGACGCCTGCTGAATGGAGCATGCCCGCCCGCGGCAGAGTGCTGGTGTTCGCCTTTGGTCCCCAAGGACTGGATGAAAAAAAGGTCACCAATCTGGTTACTAAAGACAAGCGATTGATTTCGCAAATGACGCAGTATGCTGAACAGACTTCGCAAACTGAAGACAATTTAGAATTGCTATCGACCTTGGAAGCAGAAGATGACGACCCTGGCATGGACCAGGTACGGGCAAATTCTTCGGATCGAATGCTGGCCGCTTTAGTGCGAGCCTTATCTGGCACTAACTATGGTATGGATGCAACTGGCCAAGCTCGCCGCGCGCCCATTGTGAGCATGAAGGACAAAGCTATGGATGGATTTTTCTCTAATGCTGGCGGCCTTTTCATTGGCGGCGGTATGTTGCCCGATGTGAAGAATTGGCTCTTTCCCGAAACCGATTTTCGTTCTGTTTTTTCCGTAGCAGGGCCGGATGACTCGCTTCAGCTCTGTGGACGTTTCCTCCCGACAGGCACTGGAAGAACGAAGACTGTCTACCTATGGGCTCATCGATTCAGTGACGCCCCACCACCTTCCATGGCGCTGGCCAACACGGCTCATATTCCAGGCAGCGCTAAATCACAACTGCCTTTACAACCCGGCCCTGATCCGCTGTTGATAGAAAAAATTCGCGATTGGGTGCTGAAGCCAGCAGGGAAGGGAAGCGACGTTCCGGTGCGAGTTGCCGTGCAAGGCAGAGCACTGGAAATTGACCCGCGCAATTCACAACTTGTTCCTGGCTCCTATCAACTGGCTGGTCGTTGGGATTTTCAACAACTTAAAGTAGAAGGCAATGTGGATGTTTACGCCATTGACAATTTGGAATCGGCGCAACCCTTGGCGACCTCACTCGATAAGTTGGTGACTGGATCTGGTCCCGTTCGCTTAGACCTGGAAGGTGCCGATTTCCAATTCGTCAAACGTGTTTCTCTGCGCCGTGCCAGCGGTCAAAAGGCATTGACGGAAGAACTGGATTGGCAGCCTCCGGCTATCTATCAGGGCCCTCAAAAAAGATTGTCGGTGGAACTGGATACAGATCGCTTGCGACCTGGGAATTACGTGCTTAGCCTGAGCTCGCCCAATGGCATTAATCGCGATCTGCCGTTGAGCATTGTGCCTGCTCCTCCGCAAATCGACAACTTACCGATTCGCCTGGCGCAAGATAGCGCTGAGCAATCGTTCACGCTGAAGGGCCGCGGCTTGGACCGCATCGAATCCATCGCATCGGAATTTGTCAAGTTCCGATTGGCCGCGTTTGATCCTGCGCGTCCCAATCAGCGCCTGGGCATGGCGCTTCTACAACCAGCCGCGAAGACCGGTGCGCTGCTGGCCATGAATGTGATTGTCCCAGGGGTGGCTCGTGGCATCCCGGTGCTTGCGGCGATGCAGGTTGGCGGCCCCAAGCCCCGAATCACGGCGGTCAAACTTGCACTTCCTGAAAACCTTGGGATCACATCAAAAGCCGAAGAGCTTCCTGGCGGGTCATTCATAAGCGTGTCTATAAGAATTGAACCTGCCGACCTGAAACCAGCACTGAAACTGCAATGTGCTGACTTTGGAAAAACGTTTGAAGAACTGGTAATCAATGTCGGCGAAAAGAAGGCTGGGGCTAAGCTGGAAATAGTTGGACCGGGGCAACTGTTCCTTACTTTCGATCCTGGTTTGCTGGGTCCATCCGGTTGCCAAGTGAATGCTGTGTTGGTGGGCGACACTGCGTCTGACCCAGCCAAGCTCGGCCGCGTCATCCGCTTTCCACGCATTGAAATGTTTTGGATGACTGATGAAAAGGCCAGTGGCGGAAACTTTCTGGGCATACTCAGTGGATCCGATTTGGAATTGATTGAACGCACCGGATGGGACGCATCGAAAGGCCTGCCTGTGGATGCCATGCCCACCACAACCGCCGGTACAGGCTTGCAACAAACTCTGAAAGTGGCCATGCCCTGGCCATCGCCAACCCCGCGCGCACCAATTTATGTTTGGCTGCGTGGGGAATCGCAAGGGCGCTTAGTGGAGGGTGGACGCACCAAGTAGAATGGCATCCACTAATCCTTCAATCGTGTGAGGCTCCGCTTCCACAGTAACTGTGAGTCCATGCATGCGAGCGGTGGCTGAAGTCACTGGGCCGATGCTGGCAATGTTGACGTCGCTTAACAGTTCAGCCCCGGCTAGAACTAAGAAATTCTTTACGGTAGAAGAACTGGTGAAGGTAACCCAATCGGGCTTGCGCGCGGCGCTTAACAACTGCTTGGCAATCGCCTCGGACCCAGCGGGAACGACTGTTCGATAAGTTTCCACTACATCGACGATAGCCCCCAGCCTCAGCAGCGCATCGGGCACTACATCTCTGGCGACTGCGGCTCTGGGAATCAGAATCCGCTTCCTTGTTAGATCCAATTTACTCATCGCCTCCACCAGACTTTCGCCCACATATTCTTCAGGAATCAAGTCTACTTTCAAGTGCAGTGCTTCCAGTTCCTTGGCCGTTGCCGGTCCAATGGCGCATAACTTGGCCCGCAGTCCACGCAGATCGTAAGGAGACTGATCGAGAAGATCCAGAAAATAACGCACGCCATTGGTGCTGGTAAAAATCAGCCAATCGTATTCGGCCAAATTCGCAATGGCAAGGTTCAGCGGGGTGGGGTCCAGCGGCGGGGCGAAGGCGATTACTGGTAGCTCCACAACTTCAGCACCCAATTCATGCAGACGATTTCCCAGCGTCCCAGCTTGCGCTGCGGCACGGGTCACAACGATCTGTTTTCCAAACAACGGCAGCTTTTCAAACCAATTCAACTTCTCACGCAAGCCCACTACTTCGCCGATCACGATGGTGGCAGGAGGCTTCATTTGCACCTTCTCCACTAATTCGGGTAACGTGGCCAGTGTCCCGGTAATTGTTTGTTGGGTGGCGCGTGTGGCCCAGCGGACGGCCATGGCTGGCGTGTCTGGATTTCTTCCTGCCGAAATCATCCGTTGCGAAATATCGGCCAGGTTGGATAGACCCATGTAGAGCACCAACGTTTCGGCATGGCCAACCTTGCTCCAATCAATTTGATGGGGCGCGTGCCCTGTGACAAAGCTGACAACCGAGGTGTGATCGCGATGCGTCAAAGGCACGCCTGTATAGGCGGCAATGCCTAAAGCCGCGGTCACGCCGGGGACAACTTCATAGGGAACACCGGCATCTACCAGGGCTTCCATCTCTTCGCCGCCACGTCCAAAAATGAACGGGTCGCCACCTTTCAACCGGACGACTAATTTACCTAAGAGTGCGTGCTCCACCAGCAGGCGCGAAATTTCTTCTTGAGGCATGGCATGGTCTGACTTTTTCTTGCCTACGTAAATATGCAGTGCGTTGGGGGCCAGGGCCAGCAGTTCGCGCGAAGCCAGATTGTCGTAAACAACCACCTGGGCTTGCTCCAACAAGGAACGACCCTTCACCGTGACCAGATCTGGATCACCAGGTCCGCCGCCCACCAAATAGACTTTACCCACTTTGGTCACGCGCCGTAAACCTCTCGTAAAATTTCAGCCGCACCAGCATTTAAAAGCTGATGCCCCAATTGACGACCCAGTTCCGCAGCCATTGCCGGGCTGCCCGTAACCATACCTTCATAGGCTGCGCTACTGGTTGGGGAAATCACTTTGGCCAGCACGGTCAGCACATCGTTCGAAAGCGTGGCGTATGCGCCTAAAGGCACTTGGCAGCCACCGCCCAACTCCGCCAGCACTGCCCGTTCCGCTGTGACGCAACAACGGGTAGCAGGGTCATCCATGCGCTTACAAGCATCGAACCCATGGCCATCGAAAAGCGTCTCAATGGCCAGCGCACCTTGTCCGACGGCTGGAATCATGAAGCCAGGTTCCAACAACTCTGCAATGCGATCCTGCCATCCCAAGCGTCGTAAACCCGCAGCCGCCAGGATGATGGCAGCAAACTGACCCTCGGCTTGTTTGCGCAATCGCGTGTCGACATTTCCGCGGATGGATTCAATGGTCAGGTCTGGTCGATGCTGCCGCAACTGCGCCGCCCGTCGTAAGGAACTGGTGCCAACTCTGGCGGCGTGCGGCAAATCGGCAATGCGGCAACCAACCACGGCATCACGCGGATCTTCACGCACTGGAATGGCGGCAAGCGTCAAACCGGCAGGCAACGTCGTGGGCATATCCTTCAAGCTATGCACTGCCAAATGAATAGACTTTGCAAGCAGAGCCTCTTCCAATTCCTTAGTGAACAAACCCTTGGTGCCCACCTTGGACAAAGGCACATCCGTAATTTTGTCCCCAGTGGTGTGGATAATTTCAATCCGAGTTTCATAGCCCAACAGAGCAAGCTCCGCCGACACCCACCGGGACTGCCACAACGCCAACTGTGAACCACGTGAACCTATGACTAACATAAACTCCTAAGAACTTATCCGCAGATGGCGCAGATGAACGCAGATAAAACAAAGGTTGTTATTTTTCATCTGCGCCATCTGCGGATAAACTGTTTTCTGCTAGGAATCTCCTAGCCGGAATATTCGACGGATCATTTCTGCGGTCATCTCGCCTTCTGGTTTGCCTGCCGTGGCTCGTAATTCACTCAGCGGACCATGCAGCATTTTATTAGTCACTGAGCGTAACAGGGCTTCCACTGCTTCATTTTGCTGCGGAGTTAACTCACCCAGCTTTCCTCGGACACGTTCCAGTTCGCCTTTCCGCCAACTTTCCATCTGATCCTGTAGCTTCACGATGATTGGAGTTACTTTGCGGGCTTCCATGCGATGCAGAATGTTTTCCACTTCTTCAGTGATAATCACTTCCGCTTGCGCCGCTTCCGATTGGCGACCCTTCAAATTCTTTTCTACTACTCGACCCAGGTCGTCAATGTCATATAGAAACACCGCTTCCATACTGTTCACACCAGGAGCGATGTTCCGCGGAACTGCAATATCAATCAGAAACATTGGCCGTTGCCTGCGCGCTGCCATCACCGGGCGCATGTTCTCTTCAGTAAGAATATAATGTGGTGCGCCGCTGGAAGCAATGGCGATGTCCACCATGGGAAGCGCCTCCAACATTTTGTCATAGGCAACCACTTTACCCGAAAATAACTCGGCCATTTGTTCGGCGCGCTCGCGAGTTCGATTGGTGACTAGCACTTCGCCGATCCCCGACCGCCTTAAGTGCCGTGCTGCCAGTTCCGACATTTTACCGGCCCCAATCAGCAGCACTTTTTTATCTTTCAAAGAGCCGAAAATTTCCCGAGCCAGTTCCACCGCAGCGAAGCTGATGGAAACTGCTGAAGAGCCGATTTCGGTTTCTGTTCGGACTCGCTTGGCCACACTGAAAGCCCGCGTTAGAACAAATTCCAAATCGTGACCGGCCGTACCCGCGGATTTCGCCGCGCCAAACGCTGCCTTGATCTGCCCGAGAATTTGAGGTTCGCCGACGATCATGGAATCCAGACTAGCGGCTACCCGGAACAGATGGCGGATGGCATCTTTCCCTTCGAAATGATACAGGTGACTGCTCAATTTTCCGCCTGGCACATGGCTGCTGGTGGCAAGAAAGGTTTCAATGGATTGCCGGGCATCGGTATGGTCGGCGGCGCTTACTAAGATCTCAACGCGATTGCAGGTGGACAAAATCAGCCCTTCTTCCAGGCCTTCCACGTGTTTCAATTGGTGAAGGCAGGTGGCCAGCGTATCGCCATCGAAAGCCACTTGCTCGCGAAGTTCCACTGGCGCGGTTTTGTGATTAAGGCCAGCCAGGTGCAGCTTCATCGTTCCAGCAGCGACCTCAATCCGCTGTGTGACACCCAGGTGAGCACGGAAAATCCAAGCAGGTATACGGCCAGAAATGCCGCTCTTCGACCGCGCCATCCGGCCACTACCCGCAGATACATTACCAGCAAATAGAATAGCCAGGTCAGCAGTGAAATATGCACCTTCGCTTCACTCAGCCAGCGTGATCCCGATTCAATAAACGCCCATGCCCAAGCTGTGAAAAAGCCCAGGGTGATGAGTACGAAGCCCGCCGTCATGGCTTGGGATGTAAGGTTGTCCAGTGTTCCCAGTGGCGGCAAATTTCGGAAAAGTCCGCCTGTTTCTTTCTTTTTCAAGTGACGTTCTTGCAGTAGGTAGGCTATTGCTGCGGCGGCGGTTACAACAATGGCCACATAGCCGCAACTGACCAGAATCACATGGGCAACCAGCCAGACATTGCGGACCCCGGCATCGGCCCAGCCTGCCGTTGGGGTTTCGGTGGCAGCTAAAGCGGCAAGCAGAAAAACAATGGGGAAGGCGATAAAAGATAACGATGGGAAATGGTACCAATTGGCGATCAACAGATAAGTGACAGCTAGAAAACACGCCGATAAAGACAGCGATTCGTACAACGAGGAAGCTGCAAATCCATGTTCCACTAACGATACAAAATGCAGGATAGCGCCAATGGCAAAGGCCGTCCGCGCCGGTTCAAATAACCTGCCACCCCGCTTGAACAAGGTTAATAAAGTTTGCAGCAATCCTAGCGAATAAAGCACGGTTGCTGCCCGTAGCCAAAACAGACTCCACATAAGAAAACGAAGGGTTCCCCCTTACGATAGCATCGAAGGATGTACTCCCAAACGCAAACTCAAATCGCAGGAAAGAAAGCAATTGTCACCGGTGGAACTCGTGGGATTGGTCGTGCCGTTGTAGAGGCGCTGACCGCAGCAGGTGTCACCGTTGTCTTAACCGGTACCACGGCAAAGTCAACCAACGCGGCAGTGGAAGAATTAGCAGATGAAGGGATGAAGGTTTTCGGGTTTCCCGCCGATGTTTCTAAGGAAGAAGACGTAATTAAACTTTTCCAATTCACCGATCAGACTCTAAGGGGTTTAGACATTTTGGTGAACAACGCCGGCCTGGGGATTTTTAAGCCCGCCGGTGATTTGAGTCTGGCTGAGTGGAAGAAAGTGATTGATGTGAATTTGACGGGGGCGTTTCATTGTTCGCGGTTGGCCATTCCTCGGATGAAGGCAAATGGTGGGGGCTATATTGTCCAGTTAAGCAGTCTTGCTGCAAAGAATCCGTTCGCCACTGGAGCAGCGTACAACGCATCCAAGTTTGGCTTGAATGGCATGGCTGAGGCGATGATGCTGGATCACCGCTACGACAATATCCGCGTGACGTCGATTATGCCGGGCAGTGTGGATACGGAATTTGGTGGACAAATTGGCAGCAAAGAAAAAAGTCCCGACGGTTCAAATTGGAAAATTAGTCCCGTTGATGTTGCCGATATGGTTTTATCGGTGCTTCGGATGCCCGAACGTACCACGGTGAGCAGGGTTGAAATCAGGCCCTCTCAACCGCCGAGAAAGTAAAGAAGTACTTTGAATTTCAGTAACCTAGCGGAGGAACATGTTCCCGTCATCATGGCAATCGCGCGAGCGAAACAATAAGAACCCGGCGAATGGCAAGGAAAGTGCCAAGAGTTTTAGTGGTGGCGTCATGACGTCCCTTGGTGGGGGCGATCTTGATGGGCGGAATTTGTATAGTCGGGATTGCGAGGGGCCCTTCGTGGAAAAAATTGTGCACTTAAATCAAGTCCTGGATCCCAGCCGTACAGGTCGTGAAGCAGAGACGTTGGAAACCAATCTTCGGAAGCACATTGTCGGGCAGGAAGAAGCAGTCCAGCAGATTGTCAATATTTATCAAATGCACCTGACGGGCATGAACCCGCCCGGGCGCCCCATCGGAAATTTCCTATTTTTGGGTCCAACTGGTACGGGAAAAACGCGCATTGTGGAAGCCACGGCGGAAAGTATGTTGAATAATCCGCGGGCCGTGATCAAGATTGATTGCGCGGAATTTCAGCACAGCCACGAAATCGCTAAATTGATAGGGTCGCCTCCAGGTTATCTGGGGCATCGGGAAACGCATCCCTTGCTCAGTCAGGAGACAATCAACCAATTTCATACGGAAAAAGTGAAGATCAGTTTTGTGCTGTTCGATGAAATCGAAAAAGCCAGCGACTCCTTGTGGAACTTGTTATTGGGAATTCTGGATAAGGCCACTTTGACTTTGGGCGACAATCGCAAAGTAGATTTTAGCAAGGCGATGATCTTCATGACCTCAAATCTGGGCGCATCGGAGATGAGTAGCCTTCTGGCGCCTCGTCTGGGTTTCGGATTGAGCTCATCGAAGACGATTCAACAGGGCGAAGCTCTCGATGAAAAGATAACTGCAAAAATCAATCGAAGTGGTCTGGAGGCTGCGCGCAAGAAATTCACGCCAGAATTCATGAATCGCCTGGATAAGATTGTGGTCTTCAAACCGCTGGCAGAAGGTGACATCCGCCGTATTTTGGATATTGAATTGCGAATGATCCAAAATCGTATTTTCCAATCTCTGGGTGAGCGTTCTTTCGTTTTCACAGTAACCGAAGCCTCAAAAAACTTTCTATTGCAGGAAGGAGTCGATCTGAAGTATGGTGCCCGCCATCTGAAGCGGGCTTTGGAGCGCTTGATTGTTCAGCCAATGTCTAACCTGATGGCCACCGAACAAGTAATTGCCGGCGATTGGCTCCGTATCGATCATGAAGAGGATCAGAAGCAATTGATTTTCCTCAAGGAAGCTGAAGGGATGAGCATCAACGCCATGGCCCACATCACGGATCAATCCATAGTGCATCTGGCCAACGCAATATCAGCCAGTGCCGGGGCGTTTGAAGCAGTTAGGGTGCCCGCGGCGCGCACCACACGTCGCGGCTAAACTTCTCGAATGTTGTGCTTAGATGCGGTCAAATCGAGTAGACTTTGAAAGATATGAAAATCATCTTCATGGCAGTACTATGCGCAATGGCACTATGCGCGGCAGATTCTGAGACCAAACAAGTATTGGCCGCTATGGAATCCTTGAAACAGGCAATGATCCATCGCGACGGTGCAGCCCTTGAAAAGCTGCTCAGTGACGATCTAACCTACACCCATTCCGCTGGGCAAGAGGAAAGCAAGGCCGACGTGATTAAATCCATCACATCGGGGAAATCCATTGTCGAAAAGCTGGAACTGACTGATGCCATTGTCCGCATCAACGGGAATACGGCATTGGTGAAAGGCAAAGTGGACTTGTGGCACAGCTCAACCAATATCGTAAATATGAATGTGCTGCATGTTTGGGTGAAGCACGCTAGTGGCTGGCAAATGGTCGCCCGGCAAGCGACACGCTTGGCGAAATAACCGCTAGTACCTTACTACTCATCCCATCAAGCGGGTCTTGGCGATCACAAAATACACCGTGCAACCTTAGGTGGACTTTACCCGTCGAAAGGTGTGAGTGACCAATGGACCAGGATTAGTATCCGGTTTACTTTGTGCGATTTAGGTTAAATCAGGATTAGTCCTTCCATCGGCTCCATGTCAGACTATCGGGCATGAAAAGGAACTTTTCTCAAAATGCTTCGGCTGAAAAATTAAAGTTGTTACGGCTTTGGTTCTATCGTCCGACGGGTCAGATTGAGATCAAGGTACTATACGCTGTGGAAACGGTCCGAAACTGCAAGCTGTTCACAATTAATAAGTTAGAAGCCACTTTGGCTCTAGATTCCTAGCTATCGAGCGTTTATAGTACTAGTAGAAAAATCCAGCAATTTCAACAAAGTACTCAATCACGAACCTTAATCTTGGTACTATCCCTATTGACGTATTAAGTAGTTCACATTACAGTGGACGTGTTGTGTCGGAACAAAGAAGAACAAAACGCTTTCAATTGAACCTGCCAGTTGAACTGGTCCGTACTGGATCGGTCCCCGTGCATTTAACAGGTGAAACCCATAATATGAGTTCCGGTGGTGTGCTGTTCACTTCCGAAAATCAGATGGAGGTCGGTGATCCCATCGAGTACATGGTCACTCTTCCATCTTCGGTCAGTGCTAGCACTCAAGTCCGGATACGGTGCATGGGCAAAGTCATGCGTACAGAACTGCGGGAAGACGGCGTTGAGCTGATTTCCCATCGTCCTTACCGCATTGCTGCAACCCTTGAAAGGTATGAATTCATTCGGATAAAAACGAACTAATACTATTCCCCCACCAAGCGCCCGGTTTCGTGTACCATAGCAAAGAAAAGGCGAAGGTATATGAATCTGTCCTTAAGTTTTCCAGACCCTTCGGGCGATACGCCGCCCGATTCCGTCTCGGCGGCTGAAACCGTCAAACGCGCACTTCGCCGTCCTACGGGGGTTGAAGGGGCTCTCAACCATTTCCGGGAAGGAATGGGCGATGGCAATTCCCCCATCCGATCCATCCACCATCAGCCTGCAAAACCGGGTCAATTCGCACCTATTCCCCCACAAGTTCCCGAAAAACTGGCCCAAGCGCTTACCAAACGCGGCATTGGGCAACTGTATTCCCACCAGGCTGAAGCGTTCGATTTGGTGGCTGCCGGTAAGAATCTGGTGGTGGTTACGCCCACCGCCAGTGGCAAAACGCTGTGCTATAACCTGCCCGTATTGAGCCACTTAATGGCCGATCCTGGGGCACGAGCCATGTATCTGTTTCCGACCAAGGCGCTGGCCGAAGATCAGTTGCAGGAGTTCAATGCTCTGGTGGAATCGATGGGTTCCGATATCCGCGCTTTCACCTACGATGGCGATACGCCGCAGGATGCCCGCCGTGCCATTCGAGAAAGGGCAAATGTTGTGTTCACGAATCCGGACATGTTGCATAGCGGCATTCTGCCACACCACACCAAGTGGGCCAAGGCCTTTGAAAACCTCCGCTATTTCATTATTGATGAACTGCACTATTATCGTGGCGTTTATGGCAGCCATTTGGCCAACTTGATTCGACGATTGAAGCGGATCTGCGAGTTTTACGGTTCCAAACCGCAATTTATCTGCTGTTCGGCAACCATTGCCAATCCCAAGCAACTGGCCGAAGCGTTGGTTGAGCAGCCGTTTTCCCTGATTGAAAACAATGGCGCACCTGCTGGGGAAAAGTATTTCGTCTTCTACAATCCGCCAGTGATCAACCGCCAGTTGGGGATTCGTCGCAGCTATTTGCATGAAGCGCGGCGCATTGCCATTGAGTTTGTGGAGCGCGGCCAGCAGACGCTGGTATTCACCAACAATCGCTTGGCCACTGAGGTTCTGACCACATATCTGAAAGATGCTCTGGACCGGCCACCGAGAGGTCCGGGTGCTGTTCGTGGCTATCGAGGCGGTTTTCTACCCAAAGAGCGTCGTGAAATTGAACGGAATTTGCGTGACGGGAAAATCCGCGCCGTTATTTCTACCAACGCACTGGAACTGGGCGTCGATATCGGCTCGCTCGATGCCGTGGTGATGGTCGGCTACCCTGGCACCATCGCTTCCACCTGGCAGAGATCTGGACGTGCCGGCCGTCGTCAAAACACTTCGCTGGCGGTGCTAGTGGCCTCCAGCGCACCCTTGGACCAATACATTATTGAGCATCCGGAATATTTTTTTAGTAGCAGCCCGGAAAGTGCTTTCATCAATGCCGATAATCTGGAGATCTTGCTAAGTCACATGAAGTGCGCGGCATTTGAATTGCCCATCCGCAACGATGAAAAGTTTGGCCCTCATGCCACTGGCGATATGTGCCATTTTCTTGAGGAACTCGGTGTGTTGCACGAAGCCGGAGGTCAATATCATTGGACCAGCGATTCCTACCCGGCGGATGCCATTGGCTTGCGTGCCGTAACCAGCGACAATTTCGTGGTCATCGACACCACTGGGGAACCCAAAGTGATTGCTGAAGTATCGTTTCCAGTTGCTCTTACCTCGCTGCACGAAAAGGCTATCTATCTTCACGATGCTCGTCAATATCAGGTAGAAAAATTCGATTACGACAATCGCAAGGCTTACGTTCGGTCTGTAGAATGCGATTATTTTACCGATGCCATTGACTACACGCAGGTGAAAATCATCAACGAATTCGCCACCAAAGCAGTTAGCACCGCTGCGGCGATGCATGGGGAAGTCCGGGTGAACACGCAAATTGTCGGCTTCAAGAAAGTGAAGTTCTACACTTTAGAAAATATTGGAGCAGGGCATCTTTCATTGCCTGAACAGGAAATGCACACCACGTCGTTCTGGCTGCATTTCCCTATAGAATTTTTAGGACAATTTTCCGATCTCACCCCCACGGAAAAGCAGTACGGTCTGGTGGGTTTGGGCAACGGTTTGCGCGCTGTAGCGGCACTGCTGTTGATGTGTGATCCCCGCGATCTTTCCGTGGCCATCACCGAAAATCCTTCGGAATTGATCCGTGGGTTTGAACCGAACCTGTACCTTTACGACAACTATCCAGGCGGTGTTGGCGGCAGTGCACCACTGTGGGAAATGTGTGAGCGATTGCTAAAAGGGACTTCGCAGTTGCTGGATCAATGCCCGTGTGAATCGGGCTGCCCCAGTTGTGTTGGTCCCACTGGAGAGGTCGGCGAACAAGGAAAAATCATTGCCAAACGCATAGTGACGGCGTTGTTGACTTCTGTGTTGGCCGCTACGGTTCCAGCCACTACTTCAGATTAATGGTCACCCCATCCTGGCTTTTGCCCGCTCCGATTTTTAGGAAAATGGGTGCTGCTTTGCCGGATGTGGCACTTCCGGGAATCTTCGCGTTTACCTGGAGCAGTCCGTTCACCAATCCTGGCGATGGCCCGGCATAGAGGACTTCTGCCAGCACTCCACCAATTTCAACCGTCAGCGTTGGGTTGATTCCCGTGGCTGGGGTGAAGGCAATGGAACCATCCACTGGAGGCGTTCCATTGACACCCTCGCCAGTGGCGTAAAAGATGACGATTTGCCCCTTTTGAGCAGCATTTTTGTCGTTATTTAGAAGCATATTGCCCGCTGCATCCACCACAAAGGCGGCAGCCTGACCCGTGCCATTCCCCGTTGCTGTAAAGATGCCGGGTCCAGTCGGTTTGACGTCTACGGCCACAGGCAGCGACAAAGTTCCGTTGTATTCCACCTGCACCGAAGCCAGGGCTCCTGTGGGTAGGGCGTATGGAACCATGGCCCCCACTTGGGTCGCCGAGGTGTACAGAATAGGTGCGGGAATGGATTGGAACAACACCCGAGTGGCCGCCAGGGTGGTTCCAATTAAAGGTTGCGTATTGTCGAACACAGTGAGCGAAGGCGGACCTAACCCTCGTCCAAAAAAAGTCACCACCGTTCCTGGTGCAACGGTGTTTGCAGAATAATTGGCGGCGTTCAACACTGCTGCTACCACCGGGCCATTGCTGGCGACCCCCAATAGCCATGGAGGAGAATCCCCTCCGCCAGGATTTGGATTGGATGCTAGAAGACTGACGGTTCCAGAGGTAAGAAATAGCGTCGAAGGAAGATAAATGGTAGCTGCTGATGTGCCGATGATGTTGGATTTTACCGCTGTTCCATTGGCGCTAAACACAGTGTCTTTGAAAAATCGTGTGCCGTTCACGGTCAGATTCAGGTCGCCAGATCCGGTAGCAATTTGTTGCGGGAATGTGGAAATTACGTTGGGCACACCAGGCTGAATTCCCAGCGTTACGGCAATGGCCCGCTGCTTGGTGATTGCATCCGGAGTACTGACCTGGATTGACCCTTTATAAACTCCAGGCACAAGATCGTCGGTAGTCACGCTGATTGGCATAGTTGAAGTAAAGCTGGGGAAAATTACACCCGATTTCAACGGCACATTCAACCACGGCGCGCCAGTGACGCTGGCCGACCAGGACAGAAGACCCCCAGTTGTCCCAAAGTTAACTTGTTGACCGGCAGGAGCGGTGTCGCCAAGTCGATACGTAAACGCCAAAGACGAAGTAGCAACGGTCAAATCGGATGGCGGATTTTGCACCTGCAGCGTCACCGGAATACTGATCGGCACAGGATTTGTCCCGTTCGGCGTCACCTGCAAACGCTCAGTATAAGTTCCCACCGGAAGGGACGTCGGGTTTACCGCCAACTTGATAGAAATGGGAAGATGTCCACTTAGAACAGACACTGTTAACCATTGGCTGATTGGCGGAGAAACGGTGACCGAATTGGCTGTGGAAGTGGCTCCCGTAGTGGTTGAGATCGTCACAGTTAGTGGAGCCGGAAGTGCAGTGGCCGTGGAAAGTTGCGTAAAACTAAGGCTGATGGGGCTTACTTTGAACGGAGAACTTCCCGTTACCTGGCCCAAAATGGCCAGCGGACACATCGCGAAAAACGCCAGAACAATTCGCACGTGTTGCTTATCGGAGAAAGTTTGATTCGTGTTAGTCTTTTTTATGATGTGGCGAAAGTGGATTAAAACAGTTCTTGTCAGCCTGACCGTGCTTTACGCCTTGGCGACGGCCCTGCTCTATGCGTCCATGCGTCAAACTCTCGACACTTTTGGTGCGATCATGGCGCACGTTCCAATGATCACTATGAAGATCCTGCCCTTTCAACCGTTATGGATGTCGGCCCGGGCTGGCCACCTGGTAGCCGGTGACCGAGCCCCAGATTTCGATCTGCCGCTGATCGATCACAGCGCCACCTTGAAGCTTTCCAGCGAGTATCGCCAAGGACCTGTCGTGCTGGTCTTTGGTAGCTACACTTGACCACCGTTTCGCCGGGAGGTTCCCGCTACTCAACAAGTTGTACGATGCCTACAAAGATCGCGCTGCCTTCTACGTGGTCTATATTTCTGAAGCCCATCCCACGGACTTGTGGCAGATGCAATCGAATGTTCGCGATGGAGTTTTATTCGCATCGACCCACACAGATCAGGATCGCACCGCTACTGCTTCAGCCTGCGTACGTAAATTGGGAATCCGAATTCCGGCGCTGATCGATCATGCCGCCAATGCAACCGAACAGGATTACACTGGCTGGCCTGATCGACTCTACCTCATTGGCCAGGATGGTAGTATCCTCAGTTTGTCCGAAGAATGTGCCTTTTGTTCGGACCATTACCGAAGGAGCCCAAGTCGGTTCGGGTCTGGCATCGAACGACCTCCTCGATCTCGGTTCTAGGTCTGCGATCGACAAAGCGCTCCAACGCTTGGCACTGGCCAAGGACATCCGGCGCATTGATCAAGGGATCTAATAGATTCCGCGAATCAACCTAAAAACGGCAGTTAGTCGGTAGTGTTGGCGAAGCGAGGAGTACTTCCGGGGACTTTTCCGCGCAGGAAGGCGCGAAAGGCGGCGCTGAGGATAAGCCTCCAGCGCACGGGCTGAGTCCACTGCTCCGCACTGG
>JANXSF010000101.1 GCA_025352795.1 Acidobacteriota bacterium
TGCGAGACTGCTCTTGCAAACAGGCTGCGGTGTCAGACGACCACCAACCGAAGTTCAGGACCGATTCGCCTAAGATCTTCCGCGTCGCTGGTCACAATGGCCTGCTTCGACCTTCGTGCACAAATGACGACGTGGGCATCCACTATGTCGGCTGTTCCGGTCCGTGCCAGTAACAGGCCAACCGAGGTCGCATCAGGTCCATCGAGCGAGATAAGATCCGTGTCCATCTGTCGAATTAGCCGCGAAAGACGGGCCTGTTTGGCAGGATTTCGCATAACCTGGGCCAGCGCCGTAGCTGGAATCGTAATGCGCATCCCACGCTCTCTGGCCCGCGCCAACAGCACTAAAACTCTTCGATGATTCCGGTCCAAGGCGATCAGCCCACCCGCGTCGAAGGTGATGCCGCTCAAGCTGCCTTCCTTTTTCGGCCTCCGCGTTGTCCTTCGGCAGTGAGAACCGCGTCAGCCCAATCCCGTTCTTTTTTAGATAACGGTCCACCTGATTGTTGAAGTGCCTCATTCAGCATCTCCCGCCAACCCGCCGCATCGAATAGTGCAACTCCAACGGCCCGCTGAACGAAGGCAGAAACGTTCGCAGCCCGTCCGGCGGTTACCAGCGCCCGAATCTCTTCAAGTTGATTATCGTGAAGGGTGATGGTTATCTTGGTTGTCGCCATACTGAAAACCATACCATGAACGGCCCATGTTGAAAGCAGGCTCAAGCCATGGCAGTATGCGAACTAATCCGCGTTCCAATCTTGGATGCGGTATCGATCACCTTTGGAATCAGGTTCAGCATAGCGTTCACTTTAAGGCCGGAAATAATGAACCCATCCAGCTTGGTTTCCAAATTGTCCAGCTCGTTTGTCTGTGGTACCGTAAACTCCACCGCAATTTGCGATGCCTTCAAGTGCGCTCGCATAATGCTCTGCGTGGTGAGCTCGGCGAACACAACACCACGTCGTGCAATCAGGCGCGATTCGTCGTCCAGATCAATTTCGGGATCACTGATCAAGTCGTCGATTTCCGTCGCTGTCCGCTCCAGCTTATCAATGGTCTTATCGTTCAGTTGTTGTAGGTCTGCAATAGTCATTGGGGGTCCTCTTTATTCACATGGTTTCAATAGTAAAGTCTTCTCTTTTGTGGCTGCCATGTTAGCCTTGTCCAGGTTGGTCACCTTCGCACTCGCAGCAGTTAGTTTATCGGCTAACACCTTCTTCTTTTCCGCATCCGCCTCGGCTGCCACTTGCGCGGTTAAGCTGGTCACCGTAGCCTTTGCCGAAGTAAGTTGCGGAGTCAACGTTTCAATTTCCTTGCCCACGTCCAAAAGCTTGTAATTGCGGTTTACCTCGCAACCAAATTGCCCCAACATTTTCAGTTGTTCAATGTTTGTGCGCGGCTTGGCCAGGGTAGTCAGCATGCCACTCAGCTTTTCCAGCCTTGCCTGCTCCACCGTCAAATCCTCAATCCCTGCCAACGCCTGTTTGTAGGCATCAGCCTCGCGCGTGAAAACCTGTTCTGCCTGGGCAAAATCCACTTCGCCATAAGCTTGTAAACGGTTCAATATCGTAGTAGCGGTGATATTGGTGGCACTCGTGATTTCATCCACCAGCGCGGTTGCTTGCTGGTTTCGGGTAATGAGCAGCTCCTGTGCCAGGTTGTTCACATTGGCCACATCATAGGCTTTTGCCAATTCCACGTAGCTCTGCTGTTCGGCTCGAATCTTACGGTCAATCTGCATCCGATAAGTTGCCAGAATAGCGTTCATCTTGGTGGCATATTGCTCAGCCACTTTGGCCTCGCCGCAGCCGGTCATCCACAAACAAAGTAATAAGATCAATGTCTTTTTCATGGGGGAGTCCTTATTGAGTGAGAAATTTTCCGAAGATGCCGACGGTGGATAACGATTGCACAATTTGGGCCAGTGTTTCCGGCTTTACGCCGCCTTGGTAGAACAACGCCAACCGTTGCACTCCTCCACCCAGAATTGATTCGTAGACGCGCGCATTGGCCGCACTCAGTTGGATTGATTTCAAGTGCTCCAACTGGGCCAACCGCACCCGGTAAAGATCGTCCGGTATCTTCCCCCGCGCCGCCAGCGAAGTGCAGGTATACAGTGTCCTCACCGCCACTTGTAACGAGGTCGGATCAGCCCGCAGTTGCTCCAGTGTGGTAGCGATGCGAGCTTCTTCCGACACACCCTTCGGCACAATGCATCCCCTGATGAGCCTTCGAATCGGAACTAGCTCTGCTGCTCGCCGGTCATGCAGCGCAGCACGACTCAGCAAAAAATCTTCCTCCACTTTCAGTCGCTGCAGCAACGCTTTTTGCACGTTCACTTTCAAGGCATTCAAGTTCGATATCACTTTGTCCACCGCTGCCATCTGCATACGATAATCCGCCAGCAGTTTCACCAAGTCGCCCAAATCCGCACGCACTTCTGCCAGCCCTTTTGCATCTTTGGCGTCAATGAACTTTTGTCCCAGCGCCAGCGCACCATCAGCCTTATCCAGATCGGCGGCTAAAATGCCCAACTCATCGTTGCCTGCCACGGTTGCCTGCAGGCCTGCAATCTCCGCATTAATCTGGTCCCGTTGCACCTGCAGTTTTGCCAGCTCATTGGGGCCTGCGGTAACATCCATTTCCTCCACCTTGGTGGAGTCAGTCGCGTCACTAGCCACAGTCTGCAAGTCCTTCCAAGTGCGGAATGAATTGATACTGCCCTTGGCCCGAGTCTTAGCATCACGCAGCATCACGGCAATATCCTTAGCCGCCAACGCTTGCAGGTTACGGGTCTCCTTTCCGAAAACGGTACCGCTCTCAATACCTTTAGCTTGTTCCAAAGCCTGTTGGGCAATGGCATCACGCTGCTTGTCAAAAATTCGAATCTGCCCGTTAAGCGCCCCGGCAGCAATACCCAGCAGCAGAATCCGTTGGAGGGTTAGAAGGTTCATGGGTTAATTTCTCCTTGCGTAAATTGTCATATCTTGAATAGCGAGAAGTAAAGAAAAATCCTGCCAAAAAATATTGACGGGGTTGAACAGGCAGGTAGGACCGGACCGCTGGCCGGTTTTGGAAAGGTATTTTCGCCCAAGCAGCCCGACTGACTCCTAATCGTCAGTGGAATCTTCGCCGGCACGCCAAAGAAGAGTGCCAGGAAGAAAGTTAACCGGATTCCGCTTTCGCCTTAACCGTATTCGCCGCTGCTGCATGCTGAGATTGAGATTATGGTGAAAGATGGCGGATACAAACCTGTTGGTATTGGGCATAGCAGTCGCACCGCGCCACTCGATCCTACCTTGCTAGGTGATCAGCGCCTCCTGATGTCCAGCTCGGCAATGTCTTCCTTTGTAATTCCTGAGCTGACTGCAATTTCGGCAAGGTCGGCACTTGTATCAAATCCTCGAACTATATATAAATCTGCCAAGGAAATGGCACACTGTTGAACGTGGCTATCTCGCGCATTGACGCCCTAACAAAGCTCGCCCGCAAGAAGCATGTTCTGCGTGCCAGAGATCTGGATGCAATCGGCATCCCTCGAAATTACCTTCTTCGTCTTGTCCACTGCGGAACTCTGGAACGAATTGGGCGTGGTCTATACGCAATACCGAATGCCGAGATCACGGAGCATCAAAGCCTGCTAGAGGCGGCTCCTAGAGTGCCCAAAGGAGTGATTTGCCTTCTTTCGGCACTCCGCTTTCACGGACTAACCACGCAAGCACCATTTGAGATTTGGATGGCCATCGACCGAAAGGCCTGGAAACCGAAAATCTCTTCCCCTCTTCTCAGGATAGCGAGGTTCTCGGGACAGGCATTCACATTTGGTATCTCAGTACAGACAGTCGGGGGAACACGACTTCGCGTGTACAATCCCGCGAAAACGGTTGCCGACTGCTTCAAATATCGGCATAAGATTGGCCTTGATGTTGCGCTGGAGGCCCTTCGCGATTGCTACCGTCAGAAGAAGGCGACCATTGATCAAATCTGGAAGGCGGCCAAGGTATGCCGTGTGAGCAATGTAATTCGTCCCTACATGGAGATGCTCACATGAGCAAGAACATACCGGCGTCGGTCCGCCAACGCCTTCGCGATCATGCCGGGCGGCGCAATGATGACTTCGGTCTCATATTGATGAAGTATGGTCTGGAACGGGTTCTCTTTCGGCTTAGCCGCTCGAAACACCGAGATTCCTTCGTGTTGAAAGGTGCTCTACTTCTCGAACTCTGGACGAAGGAGCGCCATCGCCCTACACGAGACGGGGATTTTCTCGCGTACGGACAGAATGATCTCGAACGGTTCATCGGCATCTTTGAAGAGATTTGTTCCGATGCCCTTACGGAAGATGGACTGACCTTTGATGTCAAGGCGATCATCGGAGAGCGCTGACCATTCAACGTTACTTTGATTTGAGATCCTTCACGACTCGTCGGAATGCTTTCTGATTGAGAGCTTACGAGCTATCATTTGGGACGATGCCAAGTGGCAACTGATCGACGAGTTTCCGGACTCAGAGGAATCCCGGCGGACGCGATTGGAGATATGGGGGTTTGGGAAGGCCGATACGGGACTCCCTTCAGTGAGTCTGAGTGGGAACCATTGGGTAGCGCTTGTGAGGGATCGCTTAGAACAACTCGTTCAGCGACATAGGAGTAAGTGAGGTGCCAAATTTTAGGCAGAAGATTCGGAAAAACGGACTGTCATCGAACCAACTTGAACTGCCCCTGTTTCAGAACGAGTCACTGTTTTCGTCAATCCGCCAAGAAACGATTCATAAAGTGAAGGGCGAAAGTATCGACGCAGTTCTTGTGCTGGGAAGCACTACGTTTTGGAACTCGGTTGCTAAGGCTGTGGCGAAAGAAGAGAGTTGCGAAGATAGGCGTTTGGCTTACGTTGCCATGAACCGTGCACGTAATTTGCTAGTTGTTTCTTTACCCGCTCCACACTTTGAGAAGCACGCGAAGAATTGGATCAAGTGGGGTTTCACCGTTCTTTAGGTGGACTGGTTGACCTCACCTTCCCCCATAGACCTTAGAATCCTAATCAATGTGAACCTGAATTCGGATACAATCTTGTCATGCGTGAACTGTTGCTCACTGGCCTATTCGTTGCTACCTCCTTCGCTGAGACCGGAAAGTTTGGTTCCTTCACTGATTCCAACGACGTCGGTGCTCCTCCCCTGAAGGGGTCGGCGGAGTTTACTGCATCTACGGGGCAGTACAAAATCACTGGCTCTGGTTCCGATATTTGGGGCAAAGCGGATCAGTTTCATTATATTTGGCGGGAAATGTCGGGCAATGTTTCTGTTACCGCCACCGTTAAATTTCTCACTGAAGGAGTGGCGCATCGCAAGGCTGTCCTCATGCTCCGCAAAAGCCTGGACACCGATTCCCCATTTGTTCACCTGGCCATTCACGCTGATGGCACGCCTGCGATTCAGTTCCGCAACACCAAGGCCGACAACACAAATACCGTCGATTTTCCAATGGAAGGGCCGGGGATCTGGAATCTGAAACTGGTGCGGCAAGGCACTTCCATCACCGTGTGGATCGCCAAAGACGGCGCTCCCTTGCGCGAATTGGGACACACCATAAATCAGTTGGGCAGCCCAATATTACTGGGGCTTGGGGTTAGTTCGCACACGAAAGAAGCCACCAACACGGTGTTGTTTTCCGATGTATCGGTGGAACAATTGCCCACGCCCGCAGCTAAGCCTTAATCACCAGGAACTATAATTAAGCCAACCATGCGTCACCTTATACTTATCGGCCTGCTTTCCGCTCCAGTGTTTCCGCAGAGTGAAACTTTGGGCATCTTTACAAGCTCTGGGGATGTGGGCGGTCCGGCGATCAAAGGGTCCACTGCATTTGATGCGGCAACCGGGCAGTATCGCATGACCGGTGCTGGGGCCAACATTTGGGGCAAACAGGATCAGTTCCAATATGCTTGGCGAGAGATCACTGGCAACTTCACAGTGACGGCCACCATGCGCTTCCTTGGTCAGGGCAACGAGCATCGCAAGGCAGGCATTATGGTGCGCCAAACGCTGGACACGGATGCCACTTACGCCGATGTTCTGATCCACGGTAACGGCATGCCTGGACTTCAATGGCGAAGCAAATCCGGGGATGAGACTAATACGTTTGATCCGCCGTTTGATGGTCCGGGAACATTCAAAATCAAGCTGGTGCGCACGGGTGTCAAAATGTATATGTTCATTGGAAAGGACAGGGCTGAATTGAAGGAAATCGCGCATACTGAGGTTTCGTTTCAGTACCCGGTGCTGGTGGGGCTGGTTGTTTGTTCGCATCGGGCGGACGCAGCGGACACCGTAATATTTTCGGATGTTTCGGTGGAAGCACAAGCGCCACCCATGCCCAAGAAACAGTAGCGCAATGCGTCATAAATTTAGCATATTCATTGCCGGTTGGATGATTATTTCGTCCGTGGTCCCAACTGTATTTGCCAGCGACGCTATGCCGGTGGCACGGCAAAACGCGTTGGTGCATCAGTATTGTACGGTCTGCCATACCGATGCGGTGAGGAACGGCGGTCTCTCTCTGCAGCATTTCGATGCGGCAGAAGCAGCCCCCAGCTTAGCGGCCATGTTGGTCAGCAAACTAAACGGTGGAGCAATGGGTGCGGCAGGGATAAAGCCACCTGAGAAATCAACAATCGATGGGCTTTTTAGTGCTCTTACCGTTCGGGCGGCTCGGGCAAAGGAATGGGGCGTTGAGCATACACAAGACCCGACGACTCATGCTCCACTGTTGACGGCGAGCATCCTGCGGGAGTTGCCTTCAGCCAGAAATACCAGCGTAAGTGCGATGTACCGATTGGTGCTGACCTGCAACGTTGAGGCGCATGAAGGGGAGATGCAACTATCCTGGTCACCGAGTCCGCTGACGGGAACTCTGTCCGCTGTTGTCGACGGCAAGACAACGTATACGTACAAGGTTGAGGGAACCGAAAAGATGGGCAACGGGAGCGCAGTCATCACAGGCCCGGCAGCGGTGAACCTTTACGAAGGGAAGAAAGATTCGCGAAATACAGGCATGAGGTTACCGGCGAAATCGCTATTGATTTCAGATTTGTTTCCGAATGAGTCGGTTGAATTCTCGTTCAACGATTTGCCCAAGGTGGCACGGCAATCGCTTGGTGCGTGTTTCCACTGAAGGTTAGAAGGTACTCCGCTTACCTATTAGATTTATGGGTAAACAACCCGATAGAGATAAGATCACGGCGGTACACTTCACGTAGATGAGGACATAATGCATTAAACGCTCCGGCGGGATTGGGGCCAAGCGACCCAAAGGAAACGATCCGTACCCTCACAGAAAGAGGCCCAGAGTTTAGTGAAGTGCTCTTACAAGAAGCCGTCGAATACATCCGGGATAGTGATCTTTGAAATCGGCAATGCGGTTCTGGCCGACGGCGATGAGCGGTCATGGTATGCGTGCCGCTTTGTGTTTCGCGACAAGAGCTTTCACAATCGCTTCGGGCCGCCGAAAGCTTGTAGTCTCTAGCTTTCGGATAGCATCAGCAAAATCCACCAGACCACGCTCTGCCGCCAGATCGAGCAGTCCGAGCGTTCCAGTAACTCGAAGCCCCTTTCTTTTCGCCACACCAAAGCCATCTCGTTCGTCAATTAGCAAGAGGTCAGCATGGATCGATTCCGCCAGAGTGATGGCGGCGGTTTCCCCTTTACCAGGCCAGGAACAAGCAGCAGACCACTAGTGTCGTGAATCTCAAGCAAGGCAGGGGGCGGGCGATCCAGCGGCGAACGGGTTGGGGCGCAAGTAAATTGAAAAGTTCGACTTCGACGGCATCCGGAAGTGCGACGCGTTCAAATAGTTGAGGAAGAAGATCGATGTGTCCGATTAGGATCCAGTAATTGATTGGGCTCGTATCGGCTATCACTAACCGCACAAGTTACAACCCTAGCTCTTTGAGTGCCCTTCGTTCATCTTCAAAGTCTTCCATGGTGTAGTCCTGATAGATGCCATGGGATTTGAGAAAGCCATCTATTTGAATGCGGGCAAGACCGAGCATTTCGCCCAATTGAGGTTCAGTGATGCGGCCCGCGCGGAGTTCTTCTAGGGCGAAGGCTTCCAGCGCCCGGCGCGGAAGTTCGCCATTATTCATGACGCTGCTTGCCAGTTCGTCGGGAATTTGAAAGGTGACTTCCATGAAACCACCCTAACGTGATCCGTGAAAGGGAGTCAATCAATAGCTAACTATAATTAGCATTCTTTGTGTCTGGCTACCAAGCTCGTCAAAGGCCGCTCCGGCATCAGGACCGTGATGCTATCCAACGCAGATCACTGGCTTCGTATGCAAGCGGCTTACGATCTGGTGCAGGCTCGAAAGACCGAAAGCAAGATCAAGATTTACCGGTGCTACATCCTGCTGGCGGTCGATTGTAATTCGTGACAGAGCCTCTATATTCCGGTATTGTGGAAGTAGGAGTATAGCCCAATGGAAGTTCAATTCGCACCCGAGCTCGAAAAGCAACTTAACGACCTGGCCATCCAGAGTGGATGCGGCCCGGCTGAGCTAATTCAGGATGTCATGGCTGGTTATTTGAGTGAGGTGAGCGGGACGCACGAAATGCTCAACCACCGTTATGACGACATCAAAAGCGGCAGGGTAAAGCTTATTCCCGGTGAAGAAGTGGAAGCCTACTTTCGTGAAAAGAGCGACACTGCCCGCTGTTCGCAACCCGGTTCATGATCGGATACGAATTTCATCCCGAAGCTCGATTTGGTCTCGCCGAGATTTGGGAATTCATCCGTGCCGATAATATCGACGCTGCTGATAAGGTAGTTGCTGAGATTCTGTCTGCAATTCGTGGTTTAGTTTCTTTTCCGCATCAGGGCCACCGCCGCACCGATCTCACCAGCCGCCCATTGCGTTTTATCCGCGTCCGGGATTACCTGATTGCCTATGCGTCGGATGAAAAACCTTTGTGGGTTATCGCCGTGATGCATGGACATCGCAGCCCTCGCGTTATGGCCGCGATCCTGCGAGGCCGCGAAGAACGTTAATGTCTCCGTAGCCGATAGTGATTCACATCCAAGCATCTTGCGCAGATCCACTTTGGGAATGCGAGCCCAATCGATTTGAAACGATAATTAACCGCATATTCCCTGCTAGCGCTCCGAGCCAACATCCCAGTGCGTAATCATTGGGCGTGTGTCCCGCAACGGGCCGGTTTCGGGATCCTAGACTTTGGATGCGAACTGCGCGAAGGGTTCCCTTTTCCCCCACTTTCCTGAAACATCGGTTGTTGTACCGTGTGGTACGAGCAACTCACAAACAGACGGGCTTAAAAGGTTCAGATCGCCATTGGAGAGTGCATCGTCGAAGACTATTAATCGACCGATCCACTGCCGCTCGACGACCATGGTTTGTTCCCCTGCTTCGGCAAGATGCCAGGCGAAAACTTTTCCACCCTCACCGCTTCCGATGATTTCGTTTTTATAGGTTTCGGTGTTCATGCAACTCCCCTTTTTCGGCGACGTTCAGCGTCTAGCGGTTTTTTATAACGCCAATTGAGGTTCGTAACGCCTGACTTTGATATCCCCTTCACGCCGACGGGCTTGGGCAAGATCATAGGCGGCTTGCAGACGCAGCCAATGATCCGCGTTCGACCATCCTGCCTTTTCCAACCTGATTGCCATTTCAGGAGATATTCCAGCTTGCCCGTTGATTACGCGGGAGAGAGTATGGCGGGCTACTCCCAAAACTTTGGCCCCTTCGGTCATACTCAACCCCAAGGGTTCAAGGCAAGCGTCCTTGATGGAGTAGCCTGGATGCGGGGGATTTTTCATAGGCATGTTTTTATTTTCTCCTCGTTTAGTGATAGTCCAGAAGATCAACATCAAGCGCATTTCCAACTTCAAAGCGGAAAACAATTCGCCAGTTAGCGGATACGGTTACACTCCAATTCCCTTTCAACTCTCCGAGCAAGGGGTGAAGCCGATAGCCAGGTAAATCGAGATCAGACGGGTGTTGCGTTTTATCCAAATGAGCAAGTACGCCTGCGATCCGTCGCGCCTGATCGGCGCGGACGCCGCTCGGGTTGTCGTTCTCAAAAAGGCGTTTCAGACCTTTATGCCGGAACGTCATTAACACGTGTCAATGCAGATTTCTATCTGCTTTTCATTACCTTAATTGAAGGATCTGTCTCAGGCCATTCTCCAGTGCCGACATCTCCTCTGTTGTGACTGCGCCAAGACGACTTCGCAATCGCTCTTTTGACACGGCTCGGATTTGGTCAGTCACCGCCACTGTAGGCTGCCCATCACAGCAAATTGCAATCAGGATCGGCGGACTGCCATCACGTCGCCCATGCCGTCAAATTCTTCCTCGATTTTGGCGCCGTCCAGCTCTTGATTTGCGATCTCGCAGGCATGGATCAAAGCAATGTCACGCTTTTCCAGGCGTGCAGCCGAGGCTTCACTTAAGGCCACTCTGCCCTGAAGCTGTAAAGCCAAAGTCTCGGGGATGCTGGTCATTTTTCTCATTGCCATAAAGCCATACACCATAGTGCCAGAATGCGGGCGCCCTGTCCTTGTTTGGCTAAAGTAAGAGTTACTATCCGCAGATGTCGCAGATGAGCGCAGATAACACAAACAATTTCAAGTGCAGCCCCCCAGTACCCCTCAAACCCATTTCCTAAAGCTTCCACATACCCATACGTTGTATCCTTAGTCTTTCGGGAGATTTCTAAATTTGTCACGCCTTTCCGCTGCCTTCAGCATTCTGTTTACAGGCAAGCTTTCTGAAGATGATGCCCGCACGCTTGGGTATGTCAAACCTATTGAAGTGAAGCCGCTTTCGCCTGTTAAGGAAGTCCGCGCGTCTGATGGGGCCTTGCAGTTATTGGGCATCCTGCAGCGCGACGCCAGACTGGTGGATTTCCTTATGGAAGACATCTCTGGCTATTCTGATGATCAAGTTGGCTCGGCCGTGCGCAGCCTGCAGGAACAATCGGCCACTGCCTTGAAACGCTATTTCACCTTGGCACCAGTCATCGACGGTGTGGAAGGTACGGCGACCTCTGCCACCGCTGCTGGGGCGATGGCTGCTGATGGGGTCAAGTTTTTGGGCAACGTCCCGGCCAAAGGCAAACCCCAGGGCGGCACGTTACGTCATAAAGGTTGGAAGGTGGAAAAAGTGAGTCTTCCGGCCATTCCTGGTGGTCAGAACCCGAACATACTGGCGCAAGCTGAAATTGAGATTGAGTAGGAAATCCATTTGTCCGCAAAATATGTTGTTGGCATCGATCTGGGCACCACTAACTCGTGCCTTGCTTATGCACCATTGAACATCGACGATGAAATTGCACCTGTCGACTTATTCGCGATTCCGCAACTGATCAATCGTGGCGAAATTGGCGAAGAGCCGCTGCTGCCGTCGTCCCTTTACCTGCCGCAAGAAACGGAGTTCGCCCCTGGTAGCAATCCGCTACCCTGGAACCCTTCGCCAACCATGATCACAGGCGTCTACGCGCAGAAGCGTGGCGTGGAAGTGCCTGGTCGCCTGATAACATCGGCCAAGAGTTGGCTCTGCTTTGCGGGGATTGATCGCAATGCCGCGCTGCTGCCTGCTAATGCTGCTGAGGGAATCGCGAAGATTTCTCCAGTGGCTGCATCACGACAGTATTTGGAACATCTCCGCCATGCCTGGGAACACGTGCATCCCGACGCTCCGCTTGCCCAGCAACAAGTGCTGATCACGGTGCCAGCATCGTTCGACGCAGTTGCGCGGGACCTCACTCTAGAAGCCGCCCGCACTGCCGGATACGGTGAAGTGGTGTTGCTGGAAGAACCGCAGGCGGCGTTTTATGCCTGGCTGGAACGGCATCCTGATTGGCGGAATCGGGTCCATTCCGGCGATCTGATTTTGGTTGTAGACATCGGCGGTGGCACCACTGATTTCACGCTCATCACTGTGACCGATAAAGGCGGCAACTTAGAACTGGAACGCGTCGCGGTGGGCGAGCATATCTTATTGGGTGGCGATAACATTGACTTAGCCTTGGCTAAGTCAGTGGAGCAAGATCTTGCTGCGCGTAACATTAAGTTAGACGCAATGCAGCTTCATGTGTTGTGGCAACGCTGTCGTGCTGCCAAAGAGAAGTTACTGGCTGAAGGGGCAACGGCAACCGAAGAAGCAGTTACTATTCTTGGTCGTGGAACGGGGTTGATCGGCGGGACAATTAAAGCCAAATTGAAACGCGAGACGATTGACCACTTACTCAGTGACGGATTTTTGCCGGAGACTTCCAGTGACGACCTGCCAGTCAAGTCCAAACGCAGCGGCCTGCAGGAAGTTGGTTTGCCCTACGCATCGGATGCCGCCATTCCCAAACACCTGGCGAAGTTTTTACGACAACCTTCGGCGGTGAACATTCGCCGAACCCCTAGTGGACTGGCGGCTCCAACTCATGTGCTGTTCAACGGCGGTGTGTTGCGCGCGCCTTTGGTTCGCGGACGGTTGATGCAGATATTGAATGACTGGCTGACTGCGGAAAACACGCCGGAATGTGCGGTGCTGGAAGGGGAAGACCTGATGCATGCGGTGGCCCGTGGTGCGGCTTATTATGGGCAAGCGCGGCAGGGTCGGGGGATTCGCATTCGCGGCGGCGTTCCGCGCACTTACTACATCGGTATTGAATCGGCGATGCCCGCGGTGCCTGGTTTCAGGCCTCCTGTGAAAGCGCTGGTGGTTGCGCCATTCGGCATGGAAGAAGGGACATCGGTGCCAGTGGCTGCCAGTGAGTTCGGCTTAGTGGTTGGCGAACCGGCTGAGTTCCGCTTCTTTGCATCGTCCATCCGCAAAAAAGATGCCCCTGGCGAGATGATTGAATTAGTGGGCGACGAACTGGAAGAGTTGAGCCCCATTGAAGTGTGGATGGAGCATGCCGATAAGCAAGTGCAAGCGGGCGTGGTTCGGGTCACGCTGGAAAGTGTGGTTACGGAAACGGGCGTCTTGGAACTGTGGTGTGTTTCGCGCGATGGGCAGCGCTGGAAATTGGAGTTTAATGTTCGGGAACGAGTGCAATGAAAATTGGAATTGACTTAGGAACCACTAACAGCGCGCTGGCGTATATAGATCCACTGGAAGCGGAGGAAGCTGAATTTCCACCGATTCATATTTTTGAAATTCCGCAGCAAGTGGCCGCTGGGATAACGGAACTGCGCCGAACGCTGCCTTCATTTTTGTATGTAGGGGATCGCGAACCAACGGTGGGCGTCTATGCTCGCGAACAAGGGGCGCTGGTTCCTACTCGCAGTATTCATTCGGCAAAATCGTGGCTGTCCAATGCGGAAGTGGATCGTACAGCAAAGATCCTTCCGTGGGATGTGCAGGAATCGTCACGCGAATTTTCACCAGTGGAAGTCTCGGCAAAATATCTAGCTCACATGCGCGAGGCTTGGGATAAGGCGCATCCCGACCTACCACTGGCAACGCAGGATCTTGTACTAACTGTCCCAGCTTCGTTCGATGCCGAGGCTCGCGAACTTACGGTGATGGCCGCCAAAGAAGCGGGTCTGGAAAAAGTGACGCTCATTGAAGAGCCTGCTGCAGCCTTCTATTCATGGATTGCAAATCACCTGGAGCAATCGCGCAAAAGCCTATTTGACGGCATGACCGTGCTGGTTTGCGACGTCGGCGGCGGCACCAGTGATTTCACGCTGATCAAAGTTTCCCGCAAGGGTGACTTAGTTGATTTCACGCGCACTGCCGTGGGCAAGCACTTACTATTGGGGGGTGACAACTTAGATTTAACGCTGGCCTGGTTAGTAGAAGCGAAGTTAGGCACGCAACTTTCCATTCGTCAACGCAGCGGTTTACGACGCCAATGTGCGTCGGCTAAAGAAAAGATGCTGGCCGATGCGTCGCTTGAAAGAGTTGAGATCACAGTGCTGGGTGGTGGCTCATCGTTGATCGGCGGAACATTGCGTACTGAGATCACAAAGGCTGAAGTGCTGGAACTGGCGCTGGAAGGGTTCGTTCCATTTTGCGAACTCAGTGACCGTCCCAAAGAAGATAAGAAGAGCGTGTTTCGGGAACTGGGCCTGCCCTATGTAGCCGATCCTGCTGTAACTCGGCATTTGGCGGCATTTTTGGAGAGTGCTGGCGGTGCAGTGCCCGATGCCATTCTGTTCAACGGTGGCTTTTTTATTCCCGCCATTTTGCGGGATCGTGTGGCCGATGTTTTGGAAAAGTGGTTCGCCAAGCGGCCCATCATTCTTGAAAATCACGATCTTGATCTGGCAGTAGCCGTTGGGGCTGCCTACTATTCTCATGTGCGCACTACTGGCAGCGGCGTGCTGGTTCGGGGTGGGTTGCCGCGCACTTACTATTTAGGTGTGGGCGATGCGGGGGAAGTCATACGTACGATTTGCCTGGCTCCGCGAGGTGTGGAAGAAGGCGCCACACTTACCCTGGACGTACCGAATCTGAAGTTAGTCGCAAACAAGCCGGTGTCATTTCGTTTGTACAGTTCACTTACTCGGATTGACGATAAATTGGGTGACTTAGTGGACTTTCCCGCTGCGGCGCTTGAATCTGAGCTGCACTTGCACGCCCCTTTGAACGCGCTGGTCCGTTTCGGAAAACCGGTTGGCGAACGGCTGATCCCAGTGAAAATAGGGGCCAAGCTTACTGAAGTGGGTACTCTTGAGACTTGGTGTGATTCGCTTGAGAGCGAACATCGCTGGCGTCTGCAATTCGAATTGCGCAAGGCTGTAAAAGCAGGTGCGGTCAACAAGCGCGCCGCCGCTGTTGTGAGTGACGAAGCGGTGGAAACAGCCATCCAATTGGTTACTGAAGCATTTGGGCCACAAGGCACACTGCCTCCTGAAGAGTTACCGGCAAAGCTGGAAGCAGCCATGGCTTTGGGACGCAGTTCCTGGCCACTTACTGCTATCCGGCGATTGGGCGACTTATTTCTGGAGTTAGCAGAAGGACGCAAAAAATCGGCATCGCACGAAGCGCGTTGGTTGAACTTGGCCGGGCTATGTTTACGACCTGGCTTCGGATATCCGGGTGATGAATTGCGCATGGAACAGGCTCGTCGCATCTACGCACAAGGCTTAGTGTTTGCTACGCAAGTTCAAAATCAGAGCGAATGGTGGATATTCTGGGGCCGCGTGGCCGGTGGTTTGAATCGCAATCAGCAAGTGGATTTGTACCAGCGAGTGTCGGCGAATCTGGGGTTGAAGGGCGGCAAGCCGGTGAGGCTGAATAGCAGTTTGGTTCGGGAAATGTGGCGTATGGCTTCCAGCCTGGAACACCTTCCCACAGGAACAAGAAGTGAGCTCGGCGATGCCCTGATCAAAAAGGTAAAGTCGGGCGATTACAAACCCAGCGAGCTGTGGTGCATCGCGCGATTGGGCTCAAGAGAGCTATTCTATGGTCCCTTAAATCAGGTGCTTCCAGCAGCAACTGCATCGCGATGGGCGGAAGTTTTGGCGCCAATAGGAGGCACTGCGGAAGCCGTCGCTCGATTGGCCAGACATACTGGCAACGTTACCATTGATTTGCCAACAGCGACCGTTGATTCGCTTCGTACTGAGCTACGACGTCGGCCAGATGGTGAAAAATGGATCTCGGTTTTGGAAGGCGAAGGCGGCAAAGATCTTGACGCCATGGGTCGTGTGTTCGGAGAAGAATTACCTGCTGGACTTGTGATGGGTAGTGGAACCGTCGCCTAGTTGATGGCCACGCGCACGAAGTTCGCTGTCTTTCCCGATACGACAAATTCCACATCCACTTCGCCTGATCCGGTCAGCCCTTGTGGCAGTTGGATATTCACTTGATCCAAGCCAACAAACTCTCCTTGCGAGCCCGAAAAAAGTACGTCTGCATTTCATTTAGGCCATTTACCTTGGCAGAGACTTTTATCAAATCGGCGCGCGCACCAGTTCCGAACAGGGACAACACCACAGTTCCATCGGGTGGAATTGTAACTGGGATGGCCACATACTTGGCTTGTGTTGCATCGTAACGAGCCAATAGATGACTTTGCCTAGCTCCGTCTTTGGCCACTTCAATGGCAATCCCTGCGGCCAAGCCTTTGCCATCGCCAGTTGCGCTGAACAAGCCCGGCTCGGATGACGCCACCATCAAAGGAGCACTCGTCAAAACTGCACCATTGCGCATCACTCGCAACACTGTTCCCCCGTTGGGTACATTTGCTGGAATAAGAAAATTGATTTGCCCGGCAGAGGTGAAGAAAAGTGGCGCGTCGTACGTTGTGCCCTTGGCGTCAACAAGAATTATTGTTGACGAATCCAGGCCGGTTCCGAAGAGGCTTGCAATTGATCCGCTGGCCAAGGTTAGTCCTCTGTAACTGGCCGCTGATACAGCAACTGGAGAAGTCTCAATGTTGTCTGATGTGCGCCGCAGCACCTCGCAACTTTGCGTGTCCTGTGGGCAGTACACTTGAAATCCTTCGCAATCATTCTTGCCGTCGTTGATCAGTTGCCACACCATCACCCCGGCACTTGCCTGTTCCAACTCACTGTAATTTATCCAGGATTGATACACCTCAGAACGTTGCGGATCAAAGGCGCGACCCGGTACATTGCTGCAAGTTGCAGGGCTTTGATTGTTCGCCCGCTTGCCGTATTCGCCAAAGTAAGCCACCTTCCCGGCATCGCGAGCCAGCTCTTCATGACGTCGAATATAGATGGCAGAATCGTTGCCGTCGTTCATCCCCCAACCTGCTGGATACAGGTGGTAACTCACCATATCTAAATCTGGAATCTGGATTAAGCGGTGGTAACTACACCCTTCCGATCCGCCTACGGAATACCGATTGCTCATGCCGACGTAGAGTGTGGGATCGTCATCAAACCCTTCGCCCCCATCGGCTACCAGATGATTTGAATCCAACTGCTTAATGTAAGCGGCCATTTCCGCGGTCCATTGCAGCAGCGCATCGGCCTTGCCCACCGAAGGGTTTCGCAACTCGTTCCCCAATTCCCAGGCCAGAATTGCTGGCTCATCGCGGTAAGTGGTTCCAGTCATGGTGTTCTTCCGCGAAAGCAGCATCTTGATATAGTCTTTAAACCAACCTTTGATGGTTTCATCGGAATAGAATAATCCCGTTTCGCTAGCCAGCGGCGCACGACCTAGCTTCCACGTCACATAACGCTGAATGCCACCGTAAGCCGTCCAGTTATTCGTCAATTTCAAGATCAGCCGGATGTTACGCGACTTCGTAAGTGCAATAGAATGATCCAGCGCAACTAAACTTGATTCAGAATAAACTCCTGGCTGTAATTGGATCGCCGCGGGGTCACCGGAAACCACATTGTCATTGTGAGCATTAGACCGCACAACGTTCATCCCCAAAGTCGCCATCTTGTCCAAAGTTTCTTCAACGCCAGCCGTACGTCCGTAGACAATGTCGGCCTGATTGTAATACAGATTGTTGCCATTGAAGCGAAACGGCTTGCCTGCCAGGGTCAGCAAAGATCCCACCCGGCGCACAAATTCCCCGTCGTTTATTTTGATCACATCCTGGGACAGAGCAAGTCGCGCAGGTCTATTCATAGGTGTTCCCGCCCGTTCCACCTTCCACGGAGCATCAGGATCCACCACGCGCTGGGTCAAGGCAAGGGTGGAAAATGCGGTTACAGCCGCAACCAAGAGGAGGAAGCGCATGCCCGCAATTCTACCAAAGCACTCCAGGGGGTCTCTTACCCTCAAAGTGAAAGCCTCTGATAAACTGACCTGCAGTCATGAAGCCACTTCTTTGCCTTCTTCTTTCCGTTGCGGCGACCTACGCACAGCAGCCCTCCGCGCTCGACCTCCTGCTCAGCCACCTCATCCTTGATCCTCAACAAGCCCAAGTAGAACAGCAATCCTACACTGCCTCGCGAGTTCCGCTGTTGCCCACTTTCACTTCCCCATCGGATTGGACCAGGTATGCAGATCGACTACGGGCCGACATCTTAAGCAAAGTTGTCTTCCGCGGGGCTGTTGCTGAATGGGCCAAGGCTCCACTGAAAGTAGAATGGGCCGATACAATCCAAGGCGACGGCTACAAGGTGAAGAAGCTGCGGTTTGAAGTGGCACCCGGCTTCTGGTTGCCTGCGCTACTTTACGAACCAGATCAAATCACAGCAAAGACTCCCGTTGTGCTCAACGTGAACGGGCATGAAGGGGTGGGCGTCGCCACGTCTTATATCCAACAGCGTTGCATTAATTTGGCAAAGCGCGGCATTATCGCACTGAACCCGGAATGGATCGGCATGGGCCAGATGAAGTCCGATGCCGACCAATCCCACTACAAGTTAAATCAGTTGGATTTGTGCGGTACCAGTGGCGTTGGCGTTTTCTACTTATCTCTGACACGATCACTTGACTTACTTTTACAGCGTCCCAATGCCGACCCATCGCGGGTGGCTGTTACCGGACTTTCCGGGGGCGGCTGGCAGACTATTTTTCTATCTTCACTGGATACTCGCGTGAAAGTGGCCATGCCTGTGGCAGGTTACTCCAGCTTTGTAACTCGCAGTCAGTGGCCCGACCTTGACTTAGGTGATTCCGAACAGACTCCTCAAGATTTAGCATCCCTAGCGGACTATACGCACCTAACCGCATTGATGGCCCCGCGGGCTATTCAGATTACCCACAACGCAAAAGACAACTGCTGCTTTCGTGCCGATTATGCACCGGGCCCGCTACTACAAGCCGGTCGGCAAGTTTATCCGCTGTTGGGAGCGGCCAGTAAGCTCCGCTATCATTTCAACTACAGCAACGGCCACAATTACGACAAAGATAACCGCGAAGCGTTATACCGCCTATTGCGCGATGAATTTTACCCTGACAGCACCACGTTTCCTTTAGCGGAAATTCCTTCGGAAAGCGAAGTGCGGACGGTGGACCAGCTCAAAGTAGCTATGCCTGTGGAACAAGGAAACCTGCATACATTGGCCACGCGGGCTTGCGCGTCACTACCACAGCAAAAGACACCGCCAACCGAACAAGCCATCCGGCAATTGTTGAAATCGCCAACATATCGCGTCGAGGCCGTTCCAATGGGATCGGACGAACAGGATGGCGTTAAGGCGAAATATTGGAAACTGCAATTGGGGGATGAGTGGACGCTGGCCGCCACTGAACTGGAAGGTCCACAGCCCAGGCAGACGGTTCTGCTTACTGGCGATGCAGGAAAAGCGAAGCAGTCTTTAACAGTGCGCAAATTACTGGAAGACGGGAATCGTATCGTGCTTCTCGATACGCTCGGCATGGGCGAAGCAAACGGCGGTAAGCGCGACTTCTTGTTTCAGGTGCTAATTTCAGGCCTGGGTGAGCGGCCCCTGGCCATCAAAGCGGCTCAGATCAATGCCGTGGCCCGATGGCTGATAGAAGACCGCAAATTTCCCACGCGCCTGATTACGGAAGGCCCCAGGATGGGGGTTGTTGGGCTAGTGTCGCTGGCCACGAATCGCAATCTGATCCAGGAAATCGAAATGCATAATGGCTTGGGCAGTTTGCACCAAGTGATCGAAAATAATTGGACCGTTGAAAAATATCCGGAGCAGTTTGCGTTCGGCCTTCTGCAACAGTTCGACCTACGGCAATTGGTGGCCGCACTGCCCAAGCATAAGATCACCTGGGTTGAGCCTGACACCCGTGTGAAGGATGAAATGAAAGGTCTGGCCGTGACATTTAAGTAGCAAGTTTTTGGGAGACTCTGGCGCCAAACTTAGCCACGTCAATCACAGCCCGTTCATGCATGCCTTCGCCGATTTTGTCCGTCGCATCAAATGCCTCCACTTTGAAGGTCACACGTTTGCCTTCAATGCCGATAAGTTCAGATGTGAATCGAACCTTGGCTCCAAGCGGAGTGGCCGCCAGATGGCGGATATTGACGATGGTTCCAACCGTATCAAATCCTTCGGGAAGGTGCGGTTTAACGCAGTTGCGACAGGTTATTTCCATGAGCATGATCATGAAAGGAGTTCCCAGGACCCGGGCTGATTCCAAGCCCAGAAAATTTACTGCCAAATCTGCGGTAACAATGGTACTCTGTTCGAGTCGCAAGCCGATTTTTAGTTCAGTCATACTTCCCAGTTTAAGGGAACCTGCCATTTGAATCATCCGTCTGTAATTGATAGAGTTAAAGGTGCAGGTTTACATTCGCTTCCAGCGCACCATTTGAGGAATATTGATCCGATCGTCCTATCTAGCATTTGTTCTTTGCATCTCATTAGCTTTCTCTCCAGTATTCGCACTTGCAGAAGCTTTTGAGATGGAAGCAGACTCCCGTCCAGAAATCCTGGAGCGGTACTTTGAAGCCAGCAAGTCGCAGGAAGAGAAGCTGCACGGGCTGCAAATGGAGATGAGTTTCGATGCCCGCATGCCCAAACTACACAAAGAAGGCAAGTTACGCGCGCTCCGCTTTGTTTCCAAGCTGGGAAAGATCACCTTCAACACACTCTCTTTCACCGGTGACAATACGATCAAGAAAGAAGTGATCGCCCGTTATCTTCAATTGGAACAGGAAACTGGCGAAAAAAGTTCGGACATGTCCATCAGTGACAAAAACTATAAATTCAAGCTCAAAAGGCTAATCCAGGTGGAAAATCGTCCGGTTTACGTCTACGAATTGACCCCCAAAGAGAAGCGTGTCGGCCTGTTCAAGGGTGAATTGTGGATCGATAGCGAGACTTACATGCCAGTGCGTGAAAGTGGGCGTTTGGTGAAGAGCCCTTCACTTTTTCTGAAAAAAGTGGAATTTGTTCGAGAATACATTCTCCAAGACGGAATTGCCGTTCCCAAAATGATTAGAAGTTTTATTGAAACGCGTCTGGCTGGTAGGGCTGAACTGGATATTAAATACTCCAACTATACTCGCGCTGTTGGGTCTGAAGCAGAAGCCGAAGCGGCCGCCCACAGTTTGATACACCCGCCAGATCCGCTAGCTCAGAACTAAAATTCAACACTACTTAGTAACGGCTGGTCGCTTTGGCAGAGCAAAGTTTTTCGGCCACATGTCTCCCCGTCCAACTGGCTCATCATTCAATAGCCAAATCACAACCTTCTTGCCTTTTAATATGGCCGGATCGCGGAACATGTCTCGAAATATTCCGTCAAGGGCACCGGCCACTCGCTGGATGCTGACCGGTTGATTTATCTGCTGCGCCAGCAACCCAACAATGCCTGCTTGAAGCGGATAATCGTAAGTAATGTAGCTGTCACCAGCCAGCAAAACAGGTGAATTTGGCGATTCTACCACAGCTTCCCCACCGCCCTTGGCCACCAGTTTTTTTATGGTTTCTATACGATAGGGCATCAGTGCCGTTTGTTCCTCCGTTGTCAGGTAATCCCAAAACATGGCAACGGTTGGACGATCTTTTTCAATGGTTTCGGCATAACGAAGTGGGGCTTTTTGAGCAGCCTGCACCCAAGGGTAACGTTGCAAGCGAGCGGCAATTTGCTCCGCGGCAATGCGTTGCGATTTCTGCATCCAGTGCGTATCGGCTGCCATGAAAAGGTCTAATTGCTGCCGTTCTTTCATGAACAGCGGATATAAATCGACCAGTTCAATTCCGGCATTTAGAAATTCCAGATACCGTCGCCTAATGTGCGGGATAACGTTCTTATCCGCTGGAACCAACGTTTGATCGGCGACCAATTTGTCCCCATAAATTTCCGCCTTCACTGGGACCGGCACCAGAATCAGGTCAATGCCCCGTTCCGCCAGCCAGGATTTCATCATCACCGCAATGCGGATCATCGGAATCTGCTTGGCCCAATGAATAGGGTCGTTGTCATCCAGAAAAGGAAGGGGAATCGTACCACCCGATTGCACGAATTGTGCAATGCTCAACAGTGGCATACGCTTCACCCAATGAGCGGGATCCTGATCCTCAACGTACCCAAGTGGAATGGCGGTATTGGCATGAACATACTGGTTGGGGTCGGAGGGCCAACGCATAATCGCGTAGGTGTTTTTGGGGTTGGGCTTTGACTTCCAGGGATTGTCAATCGCGTACCCCACCATCGGCTTGATAACTGTGCGATAGGCTTTCAGATTGTCGAACCACAACTGCCAGTCACCTCCGGCAGCTACGTCACACTCCGCTTGGATGGCATTTTTGGTGGCCTCAATAGCGGCGGCCCGAGCTGTGGCTGGCGTGGGTTGCGCTCCTAACTTGAAAGAATTCACAGCAAGGGCCAGGGAAATCAGATGCTTCATAAAAAACCATTATAAGAGCAAATGTTTCCCCCGGTTCTGCTTGCAATGTTTGAACTGCTAGATGAATCCTAACTTTTCCTTACCAACGAAGTTCACCAAATTGGGGAAAATCAATTTTAGTTCTGCATCGGATACACCAAACCAGCTACCCAAAGTGGCCCCATATTGGTCAATGGATGAAGTGGGAATCCAGTTACCGCGGTTCCCTGCGTCGTCAGATCCACCAAGTTGATGCAACGGGAAAGTTCCGAAGGTCTGGCCGCCCTTTACGGCACCGCCAAGCACCATGTGATGGCCGCCCCATGCATGATCCGTCCCCAAGTTGGCATTGGAATTCCCGGTACGATTAAAATCGCTTTCCGTAAAGATGGTGACGTCGTTCGCTGAACCACGCAGTTCCATCGTTGTCTGGAAAGCGTTGATAGCCGCGTCCAGCGTAGCCATTAGCTGCGAATGCTTGTTCACCAGATCTTCGTGGTTATCGAACCCGCCCATTCCCGCAAAGAAAATCTGCCGATTCATGCCCAGCGCGCCCTTCACAGAAATAATGCGGGCCACTTGCGACAATTGATTTCCTAATCCACTGGCCGGGAACACCACTGGCAATGCCGGTGCGCTGGCCAAAGCCCCGTTGATTTCCTGCGCCGACTTGATCGCATTTCCCAACACGCCGTTGGCTGAACCAATCATTTGCAGGCCAGTATCAAACGTCAACACTTTCTGTAACGAAGCAATGCGGGCATTGCTAGCCGTGCCATTGCCGAAAGTGCTCAATCCGAACGAAGTGCTGTTGGAAAAGTTGACCCCTTGTGTGGTGGGCGCAGAAAGGAATAAGGAATTGCCCCCGTTTACTGAAATGCCTGGCGGTAGCGATCCGGAGTTCTGCGCAAGAATCAAATCGTTAATGCGGCCACCCCAGCCCGAAGAACCGCCGTTGGTATCCGACGTTTGCCATTGCTGCACCTGGTCGGAATGCGAGTAGAGGTTCTTTGGCAGCGGGGTAGTGTTCAAATTCGCTTTCAGTGTTGGCCTAACCAACGACCCGACATTGAACACCACAGCCGCCGACGGCTGCGCTTGATTAAACAAGCGACGTACGTTCACCAGGCTGGGGTGAAATCCATATCCGCTTGCACCGGCTTGCAAAAGTGTCCCCTGCCCCAGCGCCACCGGACCGCGCATGCCCTGGTACAGCGAGTATCGTGAATCCGTTGGCACCACCATGTTATTCGAATCATTCCCGCCAAACAGGAAGATACAAACCAGCGCCTTGTAAGTAGATGTACTTTGCGCCTGTGCCGAGATCAGACCCAGCCGCGTAATGTGAGCACTTACTCCGGCAGCACTCAATCCACAGCATTTTTTCAAAAAGTCACGTCGATTGCGATTCGTCATAATAGTTTCCTTGTTCCTTTGTGTTCTTGTACTAATGGGCCGCATGAGTTTGCATGCGGCCCGGCTGTTTTGGATTTTAATGCTCCACCTGGTACTGAGCGGTACCCAGTGTCAAGTAGATGGCCGTCTGGACACGATCCATTGCGCCGCTGGTTGCACTTACTGCAGCAATGATTTCTGTTCGTTGAGCGCTAGACATCTGTCCACCCATGAACAACAGACTGCAGTAATCCACCAACGCCGCAGGGTCGGCTGCTTTGCTGGTGAACGGTGCATAGTCAATGACTACTTCCGTTCCGAATCCGCCACTGAGTAACTGACCCACAAAGTTAGTGTGGACAAGGGAAGTAACTGAGGTTAGTATCTGGAACTCAGGACCGGCAAGGGCAGTTCCTCGAATGCGATATCCAGGCGAGTAATAGCTGAATACAGAGGGTGGGAAGAATACTTTCTGTCCCATTGCCTCGGCCAGATCGGTCATGAATGGATGATCCACAACCGTTGCATTCAGGGAACGTAGTTGAGAGATGACATACAGCACAGGTTCCATCAACTTGTTGCCGGTGGCTGCTTCAGGATGCGTCAGGCTTGCCCGCACCACTGCCGTTAAATCGCCGCGGACGTTGGCGCCATTGTTATTGAACACATCCACTACAGCGTTAATGTAAGTAGGGCTGGGGTTAGATGTGACCAGTTGTTGAATCAACTGCTTCACCACAAACGGTGCCATGGTGGGCTGGCTGAAAATAATATCCAGTGCCCGATCCAGATCCTGCGTAGCGGTGTTGCCTGGAGGGATATTGACACCCAGGAACGTCTTTGCGCCTTTATCGTGGAACGCCTCCACTGGCTCCATGGGGACCTTCCAATTGGTGGGTCCAAGATTTGTCGGCACCGTGGCCGGGTTTCCGTCTCCATAAGTCCAACCGGTCAACAGGCGGGCCAACTCTTTGACGTCGGCTTCTGTGTAATTGATGCCTGTAGCAGGCGAACCGTTGGGATTCAGAACCGGAATTCCCAGGGTGAACAACTGCATCACCTCGCGAGCGTAGTTTTCATTTGGAGCCACACCGGTTACTGTTTGGCTCTTGTTGTTGAGCATGTTCAGATAGCGGCCCATTGCCGGGTTGAGGGTCATCTCTCGCATCAAGTTACGATAGTTTCCGAATGCGTTATTGAGCAAGATGCGCTGATAGGTGACGATGGCCGATGAATCGCTGACTTCCACTGCCGATACTACCCAAATCTTATGCAAAGCCCAAGCAACACGCTGCCGCAACTGATCGGGTGCAGTAAGTGCCAGTGCCATCAATTGTTCTTGCGTGAAGTCAATGGATTGAGCAAACAGAGTATCTGGATAGACAGAAAGCGGCGCAGCGAACTGTTCGTTTAGGAACGCCGTTGCCCCAATCTGTTTCACCCGGTCTGCTTCGCCGGGCTTGGGTCCCCAAGTGGCTTGCCGCAGTAGACGCCAAGCAGAAAGAGTAGCGGGGTCAACCGCTGGTTGCGATGCCGCAGGAGTAACACTCACTTCGGCAGAGCGGGCGCTTTCGCCCGATGCATTCACAGCGGTGACCTTATAGAAGTAAGTGGTCCCGTTAATCAGGCCAGTGTTCAAAAACGTCGGATTGGCTAGATTGGTGGCGATTGCAACGGATGCCTGACCATTGGTTGTGGTTCCACGATATACGTTGTAAGTAAGAGCGGAAGGCACTGCCGCCCAGCTAAGCGTAACCCGCTGATTTCCAGCCGTACCGGAAACAATAGGAGCTGCTGGCTGAGCCTGCGGAGTTCCACTGACTTCAGCAGACATTGGCCCTGCCCCAGCACCATTCATCGCGACGATTTTATAGAAGTAAGTGGTTCCATTGGTCAAACCGGTGTTGAGGAAGGTTGCCGTTGTGACAGTGGTTAGAGCCGCCGCCAGTTCCCCGTTCGATGTTGTACCGCGGAACACCTGATAACTGGTTGCTCCACTTACTGCGGTCCAAGACAATGCCAGTTGGGCATTGCCCGGCAGCACCGTTACATTCGTTGGTGCGGTTGGTAGCGCAATGGGCGTGGCCATGGCCTGATTCGATAAAGGCCCTGCACCCGACCCGTTCACGGCGGTCACTTTGTAGAAATATTGCGTACCGTTTGTGAGTCCCGTATTCAGATAGCTATTGGTGGTTACCGTGGTCAGCGGTACAGCGGTCTGTCCGTTGGATGTTGTTGCGCGGAATACCTGATAACTGTTTGCCCCAGTTACTAAGTCCCAGGCCAGTGATATTTGCGTGTTCCCTGGAGTTGCCTTCAGATTAGCCGGAGCAGTTGGTAAGCTACGTGGCGTTGCGTTTGCTTCAAGCGACATTGGTCCAGCGCCGCCAGCGTTGAAAGCAGCAATCTTATAGAAATACGCTGTCCCATTGGTCAGATTCAAATCCATATGATCGGTGGTTGTCACGGTCACAAGTGGCGTGGTTGTCTGCCCATTGGTAGTAGTCGCCCGGAAGATGCGATATCCGGTGGCACCGGTAACTGCAGTCCATCCTAAGGTGACCTTGGCATTCCCCGCAGTGGCTGTGAAGTTTGTCGGCGCTGTGCCCGGAGGATTCGGAAGTGGTGGTTCCGGTTTGGCAGCGGATTCATTCGAGTACGGTCCCATACCGGTGGCGCTCACCGCGCGTAGTTTGTAGAAGTAAGTGGTCCCATTCGTCAACCCAGTATTCAAGTAACTAGTGCCTGTAACATTGGAAGCAATGGGGGCAGAAGCCTGTCCACCGGCTGTTGTTCCCCGATAAACGTTGTAACCTGTGGCACCAATAGAACTCACCCAAGTGAGTGCCACCTGCGCGTTACCAGCCGTCGCTTTCAGATTGCCAGGTGCTGGAGGGCCATCACTGCCTAAGGGCAACAATTGCGCGTCGGCCCAATCGGCCAGGTCGCCTGTGGATCCGTCGCCTGCGTCTAAAACCTTGAGGGTCAAAGTCATCCGATCCCTTACGGAAACGTCCAGATGCTGCATAGGCGTAATGCTCTTTACGATAGGCGATTGGTACAGACGCGTACCATCTGCCCACACTTCAAAGATCACCGACCCGCCGCCATTGGCTAAATCGTCAATACCCAGGGTGGAACTAAACAGGTCGTACTTCTTGTCAAGATTGTATTTGATTTCCGCTGTGGAGTAAGTCCCCAACCCTTTGCGATAAGTGGCTCCATCTAACTTGATGAGCCCTTTCCCCCCACTTGGGTGATTCTTTTCCACTGCGCCGCGACCATTGGTGGCACTTACCCAATTGAGGTCACTCAGGTATTTCACCTGCTCAATGCCTTCCAGCCTAGCGTCTGCCCAATCGGCATGGTCGGAACTAATGCCGTCACCAGCACTGGTTACTACTAGCTTCATTTCATTGGCATTTTCCACTGGTACTTCAATCGCCAAACCGGGCATGGTACCCTTCATCACCGGGCTTTGATAGGATCGCTTGCCATCCAGCCAGACTTCAAAAACCACACTGCCCAAGTTCCCCACTTCGTCATCAACGCCGATGATGGATTTGAACACGTCGTAACGATCATTCAACGCAATACGGATCTCCGAAACAGCGTGGACACCAATTCCGTCAACATATCGCCGCCCGCCTATGGTGATGGGCTTTCCATCGCGACTTCCTTGTTCCCCGTTGGAGCGGTCGCGTTCTGCAGGGCCCCAGCCATTCGTTTCACTCAGCCAGTTCAGGTTACTCACCATCACTCGCGAAGTAGCCGCTGGAGCAGGTTGCAGCGTGATGGGTGCCACATAAAGCCGCTGTTGCGGAATGACTTGTTCCACCTGGTTCGGATACGACCAGAACAACTGCATGACTGCCCCACCGTTATCTTCGTAATATTCCAATTGAATGCTGTATCGTTGCCCCGCAGTAAGGTTCACCGGGACACTCTGATCGTAAGTAGGGCCATGGTCGCGCCAATTGTTGATGAGTAATTTTCCATTTATCCACAAGCGGACGCCGTCATCGGAGCGAGTTACAAACGTGTAAATCCCGGTTGTTGGGGCTTCCACTTGCCCCGTCCATCTGGCGGAATAACGGTCCGCCGGGAGAGTAGCCGCAGGCCCGGCTGCACCCCAAATGAAATTGATTGTCGGATCAGTGCGAGTAAGTGCCACTGGTCCAGTAAGGGCTGTGTTGGCAAAATAATCGCCTTTAAGTCCTGTGCCAGTTTGGGACCAGACTTGCAATGGAAGGATCAGATTAGCGGCAACGGCTAAGAGTCCAAGGGAAAAGTGTGTGGTAGATTTAGCTAACTTCATGTGTAAGTTATCCGTCAAGAGAATCAGTGAAGTCAGTATAAACATAGGAGTACTTTTAGTTCAATCGGGTAAGTACCCTCAGGCTAAGTGTGCCGGTGCTTACGTCTGTAAATTCTTGAGGGTGTATTGTCAGCTAAGTGCAAGAACTTTAGGTCTTTGCAAGTAACGCGGAACATTGGGAAATCGAACAAATTAAATATGTTTCTCTGTTGAGAAAGAGATTAGAATAGTGTAACTAAGTGTAAGAATCTTCTAACTTGAGGATATTAGATCCCCTCAAAATTCACTTACTACCCGCATAGTTGGGTAGTAACATAGTATGGTACCGAGGAGTGCGAGAATGAACAAATAGTTCTGAGGGACTCAAAGGGCCTATTTTCGTTGTTTCTGGGTTGCAAACCCTGCCAAATGTCAGAAGTTTCCCATGCACTTGAAGGTGTGAAAAAGCCCGCCAGGCGGGCTTGGCATCCCTGCACAATCTACAACATTTTTGTTGGGATAACCCTTGGTTAAAAAACCGCTCCCTTGCGGTCACGGCTCGGTAACATACTGATTCTACCGAGCCGTGACCGCGAGGGAGCGGTTTTTCAAAGGCCTGATACGCTTCGCTTCAACACTTGAAGCTGTCCGATTGCGGAAAACTACACACCATTCATGGAGCTCAGCCAATCGCAGTATCGAACCCATGTTGCTTTCTATGATGTGGGCCATCATAAAATTTTGATGACTTGAATAACTCATGCCGTCCGTCAGTGGCCTGCTCGCGGACCTTGCTTAACAAAGTTGTCCTTTCAGCCAGCGGCATTGGCTTGAAATTACGAGCCATGGCGATATCGGCTTTCAATTGATCCATGGAGGTAATCCCCACCACTTGGGCGCTCACCGGCAGGCTGAGTGAGTAGCGGTAACATTCTTCTGCTGTCATGCCCAGCTTTTCAATTAAACGACCTTCCGTGCCTCCGCCAGCAAGGCCTTTCATCCCGATTACCCCAACGTTTTTCTTCAAACAAACCGGAACCACTTCCTGCTGAAAGCTGCGGTAAAAATGATCCAGCAAGTTGATGGGCATCTGTGCCGAATCCCAATCGTAAGGCTTGGCCAACATCTTCAAATGAATCCTTGGATCTTTATGACCGGTGAACCCAATGAACCGCACCTTGCCCGCTTTCTTAGCTTCCAGTGCCGCCTTTAATCCGCCTTTTTCAAAGACCCAGTCGGGATCGTTGTCGTAAACCATTTCATGAAATTGCCACAAATCCAAATGGTCAGTCTGGAGCCGACGTAACGAATCGTCCAGGTTCTTCATAGAACCGGCATAGTCACGCTCACAGTTCTTGGTCATCAGAAACACCTTCTGCCGATGACCGCCGTTGAGCGCCTTCCCCATGACTTCTTCGGAATGGCCGTCGTGATAATCCCAGGCGTTATCAAAGAAAGTGAGCCCTTCATCCACGGCGGCGTGCATAATGCGGATGGCTTCCGATTCATCCTTCACCGATCCAATGTGCCAGCCGCCCAGGGCCAATATGGAAACTCGCTGGCCTGTTCTACCTAAAACTCGTGTAGGAAGTCCGGTTGCCGAAGCAGAGGAAGTCTGCGCCAGAACTTCGTTTGCCAGCGCTGCCACAGAAAGGGCGCGCGCACCGCCCTGGATGAACTTGCGCCGTGATGGAATGGTGTCTGCCATAGATCAAGTTATATCGAATCTGCTGCTTGATGTATAGCCCATCGGGAGCATATTCTCATCGAAGGATGAGCCTGAAGGTCGGCCTTTAGACCGGGCTCCTTTGTGTTTTCTTGTTTTCTTGTTTTGTTGTTTGGATTGGTAAAGGCACAACACAACCGCAGTCGAGGCGGTGGGAATGTGGGAATCG
>JANXSF010000039.1 GCA_025352795.1 Acidobacteriota bacterium
TTGTGCTTGCGCCGATGCCACACAGGCTTGGTCGGAGCATTGAGACATGTCGGAGCGCAGAACATTGTCGCATTGCGTACAGGCTGGGTCCACACACTGTGGCTCACTAATCTGATTCGTCCAACCCGTTCCAGGTGGAGGTGCTCCAACCGATCCACTAATGGATGTAGTGTAAATATTGCCGGTGCTTGCGTTAGCGGTAAGTGTCAAGGACAGAGGACGACTGCAATCCCCCAGTTTGTTGGTTGCACATCCATCGCGGGTTTGCCAATATGTAAATTGTTCCAGGAGAGTCACTACGACGAATTTTCGGCCTTGCGGCACAGTAACCTGATAGCAGGGGTTGAAGCCAAGACTGGCAATCACGGTACCACCTGCGCCGGAGTCCTGGCATTGGGCATGAGCCGAAGGAACCAATGCAAAAGCCAGCAAGCCGAATAACCAAAGCTGCTTTCCGAAAGCATTTCTCAAATATGGAAACATTCCGTAGTAATTCCTCTCGATTTTGCCCACTGCGTTGCTGGGAAATCTACATTACGATAGGGCGTTATCCTCAACATGTCAAGGACTATTTCTTTATTAGGGTTGGGGACTTAGATCGAAGATCAGCCAACAATGCGATATCTAAGGCAATTTGCTGGAGCACTGAACCCAACATTTCGATATTTCCTTCACGATAAACGCCTGCTATTTGATCGGTTTGCATGATAAATTTATCTGCAGAATTGCGGTAAACCGGATCGTTAGCTATTCGTGCCAGCCAACCGGAATCAAGCTGTTCGCCTCCCCTTGGGTCTTGTTTAAGCCCGACTACAAACAACACTGGGCGCAGCACGCGATCCTTGCGGATTTTGGTTGCCATGTTATCTGCCGCATTGAATGCGGCGAACCGTACCGAACGCGGATTGGCTGTGCTTCGATCTTCCAATTGGTAAACCGGTCCAAAGATGGAATTTCCGTAGGCATCCGTTTCCGGTAATTCTGAAAAATCCTTGGAAAACGCAGCTCCAGGAACGGCCTGCCCTGAGTCTGTCGAAAAATGGCAATCTGTTCCTTCTACAAATGCAAGGTCGTAGCTGATCCATTTCGGTTGAAATAAACCTATCGTGTATATGCCGTCATCTCCGCTGTTGCTGGGCGGAAGCGGGGGCCAGGTTGCGCCCACCGTAGCTGCAATTACGCCTGTTTTTGGAGCAGCTAATTCGCAAGCGGAAGGCCGGTCGAACTTAGCTGTAAATGAACTGGGGCGTCCGTCGGTAAGTAACAGGATTGCGTTGAAAGAACTGGTCTTGTTTAGCGCCCTTAACTGTTCATAGGCCTGATGAAGGGCTTCCGCCGTATTGGTGGAACCGGCACGAGCGAATGGAATTGTGCGAATTGCTTCGGTAATTGGCGAACGAAAGATGGTTGCCGGCGAAAAATCCAGCTTCCAACTGTTGGCAAAGCTTCCCATCCCGATGAAGTCGCGTTCCTCTTCAAACATCCGCTGGCCATTACTTTGTGCGTCCACGAAATTTTGGAGGGCTTGTTGCATCGCCGTCGCCGATCCTGAACGATGCACAGAGCCGGACCGGTCAACAACCACCATAAGTGTTATGGGTGCTGCGGCCGTTGCCGCGGTGACGGTGGAAACAAGCAAAGCTAAGGGAAGTCTGAAAATGGAAGTGCTCCTTTTCTGGTCGCTTTGGAATTCATGGACTGTTCACCGCAGAATAAGAGCTTGAAATGCGGTGATCCTATTGGATTCAATTAGTGTACACCAACACGATTTGCAAGGATTGACGACGTTGCTGTCTGTTAACCAGCACACTCTTTTCGAGTCACTGCATGACGGAAGCGGAACAGCAACCCAAGCCCCCATTTCACTAGCCAGGCAGGACCGATTGGAACGAAGTCTATGGAATCAGTGAGCAGCGTTCCGCGATCCTGTTTCTGGAAATGGTGTTCATGCCGCCACGACTTCATTGGGCCGCTGACCATTTCGTCCACAAACAGGCCGTTCTTTTCATAGGCTACATGGCGAGCATGCCATTTTTGCGAAACCGGCTGTGGTTACGATTACCTCCACGCCTGCTTCGAGGCCCTTGCCGCAGAGGCGTTCAAACTTAGGGAACAGCCACCGGGCAATCCATCCTCGGCTTTGATCGGCTCGGTCCGTGCCTTCAGGCTAGCGCCATCAGGTTTGGGTGTTGGAGGTTGGACCTGTCCTGGAAGTCGACTTTCAAAGACCGCCAGCGTGGCTATCAAGAAAACCAGAGATGAGAAATTCAGATGCTTTGTCATGGCCATTTGCGAGATGCTCAACAGCACGCAAGAGGCCATAGGCGAAGCGTCCTACTCGAGCACAGGAATCAGTCATCTCCGGCACTTCTGAAACGCTCGAAAACCCGAGGTTTTTCTAAGCGTGGCAAATCGCCACCATCGTCCTGCGGCGTGTGGGACGCGTTGCCGCAGAACGCGACGAATATAGGGAAGTGAGGTGACCGCCAAGCCATTGTCTGACCCCGTCCGGAGAGCTTGCGAACAAGAAGGAGAATCAGGCGGTGAACTCGGAGGAGAGTGTCGACCGCCTGCCAAGCTCAGCGCCTGAGTGCAAAGAGCGTGAACTCCAAAGAGCCCTCGCAATTCGCACGCCACTTGTTTCACCTTCCCTTGAGATGGAAAGTGCATCTGAGCATGAGTGTGTGGCTTGGGGTCGTGGTAGTGTAGTCCATTGAAAGTACGTACTGAGCCAGAAATCGAGAGTTGAATCGCCACCCTACGGCGAAAGCGGTCCGTCGGCCACGGACAGGCCATCACTTGTAAGCACAACTCACAAAGCGATCCTCTCACGGAGGGGTAGAGCGTCTGGTTCGAGTCGGTTTGTGGGCCTAATTGTGAGGATTGATTTGCTCCCCTGCCCGTACCAAGACAGGTACTGGAGCCAAGTCCGGCGCGGCATTGGCAATGGCCTGTACAACAGGCTGTTCCTTTCCTTAAACCGTGATCGCCGATCGGGCCCTCAGGTTCAGGCTGCCCACTTCGTTTGTTGCATCCCGCTGAATCATAGAAACCGGACGGCATGCCATTCTGCAGCCAACTATGGTGTCGCCAAACCAGGCTGCTGCGATCCGGCTCTTTGATTCTACTGCCCAGCCCGAGAAATGACCGTCGTGATCGTCGCCGCTTCCACTGTCTCGGTGGCTAACTCCTGGATCGTCACCTTGCTGCTTTTGTCGATGAACCTCTTCATGAACTCGGGGTCCTCGGCAGCACCGGACTCGATATCTTCGAACGCAAACACGCGATAGTCTCCGGGAGCGAGGCCCTTGATTTCGTAGTGCCCGTTCTGGTCGGTGACTGCCGTCTTCAAGCGGCGAGTTCCTGATGTGGGAATGGCCAGCACTTGGACTCCACCTGGATTTGAGCCGCTATCGTTGCGTGCGCGTCCCTTCAATGTGCCACCGTTGGCGCTTACGGCAATCGAGATGTCACCCGGAGTAATGCCTCTGCTCAAATCTAGGCCCGTTTCCATGACGTCGTAGTCGCCCACTCGGATGGACTTCACGTAGAGTGCGTTCCGCAGATTGTTCACCAACACGCGATAGTGTCCCGCACTCACGCCCTTAAGTAGGAATTTGCCCGACCCGTCTGCGGAGGCACTGATGAAGGCCCCATCGTCGTCCAGTCGTTGCAGGGAGACTTGCAGGTTGCGGTTGGTGTCGGCAAGATCGGGGCGCGCAGTCGAAGCTTTAGCGGATTCCAGATGCACTTTACCCGCTAGCTCGCCGGGGCGAATCAGAGCCAACGCAATGCCCGTGATATCCCGATCGTGGACATCCAACTCGGCTCGCGCGCTGCTGACGGCTCCGCCGGTTTCACCGAATCGTTCAGCGACCAGGATGTAGGAGCCAGGTAAAACAGCCGAAAACTCAAAGCGCCCATCGACGACTGGAAACGGACTCTTCTCTGTCAGACCCACGGAAGAGCGGGGTAGCAAGTAGACCATTACTCCCCGTTGTTCCCCTGCGGTTGCCACGATGTTGCCCTGTACAGCAACGGTGGCAACGCGCCGCAGGCGGAAATCTACACCTCGCTGCGCTTGCCCAGGCGCGAGTGGCAGATCGCCAGCCGAACGGGGATCCTCGGCATTCGGATAGTAGGTAGGCACATAGGAGAATCGGCGCTGATCGATCAACAAGGGCTCGACGGAGGCCTTGGCCTGAACTAGAATGTCCGGGCCAAGGTGGAGAACGGCAGCCTGAATAGGGCCGATCCAACCGAGCAAGGCGGCTGTGATGCCCAACACGTGCACGACGCCGACACCTACGAAAAGATTCTCCTGAATGGTTCGATAGGAACGGCGC
>JANXSF010000123.1 GCA_025352795.1 Acidobacteriota bacterium
TGAAGATATTTCCCGGCAGTGGAGCATTTTCCTTGACCGATGACGATCACCTGCTCCACAATGCTTTTACCGGCGTCGCTTGGCGAATAACTTATTTTCTTCAGCTCGGAATGAGTGATTTTCTTCGCCGGAATCCGCACCCTGGCGTGTCAGTCGCCTCTCGGATTGCGTTTTTTTCTGCTTCTTCCATTGTGGTTGCTTTGTGAGTATTCTTCTTTACATAAAGCTCGTTGCCCAAAATCCCGAATACAGTGATACCGGTCTCATCAACGAATGCACGAAGGTAAGTTGGAGCACTGTCAAGTTGCACCAACTTTGCGTATTTCGGATCATGTAGAACTCCTAACTGCCAAAAGTAAAAACCCGAGTTAGGGTCGAACACAATCAGTAGTGTCCCAAAAAGAGCCCTTCCCGAAGGGGTTTTTCCCTCGATGGATATTTCCCTAGCAGCAATTAGTCGACTACCGATCGGAGTGCCTATTTCAAGGTGTTCATTCCTTACTTCCGAGTGCATCTTCCGGAGTTCGCCGCGTTGGGCCATACCCGTACTTAGGCTTGCGCATAACAACATGAACGTACTCAATGCTTTCTTCATAGTTCTCCTTCATGAAACGAATCGACCCTGTTGCTCAAATCTCCCCAGCGTTTAGTCGGGTGGCGAAAACGAGATCCGCGCGGGCGATCCCGGACTGCGCTTGAAGGCCTTCCATTCGAGCGGACTGGTCGGCACGATCACTGCGGCATAACCCCAAATCGCTTTGTCCTCGAAGGAAGCGGAAGAAGTGTAAAATGCTCCGTAGCTTGGATCGAAGTATGGCCCTGGCTGGCTAAATGGTGGAACAACAGCAGCGTCATTCAGCTTCACAATGTAATGGGAGTTAAAGAATTTTTCAGAGGGTGGGGCCGAATTCTGCCCAGGCAGGGTTGCCTCACTCTTGAGTTCCCCGAATATTTGGGAGGGGGGGGCCGGCACCATCCCAATGGAGATACGACCATCAGGGCCCGCCGGTTCCACAACCAAATTAAGACGGTAAGGATAAGCCGCATCGGGGCTTGTGCCAGAGGATATGGGAGTCCATTCTTTGACGAGCATTTGATTACCATTAAATGCCGGGAGGATGTTGATAGAAATAAAATTAGTAACGATGCCGTTCATGCCGAGCGCAGCCCTCAGCAAATGAGCAAAAGACCCGCATTGTCCTCCTCCACTAAACTTCGTAAGTAACGAAGAAGCATCCAATGCGCAATTACCAAATCCTTGCCCTTGCGGATAATACGAAAGTTTTCGTGCACTTCCTTCCCAACCAGTTACGTTGGCTGGCCCCGTGCCGTTGGAAAACTTGCTCCAAGTTTGGGCGAACGCTGTAGACTTGTCAACGGCGCCGCCCGCTCCAACGGCCAGAGAAGCATAGGTCAAGAAGACGTCCTTGGAAAAACTCAGCGGTGGGCTCATTAAAATTCATCGAAACCACGCTTCATCGGGTGATACGCCATTTCGATGCCCAGATGCCACTTGCCCAGAGCGCCAGTGGCGTAACCTTCTTTCTTCAGCATGTCGGCCAAGGTGGATTGGCTGAGCGGCAGGCCCACTCGTGAATCGGACGCTGTGTAGAAACCGTAACGCTGCGGATATGTACTGTCAGCAACGCCGCACGGCTTGGCGCGCAAACGTAGGCATTGGCGTAGCCTTGAAAAAAGCGAACACCACGCTTGGCGATCCGATCCATGTGCGGCGTGCGGACCTCGGGCGGGTGCTCGTAGGAACTGATGTCACCGTACCCCTGGTCATCAGAGACTATGACCAGCACGTTCGGACGCTTCGCTGGCGCTGCTTGTGCGCGGATTGCGGCCAACCCTCCCGCTAGCGTCCGCAAGCATGTTCTTCGCGCTGTGGCCTTCATCTCGCCCGCCTAGAATGTCAGCCGCAATCCCAACTGCACGGACCGTCCACCGGCAGCGGCGGTAATTTGGCCGAAGTTCGTTGCTGTCACCGAACCCTGCGGAGCGCTGAAATTCACCTTGTTTAGCGAATTGAACATCTCGGCGCGGAATTGTAGTTTGATCCGTTCGGTAATCGGCTGATAGCGGCTCATGCCTAGATCGAAATTCACAACGCCGGGATTTCGCAGATTTGGTTGCGTCCTCGAATCGTTGCCCAGCGAATACAACGGAGCTCCACTGAACGCCGTTGTGTCGAACCATTTATCGATCGATTGGCCCGAAGTTAGGTTCGGATTTTTCGACCGTATCGCGTATGCGGAGATGCCCGGTAACTGCGTATTGTTCGGCCCGGTGATCACTACCGGCTGCCCATTCATCGCCGTAAAGATTCCGCTTAGCTGCCAATTGCCGGCAATCTTTCCTACTGGCCCATGGCCTGCCCAGCGTTGGCCGGTCCCGAAAGGAAGCTCATACACGAAATTGCTGACAAAGATTTGCGAACGATCATTATCGGAGATGGAGCGCGACTGCCGCAAATCGTAAGGATTCGTGAAGCTGGAACGTCCGCCGAACCGCTCCTGTACATTGTCGATTAGCTTGCTGAAGGTATAGCTAGCTTGGAACAGCACTCCTTTGCTGAACCGTTTGTCGGCGCGCAACGCTAAAGCGTGATAGACAGAATCGCCCACGGCCCCGCGGATATTGTTGATGCTTGTGTACTGCGGGTATGGCGAGAGTATCGCGGATTGCCGCACAGTTGCCGGGCTCAAACTTCCGCTGGTGATTTTTCCAAAGAACGGATTCGGCACAAGCGAATTTAACTGCGCTCCCAGGGTTAGATATTTCGGATCCACCGCGTTGGCTGCAATATTCGTCCAGATGTGCTGTCCGCGGCTTCCCAAGTACGCTGCTTCAACCAGTAAATTTCCTAAGACTGACCGCTGGATGCTGGCGTTCCACATTTGATTGACGGGCGTCACCCAGTTGGGAAACACGGCGCCAATACCGTTGCCTATCAGCGTATTCGGATAGCTCAACAGACCGGTGACAAAGGGATTCGCAATGGAAGCCCCTACAGGAGGCGTGTTTGGCGCGGCCGGCGCTTGGCCTAGAAACACAGGAGTGGATGCTTGCGATCCGCTACCTAAATCGCCAGGGCTCGCGCCAACGCCGCCGCTGCCGGGCAAGTAAAAGAGTCCGTAACCGGCGCGGAAGACGGTGTTGCGAAGAAACGTGTAAGCCAGGCCAACGCGCGGAGCAAAGTTCTTCTTGTAAGGAATACTCTGAAAACGGTTGGAAGAATTGGTGAAGGCAAGCACGCCCTTCAATCCAGTAATGGAGTCGGTCAGGTTAGGGTCGAAGTACGCCAAATGGTTGTAACGTTCGTTGTAAGGCGTTTGATATTCCCAGCGGACGCCGAGGTTGAGTGTAAGCGTCCGCGTGACTTTCCAATCGTCCTGCAGATAGGAGTTGTAACTGCGTTGCGACGCCGCTAGCGATGGCCCCACCGTGAAACTACCGCCAGTGGGCGCGCCCAATAGCAATGTTGCCAATCCGTAACCTGAAGTTGCGCTGGCAACGGCTGGGTCAGGCCCTTGAGTAAAGGCGCGGGTAAAACCGAAATTGCCGGATGGATGATCCGGACGGAAAATGTTAAACGCCAGGAACAAGTAGTCCACGCCGGCCTTTATGGTGTGCGAACCTTTCAACCAAGTGACGTGGCCTTGGCCTTCGCCGGTGTTTTCCGCATCGGTGTAATGGGAGGCTCGTGCGGGTCCGATCGACGTGAGATCGGTGACATCAAACAACGGGAAGCGGTAATCGAGCGATGCGTTCCTGAGATACGCCGGCAGGCCCAGTTTGGTGACGTCGAAACCACCGCTACGCAGATCGCAAGTGTTGTTTTGACGGGTGTAGCTAAGGCGGAACTCGCCGATCAAGTTCGGTTTGAAGGTATGTGTATCGCTCAGCGCCATCACCCACGGTGTGCCGTTGGCTTGGCCCTGTTGGCAATTTGTGCCTTCGCCAGGGAAGGCCACACCAGTATAGGTAGGCGTGCTAGCTGGCGCGTAGGTGATTCCATAGCGGAAGAACATGCGGTTATTACTGGTCAGGTTCTCGTCGATTCGTCCGTAGTATTTGGTGGGTCCGCTGACGCGCGTCGCCGCCAGCGCCAGGTTGTTCGTGTTTCCCCCTAGGGTGGGCAATGGGTAGAATTGCAGCAGGTTTGCCGCAGTGGGATTAATGCGGGTTGGGGGAATAATATTGCCTGGGAACTGCGTGCGGATGTAGCTGCCCGCAACCGCTGGATTGGCCATTGTGCTGAGAGGATCGAAAACCCTGATCTGCGTAGCTCCGTTAAACGTCTGGGAGAAATCTCCGCTGCGCTGCAACAATGTTGGAACTGAAGCCGTAACGTTGTCCGGCGCCCGATCTTTGATCTGCTCGTAATTGAAAAAGAAGAATGTACGGTTCCTACCATCGTACAAACGCGGGATGACTATCGGTCCACCCAATGCGAAGCCGTATTCGTTGTGGCGTACAGGATTCCGGCCTAGGCCGTTCCTGTTGTTCGTCCAACCGTTGGCGTTCAGCACATTGTTGCGGAAAAACTCATAGGCGCTGCCATGAATCTGGTTAGTGCCACTGCGGCCAGCCGCCGTCAGGATGCCGCCGCCAGAGCGGCCATACTCGGCGGAAAAATTATTAGTGATGACTTTGAACTCAGCCACAGTTTCAAGCGGCGGCGTATAGGCAATGTCGTTAGTGGAAGTGTTGCGTGTCTCCTGGCCGTCGAACAAAACGCCGCTGGTATTGGACCGCCCGCCGCTGACTATTGGACCTGTGCCAGAATTGCCCGAGGGCGTCACGCCTGGCGCCAGAAGCAACAGGGCATAAGGGTTGCGGCCATTCAGCGGAAGCTGGACAATCTGCTGCGCGGAAACCACATTGCCGAGCGACGAACTCTGCTGTTCCAACAGAACAGTGCTTGCCGTCACGGTAACTTCCTGTTGCAATGCGCCGGTGCGCAAGGTGAGGTTGATGGTTGCCGTCAGACCTACCCGCAAGTTGATGCCGGTGATACGCTCCAAGGCGAATCCGGGCTTTTCAGCAGATACGGAATATTCGCCATGGGCCAAGAATGGAACCGAGTAGTTGCCTTGCCCATTCGTATCAAGAACGGACTGAACTCTGGTATTCAGATTCGTGACAGTGACTTTCGCGCCAGCTACAGCCGCGCCACTTTCGTCGATAACTACTCCGGTGATGCTACCTTGCTCCACCTGAGCCATTGCTATTGCGGCGGAGAAAATCGCCAACACAACTAATTTCAAACTTAGAAGGTTCATGCCTACTCCCTTTGAGATTGCCCGGATCGCCGTTGAAAGTTAGCGACCCTCGGTTTTCATAGACTACGCTACTTCGGTTACCTTGGCAATCGGTTTTTTCACAGCCGCATCGGCCATTGACGACAACAGTACCGAGATGTGGCGGTGGCCGATGACTTTACGGAATTGGCGTTCGGCGACCAGCAACCCGGAGCCGACCCAGCGTTCGATGTGGTCGCCATCACGCCAGCGTTTCACGTTGCGGCAGACGGTTTCGACAATCGAAAACGCGCTCTCGATGACGTTGGTGCAGCACAGCGTGCGGCGCAGTTGTTCGGGCACCCGGAGCTTATGAACGGTCAGCGTCTCGGCCATGCCTTCTTCGAGGCTGCGGGCGGCGCTCGGGTTCAGGTCCATTAGCTCGCGATGCAGTTTCTGCAACGCACGCTCGGCGGCATCGTGATCGGTCATCGCGTAAGCGATCGAGCACGTTGCGTTTCTTATGCACGATACAGCGCTGAATGAACGCGGCCTGACCGGCCATCTTACGCACCGCCGCGGCCAGCGCTTTGCCGCCATCAAGCACGTACAAGCGCGGGATCGCGAAGTCCACGCCGCGCCCGGCGATGTCCCTTAACAGCGCGCTCACCACCTCGGTATTTTCCGTCGGCCCCTCGCGCAAGCCCAGCACCGTTTTCGCTCCATCGCAGCCAATACCAAGGGCCGCAATCATCTGCCGGTCCTTGAATGGCGTGCCGTCGATGACGATCGCGGCCAGCTTCAAGTGGTCCAGCTTGCGCTCCATCAGTTGCTTCACTTTGTCGCGCGAGGCTTCAATGAAGTTCTCACTCACCGTCGACTTGTCGATGCCGTAAGCGTTGTGAAAGTCCTGCACCACGGCCTTGTAGTTGCGCGTCGAAAGCCCCCGCATCATCTTGTCCCAAACGCTCGCTTCCATCGGCGCCGAGCGCTGAAACAGCTCATAGCTGCCCAGCTTCTGTTCGCGCGTCGAGCCATCCTCGGCCGTTGTGCGCAACCGCGCGCGCCGCAGCGGAACCTTCTGGCCATCGACCACACCGTAGCCTTGCTCGGTGCCCCATCGATGCGCCTTGCGCCCGTCATGCTGCTGATGCCGGTCGCCCGCCAACTGCCGCACTTCTTCGTCCATCACCTGCTGCATCAGCAGCAGCCCCGCTTCCCTCATCAAGTTGCCCACGCCTTGCTGCAACATCCCGACAATGTCGGCCATCGGCAGCATCATCTGAATCGCAGGATTCGCCTCGACGGCCATGCGCCGAAACCCCTGCACCGCCCGCTGTTTCTCGATCTGGTATTGTTTCTTCAAGCGACTCTCTCCTTTTTCTTGGCAGAAAAATCAACCTCGGCCCATTATGGGCTCCGGTCGAGAGTCGCTACTTTCTACGGTCTACCGGGCAATCTCCTCCCTTTTCTTGATTCTATCAGTGCCACCAAAACTATTTCCGATTTCCGATCAATTAATTAAGCGATGATCCGCCTGATTGATCCCTCACCCTCTTCAATCAATTTGAATGCGCGGCCGTTGGCATGAATGTCGCTGCAATAGTGCTACCAATGGGGATTTCGGTCAGACCGATCTTATCTTTATCAAAACTTTTTATCTAAACTTAAGAAAAAGTAATATACTTTGGCCTAGTGCCCTGGGGCACTCTTGCTTGAAACTTCGCAAACTATCAACCTTCCTTTTACTAGCACACAGCCTTCATGCAGAATCCATAGTCATCCCGGCTGGTATTCCTATCAAGATGAGGATCACTGAAACCATGTCGTCAGGCACTGCAAAGGTTGGTAATGCGGTTATGTTTGAAGTGATTGATCCAATCACGATCAACGAAAAAGTGGTAATCCCCAACGGAGCCAAGGCGGTTGGCACCGTCACCGTGGCGGCGCCGAAAAAACGGATGGGTAGAACGGGGAAACTTGAAATCACACTTGATTACATACTTGCTACTGATGGCAGTAAGATCCGAATCACCTCCGATCAGAAGGCCGCCTCCGACTCAAACGCAGGCAAGGTAGCTGTGGCAACTGTAGCCGTCGGTGTACTCTTTTTTCCCGCTGCCCCGTTGATGTTGTTGGTGCACGGGAAAGACGTTACAATCACCCAAGGAACCACGATAACCGTGTACATAAACGGCGAGCACAAGCTTGAAGTAAAGTAACTGGGTGCGCAGATTCAGGGGGCTGTCTCGCATCGCCCTGGATCGATTTCTAAAGGATCACGACGCCGAACTCACCTATGCCTGGGATGATTTAAAGCTTGACAGCGAGATCCATGTTGCAAAAGTCCGAGGCAGGCGAAACCGCCCAATGCCACTTCGTTCCCCCCGCTTCCCTTTAGAATCTGCAACGTTTGTTGGGATAACCTGTGGTTAAAAGACCGCTCCTTCGCGGTAACGGCTCGGATTGGGGGTATCACTACGCACGAATTTCTACAGCATCTTTCAGACTCGTCATTGATCGGGAATATGTTAGGATGCATTTAAATGAGTAAGTTTCAGACTATGCGCCGGATTGCGCTCGAAGAAGGTCTGCAATCGTTAGGAACCCGCAGTTGGATAGCGTTAGGAAAATGGTATCGCCAAGGGGAACCGTGGCAAATCAATAAATCCAGCTATGTCCGTATTGATGGATGCCGGATTGGACTGGATAACCCCATTGCGCTTGGATTTCGCGATCTTTTAGCCACCGGACAATTTGAATGGCCGGAACGTAAGGCGATCCGTAAATATCTCAACCCGGCATTGCCTGTTGTAGAACTGGGTGGCTGCATCGGTGTAGTAGCTTGTGTCACCAACCAACTTTTAAACAACCCAAAACAGCACGTTGTGGTGGAGGCGAATCCCGATGTGGCGCCAATTCTTGAAGCAAACCGTGATAGAAACCGCGCTCAATTTTCCGTGCTACGAGCAGCAGTTGGCTACGATTCTGACTTCGTCGAATTTCACGTTGACGATGACAATTTATTAGCCAGCAGTAGTGAACTGAAGCGTGGAAGGAAAGTTCGAGTGCCCGCTGTGCGTCTGCGGGACATCCTCACCAACAATGGATTTAAACGCTTTACCTTGGTTTGCGACATTGAAGGAACGGAAGTAGAAATGGTGCAAAACGATTCCGCTGTGCTGGCCAGCATGGCCGAACTGATCGTGATTGAAGTTCATGCAAAACTGCGCGGTGAAAATAAGATTAACGACATGCTGCGTGAGTTACAGCACATTGGATTCGAGATCTCCTTCCAGGTGAAGGATACTTACGTTTTAAAAAATCGCAACATTCCTCAAACTGCGGAGATGCAGTAGCCGAGTTCTATATTACGCTCGAAACTCCTCAGCGTGATCAGTGGCCCATTCCTGAAACGTTCGTGCCCGTGCCCCGGTAATCTCTTCCACTGTGGATGTCACCAACGCCGGTTGACCAAGTGCCCCATTCCAGGCGGCCAGCAACATATTCACCACTGAAACAGGCAGGACGGTGAGCAACTCTGATCGAGCCTCATCTGGTGAAATTTCCTCCAGGCGCAGAGAACGGCCAATCACACTGCCGATGGTCGCAATCTGTTGGGACTGGCTCAGCGGTTGCGGTCCAGTCAAAACATATTCCGCGCCAGCGTGACCCTCTTCGCACAAGGCGTGAACGGCAACTGCGCCAATGTCACGTTCGTGGATCGGCGCTGTGGTGGCGTTGATGTGGGGCCAGCGCACCACCTGGCTGCCCGCGCGGATGCGCTGCGCCCACCAGAAAAGCGCATTCACGGCGAACATTCCGGGCCGTAGAAATGTCCACTGGAGTCCTGAAGTTTCAATCATCCGTTCAATTTCCTGATGCATGGCTGCCACCGGATTGGGCTGGGCAGCCTGAAAAAAGGGATGTGCGGTTTTGTACGGCGAAGAGAGAAAGACAATGCGCCGCGCGTGCTTCGTTATCCGCTCCAGAGCAGGAGCAATGGCTGTTGCCGGGGCGGTCCAAACCAGGAACACCGCATCGACACCATCCAGACAGGGATCCAGAGTTTCAGGGAGATTCAAGTCTCCGTATACCAATTCGATGTGTGGCGACAAACTTACCGTCTGAGGATTGCGGACCAGCGCACGAACTTGCACGCCAGAGGTCGGCAATTGAGACAGAACCTGACGACCAATGTTTCCGGTAGCTCCAAGGATGAGGATACGGTTCATGCAGATTCAGCGAGCTTGAGCGAGGGTCAGGATGTAGTCCTGATGCACGACGTTGTCGGCATAATAGGATTGGGTCAAGGCCTCGAATTCTGTCCGTATTGCAGCCAGCTTTTCAGGATCGCTGGCTAGATGCTCCACCAGTTTCTGCATTGGGCCGACGGACTTTTCCATGAAGGTCCGAAAATGCTGAATGGTCAACGCCGGTACCTTCATTGTCCCTCTGGCGAAGAATGGTGCTTCGAAGCTGGCTGCTAAGCGTTCGGCGATGATGGCTGGGTTCCCCCATTGCGGTGGCGGTGCGGCTCCTGACGGGGAGGGTGGTGAGTTTCGACCAATGAACGCAAACAGCTTTCCAACAAAGTGTTCGGGAGGCCAAGTAGCAAACGCGATGCGGCCACCGGGCTTTAGGACCCTTCTCATCTCCGACACAGCTACTTCGGGCCGAGGCGCGAACATATGACCAAACTGGCTCACCACCACATGGAACGATGCATCGGGGTAGGGCAGGTTTTCGGCGTCCCCTTCCGTCCATACGATGGATTCAGTTTGTCCGATGCGTGCGTTCTCACGAGCAACCGCAAGCAGTTCGGGTGTGAGGTCAAGACCGGTCACTCGCGCTCCTGTGCGCGCGGCAGTGATTGCCACCACGCCGGTTCCCGTGCCAACATCCAGGACATGCTCACCCGAAACGATGCTCGCAAATTTGACCAAGTGGCCCGCCACAGGTGTGGTGAACATAGCAGTGGGCGTGAAGGAAGCCCACATTTCTTTCTGATGTTTTTTGAGGTTTGAGAATGGATCGGAATTGGGCATGGTTCCAGTCTAACTGTTGAGTTTGGTATTTGGGGTCAGGCGCCTGTGGATTCATGGCTCACGGACCGTAAAAAGATGCGGAGATCAAATTCTTGTCAAAGTTCACACTCGTCAATCAAAAAATGCACTCTAAATTATTCAATAGCTTACGTTCGAAATGGGTTGAAAAATGGGCCTAGAATCAAAACCCGATCAAATTTCTTAAACGGCCCAATTTGCCTACGCCCAGATTGGTACATAAGCTGACTGAGAAGTTCAAATCCAGTGGCATAGCCAGGTACCACATCCCGGCGATGAGTCACCTTATCTGCTCGACTGTTCCCGTCGTAAGCCATAAAACTGAATTTCCTCATGCATTTTGATTCACGTTTTGCATTGAGCGGAATGTTTCCACAAAGTCTTGTAGTTATCGGGAGCAAAAGTTTTATGTTCCAGAGTTGAGGGCGTCAATTATCTCGCCCTTCAACTCGTCGAGATGGCTCGCATCTTTCTCAAGCAGCCAGTCTACGATTGAAAAGGTGTGCACTGTTTTTCTAAAATCGACAGTATTATCAGAAAGTCGATTAAACACTAGCGTGAGAATCTTGTCTGCGGCATACTTCTCTAGCCGATCCTTCGCAGTTGAGCACTTTTAGTCCTCGAAAGTCCTTTAGTTTCAGTAAAGGCATACCAAAGGTCTCCACTACATTTTTAGTTTGGGAAGGGTGTAGTCGATGCGGCAACGGTGATGCGCGGACAGGGTTGCGGGGGAAGCACAAGATTGATGTGATGCAACAGAACAGCCAGTTCACTATCGGGCTCTGTATGCCGTGGCATCACCAATCGGCGGCCATCGGTAGTGGGAAACGAAACATCCAGCATTTGAATCGACGCCAATTTCTCCAGCACCGCGCGTGGCGTCAATCCTGGCGCGTAGGCCTTCAATCGATGTTTAAGCGTCACCGTCAGACAGTAAGCCAGGAAGGCAACCATTATGTGCGCCTCCACACGATGTTCCAGTTGGTGGTAAATCGGACGAATTCCCAGATCACTTTTCAAACATTTGAAAGCCGCCTCAATCTGTGTTAGTTGTATGTATCGATCCCATAAAACGGCCGGGTCCTCAGCGACTAAGTTTGTACGCAGAAGATAGTGGCCATCGCGAAGTTCAGCCTCTTTCAACTTGACCTTATCGAGCTTGAACGTGAATGTCTCCTTTGTTACTTGCTCCCCCGCCCTGGGCAGCGTGATCTTCACGAATGCGAAAGCCCGGCCCACATCAGCCTTGGCTGCCCCTACTCGCATCAACAACTGATCCCGCTTCGGACAACTGCGTCTCATCGCGCGCAACTTGCGCAGTAACCGTGCCAGTTTCTTACGCCGGATCGCGACTTCCTTCGCCTGCCGCCCTTCGCTCTTGGCCAGCACATATAACTCGCCGTCTTTGGCGAACAACTTCACTTCAACCGAGCCACGCACTTTCTGCCAGGGCAAGTCCAGCCACTTCTGCTCATACTGCTTCACCTTGGCTCTTGAGGTACCCACCAAATAGAACGTTTCCTTTCGCGACACCCGCATCTCCTCCAGTAATGCTTCGCTGGGAATACCTCGATCCATCAGCCACACACGCCGCGCCTTGCCATACATGCTTTCAATCTTGTCCAGAAAGCCGCGCAGCGTTGACTTCTCCGATGTGTTGCCGGCCAGCACTTCATACGCTAGCGGTAGCCCTGTTGGAGTCACTACCAGCGCGATCACAACTTGCTTGCAATGGGGACGTTTGTCGCGGCTGTAACCGTACTTGGCTTTGGGGTTTCCCTCGGCCTCCCCCTCCACATACGTGCTGGTGAGATCGTACAACAGCAGATCGAATTCCGCGTTGAATAGATCTTTCCATCGTTGCTGCAGATGAATGAACAGGTCTTGCTTGTGCTCCAATATACGATCCAAGCACCGGTACAGCCGATCTTTTTCCGCTACTGCGAAATCCTGTCCAAGCAATACGTCCATTGCGCTTTGATCAAACCATTGCCGGTGCACTCGAAACTCACTGCCAGGATCGATCAACCGGTTCACCACCAGCAGTTGC
>JANXSF010000031.1 GCA_025352795.1 Acidobacteriota bacterium
CTATTTATCACGCGGCGCCCCAGTACATTCCTGGGATTTGGTTGTTGATGTATGGCACTGGGGTGGTAACCGCCGGAACGTTTTCCGTGCCCATTGTTCCGGTTATGGGTTTCTGTTTTATGGCCGCCGGCGGCATCGCCCTGTTTCTTCCCTTACATTTGGGAAACATCGCGCTGGGTGCTGGATTTGGCGGACTTCATGTTTTGTTCGGATTCTTGATTGCTCGAAGGTTTGGAGGATAGTTGATGAGTACCAGAAGTAACGCCGCAGCTGTCGAAAGAACGACAATGATGGCGCCCCCAATGCCTGGCAAAAAAGCCTCCGATACCGCTCAGTTATTAGACAGGTTGATTCACGAACGAATGCGTCTGGGTATTGTCAGCGCACTGGCCGCCAACGAAGTACTTACCTTCACCGAACTAAAACGGTTGCTGGATACAACCGATGGCAATGTCAGTGTCCACGCCCGCAAACTGGAAGAGGCAGGATACGTTTCCTGACAGAAATCGTTTGAAGGTCGAATGCCCAAAACCGAATATCGTTTGACCGATCCAGGCCGTTTGGCTCTGGAAAAATATCTCAACCATCTCGAAGCTCTTCTCCAAGCAATGCGCCCCAAATAGGTATTGCACCCCCAAGGGTCCGGGTTCAGGCCTGGACCCATTTTTTATGAAAGGATACTTTATTATGACGAGTACTTTACATATCGGAATCATCATGGACGGCAACGGGCGGTGGGCCGAACGCCGCAGCCATCCCAGAACGGCCGGACATCGAGCTGGTGTTCGTGCAGTTCGCCGTATCGTCGAATCGGCACCCAGCTTAGGTGTCCGCAGTTTGACGGTATATGCCTTTTCAGCAGATAACTGGCGTCGTCCAGAAATGGAGGTGCGGGCGTTGCTTCGCTTGCTTCGCACGTACTTGATTTACGAAACGGATCGCCTGATTCAGCAAGGGGTGCGGATCCAATTTATGGGTCGTCGTGACAGGCTGTCGGAAACCTTAGTCGAAGCCATGGAGACAGCAGAATTGCGGACGCGCAGTGGGGAATGTTTAACATTGCGGATCGCCCTTGATTATTCCTCACGAGAAGCCTTGGTGGATGCCGCCAAATCAATGGCGGAAGCAGGTCGATTCGACCGCCAATTTATGGCCGAGGCTTTGGGCACGGAGGATATCGATCTGGTGATTCGTACCGCTGGGGAGCAGCGTTTGAGCGATTTTTTCCTATGGGAGTGCGCCTATGCCGAGTTCGTATTTACAGAGCGCCTTTGGCCCGATTTCAGTACACAAGATATGAAAGCGGCAATCGAAGTGTATTCGCGGAGGACGCGTAAGTTCGGCGGTTTGCCAGCAATGGCCAGTTAATCTTTTCTCTTCAGGTGTTGAAGATGACAGAGCGGCCACTGATCCACCAACTCAACTTCAGATCTCGTGAATGTCGGTGTAAGTGGGGCAGGCGATTCCGCCCAATGTCATATAGTTTTCCCAAATCCCTGTAGAATCTCCAAACTTTTTTGGGGATAACTTTTGGTTAAAAAGACCGCTCCCTCGCGGTTACGGCTCGGTAACACCCTGATTCTAAAGAGCTGTGACCGCGAGGGAGCGGTTTTTCAAAGGCCTGATACACTTCACTCCAACACTTGAAGCTGTCCGATTGTGGGAAAACTAAGTGACATTGGGCGATTTCGCCTGCCCGCTCGCTTGCGAGCGAAGTTTTAATTCCAATTTCCAAGAGACTACATGACATGCCTATAGCCTACTTACTGACCGCGAAATATCCGCTTCTTGTAGTAACCTTCATTCTCGACTTTCTGGACCTCACTTCCAGCTTCCTGAATGATCCATCGCGCACCTCGTCCGCAGGCTTAAATCCAATTGCATATTGGCTGCGCATTTCCTCTTGAATATCGGCGAAGATGGCGTCCAATTTGTTTTCATCATCCACATGAAAAGTTCGGCCACCTGTTGGTTCCGTCAACTTGCGTAACGCTGCAAGCCCCGAATTATCCTTTTGCAGACGATCCACTTCATAGTGGATGCCATAAATCACCGTGTCACTTTCAATGGCATCTTTACTGGCAGAATTTGCGGTGGCTATGCTGCCGTTATCCAGGCCGTCGGTAAGAATAATCATCGCCTTGCGCCCCGGTTGTTTGCGCAACTTTTCACGAGCCACCAGGCTCACCGAATCAAACAGCAATGTACCGCCACGCGCCCGAAATTCGCCTGCTTTGCGGGGATCAATGGGATCAGCAGTTTTGTCCAAGGCTGCATTTAATTGAGGCAGGGAGGAAGTCAGATCCTGCCACACGGCAATGTGTGAAGAGAAAGATGCCAGCAGTGCTTTGTCTGCTTGCCGAATCACTTCCCTTAGAAATTTGCGGGCTGCTGCTTGCTCCTCTGGCAGCACCTGCGCCACACTGCCGCTGGTATCAATCAGGATTGAGACAACCAGTGGCGTATCAAGGTCACGTGCAAATTGGCGGATCTCCTGCTTGCGTCCATTTTCAAGGATTTCAAAATCTTCTTTGCGCAAATCCTTGACATACCCACCACGACGATCCCGAACAGTGAACAACACATTTACTAAATCCACATTGACGCTGATGATGGAGGCATTCTTTGGTGGATTCAAAAGAATCTGCCCGTCAACAGGCAGCAGCACACCCATCAAAGTTACAGTAAGTAAGATGCTCTTCACTGCTGGTTATTGTACACTTGCCGTACAGGCATGTCAGCCAGAATCCTACTCCTACTGCTTGTAACGCGTTGCGCAATGGCGCAGCAATCTGTCGACCCCATACAGCCGACCCTCCGCATTACCTTCACATTAATCCAGGTAGACGCCGTGGTGACCGATTCGCACGGTCGTCGCGTAACCGATCTGCATGCAGACGACTTTGAAATTAAACAGGATGGCGTGGCTCAAAAAGTGACTCACTTTTCGTATGTCCCCGATGACCGTCCGCCCTTTGTTCTACAACCAAAATCCAAGGGCTTTAACGTTGACATCGCCATGCAAGTTCCGCTGGCCGCCAATCAAGTGAAGCGAACTGTGGCGTTGGTGGTTGACGATATGGGCATGAGCTTTGAAAGTATTGTCCGCGTGCGTGATTCACTGCGCAAGTATGTAGAACAGTACATGCAGCCAGGCGATTTAATGGCCATCATCCGCACCGGTGGAGGCATAGCCACGCTGGAACAATTCACGAATGATAAGAAGATTTTGCTTGCCGGTGTTGAATTTATGAAATGGCGGTTTGGCGGGCGCACCGGCTTACTTACTATCAACCCTGTGAGCTCAGAACCAACGCCTAAGCGGGATGGTCCGGAAATGCTGGATTACGGTAATCAAGGCCTTTCCGCGCTAGGCGCATTGGGCACGCTGGATCAAGTAATCAGCGGTATGCGTCGATTGCCAGGACGCAAGTCTGTGGTCTTCTTTTCAGAAACTATGCGTATGGAATCACGCGTCAATTCCAGCCTGGACCATTTGACAGACATGGCCAATCGCGCTGCGGTGTCGCTTTACGCCATTGATCCAACGGGGTTAAAAGTGAACGGTCGCTTAGCCGCTCCGCAATTCCCGGAAAGGGGTGACGAAGCGCCAGCAGGTGGGCAAGGCGGCTCTTTGGCCGATACGATATTTACAGGGTCTGGGGCCCGGGAAATTCGTTCGAATGAGGGGTTGGATTATCTTAGCAAGCGCACAGGCGGGCTTTTCTTTACTGGTCGGAACGATATTCCAGCATCCATTCAACAGGCAGTGGACGATCAAATGGGTTACTACCTGCTTGGGTACAGTCCACAAGAAGGCACGTTTGAAAAGGATTCCAAGAAAGCCAAGTACCACAAGGTGACTGTCCGTGTGAAACGCCCGGGCCTACTAGTGCGATGGAAATCCGGCTTCAATGGCATGACCGATGCGGATGTTCCAATGGAAGAGCCCACCAAGGCGAAGACAAGGGAAGAGCAGTTGATGGAAGCTTTGGCATCGCCATTTACCGCAACGGATTTGAAGGTTCGACTTACTTGCTGGTATAACGATTTTGGAAACGACGGCCCTGCGGTGCGTTCTATGTTGCACTTTGGAGCCCAGGATCTAACCTTCCACAAACAACCTGATAATTCTTGGCAGGCGCAAGTGGATGTTGTCACATCGGCATACCGTGGGCTGAAGCAAACCATACAACAACGGCAGCGGCGGGAAAACATTGTACTTTCCGATGATGTTTATCGCAAAGCATTAAAGGAAGGCTTCCTGTTTACTTGGGATTATCCGGTGAAAGATCCCGGAGCGTTCCTGTTGCGAGCCGTTGTGCGCGATGCGGAGACCGCCCGCATTGGTTCTGCCAGCCAATCGGTGGCGGTTCCCGATACTCGTAAAGGGCAATTGGCGATGAGTGGAATTGTGGTTAATTTGTCGACCGGGCCAACCCAATCGAATGGAACTCTTGAAAAAAATGAGAGCAAAGGTGAAGCCTGGGCGCAAGGTGGACCGGCGATTCGCCGCTACCTTCCAGGGCAGAATATTCTTTATACCTTCGTCGTTGTGAACCCCCAGCGAAATTCCGGCAAACAATCAAAAGTTACCAAAGAATTGCGTGTCTACTACAACGGCAAACTGCTATTTAGCAGTCCGTCGACAGAGGTGAATGAATCTGGAGGCAGGCTGGATAAGCGACGGTTACTTGGTGGGGGAATTTTGAGACTTGGCCCTATTGCTAAGCCCGGCGAATACATTTTGCAGGTTATAGTTACAGACAAACTGGCGCGCAAGAACAAATCGAAAGTAACGCAGTGGATCGATTTTGAAGTGCTCAAACCTGAACCTCAAATTAAGATAGCTGGACGGTGAATTCCGGCGCATCGGAGAAGGACAAGGATGCTGGATTGCATTGTCTGGATTTTGACGACGCTAAACAGGTTTAGCGATATCCCGATGCACGATTTTTGCCGTGTAACTGGCGCTCTTTAATCTTTTGGCAATTTCCTCAGCTATCATCACGGAGCGATGGTGCCCGCCGGTGCATCCGAAAGATACGGTCAGGTAGCTTTTGCCTTCCTCAATATAGTGCGGCATCAGATAGCGCAACAGGTCTGCCACGCGATCCATAAATTCCATGGTCTGGGGGAACGATCGGATGAACTTGGCCACCTTGGCGTTGCGACCGGTCTTGTGTTTGTACTCGGGAATGTAATTGGGGTTGGGCAGAAATCGAACATCGAACACCAGGTCGGAATCGGTAGGAACGCCGTGCCGGTAGCCGAAACTGGTGACGTAAAGAGCAATAGTTGGACTTTGCCCTGACCCTTTCAACTTTTCCTGCATCCAGGCGCGCAAATCATGCACGTTGAATTTGCTAGTATCGACAATAATATCAGCCAGACCACGGATGGTCTCCAGTGCCTTACGTTCTGTACGCACACTGTGAGCGACCGATTCTTTTTGACCTAGCGGATGCGGCCTGCGCGTTTCGCTGAAGCGACGCACCAAAGTGGAATCATCGGCCTCCAGAAAAATCAGACGGGTTTGAATTTTGCGGCGTAATTTGGCGTAGAGTGCCGGGAAACGTTCCAACGCCTCGCCCTCGCGGATGTCAACCACAAGGGCGGCGGCGTGAATCTGGGCCGATGTCTGGGTGAGTTCGGCAAACTTCTCCACCAGATCCATGGGCAGGTTATCCACCGAATAGTAACCCAGGTCCTCAATGGCTTTCAGCACAGTTCCCTTGCCGGAACCGCTGAGTCCGGTGATGATCACCAGTTCAGGAACTCGCAAAGCACCAGTTAAGGACGCGTTTTCCATTTTGCGCTTTTAATTTTAACCCAATTCTATGAGATCAAAGTGACCGTCGGCGCGGCGGACAACAATGGAAGAACCACCGGAATCAGCGTCGCGAAACGCCAGGTAATTCTGTTTCCCACTGATCGCCAGCACCGCTTCATCAGCAGTCATAGGTTTCCGATTGTTCTTTGGAACAGGGCGGAAAATGCGAATCCCAGGAGCTTCCTCAGCAGCCAGTGGCTCTTCCACCACTATCTTCACCGAACCGGAATGGCGTGTGGTGGTGCGGAACTTATCTTCCTGCTTGATAATCTGCTTTTCCAGCTTGTCAATGGCAGAAGCCAGCGCGGTGAAATCGTCTTTGGCCGTCGCTTTGCCAGCAAAGTTGTGATGGTGATGATTTACCGTGATCTCCGCTTTGCGCATATGACGCACTGCGGTAAGAATCACGTGACCTTCCTTTTCTCCTTTCTTGTCGAGCATCTTGCCAATTCTCGTCAAGCGGGATTCAATCTGTTTCTGCTTGGTAGGTGTGAGCCCGGAGGGGGCTCCTGTGTAATGGACGCGCATAAGAACCTTTTTGACCCGGCCTTCAGACTATGACTTTGTCCTTCGCTGATGGGTGGAGGGAATTTTCAAGTCTTCCCGGTATTTTGCCACCGTACGACGAGTGACAGCAATGCCTTCTGACTGCAATTTTTGAGTGATTTGGTCATCAGTCAATGGATGGGCGGGGTCTTCCTCATCAATCATCTTTTTCACCATGCGCTTCACCAGTAACAACGGCGTATTGGCACCAGTTGTTCCCTGAACTCCTTCTGAAAAGAAGAAGCGCAATTCAAAAACACCTTGCGGGGTGTGAGTATACTTACTGGCAACTGCCCGGCTGACCGTAGATGGATGCACGCCGATCTCTTCAGCAATATCCTTGATCATCATCGGCACCAGGTAATCCAATCCGTGTTCCAGGAATTCCCCTTGCCGCCGAACAATAGACTGGCAAACTCGCAGAATGGTGTGCTTGCGCTGCTCAATATTTTTCATCAACATGGAGGCGCTGGCAAACCGCTCCTTAATATAGTTGCGGACGTCCTTGTTGGGCTCCTGCTCTTTATCCAGCATCCGCAGGTAGCTGCGGTTGATGTGAACGTTGGGAATATCGTCGTCGTTTAGCTCAATAATGTAGCCGTCGCTATCCTTATAGATGAAGACGTCGGGTTCCACGGCGCGTGCGCCCGGGCCGGAATAGCGCATGCCCGGATGCGGATCAAGTCGGCGAATGGCTTCCAATGCGATCTGAATATGTTCCTGAGGTCGGCCCAACAAACGACCAATTTGAGGGAACTGCCGGGCTTCAATCAGCTTCATATGCTGATCAATAATTTGCCAGGCCACTCCACCTTGTCCGTTACGGGCGGCCAGTTGCAGCAGCAGGCATTCCCGAAGATCGCGCGCCGCCACTCCAGAAGGGTCCAAAGCTTGCACGGCGTGTAGGGCAGCTTCCAGATCGGCAATGTCATGCCCGCCACCCAGGATAGCGATTTCTTCCAGTGAAATTGTAAGGTAACCGTTATCGTCAAGGTTGCCGATAATGGAATCCGCTGCATCGCGAACTTTTTCCGGGAGGACGGTGAGGCTCAACTGCTGATTCAGATGATCGGGCAGGGTGACTGGCGCGGATACGAAGGTTTCCCAGGAAGGCTTATCCACTGATTCACCGGCCGGACTCTTAAAGCCAGGCTCCAGATATTCCTGAAAATAGTTGTCGAAATCAATGGCATCAAAAGCGTCGGTGGCCGGTTGCTCAATGGGATCGGCAGGAATTTCGCTGGACGATTCGGGAGCGGCAATTTCCGGTTCAGGGGCGGAGTAGCTATCAAAACTGGATTCGTGTTCGGTTCCCGCGCCTGTGGCGTCCAGTATGTCTTTGTCAGAAGGATTTGAAAAACGTTCTACTTCTAGAACGGCTTGCAATTCTTCAGGAGTCAGTTCTTCGCCCGCGTCCAGATTTTCTTCCAGGACAGGGTTGGCGGCAATCTCCTGCGAAAGCATCTCCTTCAGTTCAAGCCGGTTGAGCTGAAGCACCGTCACCATCTGGACCAGCCCAGGCGTGAGGATTTGCTTTTGCGAGACTTTTATTTGCAGCCTTTGCGAAAGCATACTGTTCTTAATTTTAACAGAAGGGAGTCAGGGGAACGCGTCAAACATTTCGATTGCGTGGGTAACGGCGTTTGGGTAACGATCTGTTAATCTTTCCTCCTTTCATTCAAAAGTAAGGGAAATCTGAGGGGGGTTCAATTGGTGGGTTACCTTAGGGGCGTGGGCGGGTATCGCGTATAGTTAATGAGGTATGGATGCCTTGGCTGTCGGCAAAATTTCGCTGGAAGAATACTTCAAATTCGAAGATCCTTCCGCCTGCCCCAAAACCACGAAGCGTGCATGGTACAAAGGGAATGGAATTTGTTTCTATGATTTCATCACTCAAAATAGAAGGATATCGAGGCTTCGATCAGTTCGAGATGAACGGTCTGGGCAGAATCAACCTGCTTGTGGGAACGAACAACAGCGGGAAGTCCTCCGTCCTGGAAGCAATCAGCCTTTTAGTTTCCCCGGCTTCATTAACCCAGATTCTGCGTCGTCGCGATGAAGGGATTGGGGAAGCTAGACCTCAAGCCCGCGAGCACCGAACATACGCTTCTTTGGGTAGGAATGTGAACGTAACCCATATCTTCCGAGGTCACGACCCCCAAATTGGTTCCTTCATTCAAATTTCAACCAGTCAGACAGAAGCGCGATTTGTTCGGTTTTCCATAAGGGAATGGGAACAATCTGATAAAGACAAACTATCCCGGCTGTACTGGCAGGATCTCCCGGAGCCAGAAGGGACTTCCGTATTTGAAATCACAGGAAACCCGGACCCTGGGATTGTCGGCTTTATTATGACGCAATCTGGAGCGGTTCCGTCCTTTCCGCCCGCGCTCCCGCGCGGTAAAAAGGGCCTTCCGATACAAGTGTGTTTGATTTCCACGGAGTCGTTATCAAGAGAAGATCTTGTCGGAATGTGGAACAATATCGCACTCACACCCCACGAAAACTTGGTGCTGAATGCGTTACGGTTTTTGGATGACAAGATAGAGGGAATCGCCGCACAAGCGAATACTTTCGGTTCATCCAATCAGCGCGGTGGCTTCATCCTTAAACTAAAAGGACAAGATCTACCCGTTCCGATCGGCAGCATGGGTGACGGAATGTGGCGCATTCTTGCATTGGCGATTGCCATTACTCAATGCAAGGGCGGAGTGCTACTGGTGGATGAAATCGACACGGGCCTGCACTACACGGTCATGTCGCAAATGTGGAAGCTCATTTACAACACTGCCAAAGAGTTGGATGTCCAAGTGTTTGCCACAACCCATAGTTACGATTGCATCCACAGTTTGGCGCAGATTTGCTCCAGTCATGACATGGAACAATCGGTGACCGTGCAGCGGATTGAGCCTGGGAAAAAGCGTGCGGTCCCTTATGACGAAGAAGAGATAACAATCGCCGCGTTAAAAGATATCGAAGTTCGCTAAAAGATACGAGTGCCGATAGACCACCCGAAAATTCTCATTGTAGAAGGCAATGACGACAAGCATTCCGTCATCGGCTTGATGGAGCATCACACCCCATGGCCCAACCAGCGGGAGAGTTGGCCAGTTTATGTAAAGCTTGGGAATAGTATCAGTGAAATTCTTGGTCCGAAGTATCTGACCACAGAGATCAAGAATGCTCAAGCCAAAATAATCGGTGTCGTAGTTGATGCCGATGACAACCCAACAAGTTGTTACTATAACATTCGCCAACTTTGCGAAACGGACTTTCCCGATCTTCCCGCCACCATGCCCAGGGAAGGCTTAGTTGTCACCAACGACGACGGAAAACGGTTCAGTTTGTGGATCATGCCGAATAACACAGACACCGGGGATCTTGAGACATTCCTCAAAAATTTAGTGTCCGGTGAATTACAAACTACACTCTGGGATCAAGCCAGCAATTGCGTGCAAACAGCCCTATCTATGGGAGCTGAATGCCGCGCGTCTCATATTCCAAAAGCGAATCTCTATACCTGGCTCGCGTGGCAGGACCCTCCTGGACGTTCTCCTGGGGAATCACTCACCAAGAAATTTCTGGACCCACACTCCAATCACGCTGAGCCGTTTATAGCCTGGTTCAAGAAACTCTATAAACTGTGAAGATTATTCTTGTAACACCCCCGCCCACCCACCCAACCATCCGCCGAACGATCAGTGTATACTCCGCAGTTGGAATCCCAGCTCATGACACAACGCCTTATCCTCCTCCACCTCATCGCCACGCTAACCCTGCTGGCCCAACCGCCGCAGCCTGCCAAAGCGCTTACTCCAAGTGATCGGCCCGATGCGCAAACTTTATCCCGCACAGTGCAGGCCTTGCGTCGGTCCAGTCCAATTAATGGCGAAGTTGCGATTCAAACTGACAAGTTGATGCAGGATGCAGAAGCTTTACTTACCATCGGCCAAGCTGGTGAGGCGCGTCGTAAGTTGGCTCATGCCCAGGCACTGATCACAAGTTCGCCTTGGGAACCGAAAGATGAGTTCCTCTGGTCATTGGCATTTCATCCGCGACAAGTTGTGATGGAACCTTCTCACCCTCTTTTAGTCGAAGTATCCCAGCTATATCCTGCGCCCTATTCATCAACAGGACTGCGCCTGCGCCTGACCTTGCATACTGCTGGCAGGGATTCCAAACCCATTCGGGAACTGGGCATGTTCGACGTTCCTGCTCGGGACTTGATTGTTGATCCTTGCATCGCTCAGTTCAATCTCAGCACGACTCCCGACGGCACCTATCGTTTAAATGCTGAGCTCGTTGATGACGGCAAGACGCTAGTCACGCTTCAGCAAAGCATCGCCCTTGCCGAAGGCATTGAACTTCGATCGTCGGACGTGGAACAGCGTATGGGCAAAATCAAAGGATTCGAAAGCGCTAAGGCGTCCGTACGCTGGCCTTTCGATATGGCGCGAGTGGTGAATACCGGGATTCGCAAACTTGAAACCAACGATTTCGGTCTGCCCGAATCGGGCGCACAGTACTTCGATTTTGGAAAGGAGCTTCGGGAATCCAACCAGATTTTGAAAGCTCTTGAATCGGGTAAAGATCCGCTGGTGCGCGCCAAAGGGGACCAGGAGCGTCATTATTGGTTTGCCGAAGCAGGTGAAATTATGCCCTATCGGGTGTATGTTCCAACGAACTGGGACGGCAAAAAGCAGTTACCCATGATCTTTGTTTTGCACGGCACTACGCGGGATCATAATTTTTATTTTGATCGTGACGGTGGACTGCTGGCCAAGCTGGCAGAAAAGCACGGTTACATTGTGGCCACCACCATGGGCTATCGACCCAATGCTGGATACAACGCCGGTGCGCGAACTTCCGCACAGCGACGGGATGGCGAATTAAGTGAAAAAGACGCCATGCAATCCCTGGATCTTATTGTGAACGAGTTCCATCCAGACCCCGCCCGCATCTACCTCTTCGGCCATTCCGCTGGCGGTACCGGCGGTTGGTATCTGGGTAGCAAATACGGGGATCGCTTTGCAGGATTGGCGCTCAGCGCGTTTGGCACGCAGCCTGCCAGTGTTCCGTTTGAGAAACTGAAAGGAGTCCCACTCCTTGTGATTGTTGGTTCAAAGGATAGTCCACGCACAGTTGAGACTGCCCGCACCATGGCCAAAGCAGTTGCGGAAAAAGGTTTTGAAACACAATTTCTGGAAGTTCAGGAAGCCACTCACGACACTATTGTGAGCCAGGCGCTGCCCACCGTGTTTCAGTTTTTCAACACTCATCACCGCCAGTAAGCCGACGTAACCATTGGATCTCAAGACCCAGTCCGCCGCGCTCGTAGCAGTTGCGATATGTTAGTAGGGTCCAATTTGGAAAGGAAGGTCAATGATTAGATTCTGGTCCACTGTCAATTTGATTTTGTCCGTCGCACTGCTGGGCGTCCCCGCCCTGGCCCAGTCAAAACCGCCGCTGTACAATACAGCCAAACAAAAGCTGCTGGAAGGCAAGCAGGTGTTCAGCTTCACCCAAAGCAAATTCGATATTGCGGCCTACTGCGAAGCAGCCAAGCATTACGATTACGCCTGGTTTGAAATGCAACACAGCACCCTGGAATTCAAAGATGTGGAAGCGATGATCGCCGCCTGTCCGCACGCTGGGGCCATCCCCATGGTCCGCTTGCCAGATGCGCAGGAATGGCACATTCAACATGCCACCGATATTGGAGCTCTGGGTGTAATCATCCCCACTGTCGACGATGTGGAGCGAAGTCGCGAAGCTGCCAAGTGGTCACGCTATCCGCCAGTGGCACGGCGCAGTTCTGGTCAGGGACAGGCTCGCACTATTTGGGGAATCAACGGCATAGACTACGCCAAAACTTTTAACGACAACATGCTGGTGGTGGTGATGATTGAATCACCAACCGGTGTTGCCAATGTCCACGATATTGCTTCCGTCGATGGAGTGGACGTGGTGATCATCGGCAATAACGACCTGAGCGTATTCGGTGGATTGCCTCAGGATGACGACCGGTATCAAGCCATGGTCACAAAGATTCACGACGAAACGCGCAAGGCGGGCAAGATTTTTGGGCAGGCGAATGCCAATTACGCCAAGGGACATCCGCTGAGTAAGACTTCGTTTTTCTTCCAGAACGGGCCATCGAAAGATGGCTGGAAACCCCCGTCAGCAGCCGGTCGCAACGTCAACGCCCCACCCCCAGGTGAGGAAGATGCTCCGGCCAAAAAGCCAGTGAAATAAGGATCGCGTTAATTCTGAATTCCGAAGTGAGTGGGACAGGCATTCCTGCAATCGGACAGCTTCAAGTGTGGGATTGAAGCGTATCAGGCCTTTGGAAAGACCGCTCCCTCGCGGTCACGGCTCGGTAGAAGCAGCATGCTACCGAGCCGTGACCGCGAGGGAGCGGTCTTTTTTTCTAACCACACCACTTCTGCAATCTCTAGCAAGACTTCCAATATACGCCTAGCATCTCACGCAATTGCTCGGCCCTTACTGGTTTACTCAAGTAGCCGTCCATGCCCGATTGAAGGCACCGTTCCCGATCCTCCTCCAACGCTCCAGCAGTCAGCGCAATGATGGGCGTATGCCGAGCTTCACCTTCCCTAATCCGAATAGCGCCGGTGGCTTCATACCCGTCCATCTCTGGCATTTGACAATCCATGAAGATCAAATCATAAGGCAATAGGGCGGACATTTGCAGAGCTTCCCGACCATCTGCGGCCACGTCTACACGGCACCCCAGCTTGCCCAGCAATGCCGCACCCACCTTCTGATTCACACTGTTATCTTCCACCAAAAGCACGCGCCTCCCAGCGAAGCTGGGACCGTCTTTCGATTGCAGGGTTGGCAGGATCGGGGTGGGTCGCCGAGTCCAAATAGGTGCAGTCACGCCCACTTGCCGATTGCCCAAAACCCTCTGCAGTGCCTCCAGTAAGATAGCCTCGCGAATGGGTTTGATCAGGTAAGCATCGCCACCGACAGCATCCATGCGACAAACTTCGATCTGGTCATCCGTTGCAGTAATCAGCAGAATGGGCAGGTTCTTACTCGCTTGTCGCAATCGATGGATGGTCTCCTCGCGGTCCATATCGGGAATTCTATGATCCAGACAGATTAGTCGATAGGGGTCACCATCTGCAGCAGCAGTCAAAACCATTTGCACCGCCGCTTCGCCCGTCGCCGCTTCTTCCACCCGCATTCCCCAGCGTGAGCACAGACCAAGAGTTATGAAACGGCTGATCTGGTGGTTGTCCACAATCAGAACACGCACCCCATCCAACCGCACCTCTGGAACCGGCACCGCCCCAGGAGAAGGATTTGGAGGCAGCGGAATTTCAAAGGAAAAAGAGGAACCTTCCCCTACCTGGCTGGCCAACTTAATCGTCCCGCCCATCAGCTCCACCAGTTGCATGGAAATGGCCAGCCCCAACCCTGTGCCGCCATATTTGCGAGTGGTGGAGGAATCCACCTGTTGGAACTTGCGGAACAGTAAACCCTGACGGTCTGTGGGAATTCCAATGCCCGTATCGTGCACGGCAATGCGCAGGTTGACCTTGCCGTTAGACATGGGTTTAATGTCCGCCTCCACCAAAACGTGGCCGTGATTGGTGAACTTAATGGCGTTCGATGCCAGGTTCAAAGCCACTTGCCGGATGCGCCCAGGATCACCCAAAAATTCCCGAGGGGCATCGGGATCGTAGTGCAGCAGCAGTTCCAATTTCTTCTCATGGGCCTCTACAGCCAACAGCTCCACTACATCTTCCAAGGCGTTATAAAGATCGAAAGGGACAATTTCCAAATCCAACTTGCCTGCTTCGATTTTGGAAAAATCCAAAATATCGTTGATGATGCTGAGCAGTGCTTCACCCGAGCCGCGGACGGTTTCCGCATAGTTCTTTTGCTCTGCTGTAAGCGTTGTGCCCAGCAGCAACCCAGTCATCCCGATGACGCCATTCATAGGCGTGCGAATCTCGTGACTCATAGATGCCAGAAACTCGCTTTTGGCACGGGTAGCGGCCTCTGCGCGCTCCTTTTCGAATCCCAAAGCTTCCACCATTTGAGCCAGTTCGCTGCTATATTTTTCTTGCGCCTTTTGGGCTTCTTCTAGGTGGATCAGTTGACGTTGAATCAGTTGGGAGGCTTGGTCTGCATCCGTAATATCGAAAAGAGTGCTACGCAGACCAATGATTTCCCCTCTTTCGTTATGCACCAGACGGTCGTGGATTTCTACCAGCAACTCTGTTTTATCGCGCCTTACAAAACGACGGCGGCTGGGCACCAGAGGCAGTTGGTCAGACAGTTTTCGGATAACATTTTCGCGGCTGGCGCTGCGGTCCTGCTCGGTTACAAAGTCCCACACTGGTCGGCCCAAAATCTCATGAGCTTCGTAACCAAACAGTGCGCACTCAGCAGCGTTCACCCGGCACAGTATTCCTTGGGTATCCAGTTCCTGATAGGCAACCGGAGCATTTTCAAACAGGTCTGTAAGCAATTCTTCTTTCTTCCTACGCTCTTCCCCCAGTTGTTCTTCCGCTTGCCTGCGCCCGCTGATGTCGCTGAACGCTATATGGCAGACTGTGTCGCCACCAGGAAGTTGTGCAGCATTGGCTTCCAATTGGGCCCAGAACGGCACCCCTCCTTCTTTCACCATTGCCAGTTCGCACGCCCATGGCGCGCCAGCTTGGAACAGCTTTCTATGGTTTAAATAGTAGATATCGGAATGCTCTTTGCTGATATATCGGGTGATTGGGGTGCCCGTCATGGCACCTCTGGCAAAGCCCAACAAACGGGCGGCAGTTAAGTTTGCTTCCAGGATCAAGCCCAGTTCATTGACACTGCAGTATCCTACTGGTGCCAGGTCGTAAAGGTCAAAATAGCGCGCCCGGGAAGCTTCTAATTCCTGCTGTGCACGACGAAGCTCTTCGTTCTGCATCTCCAACTCAATCTGGTGCACCCGCAGTTCGTGGAGCGTCCGAATGGTTTCTTCAGGCGAAAGTGGCACCTGATCTTCAGTCCACTGCGCAGCTTTTTTACGAGCCATCTCTTCTGCACGCAAGCGCAGTTGAGCTGAGTCATTCACGTCTATGTTGCTCTTCATAGCGGCACTGCTGCGTCTAACAAGCCTTTGCTTCCGCTGGCCCGCTCCGTTGTCGCAATGCCATAAATCTGCCCATCGGCATTCACCAACGCTGTCGAAATCATTGAGACGTCAAGAACGGTGCCATCCTTGCAGATGCGTTGCGTCCGGTATGGCACCAGAATTTCAGCCCGGCTAAGCTGCTCGACCATGGCCAATGCTTGCTTACGCAAGCCTTCAGGAATTAGGTCACGGACATTCATGGAAAGTGCTGCGGCTTCGCTCCAACCATACATTCGCACCGCTCCCTGATTCCACGCCAGAATGAAACCCTCCAAATCCTGCATGGTAATGGCATCGTTGGCATCGCGAACGATCACAGCCAAACGAACCAGGTCATTGGCCTTGCGCAATGCTTCCCGCGTGCGCACAATTTCTGAAATATTCACGAACGTGATCACCGCACCTTCAATCATGTTGTCTATGGTGCGGTACGGCAGAATGCGCATTGTGAACCACTCACCGGAACGGGTTTGCACTTCCATTTCTTTGGCCATCAGACTATCCAACACCGCATGAATATCGGCCACCAGGCGATCATACCCAACCAGATTGGAGACAATGTGATTCACTGGACGACCTACGTCACTCAGAATCAGGTTGGTGATCTCTGTCACAGCCGGGGTGAAACGCAGAATGCGCAATTGGTAATCCACAAAGATGGTCCCAATGCCCGTGCCCGCCAGCAGGTTGTTCATGTCATTGTTGACCCGCGAAAGGTCACCCACTTTGGTCTGCAGTTCCACGTTGACCGTGGCTAATTCCTCGTTCAACGATTGCAACTCTTCCTTGGAAGTCTCCATTTCTTCGTTAGTGGATTGCAATTCTTCATTCACGGATTGCATTTCTTCATTTGACGATTTGAGTTCTTCATTGGATGTCTCCAGCTCCTCATTGGCCGTTTGAAGGTACTCCTCTTTGGCTTGCAATTCCCGTTTCAAAGCCACAATGCGCTGATCGTCTAACTCTGTGCTCTCCACTTCCGCTTGAACATGCTGCAACTGTTCCACGTGCAACATTGGCCCATTCTCCAAAATGACCAGGAAAAGCGGTACTTCAGAGATGGTGGTTGTCAAAGGCCGGACGGTTAAGTCCACCACCGTGAAGTTGCCGTTGGTTTTAACGCGCAGTCCAGGGCAGCGCACCATCTCTCTGGTGGACGCCGCTTTATGCAAGGCTGTGGTCAGGTCGCGTCGTAACCCTTCGCGGGCCATCTTCAAAACGTTGCTGATTCCAACCTCACCGGCCACCGGCTCAAGGTAAAGTCCGGTACGTCCGTAAAGGTAAAGAATGTCTCCCTGGCCATTCACCAGCACGCTGGCTGGAGCCAACTGCTGCAATAGCGCTTGTTCCGTCAGCTCGCGTAGCGGTAGTTTCCCTGCGCTGTTGGTCCTTCCGGCGATCCTTGGAATGGCTGCTTCAATTGCCGTCATAGGAGGCAGAAATCGACCCAGGGCCAGACGCTGGGCACTGTGCAGATCAGACTTGGATTGATACAGTTTGGAATTGCGATCAAACACTGTAAATAGATTGCTGAACTCGCCCACACTTTCCGAATTGCCCAGAAACAGAAATCCGTCCCGGTTCAGCGCGTAGTGGAACAGCGGAATCAGCTTCTTCTGAAGTTCCACACCCATATAGATCATAAGATTGCGACAACAGATCAAATCCAGTTTGGAAAACGGTGGATCTTTAATCAGGTCCTGCTCAGAAAAGATCAACATGTCTCGAATGCTTTTGTGGATGCGGTAAGAACTGCCGTCGGCTTCCACTGTGAAAAAGCGGGCCAGTCTTTCCGCTGAGATATTGGCCGCAATGCTGGCCGGATACAGGCCTACGCGGGCCGTGGCAATGGAGCGGCTGTCAATATCCGTTGCAAAAACCTGAACCGTGAAACTCCTCTTCATGTTGGCCTGACGCTCAGCAAGCAGAATGGCAATGGAATAAGCTTCTTCCCCGTTGGAACATCCAGCCGACCAGACGCGAACCACGTTACCCGGATGCTTGTCAGCAAAAAGTGCCGGAATCACCTGTTCTTCAAGCGTCTTAAAGGCATCTGGATCTCGAAAGAAATTGGTTACCCCAATTAATAGGTCGCGAAAAAGTGCCTCCACCTCGGCGGGCGTCTGTTGGGAATACTTAAGGTAATCTTGGATTGAAGCAATCTGATGGACAGCCAGGCGTCGCTCTATTCGACGATGAATCGTACTGGGTTTGTATAAGGAAAAATCGTGCCCGGTTAAGGAGCGCAGCAGTACGAAGATCATCTTCAATGCGCTGTCAGACTGGGGTGCCGCAGTGACTGCGGGCTGGGGAATTTTTCCAAAGGCACGGGCGACATAGGAAATCAATTGTGCAGCCATCTCTGCCGGGGGCAGCTCGTAATCCACCAGACCAGTGGCAATCGCGGATCGCGGCATGCCGTCATATTCGGTGGATGCCGGGTTTTGCGCCATCACCATACCGCCTTCCCCTTTAATGGCTCGCACGCCCAAAGTTCCGTCGCTGCCTGTGCCGGAAAGCACAATGCAAATGGCACGTTCATGCTGATCCTGGGCCAGGGAACGAAAGAAGAAATCAATGGGCAGACGGTGCCCGCGGGGTGAGGCTGGTTCCATCAATTGCAACCTGCCATTCAGAAAAGCCATGTCGCGATTGGGTGGAATGATATACGCGCAATTGGGTTGCACCGTCATTCCATCCTGAACTTCGAACACCTGCATGTGCGTAAAGCGGCGAACCAAGTCAGTAAGAATGCTTTTGTAATCTGGCGCCAAGTGCTGCACCAACACAAAGGCCATACCCGGATCAGTGTCTGTGGGCATGCCTGCAAAGAATGCTTCGAAAGCCGAAAGCCCTCCAGCAGAAGCGCCAATGCCAACAATGGGAAAGCTATGGTCAGGTGCTACGCCGGGAGCTAGCGCTTCAGGCTCCAGCGAATCACCATTTCCTGTTGCCTTGCCCGGATTTGTAACCATAACTTTTACTTTACTTTAAATGCTCACGGAATGATGGAGTATAGGTACTTTTAGCTAAGCCAGCAGCGGCTTCACCACTTCACCATGCACATCGGTCAGCCGAAAATAACGACCCTGAAACCGGTACGTCAACTTCTTGTGATCAATCCCTAAACAATGCAGAATTGTGGCATTCAGATCATGCACATGAACTGGATCCTTCACAATGTTGTAACTATAATCATCCGTTTCCCCATGTACCACACCGGGCTTTGTTCCACCGCCAGCCATCCACATGGTGAAGCAACGCGGATGATGATCGCGCCCATAATCCGATGGCGTCAACCGCCCCTGACAATAAACAGTGCGTCCAAATTCACCACCCCACAGCACCAACGTATCGTCCAACATGCCCCGCTGTTTTAAATCCTGCACCAGCGCTGCCGATGCCTGATCAGTTTCCTTGCATCGATTCGGCAACCCCTTGGGCAGCCCTCCATGATGATCCCAATCCCGGTGAAACAGTTGGATGAATCGCACACCACGTTCCGCAAGCCGACGCGCCAGCAGACAATTGGCGGCAAAAGTTCCTGGCTTTCTGGCATCCTCACCGTATAGATCAAACGTGCTTTGCGGCTCTTTTGAAATGTCCGTCAATTCGGGAACCGATGTCTGCATGCGGAACGCCATTTCATATTGCGCCATCCGCGTTGACGTTTCCGGATCACCAAAGTCATCCAGCTTCATTTGATTGATCTGATTCAATGCATCTAAATATTTGCGCCGTGTTTCACCAGAAAATCCTGGAGGGTTAGATAGGTAAAGCACTGGGTCGCCCACGGAACGGAACTTCACACCCTGATAGCGCGTGGGCAAAAAGCCGCTTCCCCAAAGCCGATCATAAAGTGGTTGACCGCCAACTCCCTGGCCCGGTGAAATCATCACCACAAAAGCTGGCAGATCCTGCGTTTCAGCTCCCAAACCATAAGATAACCAGGATCCAATGCTGGGACGTCCAGCAATCTGTGCGCCTGTTTGCAGGAACGTAACTGCCGGGTCGTGATTGATCGCTTCCGTGAATAGAGACCGTACAAACGTTAAGTCCCCAGCGATTTTCGCGGTATGCGGCAGCAGTTCGCTGATCCACGCGCCCCCTGGTCCATACTGCTTAAATTTGAATTTCGAAGGCACCACCGGAAACGTAGATTGCGATGCCGACATGCCCGTCAGCCGTTGCCCATTGCGAATGGATTCCGGCAGTTCCTTACCGGCAAAATCGTTCAGCCTTGGTTTGTAATCGAACAGATCCATTTGCGATGGTCCGCCCGATTGAAACAGATAAATTACGCGCTTGGCTTTGGGCTCAAAATGTGGCATGCCCGGCAGGCCTTCGGCGTCAAGCAAGTTCGCCAACGCGCCAACTCCAACCCCGGTGGCCGCCTTGCCGAATAATGCGCGTCGTGTCATGTGCAGTCTGTGCATCGGCTATTCCTTGGTAATCGCTTCATCCAGATTTAAAACCAGGCTGGCCACGCTGGCATAAGCGGCCAACTCTTCTGGCGCAAAGTGTTCGGCCCGTGGCGAATCCCCTTGTTCCAAAAACTTCACCGCCGCGTCTTTCCTGCCTGCAAACTGACGCTTGAAATCGTCCAGCACGCGGGCCAACACAGTTAGCTCAGCAGCTTTCGGAGACCGCCCCAGCACTTGCTCAAAGGCAAAGCGCAGGCGACCAGTCTGATCTGGACTGGCCCGCAACATCCGTTCAGCCAGCTTGCGAGATGCTTCCAGGTAAACCACATCATTCATCAGGTTCAAGGCTTGCAACGGCGTGTTGGTGCGGTTCTCACGAACGGTGCAGGTTTCACGAGTCGGCGAATCAAAGGTCACCATAGAGGGCGGCGCAATGGTGCGCTTCCAATAGGTGTAAAGACTACGACGATACAACCCTTCGCCCTTGTCTTCTTTATATCCACCGCCACCAGTCAGTTCCTGCCACAACCCTGGCGGCTGATAAGGCTTCACCGAAGGACCACCCACTTTGTCTACCAGCAACCCGGAAATGGCCAATGAATTGTCGCGCAAGACCTCAGCGGAAAGGCGCAAACGTGGACCACGGGCCATCAAACGATTTTCCGGATCCTTAGTGAGTAACTCAGGAGTAACTCGCGACGATTGCCTGTAAGTGTTACTCATCACCATGGTCTTCAGCATGTGCTTCACGTCCCAACCGCTATCCATGAACTCCACCGCCAACCAGTCCAGCAATTCCGGTTGAGTGGGCCATTCCCCTTGCGAACCGAAATCTTCCACGGTCTTCACCAGTCCTAAACCAAAGAACATTTGCCAGTAGCGATTCACCTGCACTCGCGCAGTCAATGGGTTTTCACGATCCACCAGCCACTTCGCCAACCCTAGCCGATTCACAGGCCATTCCGGCTTCAACGCTGGCAGAAACCCTGGCGTGGCGGCAGTCACTTTTTCACCCGGCGCATCATAAGCACCGCGCTTCAATAGAAAGGCATCGCGTGGGGGACCTTCCTTCATCACCATCACCGTGGGGATGGCTTCGGCATACTTCTTGCGTTCCAATCGCGCAGCAGTTAGATCAAGCTGTGCCTGTTTGATGGCCGCAGGGGCGTCGCTTTCCAGGAAGCAAAAACGTAGCTTTGCCGATTCTTCTGCGGTGCGGTTTTTAGCGGGAATGCTGGCCAATTGTGGGATGGTGCTCAACAGCGGCAGCGTGCTCACTTGTTCTGGTGAAAGCGCCTCTTTATAAATCCGAGCCTCGTCAATCGACCCCTTAAATCTCATGCCCCCGCCAGCACCAATTCGCACCGGTTGATTCCCGCCGAAGGGAAAAGTAAGTTCATCAAAAAGGATATTCAGTTTCCGCTCCAGTCCATTGACGTACATGTGTACACCGGACCCTTTGCGATATCCATCGTAAGTGACGGCCACATGCTGCCACTCTTTCAGCTTCACCGGGTCGGCAGATTCTACACGCAGGCTGATGTCGGTGTAGCGCAATGTTATGTGCAGTCGCAGCTTGCCATCGATAAGATACAGGCCATACCCGTTGCCTTCCAAGTAATCTTCAGCGCGCGAAATAATGGCACCCTTGGGAGAGGTCGGGTTGATCCAGGCAGCCAGCGTGAACGGATCAAGGTAATTGAACTTGGCGATTTCATTGCCTTCATCCGTAAACGACTTACCATCAAATAGCCGCGCCAGTTTCATCTTGCCTGCAGCAATGGGTAGTTGCCCTTCCACTTTCACCCCGGCTTCTTCCAACGGCTGATGCAACACCTGACCTGCGGTCAGTTGCCAATCATACCCACTGGTTTTTGAGATGCGCTTTTCCCACTCTTTCTGACTTTTATTCAAGATGTTTGTGAGCCCCTGCCAATGCTGTTCTGAAGCTACGACCTTGGCATCCAATTGACTCAACCGATCGCTCATCTCTTTTGTTGGCGCAGGCAGGAACGGCTCTTCGTTTCCAAAGTTATACACCAGACCACGCTCCGGCAAGTTGTTGTAGAAGGCGAACATTTGATAAAACTCTTTCTGCTTCATCGGATCGTACTTATGATCATGACAACGGGCACACCCGAAGGTCAGCCCCATCCACACAGTAGAAGTGGTTTCCACACGATCAGCAACATACTCAGTGCGGAATTCTTCTTCCACAATGCCGCCTTCCGCGCTGGTGCGGTGGTTACGATGAAAGGCAGTAGCAATTTTTTGATCCAGGCTCGCATTGGGCAGCAAGTCGCCTGCAATTTGTTCCACAGTGAAACGGTCAAAAGGCATGTTGGTTTGATATGCGTTAATGACCCAATCGCGCCAACGCCACATACTGCGCACGCCATCCGATTGATAACCGTTGGTATCGGCATAACGCGCCGCTTCCAGCCATCGAATGGCCATCCGCTCTGCGTAACGTGTGCTGCCTAAGAGTCGATCTACCAGACTTTCATAAGCCTTTGGCGACTCGTCATTCACAAAGGCGTCGATCTCTGTTGGAGTGGGAGCAATGCCCGTTAAATCCAGCGTGACCCGCCGAGCCAGCGTCCGCCTTTCAGCTTCAGGGGAAACGGTCAATTTCTCACGATCCAAGCGGGCCAGCACAAATGCATCAATCGGATTGCGCACCCAATCAGGACGCGAAACGGCAGGGGCTGAGGGCCTCTTCGGCGCAATAAAGGCCCAATGATTTTGGTAGACGGCACCCTCGCTGATCCACTGTCGGATCAACTGGATTTCGTTATTGGTAAGTTTGTCATGCCCGGCATAAGCGGGCGGCATGCGTAGCGTTTTGCTATCGGAAGTAATGCGACGAAATAGTTCGCTTGCGGTGACGTCACCAGGAACAATAGCAAAGCGGCCTTTGCCTAAATCCTGTTTGGCGGAAGTCTCTACGTCCAGCCGCATCTTCGTTTTGCGATTCCCGGCATCGGGTCCATGGCAGGCAAAGCAACGGTCAGAAAGGATGGGTCGTATGTCGCGATTGAATTCGAGTGCGGGCAGCGGAAGGGAAAGTAAGACGAAGAACGTGAAGCGGAGCATCCACTAGAATTCTATCGCACTAAAGCTTTTGAGCCCCCGCAACCTTACCCAGGCTGCGGTCAAACGTGCTCAACGGCAAATGTCCCGATTTTCGAGCCAACTCCACCATTAGGCAATCCGAAAATCCCAATGCTGGCTTTGCCCGAAAAGTAACCAATGCTGCGGCCACCATGTCGGCATCCTGAAAAGTCAGGTCTTTGTGGTTTAACAGCATCTCTATCACTTTCACTTGCCGAGGCTCGTCAAAATCATAGACACTTTCAAGCACCCAGATAGCCTCAGCAATCGCCAGCACGGATACCCAAGCTCCCTTGCTAACAAATACATCTGCGGCGGCCACTTGCTGAGGATCGTCCCTGGTTATCAATCGCACCAGGACGTTTGTATCAACTGCGCGCATATCGCATTCGAACTCGTTGCCTGATGCCTTCTTTCAGATCAGCAAGAGTTCGAGGCTTCGGCGGATTGTCTGCGAACAAAGCCCGATGGATATCTTCAGAGCTAAATTGACCGACACGCCGTACAACCATTTTCTCTCCATCCTCTTCCCATTCAAGAATGGATCCCGGGCCGATACCAAGTTTCCGTCGTACATCTTTTGGGACGGAGATTTGACCTTGAGCCGTAACTTTTGAGAGTGCGAGTGCGACTGCTGCTTGTGCCATCCCTTTAATATTACCACGGTAATGAGCCACCTCAAAGCATTTCTTTCCTACCCAGGATGATTTATCCGCAGAGTACGTTGTGCATGTTCTGAAAAGGTATATAATATCGATACAGTTCGCACATTTGAGCTTCTAGGACAAAGTGTGTCCAATACAACCTTAGGGAGGTTTCATGCGTCAAAGTCTACGCAGCGGGGCAATGCTTTTTGCTCTTTTTCTCGCTTTCAGTTCATCGGTATTTAGTCAGACACTCGGTGACATTTCCGGTGAAGTCCACGATCAGCAAGGCGCGGCCATCGCCGGGGCTGCTGTCACTCTTACCAACCAATCAACAGGCGCCAGCCGTTCCACAATTTCAAACGACGGTGGTGGTTATGCGTTCCCAGCATTGCAACCCGGTCTTTACTCGGTGAAAACAGAGAAAACCGGCTTCAAAGCAAACATTGAAAAAGACATTGAAGTTCAAGTACAGTCCAACATCCGCAAGGATTTTTCCTTAACTCTGGGTGCAGTTTCAGAAACGATTGAAGTAAGTGCCTCCGCCGCCGCACTACAAACCGAGAATGCCACAGTTGGCACGGTTGTAGAACAGAAACGGATTGTGGAATTGCCTATCAATGGTCGCAATTACCTTTCTTTAGCGGGCTTGGCTCCCAACGTGAGCTTCGGCTTCCCCAGCGCAGGACAGGCCGATGGAAGGCAGGGTGGCGACCGTGCTAATCAGAACATTTCGGTTTCCGGTCAACGCAACAATTTTAACCGCTTTACGCTTGACGGTGTAGAAAACACAGATCCCAACTTTAACACCTACGTTATTTTTCCATCAGCCGAAGCGCTTCAGGAATTTAAGGTGCAGACCGGTGTTTACCCCGCCGAATTCGGTCGTGGTGCAACACAGATTAACGTATCCACCAAAGGTGGCGGCAACATTTTCCATGGTGCGGCGTATGAGTTTCTTCGCAACGAAAAGCTGGATGCAAAAAACTATCGTTTCGCCGGTCCGGAACGTGTTAAAGATCCCTTCAAGTGGAATCAATTTGGCTTTACTCTTAGCGGACCAGTGATCATTCCTAAAATCTTCAATGGGAAAAACAAACTGTTCTTCATGTCAAACTACGAATGGTTCCGCCAACGTCGCAATGTGGTTGGCACGTACTCATTACCTTCGACAGCTATGCGTGGAGGCAACTTTAATGAAGTGGCAGCCGGTATTTACGATCCACTCACCCGCCGAGTGACCACCGATAACGGAATCAATTTCACCACAGCCACTCCATTCCCAGGAAACATCATTCCCCAGGGCCGCCTAAATGGAAGTTCCGTCAAGCTGCTTGAGTTCTATCCTGCTCCTAACCTGCCCGGCAATGGTCTGCGAAACAACCACGTTATCTCGCTGGGAAGGCCGGTGAATAAGGATCAATTCATTCAACGCTTCGACTTCGTTGAATCCTCTAAGTCCAACTGGTTTGGACGCTACAGCAAGAGCGAAGAAAATCAGATCAACGAAAATCTGTTCCTCAATGGCGAAGCAATCATCACCAACGCATCGCAATGGATGTTCTCCAACACACGCGTTATCACCAACGCTTTGGTGAATGAGTTCCGCTTCGGCTACACCAAGTTCTACAACACAACTGGCCCGCAATTGGCCTTTTCACGGGATGTGGTTGGCTCACTGGGCATCACTGGCCTGGCCAGCGGACCTCCTGTGCAATGGGGCATTCCATCTGTCTCCATTGACCAATTCTCCGGATTCGGCAACTCCTCTGAAGGACCGTACGAAAATAACAATTCCGCCATGCAGTTCATCAACAACGTGAGCTGGATCCGCGGCAAGCACAACATCAAGGTTGGCGGCGAGTTCCGGCGCGATTCCTATAACCAGGTGGGCAACCAGTTTGCCCGTGGCCAATTCACCTTCATCACAACTTCCACCAATAGCTTCCAGTTGAACGCTGCTCGCACTGGTGCCGTGGCTTTCGGCGGATTGAGCTTCGCCGATTATATGCTGGGGCAGATCAACCAATCTGAAGCAGCCGTTTCTATTGCTAAAGGCACTTTCCGAGCCACTGGAATGGCGTTCTATTTTGATGATTCCTGGCGTATTAAATCGAACCTCACTTTAAGCCTTGGCCTGCGCTACGAAAACACACCGCCTTGGGAAGATCAAACCGGCACATTGTTTAATGGGATTGTCCCCAACGACATCCGCCCCACAGACTTCCGCAATGCTCCAGTGGCTGACATCAACCTGCACCCCTACTTCCTGCGGCAAGGTGCGAAACGCACAGATTGCTATGAAGGCATCAGCCTTCGTTGGATCAAGTCCCCCAACACCACTTACCCAGTAGTTCCACAGGTGAAGTGCGACGGCAGCCTGGGCAACCGCCTGGTTGGCCGCGATAACAACGATTGGGCACCTCGTTTAGGCATAAGCTATCAAGTCAATTCAAAGACAGTGGTCCGCGCTGGTGCTGGTGTTTTCTACAGCCAGGACACAGGTAATCCGCGATTCGACATGTCTCGGAACCTGGCCGGTCGTCTTCGCTCTAATGCTGACACCCTGGCTCCGAATCTAACTTGGGCTAACTCGCTATCCAGCATTGCCGGTGGCACCGCTGGCGTGGCAACGCCTTACACGTTCGCCAACCCTTACGACCGCCGCACGCCGATTTCCATGCAGTACACGCTCAACGTGCAACGGGAACTTTCTGGCGGCATGGTTGCTGAAGTTGGGTATGTTGGCAGCGTTAGCCATCACCTGGAAGGTCTGCGCGCTGTGAACGAATCGTTACCCGCACCCCGCGCACTCGGTATTGCTGAACGACTCCGCGCTCCATTCCCTGAGTTCGGTCGAATTCAGTTGGTCGATAATGGCGGCAACGGCAATTATAATTCGCTTGGCGCCAAACTTACCAAACGCTATGCGCAGGGGCTCACTTATTTAATGAGCTACACCTGGTCTAAATCCATCGATACGTCGTCGGCAATTCGTAACCAAGGTGGCGACACACTGTTCCCGCAGAACAGCTATTGCCGCGCTTGCGAACGCGCCCGGTCTAGTTTCGACGTCTCGCAACGCTTTGTTACTTCCGTTCAGTATGAACTTCCTTTCGGAAGAGGAAAGAAGATAGGGGTGGAAAACAAAGTAGCGGATGCAGTGATTGGAGGTTGGGAACTGGGCAGCATCATCACGCTGCAAAGCGGTTTCCCGATGACCATCACGCAAAGTGGCGACCCTTCAAACACCGGCGGCCAATTTGACCGTCCCAATGCCACCGGCCTCAAACCGGAACTGCCACGTGGCCAACAGGACCCCCAACGGTTCTTCAATACACTAGCATTCAGTCGGACTCCAGACGGTAGCTTCGGTAATGTTGGTCGCAATACGCTCAGTTCACCTGGCATCATTGGATGGGACTTCATCTTGCTGAAGAACTTCAAATTGCCCTACAGCGACAACCATAAGCTTCAGTTCCGGTTTGAGGCCTTTAACTTGCCCAATCATCCCAACTGGGGCAATCCTGACAATAACCTAAACAGTGGGCCCGTCAATGCCACGACTGGCCTTGGTGCTAACTTCGGAACCATCACAGGCGTCCGCACAAACATGCGTAACTTGCAGCTTGCTTTGCGGTATACCTTCTAAGTTAATTAGTTTTTAGCTATGCAAAAATGCCGCCCGCAAGGGCGGCATTTTTTGTTGTCTGAATTAAGCGTGGGACCCGTCGATCTTCTGCCCGTTAATCAGATCAAAAAACAAGCTGAACTTCAACGTCACCAGGGCACCCAGAATAGCCAGCAATCTATAAACAGCGGCCTTCAAGAATCCCCAGTGCTTACTCTGATAGGTCGCGGCGCCTTGAATGTAGTCGGCTTCAACTAACGAATCGGCTTCCAATAGAGGTTGCCCAGCGCCCAACATGGCCTTTGCCTGCTGCGCCCAAAGAATCTTCTTCCCGGCATTGCGGATTTGAAAGCAGATTTCGGCATCGGCCCAGCTATCGCCGAAACGTTGGTCCAGGTAGTTCATTCCCTTCAGGAACGTCTTGCGCACCAAAAAAGATTGAAAACCAGGAAATACTAAAGATGTTTCAGAAGCCGCTGGCTGTCGAAAGGCTGGCTTCAGATTTCCAGGAGCCGGTAATTCACGGGTCACCGTGGCCAGTTGTCCGGAATCACTTACTAACTGCGGAACCACGGCGGTGGCTTCTGGGGATTTGGCAAGAACATCGATGAGCTGTGCAATGGCATCCTTTTCATAGCGGACCGCCGGGTCTGAAAATAAGATGAATTCGCCTTGGGCACTGCGTAGAGCGATGTTGACGGCCTTAACCCAACCGAAGTTTTTCGGCAGTTTCAGAAAGTTAACCGACTCGCCATACTTTTCACGAAGGGACTGCGTATTGTCAGTGGAGCCATTGTCCATGACAATCACTTCTAGAGCCTCGCGGCGTGATGCGGCTTGTATGGCATCCAGGGCAGCTTCCAGTTCCACGGCACGGTTGCGCGTGGCGATGATGATGGTGGCTTGTATGGCTACCGGTTGCTGTTCTTCTTGCGTCAAATCTGCCATGAATTTATGTTTGAGAAAACAAACGGCGCAAGGAACAAGCCCTTGCGCCGTTAATACATCTGTTTACTGGGACACTTAGGACTTAGTATCGGCTTCGCCGCCGCCCTCTTGGCCTTCACGCATGGCGGTAAGGCGCTCTTCACGACGCTTGGCTCGATCTGCAGCGCGCTTCACCAGCTCTGAACCAACTAATTCGAGAATTGCGGTATCGGCACCATCGCCCTTACGCCAGGCAAGTTTGATGATCCGTGTATAGCCACCGTTCCGATTGCCAAAGCGGGCACCCATCTTATCGAACAATTTCTTGACGGAATCCGGCGTCATCAGGTAAGAAGCTGCTTGACGGCGTGCCGCCAAATCGCCTTTTTTGGCCAGGGTAATCATTTTATCCACCAACGGCTTGGCCGCTTTGGCCTTGGTTACGGTGGTGGTGATGCGTTCCTCGACAATTACGGCGGTCACCAGACCACGCAACAGAGCCTTGCGGGCGCTGGCGTTGCGTTGGAGTTTGTATCCGGAAATCTTGTGTTTCATCTTCTTCTTACCTTGGCGTTCTTACGTTTACAATTGCTTTTGCCTTTAGTGCAGGCAGTTATTCCGCTTCAACCATATCTTCGTCATCCAGTTCATCGTCACCCATGATCGGCGGAATGCCGCCAGCGGGTGGAACCAGACGTCCAGATGCATCCATCTTCATGCCAAACGACATGTTCAGGCCACCCAGAATTTCTTTGATTTCGTTGAGCGATTTGCGTCCAAAGTTCTTCGTACGCAACATTTCCGCTTCTGTCTTCTGCACCAAATCGCCGATGGTTTGAATATTGGCGTTTTTCAGGCAGTTGTAGGAACGGACACTGAGTTCCAGCTCTTCCACCGAACGGTTCAACACTTCGTTCAGTTGACCAGTAGCCCTTTCTGCCGGTTCTTCGGTCACTTCGGAAATTTCTTCGAAGTTGATGAAGATGCTCATGTGGTCTTTGACCAACTTGGCCGCTTGCCCAATGGCATCCTGCGGAGCAATGGCACCGTTGGTCCACACTTCAATGGACAGCTTGTCGTAATCCGTCATTTGACCCAAACGGGCCGCTTCTACGGAAAAATTCACTTTGCGAACTGGGGAATGAACCGAATCAATGGGGATGTAACCCAACGGTAGATCTTCGTCGAAGTTACGATCTGCGGCAACGTATCCGCGACCGATTCTTAGACGCATTTCAATGTTGAGTTTGCCGCCTTCGCCCACCGTGGCAATGTGCATATTTCGATCCAGCACTTCCACGTCGGCGTCGGTTTCAATCTGTCCGCTTAATACTTCACCGGGCTGATCCACAACCAGGCGTACGGTATGGACCACGTCGGTCATCATCTTAAACGGAACCTGTTTCAGGTTCAGGATGATATCCGTAGCATCTTCCACAACACCGGGGATAGGGCTGAATTCGTGAGCCACTCCCTCAATGCGCACTGCGGTGATGGCAGCGCCTTCAATAGAACTCAACAACACACGGCGTAACGAGGTGCCGATGGTTGTACCAAATCCGCGCTCAAACGGTTGGGCGGTAAAGCCGCCAAATCGTTCAGTGAGTGTATCGGTATTCGCCACCAGGCGCTTCGGTTTTTGGAAACCTTTGAACATTCAATCTCCTTGCTTACAGGCTTTCTTAACATTCCTGATTCGGCGGCCCGATTCATTCAAGCCACCGCTGGCAACGCGTCTAATGCCGACGCGTTACTTGGAGTAAAGCTCGACAATGAGCTGTTCGTTCAATTGGATCTGAACTAGATCTTCACGCTTGGGGATGCCAATAATGCGCCCCTTTAGCGCTTCACGGTCCATTTCAAGCCAGGGCGGTGTGGGCTGATGGGCCGTTGCGTCCCGGGACTGGAGAATGTTGGAATTGTTTTTTGCGCTTTCACGGATTTCTACAATGTCGTTGGGACGAACAGTGTAAGAGGGGATGTTAAGCCGCTTTCCGTTGACGTTCACGTGTCCGTGACGGACCACTTGGCGGGCAGAGGATCGGCTAGTGCCCAGACCCATGCGATAAATTACATTATCCAGGCGACGTTCCAGCAAGCCCAGCATGACTTCACCGGTGACGCCTTTCATCTTATTGGCTTTTTCAAACAGGTTGCGGAATTGACCTTCCAGCACACCGTAGTAACGGCGGGCCTTCTGCTTCTCTCGCAGTTGCAAACCATAGCCGACAATCTTCGGCTTACGATCTTTGCCATGCTGCCCTGGGGGGAAATTACGCTTTTCAATGGCACACTTTTCAGTGTGGCAGCGCTCACCCTTAAGAAACAGTTTCATCCCTTCGCGGCGGCATTGCCGACACTTGGGACCATTATACTTTGCCATTCATTCTCCTTGAACCATTTAGCAATTGAGAGTAGCCAAAGGTGCAGTTTACGGCCAGTGCTTTCGGATTACCATTAGCGGCGACTTTCTTCCTGCTTTTTGCCAGCTTGCCTTGTCTTAAGAGACCAGTGCAAACGGACATCATTAAATTATACAACAACAAATCTTCACACAAATTCGGGGCGAAGGCTTTGGGCCTTGCCCCTCAATTGCAAATTGAATCAGGCAGAATCAAACTCTGCGCTTTTTCGGAGGACGGCAGCCATTGTGCGGAATGGGTGTTACGTCTTTGATGCTTCGAACTTCAATGCCGATAGTGGAAAGGACACGTACAGCCGATTCGCGTCCGGCACCAGGACCGGCCACCCGAACTTCAACGACACGCAGACCCGATTCCTTGGCCTTGTTCGCGGCGGTTAACGATGCCTGCTGCGCTGCGAAGGGAGTTCCCTTGCGCGATCCACGAAAGCCCAGCGAGCCAGAGCTGGACCAGGAGAGCACGTTGCCCAACGGGTCAGCAAAGGTGATGATGGTGTTGTTGAACGTTGCCTGGACGTGGCACACGCCCATTGGTACACTCTTTTTCTCCTTCTTCTTGAAGGACTTTTTGCCGGAATTCTTAGTCTTAGCTGGTGCTTTTGCCATGTGTCTTTTTCGAAACCTTTACTTCGTTGCTTTCTTTTTAGCTGTGACCGTGCCGCGACGTGGACCTTTGCGGGTGCGGGCATTGGTGTGAGTACGTTGGCCACGGGCCGGCAAATTGCGGCGATGGCGGAGTCCACGGTAGGATCCCATTTCGATGAGACGTTTAATGTTCATCGAAACTTCCTTACGCAGATCGCCTTCCACCGAACCTTCGGCTTCAATCAGTGTGCGGATCTTGTTGACTTCTTCTTCGGTCAAATCGGAGACACGCTTGTTCTTATCCACACCAGTGCGGTACAAAATGGACTGGGAACGGGTCTTGCCAATACCGTAAATATACGTGAGGCCGATCTCGGCTCTCTTCTTGGCGGGCAAATCGACGCCTGCAATACGTGCCATTCTTAAACGCTCCTACCTTGTTTCTGCATCTGCATCACAATTAGCCTTGACGCTGCTTGTGTTTCGGATTGACGCAGATCACGCGGACCACGCCCTCGCGGTTGACGATCTTGCATTTATCGCAGAGTTTTTTTACGCTTGCGCGAACCTTCATGATTTCCTCAACAAACTTTTTATCCTGCCCCGCCCCGGATCGAACGGTGAAACTTCCACCCCAACTCGATCACCGGGTCTCAGCCGGACGAAATTCTTTTCCCTTACCCCTGCGGGATGGGCCAATACCTGTTGGCGTGAAGCCAGCTCCAAACGAACCATGCCGTTGGGCATCAACTCCAAAACTGTGGCTTCGACCGCTTCGGCCATATACCACTATATCATTGAATCCAAGCAGGACAGCCCGCCAGGCCTATCACTACGGTCGAGTCAGCACCCAAGGACCATCTGCCGTTACCGCCACGCAATGCTCAAAATGGGCCGAGGCCGAACCATCCACCGTGACTGCCGTCCACTTATCAGCCAAAACTCGTGATGCTGGCTTGCCGACGTTTACCATCGGCTCAATGGCCAGAACCATTCCCTCTTTCAACCGTGGATTTTCTCCACGACGGTCAACGTAATTGGGGATCTGCGGCTCTTCATGCAACTGCGTTCCAATGCCGTGCCCCACAAATTCCCGAACAATGGTGAAACCGTTGGATTCCACGTACTTCTGAACCGTCTCACAAATATCGAACAATCGGTTTCCCGGTCGAACCTTGTCAATGGCCAGCTCCAAAGACTGCTTGGTCACTTCCATCAACTTCGATAGAACCGGTGTAATTTCCCCGATCGCCACCGTTACTGCTGAATCCCCGAAATACCCGTCTAACTGAACTCCCGTATCAATGGAAACAATGTCGCCCTTTTTGAGTTCCCGTTTCGGGGACGGCATGCCGTGGACAATTTCTTCATTTACCGACGTACACAAAACATAGGGGTAACGATTCCCTGCGGCTGGCGAAAAATACCCTTTGAAAGCAGGCTTGGCCCCGGCATCCCGCATCATTTTCTCGGCCACCAACTCCAGCTCGAAAGTTGTGATTCCTTCCACCGCCAGTTGGGCCATTTTCGTCAAAATCTCATGAACCAGCAAGCCACTGCGCCGCATTTTCTGCAATTCCGACGCGCTTTTGCGAATAATCACGAAACCTACCCGCTGCTACGACGCCCGCGGATACGTCCAGCGCGAGGCGTAAACCCTTCATAATGCCGCATAATCAACTGTGCTTCAATCTGATTGATGGTATCCATAGCCACTCCGACGACAATCAGCAGCGAAGTTCCACCAAAATAAAACGATACATTCAAGCCATCCAATAGAAAACGCGGGAAATGTGCGTCAATCCAATTACCCATTAAAGGGAGGTGCTGCAGCTTGATACCAGAGATCATGATTTCCGGAAGAAGGCACAGGATCGACAGGTACAACCCGCCCACGACTGTGATCTTCGTCAAAATATTGTTCATGTAGTCAGCGGTGTTCTTACCGGGTCGAATGCCGGGAACAAATCCACCGAACTTACGCATGTTGTCCGCCGCTTCGTTGGGATTGAAGATCAGGCTGACGTAAAAGAAACAGAAGAAGACAATCAACAGAATGAAAAGGATCACATACATCGGTTCTGAATGATTAATCGCCTTCAACATTCCTGACAGATACGCGTTATCCCGAACCCAGGATAGTTGCATGGCTGTTTGAGGGAAGGTTAGCAAACTGGAAGCGAAGATCACTGGGATAACTCCGCCAGCATTCACTTTCAGCGGTAAGTGAGTGGACATTCCTCCCATCATTTTCCGACCGACAACACGCCGGGCATATTGCACCGGGATCCGTCGTTCTCCGCGTTCTACCAAAACAATGAACCCGACCACCAGCACCATGATCGCTAGAATGACAATCAATTGCAGGGCGTTCCATTCGTGCGTGACCGCGACGTTGGTATAGATGTTATGGATAGCCGAAGGCAATCCGACGACAATACCAGTGAAAATGATCAACGACATGCCGTTGCCAATTCCCCGTTCGGAAATCTGCTCACCCAACCACATGATGAAAGCTGTACCGGTGGTCAGCGTGATCATGGTCAGGAAAATAAACCAGGGACCAGGATTCATCACGAAATTACCCGAGGCCTGCAAACTGATAGCGATAGTCGCCGATTGCACAAGGGCCAACATGACCGTCAAATAGCGTGTCCACTGGGTGATTTTTCGTCGACCAAGCTCGCCTTCTTTAGACAGCTTTTCAAGAGTCGGTATCACCAGCGTCATCAACTGCAAAATGATGGACGAAGTGATGTAGGGCATAATGCCCAATGCAAATATGGTCAACCGGCGGAACATCCCACCGGAAAACAGATCAAACATCCCAAGCACTGTTCCCTGGTTCTGCCGAAAGAATTCTTCCAGCTTGTTGGCGTCAATTCCGGGGGTTGGCAAGTGGCCGCCCAACCGATAAATAGCCAGCAGTCCCAGAGTGAACAGAATTCGCTTCCGGAGGTCCGGAATTCGGAATGCGTTCGCGACTGCATCAAAGAACTTCATGTCTTCTCCGCGCTACTTCTGCTTCTTCTTACTATTCTTGATGGGTGCCGGAATCCGTTGCGGGATCACCGTGACAGTGCCACCGGCGGCCTTAATCTTTTCTTCAGCCGTCTTAGAGAATAAGTGGGCGGAAACGTTAAGGGCGCGAGTGATTTCACCGTTGGCAAGGATTTTCAGCCCATCGCCCATCTTATGAATAACGCCTAGTTCCATAAGATTGGTGGGGTCAAACGAAGTACCTTCCAATTTTTCCAGCGTGCAGACATTCACTAGCGCATAATGCTTTTTGAAAATGTTGGTAAAACCGCGCTTCGGCAAACGACGATGAAGGGGCATTTGGCCGCCTTCAAATCCGCGCATTTTTGAGTAACCGCTAATCGAACGGGCACCCTTGGCACCACGACCAGAGAACTTGCCGCGACCAGTACCCATACCTTGGCCGACACGCTGTTTCTTATGATTTTGTCCCTTGGGCGGCTTAATATTTGATAAATTCATCTTCGTTTCTCCGCGTGTTTGTCAGCTTAATCAACGATAGCGAGCAGGTGCGGAATTTTTGCCACCATGCCACGGAACGACGGAGTGTCGGGCCGAACCACAATCCGATTCATGGTTTTCAGACCAAGCGAACGCACAATCACTTTGTGCTTTTCGGGAGTGCAGATCGGGCTGTGAATCAGCTTGATCTTGATCATTTTCTGCGACATAACGCGTTTCTATCCTATTTCAACTAACAACTAATCTAAACTAAATTTTGTCCAGGGCCAGGCCCCGTAAATCGGCAATCGTCTGCTTGTCTCGTAGCTGCTGCAAACCGTTGATGGTGGCTTTCACTGAGTTATGCGGATTGCGCGAACCAAGTGACTTGGTCAGCACATTGGGGATGCCCACCGCAGTAATCACTGCCCGAACTGCACCGCCAGCAATCACGCCAGTTCCGGCCGGAGCGGGCTTCAACATCACCATACCGGTTCCGAAAATACCCATTACCTGATGCGGAATGGTGCCGTCCAGCACATTCACCCGGCTAAGATTCTTCTTAGCGGCTTCAATGCCTTTTTTGATTGCCGAAGGAACTTCCTTCGCTTTCCCTGTTCCGTAGCCGACTACCCGTGCAGCCGGATCGCCAACGACAACCAAAGCTGAAAAGCTGAGGTTCTTGCCGCCCTTGACCACTTTGGTGACGCGGTTGATGGCCACCACTTGCTCTTTCAAGCTAAGCTGCGTCGGATCGATACGTTTGATGATTGTTGGCATTAAAACTCCAGTCCTGCTTCCCGCGCGGCATCGGCCAGCGCCTTGATGCGGCCATGATACAAAAAGCCGCCCCGATCAAACACCACTTTCTTGACGCCTTTTTCAATAGCGCGCTGGGCCACCAGTTGACCGATTAATTTTGCGCCCGATAGGTTTCCACCGCCCGTGACGGTAGCACTTTTTTCGTTGGTGGAGGCTGCAACCATGGTCACCCCAGCCCGATCATCAATGATCTGAGCGTAGATGTGCTTCAAGCTGCGGAACACCGCCAGGCGGGGCCGTATGGCATCGCCCTTAACTTTCTTGCGGATGCGGATGTGAATTCTCCGCCGGACTTCGTCCTTGTTAATTTTGCCGATCATGATCTTCTAAGCTCCGCTAATTACTTTTTACCTGTCGCGCCAGACTTGCCAACCTTCTTGCGTAGAACTTCGCCAGTGTAGCGCACACCTTTGTTCTTATACGGATCAGGCTTGCGCAACGACCGCATGTGAGCCGCCGCTTGACCCAGTAACTGCTTGTCAAAGCCGGTCAACACAATGTGCGTCTGCTTTTCAATTTTCGCATCCACGCCCGTCGGCAGCATGTATTCGATAGGATGCGAGTAGCCTAACGTAAACGTCAGCACCCGAGGATCTTTCTGGTCGCAACGGTAGCCAATTCCCACGATGTCCAATTCGCGAGTGAATCCAGCAGAAACGCCCAGCACAGCATTGGCAGCTAAGGCTCGGGTGAGCCCGTGCAATGCGGCGTACTGGTCAGCGTCGCGCTTAATATTTAACGTATTCCCTTCCTGTTCAATACGAATACCGTATGGAATCGGAACGGTGAGCTTACCCTTGGGGCCCTCTACCTGCAATTGCGCACCAACTTGAATCTTCACGTTGGCGGGCAGCGGAATCGGTTTCTTCCCTACTCTTGACATTGTTGTACCTTTAAATCTCTATTTTCAAAAAGTCGCCACTGCTGCGTCTTAATAGACGTGACAGAGCAACTCTCCGCCGACGCCCGATTTGCGCGCCGTCTTACCGGTCATCACCCCTTTCGGAGTGGTGAGAATATTAATGCCCAACCCGCCCAAAACCTTAGGAATATCCTTGCTGCCTACGTAAACGCGGCAACCTGGCTTTGAGACCCGCTGGATATACGAAATTACCGGATCGTTGCCTGGCGTGTACTTCAAGTAGATCTTGATCACACGTTTGGCGCCTTCGTCGGCAATCTTGTAATTGGCGATGTAGCCCTCATCCTTGAGAATCCGGGCGATTTCAACCTTTAATTTAGAACCTGGGACGTCAACTTTCGGATGCTTTGCGGAAATCGCATTTCGCAACCGGGTTAACATGTCAGCAATTGGATCGCTCGTCATACACTTTCCTCTTGTGGCCTCTTCTCTACAACATTAGCCGTTACATTGGCCTCTATAATCTTTTTCGTCCGGTGGCCTACCGTCGGCTCTTACAAGCTGGTGAAACTAAAACTTTCTTGTGAAAATGACTACCAACTGGACCCATTGACCCGTTGGTCAATTACCAACTGGATTTAGTCACGCCAGGGATTTCCCCGGCTAACGCCAATTGGCGGAAACAAATTCGACACAAGTTGAACTTGCCAATGTACCCGCGCGGCCGACCGCAGCGGAAACAGCGGTTGCGGTGGCGAACGCCAAACTTCGGGACGCCTTTATCTTTGAGCGCCTTGAGCTTTACGTCCTTGGCGATTTTTGCCGTTGTTGCCATTCGCTTTTAATCCCTCTCTTACTTGGTGAACGGCATGCCCATTGCTCTGAGCAGCGCCAGCGCCTCGGCGTCGGTTGTAGCCGTCGTCGTGATGCAAATGTTCATCCCTTTAATCTTTTCAATCTTGTTGTAATCAATCTCCGGAAAGATCAATTGGTCTTTGATGCCTAGTGTAAAGTTGCCCCGGCCATCAAAGGCCTTGGTCGAAATGCCGCGGAAATCGCGCACGCGCGGTAGAGCCACGTTTACCAGACGATCAAAAAATTCGTACATCCGGTCGCCACGCAGTGTAACCATGGCACCGATCGACATTCCCTCGCGCAACTTGAAGGCAGCAATGGATTTCTTAGCTTTGGTCACCACCGGCTTTTGCCCGGCAATGGTACCCAATTCATTCGCTGCTCCATCCACCATCTTGGGATTTTGCGTCGCTTCACCAAGGCCAATGTTCAACGAGATCTTATTGATTCTCGGAACGGCCATGATGTTTGTGTACCCAAACTCTTTACTCAAAGTGGGGACAACGATTTTTGTGTAATGCTCTTTCAACCTTGCAGGCATATCCGGCTTAATTCCTGAATTTGTGAACTTATAACTTACTTTTTGTCGAGAACTTCGCCCGTCTTACGCGCCACACGAACCCGACGCGCTCCCGAACCTTCGCCTTCCATCTTCGTGCCAATGCGAGTGGTCACGCCGCCAGAAGTCAGAATCATCACATTAGAAACGTGAATCGTTGCTTCCTTTTCGGCAATGCCACCTTTAATCTGCTTTTGCGGGTTGGCCTTGGTGTGACGCTTTACCAACATCACTCCTTCGACCAGAAGACGCCCACGCTCACGGTCAATTTCCAGAATGCGACCGGTTTTACCCTTGTCGCGGCCCGAAATGACCTTAACTAAATCGTTCTTTTTGAATCGGATACGGAGTTTCACCGTGACCAATCCCTTTCTGCCCATTACTTTTTGGGGAGCAGCCATTTAGATTACCTCCGGAGCCAGCGACACAATTTTCATGTAGCGCTTCTCACGTAACTCACGGGCCACCGGTCCGAACACACGCGTACCCAGCGGTTCCCCTACTTCGTTGATCAGTACGGCGGCGTTGTTATCAAAACGGATGTAAGTCCCATCCTTGCGGCGAGTTTCCTTACGCATCCGAACAATCACGCAACGTACCACTTTACCTTTTTTCACTGCCGACTCAGGGGCAGCTTCTTTCACCGCTGCGGTTACAATATCACCCAGACCAGCGTGCGCACCCAGGTCGCCACCGCGAGGCAATATGCAACTCAACCTGCGTGCGCCGCTGTTGTCAGCGACATCGAGGATGGTTCTCATTCCAATCATGACCGGTGCTCCCTTTTCCTATCCAATCCCAAAATCATTTGTAAATCCGAACGGTTAAACGGTGTCGCTGACAACCACTGCCTTGCGCACCACTTCCGCCAATGTCCAACGCTTCAGCTTGCTCAAGGGCCGACTCTCCACAATGCGGACAATATCGCCCGTCTGTGCCGTGCCTTCTTCATCGTGAGCGTAAAACTTTTTGCGATGTTTCACCACCCGGCGATACTGCGGGTGCTGCACCCGGCGAGTTACTTCAATGACGATCGTTTTCGCCATCTTAGTGGACACCACTTCGCCCACTTTTTCCTGCTTATTAGGTTTTGCTGCCGACTCTGCCATCTTATTTCTTATTCCTTTCCTGCAAGATGGTGAGCGCCCGCGCACGGTCGCGCTTCAACTCCCGCAGTTTCTTCAGACCCTCGGTCTGACCCATGGTCAAACGGAACCGTAGGCTATGCATTTGTTCGGACATATCCACCAAACTCTTTTCCAGTTCAGCCACATCCGATTCGCGAAGTTTTGCCGCAGTCATGACGAAATTCCTTAATCCCTACTATACGTGCTCATCACGCGATATCACTTTACACAACATGGGAAGCTTTTGGGCCGCCAAACGAAATGCCTCTTTAGCAATTTCCAGCGACACGCCTTCCATTTCAAATAAAATCTTGCCCGGACGCACTACACAAACCCACTCTTCCGGAGCACCTTTACCCTTACCCATACGGGTTTCAGCGGGCTTCTTGGTGATCGGTTTATCGGGGAACAACCGAATCCAAACTTTACCACCGCGCTTGATGTAGCGGGTCATTGCAATACGAGCTGCTTCAATTTGACGCGACGTCACCCAACCTCTGTCCATCGCCTTCAAACCAAAGTCGCCAAAAGAAATGGAGGAACCGCGCCAAGCTTTGCCCTTCATGCGGCCGCGCTGCTGCTTACGGTATTTTACCTTCTTTGGCATCAACATAGCGTGCTAATCTCCTTTGCAGGCGTAAAACGATAAGAGCTATTTGCTCTCGGTCGTCTCGCCTCCCTCAACGGGCTTGGGGGCCTCTTCCTGTTTCCAGGCCGGTTGTGGTTGCGCCATTGGGGGCAACATAGTTGCTGGTGCCGGGGGCGCTGCAGTTACTTTTGGCAGATCACTGGGGACGGCTTGCACCGGCGCTCCAGCAGTGACTACTGGACCATCGGTTCCAGGCCGAGGTCCCCGACGGTCGCCACGATCCCCACCACGGTCTCCCGTTCTTTCCCCAGTCCGTTCCGGACGTGGTTCGCGACGCGGTTGACGACGAGGTTCCGGGTCACCCGTCCGACGAGGGGCTTCAGGGATTACTTCACCCTTGTAAACCCATGTTTTAATTCCAATGACACCGTAGGTCGTATAGGCCTGGGCGAAACCGTAATCGATGTCGGCGCGCAAGGTGTGCAGTGGCAGTTGGCCATGCAAGTACCATTCACTACGAGCGATTTCCGCACCATTCAAACGTCCCGAGACGCGGACTTTGATTCCTTTGCAACCGAAACGCTGCGCCGAATCAACAGCTTTGCGCATTGCCCGACGAAAAGCCACGCGCTTTTCTAACTGCAGGGCAATCGATTCAGCCACCAACTGGGCATCCAGTTCCGGCTTGTGTACTTCCTGAATATCGATGAATACTTCGCGACCAGTCTTCTTGTTCAGATCGCTCTTCAGCTTTTCAATTTCCGCGCCTTTGCGTCCGATAATGATACCGGGACGGGAAGTGCGGATCGTGATCCGTAGCTTGTTCCCAGGACGATCTACTTCGATAGAACTGACGCCAGCCGACTTCAGACGCGAATGCAACGCGCCCTTCAAGTTCAAGTCTTCTTCCAGTAATTTCGCGTAGTCGGCCTTGGCGAACCAGCGGGAGCGCCAAGTTTTCGTGACGCCTAACCGGAAACCGTAGGGATGTACTTTCTGACCCATGCTATTCTCGTTTCTCCGCTTTGCCTATGCCTTCTCAGATACCGACACGATAATGTGCGATATCCGTCGCTGGTAACGATACGCCCGACCCATTGGAGCCGGCCGAATTCGCTTCATGCGAGGGCCTTCATTTACATACGCTTCTGAGACGTAAAGTTTATCAACGTCCACGTGCTCGGACTTGTTCCCCGCATTGGCAATGGCCGAACGGAGAACTTTTTCTACTGTTGGTGCAATCTTCTTGTTGGTGGTGCGCAGGATCGTGATCGCTTCGCCCGCATTGCGACCGCGAATCAAATCAATCACCAGCCGCACTTTCTGTGCGGACATCCGGATATATCGTGCTTCGGCTCTTGCTGTCATGTGAGAACTCCGCCCCCAAATTCCTTAAAACTAGGAGGGCTTACCGCCTTTTTCCGCCTTGCCTACGTGACCCTTGAAGGTACGCGTCGGGGAAAATTCTCCCAACTTGTGGCCCACCATGTTTTCTGTCACATACACCGGAATAAACTTCTTGCCGTTGTGCACGGCGATCGTCATACCAACAAACACCGGCGTAATCGTCGAACGACGGGACCAAGTTTTCACCACACGTTTATCATTGGTGGCGATTGCTTTGTCGATCTTCGCCGCAATGTGCGTGTCGGTGAAAGGTCCTTTTTTTAGTGAACGGCCCATATGGTTTCGTTACCCTCTTACTTCTTCTTGCCCTTACGCTGTGCAATAAACCTGTCTGTACGCTTGTTGTTGCGGGTTTTGAATCCGCGGGTCGGTTGACCCCAAGGCGTAACAGGATGGCGGCCACCCGACGTCCGGCCTTCACCACCACCGTGCGGGTGATCTACCGGGTTCATCGTCACCCCGCGATTATGCGGACGCTTGCCAAGCCAGCGCGATCGGCCTGCTTTTCCTAGCTTTTCATTTTCGTGTTCAGCGTTTCCAACCGTGCCCACCGTGGCATAACAATCCACCGAAATGCGGCGAATTTCACCCGATGGCAACTTCACCAGTGCCTGACCCTCTTCACGGGAAACCAACTGAGCCGATCCACCAGCAGTGCGAACCATCTGGCCGCCCTTGCCCGGACGCATCTCAATGTTGTGAATGATTGTGCCAGGAGGAATGTTCTTCAAAGGAAGCGCATTGCCCACTAAAATGTCAGCCGTGGGACCGGAAAGGATCGATTGACCCACCGTGATGCCCTCTGGTGCCAAAATATAACGCTTTTCGCCATCGACGTAATTCAATAAAGCGATGCGGCAAGTGCGATTCGGATCGTACTCAATTGTAGCCACAACTGCCGGAACGCCTGGCTTATTGCGCTTGAAATCGATGATGCGGTAAGACTTCTTATGGCCACCACCAATGAATCGTGAGGTGGTTTGACCAGTATTGTTGCGGCCACCGGTGCGCGCTTTGCCTTCCGTCAGCGACTTTTCTGGAGTCTGCCGGGTAAGGTTTTCGCGCGACACTACGGTCATGTAGCGGCGGCTGGGTGTAAAGGGTCGGAACGTTTTTACTGCCATGGTTAGAGCTCCACGTACTCAGGCATTTTCTGCCCGGCTTGCAAAGTGACGTATGCCTTTTTCCAGTCCGAACGGTATCCCGAAAAGCGGCCTCGGCGGCGCAGCTTGCCTTCGTTATTTAGCGTACGGACGACAGCAACTTTCACTTTGAACATCTTTTCTACGGCTTTCTTGATTTGAATCTTGTTCGCCGTGGGCATTACTTCAAAACACAAGGTTGCTTCGGATTCTTTCTTAGTCATCGCCTTTTCAGTGACAACCGGGCGAACTAACACATCTAACATCGAACTCATGCCAGACCCTCCGACAAACGCTTGGCGGCGGTTTCGCTCATCACAACTCGAGCAGCACGCAACAGGTGGTAAGGATTCACATCTTTACTTTCCAACAGAGTCACACCTTCCAAATTGCGCGATCCCAGCGTTAAATTTTTGTTTTCGCCATTTTCGACTAACAGCACAGTTTTCTTGGCGTTGAGACGATCCAGAATCAGGCGCATGGTCTTTGACTTGTGGTCAACCACCGCGAATTCCTTCACCACAGCCAGTTCGCCGTCACGTAACTTAGCCGTCAGAGCGGAGCACATTGCGCCCTTCAGCATCTTTTTCGGCAAAGAGTACGAGTAATCACGAGGTTGCGGGCCGTGGGTGGTTCCACCATGACGCCACAGTGGGCTGCGAATAGAGCCCATACGAGCCCGACCAGTTCCCTTCTGCTTCCACAATTTCTTACCGGAACCAGCTACTTCATGACGGGTCTTGGTCTTCGCCGTTCCCCGCCGCTTGTTCGCCATGAAATTGCGAACCGCTTCGTACAACAAAGCTTGGTTAATTGGTGCGCCAAACACAGCATCACTTAATTCCACTTCGCCGACTTTCGTATTGTTGAGATCGATCACGTCTACTTTGGGCATCGTAATTTCCTGTAAGCTCTAAGCCTGGGGGCCTAGCGCTTCGCCCTCCGAAGGATCACGTAACCGCCATTGGGTCCAGGCACTGCGCCTTTGACCATGATCACGTTGTCCTCAATATCCACTTGCACAATTTCCAGATTCCGCACCGTCACCTGATCCACACCCATGTGGCCGGTCATACGGGTTCCCTTGAAAACGCGGGAAGGAAAACTGGAAGCACCAATGGAACCAGGTGCGCGGTTGAACATGGAACCATGTCCTTCCGGTCCGCCCTTGAAGTTATGACGTTTCATAACACCGGCGAAACCTTTTCCCTTGCTGGTGCCGATTACATCTACTTTGTCTTTCGGCTTGAAATGTTCGGCCAAAATCCGGTCACCCAGTTTGATGTCCGAATCGCCGGAGCGAAGACGCAATTCACGGAAAAACTTCACCCCTTCAGCGCTGGCCTTTTTGAGGTGACCGCCAATGGGCTTGTTGATTCGTGACGGCTTGACATACTCCATCAAGCCTAACTGGATGGCATCATAGCCATCGCTGCTGGGCGTCTTGCGTTGGGTAACAACGCAGGGTCCGGCCTTCAACAACGTGACAGGCACTACCTGCCCGTCGGGGCGGAACACCTGGGTCATGCCGATCTTCTTGCCTAGAATTCCTGGGCTCATATCTTCCTCTAACTAACTCATAACAGGCTCGACTCGCCGACGCTTCGCAAAACTTCTGCAAAACATCCAACTCTGTTGCCACGCCGGGCGCGACACTCGCTAGCACCATTACAACTTCTAAAAACGTTCTCTACTTTTTCCCGCCGCCAAACGCTTTGATCTCAACATCGACCCCGGCTGGCAAATCGAGCTTCATCAGCGCGTCTACCGTATCCTGAGTCGGTGCCAAAATATCAAGCAACCGTTTATGCGTGCGGATTTCAAACTGCTCACGAGACTTCTTATCCACGTGCGGCGAACGCAACACGCAATATTTATTGATGATCGTGGGCAGTGGAATGGGCCCGGCTACCGTGGCCCCACTCCGTTTAGCTGTTTCGACAATTTCTTGCGTGGACTGATCCAAAATGCGATGATCGTACGCTTTCAGCCGAATTCGAATACTTTCTCTAAGAGACATGTTTTTGTTTCTCGAAACCTACGTAGTGACGATCTCTGACACAGTTCCGGCGCCAACCGTTCGGCCACCTTCGCGAATGGCGAAGCGTAAACCCTTGTCCATGGCAACCGGTGTAATCAGTTCAATCACCATCTGCACGTTATCGCCCGGCATCACCATTTCGGTTCCTTC
>JANXSF010000088.1 GCA_025352795.1 Acidobacteriota bacterium
GTCGAAGTTCAATTTCGAGGTAAACTGTCCTTGCCATAAAGAATTCTACCGTGGTCTGACTCACTAAGACAGAATCTTCTTCACCAACTCGCCATGCACATCGGTCAACCGGAAATCGCGGCCCATGTGACGATACGTAAGTCTTGTGTGATCCATGCCCAATAAATGCAGCATAGTCGCCTGCAAATCGTACACCGAAACTTTATCTTCCAGGATGCTCAAGCCCAGCGGATCGGTCTTGCCAATCACCTGCCCGCTCTTCACACCGGCACCGGTCATGAAGATGCTGTAGCCATCGGGATGATGGTCGCGACCAGCGTTATCGGCCTCTTCCGGTCTACGGATTTCAGACATAGGCGTGCGCCCGAATTCCCCGCCCCACACCAGTAACGTATCTTCCAACATGCCGCGCTGCTTCAGATCTTTGATCAACGCCGCAGTGGGTTGGTCGCAAATGCTGGTAGCTGTGCGGATGCCCTTGTTGATGGCCGAATGATGATCCCAACTGCCTTGCGTCAACAACACAAAACGCACCCCACGTTCCAACAAGCGCCGAGCCAGCAGACAGTTGGTACCGAACTGTTTCGACTCCTTTCGATTAATGCCGTAGGATTCAATGGTTTCCGGCTTCTCTTTGGAAAAGTCCAACAGTTCCGGCGCGTTCATCTGCATGCGATACGCAAGTTCGTACGAGTGCATGCGCGAAGCAATTTCCTGATCGCCAGTGGACGCGTACCGTTCCTGATTCACATCGCGAATCAGATCAAGGCGTGCACGCTGCGAATCGTTGCTGACGCCATCGGGATTGGATAGATACAAAATCGGATCACCCGAATTTCGAAAAACAGTACCTGCATAGGTGGATGGTAGAAAGCCGTTGGTATAGTTATCGGAACCCGCGCTGGTGCCTGCTCCCGATGCCAGCACCACAAACCCGGGCAGATTTTGCGATTCACTACCCAAGCCATAATTGACCCAAGCGCCCATGGAAGGACGTCCGCCGATCATGTGACCGCTGAACAAAAACAGTTGGCCAGGATGATGGTTGAACGCTTCGCTGTGCATGGATCGGATCAGGCAAAGGTCATCGGCAGTGCTGCCAATGTGGGGAAGTAATTCTGAAAGTTCCATTCCGCATTTGCCTTGCGGAGAAAACTGAAAAGGGCTACCCAACACGCTGGCAGTAGGCTTGATGAACGCTAGCTTCAGATCTTTAGTCATGGAAGGCGGCAATGGTTTACCGTGCCATTTTTGCAATTCAGGCTTCGGATCAAACAAGTCCATCTGACTGGGCGCACCTTCCATAAACAGGAACACTACGCGCTTGGCCTTGGCCGGAAAATGTGACTTTTTAGGAGCCAATGGATTTGCGATGGACGTGCGACCTTCGGCTTCCAACAGGTTTGCCAAGGCGATGGTGCCCAGGCCAGCAGCAGTGGATTGAAAGAAGCGTCGGCGTGTTTGGATGGCTTGGAATTGTTGAAATGTCATGCGGGCTATTCTCTTGTGATGAACTCGTCCAGGTTCAAGATGGTGCTGGCGATCAGTGTCCAGGTAGCACGGTCTAAGGGCTCAACCGAGGGCACTTCCCATGGCGCGATTTTCTTTAGCGATGCTACGGGTTCTTTGTCGAGAAGTGCTTTTTGCTTGGCGAAGTAGTTGGCAAACAATTGAGCTTCTGCATCACTGGGCAGGCGGTTCAATGCCTGACGAAAGACATAACCCAACTTGCCTGGGAAGTCCGCCGGACCTTCACTCAGAGTGCGGAAGGCCAGCGCTTGCGCCGCTTCGAAAAACACGGGATCGTTCAACAAATTGAGTGCTTGCAAAGATGTGTTGGAACGCTCACGGCTGCACGCCGAGGACACACCTTTGGGGGCATCGAAGTTCATCAATTGCGGATAGGGAGTGGTCCGTAAGAAGGTGATGTACAGCCCACGACGATAGCGATCTGGCCCATCACTCAGCGGCCACGCATTCTTTCGATCCCCATAGCCTAACTCCAGAACCCCGTTGGGCATCAGAGGACGAACAGACGGGCCGCCAATGGTTGGATTCAGCAACCCGGAGGCCGTTAGAGCTGCATCGCGCACAGCTTCGGCAGGTAGGCGAAGGCGCGATTGACGGGCTAGCAAGCGATTTTGCGGATCGACACTTTCCAGATCGGTGCGCGTTTTCGAGGATTGACGGTACGTGGCCGAAAGAACAATTTCTCGCAAAATGTTTTTCAGGCTCCAATCACTTTGGTAGCGGCTGGCCAGGTAGTCAAGCAATTCGGGATGCGATGGGGCGTCGCCACGAAGTCCGAAATCGTCCACAGTTTTCACTAAGCCAGTTCCGAAAAGTTCCGCCCAGTAGCGATTGACCACTACGCGCGCCGTTAGTGGATTCTCTTTGCTGGTGAGCCAATTGGCAAGGTCGGCCCGTGTGGCTTTCTGTTTTCCAAGAGCGGGCAGAAAGGCTGGAACATCGGGATTCACTTCAATTCCAAAGTCTTTATAATTGCCCCGAACACGCACGTGACCTTGACGTGGCTGCCGCCTTTCTTCGGTAGAAAGAGCCTGTGTCAGTTGTGGATAATCGCCTTTGAGCTTCTTCAGTTTTGTATCCAACTGATCTAACTTCAGTTCCTTCCACTTCTTCGATCCCACCGCGAAATGATAGTTGCGAACGAAGTGGGTGGTTAAGACTTCACTTTCCCAGGGCGTGCGTTGAGCAGGCGGAAGTTGCACTATCTTTCCACCATCGCCATCTTCGGTTAACTTCAAAACGCAATCCCACGCCAAGTCCCAGTCCGTGCGTTCACCCAGGTGTTTGATGGTGTAGAGAATGTTCTTTTCCCAATCGGCCTGTAGTTCAGCGACGTTGTATTCCTTCAACAACAGTTCGCGTTTCGACTGATATTCGGCACGTTTGGCTAAGTATGGACCCAGTTCGCCGGGCATGGGAGAGGGAACGGTAATCTCCTCAATGTTGTCAAAGAAGCCATACATGGCATAGAAATCTTTCTGCGAAGTGGGGTCGAACTTATGGTCGTGACATTGGGCGCAAGCAACGGTCAAACCCATCCACACGGAACCCACAGTGGCTGCGCGATCCAGCGTACTTTCAAAACGAAACTGTTCATTGTCGATGCCACCTTCCCGGTTGAACAACGTCATCCGCAGAAATCCGGCAGCGGTGCGTTGTTCAGCAGTGGCACCGGGCAACTGATCCCCAGCTAGCTGTTCGCGCGTAAATTGATCGAAGGGCATATCGGCATCCAATGCGTTGATCACCCATTGACGAAAACGCCAGGCATAGGGACGAAACCAATCTTTTTCATAGCCGTCGGAATCGGCATAGCGAGCCAGATCAAGCCAATGACGGGCCCAGCGTTCAGCGTAATGTTTGGAACTCAGCAAACGTTCCACTTGCCGTTCGTAGGCTCCAGACTGCTTGTCGTTTAAGAACTTTTCGGTTTCGGTGGGTGTGGGTGGTAAGCCAATCAGGTCGAAACTAAGACGACGCAGCAGCGTGATCTGGTCCGCTTCAGGCGACATGGCAATGTTATCTTTTTCAAGTCGCGCAAGTACTAAGCTGTCAATATGGTTCTTGGCCCATGCCGTGTTGGTTACGGTGGGTACGGCTGGATTACGAATTGGTTGAAAGGCCCAGTGATTGGACTTCGGACGTTCGGCTGCGGCAACGGGAGCAGAACCGGCGGGCCACTTGGCACCCTGGTCAATCCAGGCACGCAAGACACCCACTTGATCCACAGAAAGTCGAGCTCCAGCGGGTGGCATCGGGGGGACGCCTTTCATTCCGGCCACTCGCTGGATAAGCGCGCTGGCTGCGGAATCCCCCGGTTTAATGGACGCACCGCCATAGCCACCTTTGAGGGCAAACTCACCGGCATCCAGACGCAGTCCGCTGGATTGCAGCTTGGCTCCGTGACAGGGCTGACAGCGAGTTTTAAAAATCGGTTCCACGTCGGACTTGAAGTCAACGGGGTGTTGGGTGGCGGGCGGCAAATCTTGAGCCGCAAGGTCGCAGGCAAGGAAGGCAACGAAAGCAAAGACGAACCGCATCGGTCTCCTAAAAGTGGTGCTACTTTTACTGTATACCCAGACCAGCTAGAATCGAAATTGAGGTGTTATGCCAACAACACTAACAGCACCAGAGCAAGGGACCGCGCCCATGGATCCCCAGCGCAAGGTGTGGACCAGGACTGAATGCGACCTGCTGGATCAGGCGGGTGTAATTGACCAGCAGCGTTTAGAACTGGTGGAAGGGGAATTGATCAACAAAATGGGCAAAAAGCGTCCCCAAGTGAATGCGCTGGGTTTAATGATGGGTTGGCTGAACAAAGTGTTTGGAGATCGGTTTATCCTTCAGGAAGCGCCGATTGACGTTTTTCCTGAGGACAATCCAACCAACGAACCTGAGCCCGAGGCGGTTGTCTTAAAGAGACCATTTCCAGAATTCCTTAAGGCAAATCCCAAGCCTCAAGATTTGAATCTGGTGATTGAAGTTGCCGATACCAGCCTGTATTTCGATCTAACCAAGAAAGCGGAATTGTACGCCAGAGCGGAGATTATAGAGTATTGGGTGCTGGATGTTTCCGAACGTCGTCGCATGTTTGTGCATCGCGAACCACGCGATGGCAAGTATCAATCGGTAAAGGAATATACAGCGCAGGAGCGCGTTTCGCCGCTGGCGGCATCGGATGCACAGTTTTTTGTTGGTTCGGCGTTCGCGGGAGAATAAACAGAAACATGCCACGTCCCCCATTGGCTCTCTACCTTTTCGCCCTTAGCATTTTCAGCGCATTCGCTATAGACCGCGCGGAGTTCATCCGCATGGTGACGGAGTTTTCTGAACCCGACGGGTACTTTGACACCGACAATCTGATCTCCAACGAAACCACTTATCTGGACGCGGCAAGCGCCTTGCGGGAATTGCGCAAGCCGGGGGGCGTTTACTTGGGCGTCGGGCCTGATCAAAACTTTTCCTATATGGAGCACCTTCGCCCACAGGTTGCCTTTATGGTGGATATTCGACGTGGGAATCTGCTGGAACACATGCTGTTCCGTGCGCTGTTTGAACAATCACGGAATCGCATGGAGTATCTGTGTTTATTGCTCGGGAAGGCCGTCCCTGCGAATCTGAAGGAATGGAACGATGCGTCGATTCGTAAAATAGTTGAGTACATTGATTCAGCACGACCAAGTAAGGAACTGTTTGAAAGCGAATCCGCCGAAGTGCAAATGCGCATTCTGGGATTGGGCTTGAAGCTGACCCAAGAAGACCTGAGCACCATTAGTGGACTCCACCAACGTTTCTTCGCCGATGGGCTGGACCTGCGCTTCAACACCCATGGGCGAGCGCCGCAACCTTACTATCCAAAATTTCGGGATCTGATTGTTGCCACTGGCACTTCCGGCAAGCCGGAAAGTTATCTGGCCACCGAAGAGAGTTTTCAATTCGTCAAGCAAATGCAGGAAGAGAATCGCGTAGTTCCTGTGATTGCCAATCTGGCTGGACCCAAGGCGCTGCGGCAGATCGCCGGATATGCCAAGGGGCGTAAGCTGACGATTCGAGCTTTTTATGTTTCCAACGTGGAGCAATATCTAAGCCGCAATGGGGACCTGGAAAAGTTTGCGGAGAACGTGAAGGCACTTCCGCACGACGCGAGCAGCATTCTTATCCGCAGCATTTTTGGCGGCTTCACTCGAAGGTCCTACAGCGAACAGTTGATTCAACGGATGGAGAGCTTCGTTGCTGGATGGGATAGCGGCAAGCTTGGTTCGTACCAACAGATTGTGCGAGCCAGCCAGGCCGCTACTTTGACGCAGTAGTACGGGGCTCGCTACGCACCACTTGAGCCCGACGGCGACCCTTCTCTAAATTGGCGGCGGACTTGGCCCTTGCCGCATCGCTGATCTGTATATTGTTGACGACAGCACGGGCACCAGCGGCACGGGCCATGCGCGTTGCCGAGCCTTTGTGCTGCACCACATTGGCATTCCCTTCCCAAGTGACAATGCCGCCGCTGACCTTGTAACGGAACCCGTTCTTGCCGATTTTAGATCGTGCAAGCCGCTCCTTGATCGATGCAGAAATGGCCGCGTCAGTAGCAAGCGGCGCGGTGCCAATGCCGCGCTTATGGGTGGCAGGCGCAGGCGGATTCGCCGCTTGGGCAGTGCCAATCGGCAGACAGAAAGTCAGTAACAGAAGGGCGGTAATGGTCCTCATGTAAGGTATAGTGCAAATCCGTCGGGAAAATTCGCAGGTTTTGTTGAGGTAATTTGGGGGGGTACTGTGTTTTGCCGTAAGACATTTGTGGGCTTGGCGAGTTGGCTGATCCTCAATGCAGCATACTGATATCATGTTGAAATTGATCGCAACTTCGGCTCAACCGGATGGGCCAGTGCAATTAGGCGAGATGGAAATCGACGAGTGTGAGGCTGGTGATTTGCGGAATCGTCTAACCACTTTTGCACAGGATTGGGATGCGCCGGAAATTAATGTATAAGATGAATTGTCGTCGCGGTGACGGAGCTTTCCCAAAACTACGGGCACAATTCGGCATTTAGTGAAATCGGACTTCCGGCTGTCTTTTTGCCTTCGTCTCTTCGCCACCCACCACGATGGCATTGCTGACTCACAGCAGCCACTTTTCGGTCACCACAACCGAGGGAGTGCAAAGAGTTAGTTGAACTGAAAGACAGCCGGTCGTCACTGAAACAAACACAGGATGCCGCGCGCGGACTTACTGTTTGAGAAGACCGACGGCTGGGATGAAGATCCCGTTGCTAAGAGGACGCGTTAAACTGAAATCCATGAAGGCTTTGTTGCAATTCAGGTTGATCTTGATATGGATAGTGATACCGATTTTTATTGTCTTAATGACCCTTGTGGTACCGCCCTTCATGGTAGAGTGCACGATCACTCACTACCGCTCCCTCTCGCCAGGCGACCATTACTTGACAGTCAAGGATTACGCCGAACAGGTAGACAAGAACCGGGCAACTTTCTTGCAAATGTTGGGAGGTTTGGCTTTCCTATTTGGTGCCTACTGGACTGCACAGAATTACCAACTGGCTCGCAAAGGTGGAAACGTTGATCGTTTCATGAAGGCCGTGGATCAGTTGGGTGCCGTTGATAAAGATGGAAAGCCGATTATCGAGGTAAGGGTCGGAGCCATCTATTCGCTGAATGCCTTGATCCGTGACTCCGAAGAAGAATATTGGAATAGCATTGAAACATTGTGCGCCTTCGTGCGTTTCCGAAAGTGGGATGGCGGTGTATCTAAAGTTGATGGGGCCGTTCACCCACCTGCCGATCTGCAAGCGGCACTTTACACCCTCGCGTTCCGTGGGAACCGGTGGGAGGACAAGTCGCGACTTGACCTCTCAAACGCCGACTTAAGAGGAGCCTACTTTGTAAGATCTGGAGACGACGATGCAGGTGCAAAATTGAGCAAGTGTTATTTTTGGGGTGCCGATCTTCGGGGGGCATATCTATCTCAAGCCGATATGCAAAACTGCCATCTTGAAGGGGCGGACCTCAGAGACGCAATCTTAGATGGCGCAAATTTCAAAGGGGCAAACCTCCAAGATACCGACGTTCGAGGTCTCATCTTAAGCGACTCCAAGAACCTGACTGTTGAGCAACTTACTGCCGCTATAGGTGATAAACATACGAAACTTCCCGAGGGGATAACCATTCCACCAAGCTGGTTTTTGCCAGACGGCGGTAAGCCAACACGCAGCCCGATATGGAAGCCAGACAGCAAATCGCAGAGTTAACCATCTACTCTGGTCCTTCTGGCCTAGATTCCGAAGTTAGTGGGACGGGCTTCCCAGCCTGTTCTTCCGAACGACGCAGCTTTATGGAATTCAAGAATTGAATCAGAAAACTGAAAAGGACAAGCCAGGAGGCATGTCCCACCCAAACGCCGTTGATCGTGAGTTTAGCTCAATTCTCTGTGGGCACTCGCTGACACCTGTCGATTACCAGCATCTGTAGGGGCACTTTCTTGGATTCGAGCTTCAGACCCAGTTGTTCCTGTACTGCGGTTAAAGATCGACGGGAGTGAAGAATCCGCACTCTCTGGAGGCGCGAAACTCAAATCAAAATCGAAGGTTCCCTTCATACCAGTCCTGTCCACCACCGGCGCGCCGAGCGGTCGCCCCAGCATAGAGGCAAGAACGACCATGTCGGTGGCGCGCCCGATAATTCTGCCTCGAAACGTCGCTGCCTGCCCTGCGCGTGAGGCTTCGCTTGCGTGTAGCTTTGCCCCGTCCTTTCCCTTAACAAGGGCGTACCCTGAGACAGTCTTCGTCTCCCGGTGCGTGACAAGCCCAAAACGTTCGGCGAGAAGCGACACAAGCATTGACTTCAGTCTCTCGGAAGTAAGTGTCCCCCCTTCCGGTCTAGCTGCAACGTCGTATTGCTCACTTCCCAGCAGTCCCTCTCGGAAAATCTGTTTTTCGTCGACCTCGTAGGCCATCTGAACCAGGATTTTGAGTGGAATGTTCGTCGCCGTAAAGGTAGTACCGCCGGAGTCGCTCCACGACGGTTTTCCAGCGCTGCTAGACGGGCTGACCCTTACAGATGCCACTTCGAACCTTTCGGTTGTCTGACCCTCAGTCGCGCAAGCGATCACCAGCGCAAGCGCGATCACGGAATTTGGAGCCGTTCCCCGCATACAATTCTCCCCAATTGATTCTATGAGGTGGACCCCATCGGTTGGACAGAAAAACAGGCGTCCTTAGATGGACGAGCGGTGGTAACTGTGGGGCGGCTGTGAGGCCGCCATCCACTCCGGACTTGCATCGGCCGCTCGAGTTCCATCCCTGGAGAGCTCTTTCCTCCGTGCAAGCAACACGATTGTACTGTAGTGGCGGAAAAATACAAGAGAAAAGTTCGTGTACCGCGCCATCCACTCTGGTGCAAGGCGTAAAATCCCAGGGGGTTTAGGGGACAGAGTCCAGGACAGAGTCCCCCATCAAGGCGATGCTCTCCTCCTTTTCTCCCGGTATGGGAACAAGTCCGCCGGTGTTTTGTAAATTCAGCGCCTGGTGTGGACGCTTGCCAACTTCGGAATCAAGGTTTAGAAGCGGCTGCGGTGGAATCCAGTTCTTCCGGACGCACAACCGTGAAATCATTCGTGAAATAAGCTGTTACATCTTCGCCACGTGTGGCCATCTCTTGTGCGGTTTTAGTTGGTCTGAATGTTTCCGGCATAAATTTTTCAACAGCACTTGGCGTTGGCATACTTCTGCCTTAGCCGCTCTTCGGAAAACTTGCGCCATTCGGCGCCAGAGTGCTCCCTTCTATGCGATGCTAGATGTCGTTTGTAGGCGCTCTCATCGCTGATCTCACGCAGAATCCCTATCAATATCCGACCCAGTTTTTTTAAGAAGTTCATACTTCCTCCGCGCTCAATCGGCTCTGCACAAAGGGCGATTCTAAATTACGAGCATCGCGTTGACCTCGCAAAATTCCGGTCCACAGCACAATAGAATCTACAAGGATCGTGGCCACCAACACTAGGAACACACCGCACACCACTGCATCCAACTGGTTATTGAAGATCAGCGCCTTCACTTCTCCTAACTTTCCTGCGGCTACCTTCCCTGCCGCAATGTTCGATTCAAACACCCCAGCTTGTGACAAAAATCCGATCCTGGGAACATCGCTGAAAATCTTTTGCAGCGCGGCTGTGAAGGTGACCGTGATCAACCATACCAGCGGTAAGATGGTGATCCACATGTACCGCGCCCGATGCATCTTGATGAGGATCGTCGTACCGAGACACAACGCAATAATCGCCAGCAACTGATTGGCGATCCCAAACAGCGGCCATAGCGTATTGATGCCACCTAGCGGATCGAGGACGCCCTGCACTAGAAAATAACCCCAGCTTAGGACGATGACGAGGCTGGAAAAAATCACTCCAGGCATCCAACTGGTTCGACCCAAGGGTGCATAAACATGTCCCAATAAATCCTGCAACATGAAGCGGCCCACACGTGTTCCGGCGTCAATTACAGTAAGGATAAAGAGGGCCTCAAACATAATGGCAAAGTGATACCAGAAGCCAAGAATCGCATCGCCACCCAGACCTTTGGAAAAAATGTGAGCCATTCCTAATGCAAGGGATGGCGCACCGCCAGTGCGATAGAATAAGCTTTCTTCGCCAACACTTTTTGCAAGCGTGGCCATTTGATCGGCAGTCACCGGGAACCCCCAACTGCTGATCGTGGCGACGGCTGCTTGTGGCGTGGCCCCGATGATTCCAGCAGGAGAATTCACCGCGAAGTACACGCCAGGGTCAAGCACGCAGGCGGCGATGATGGCCATGATAGCCACAAAACTTTCCAGCAACATGGACCCGTAACCAATGGGAAAAATGTGTGTCTCTTTGCAAATCATCTTGGGCGTGGTGCCTGAAGAGATCAACGAATGAAAGCCAGAGATTGCACCGCAGGCAATGGTGATGAAGCAGAACGGGAAGACGGAGCCTGCGAAGATAGGCCCAGTGCCGTCGATGAATCGGGTCAACGGTGGCATCTGCAAGTTGGGACGAACGAACAAAATTCCGATGCCCAGCATCAGCACAACGCCTAATTTGACGAACGTTGATAGGTAATCGCGCGGGGCTAACAGCAGCCACACAGGCAGTGCGCTGGCACAAAATCCATAGATGATCACAGCGATTGCCAGTGCCAATCCCGACAGTGTGAACCACGGTGCCCAGGTTGCGGAGTGCGCTACCCATTCCCCGGCGAAGATGCTGGCAAGTATAAGCAGGAAGCCAATCACTGAGGCTTCCAGCACTTTTCCAGGACGCCAAAATCGCAAGTAGAGCCCCATGAAAATGGCGATGGGCATGGTGGCCGCAATCGTGAAAGTGCCCCAGGGGCTGCCTTTCAAGGCATTCACTACAACCAGGGCAACCACTGCCAGCAGGATAATCATGATGAGCAACACGGTGATCAATGCAGTGAAACCGCCGACTTTGCCAATCTCTTCTTTGGCCATTTGTCCCAACGATTTTCCATCGCGCCGGACTGAACAAAACAGAATAATAAAGTCCTGAATGGCTCCGCCCAACACCGCGCCGATGATGATCCACAACGTCCCAGGCAAGTATCCGAACTGGGCGGCGAGCGTAGGCCCAACCAGCGGACCCGGCCCTGCAATGGCTGCAAAATGATGACCGAACACAATCCATTTATTGGTGGGTTCGAAATCATGTCCGTTGCGCATGCGTTCGGCAGGGGTGGCACGATTGTCGTCCAGCGCCATCACCTTGGCCGCAATCCATGCTGCATAGAAGCGGTAGCCGGTGATGTAAGTGCATGCCGACGCCACTACCAGCCACATGGAGTTCACCGGTTCCCCACGATTCATGGCGATTCCAGCCAATGTGAATGCAGCAACAATGGCGATCACCACCCAGACTAATTTCCCCAGAAGTTTATTCATGAATCTTGAAGTTTACCCGATCTTGCTGAAGTTCGTTCTGGTATACATCACCCGGAAGCCATGCCGTTCGTAGTTCTGTTGTGACAAAGAACCAGGGGCTGTCATGGCCGTGGCAATTTCGCAGCCTTGCTTTTGAGCTTCCAGCAGGCGGTGTTGGATTAGAGCGGTTTGGGCACCACGTCCGCGTGACTGGCGCAATGTGGCATCGGCGCAGAATGTGGCAATGTCACCACGAATTTCCAGGGCCGCGGCAGCGATCAAGTGCCCATCCATTTCCACACCATACGGCTGAATCCCTTTGGCCTGATGAAGTATTCGACCGCTATCGATGGCTTCCTCGCTGGGATTTTCCATTTCCGTGAACCCTTGTCCCAGCACGTTGGACCATAACTCACGGGCTGGTTCAACGATGGGCAGGCCGGGCACAAAGGGGAAAAGTTCAGCAGGAATGGGCCGGGCCAACACGTTTTCAAATTGGAATGGTTGAAAGTTGCGTTGATTGAGCAGAGCAACTGTTTCCGCATCGGCCAGTGGGCATAGCTCAATGAATATTTGGGCAGCACGATGCTTATAAAATTGTTCAATCTCGTAAAGCTCGTCTTCTTCAACCACTCCATTCATACCCAGATTCAATACATGGGTCAGCGGAGATTCCACCGTGACGAACGAAGCGCGCGCCCCATTTACTACAAGGCAACAGGCTGCGGAATCAGTATAGAGTTCACGATGCGCAGCAGCATGAGCTTCGGCAGACAGGGCGCAGGAAAGTTCTATGCGTCGTGCCAATCCAAGATTGGCGTAGAAAAAGGTTGGTGGAGTTGGGGTCAATCTTCTAGAGTACCCAAATTACATTCGGCGGATTTCAGCCATCAGTACGCCCAGCTTGCTATTGGAACCTGAATACGAATACGACGCTTCCAGCCGGCCTTTGCGCGCATCAAAGGCCAAGGCTGCAAAACGCACTTCTTCTGAACCCTTGGTGAACTTCTGCTTCCAATCGCGCATGCCGAAATGGACCGTGGCTTCACCGTCGTCCTTTGCGGCGGGGATGCGTAACAGAATTTCGTAATTACCTTTTGCCCGAACATCCACTTCCCAGAAGCCTATGGACGTGCGATCCCAACCCGCTTCCGGACCACGCCAATCCTGCCGGGTAAGGACGACGGGATTATCCACTTCTGTGCCGACGAAAATTCGCGGAGGAGCATAGCCTCTGGTCTCACTGACTTCCTGAAACCAGGCAACCATTTCCTGTCGTAATTTGGACACGATTTCCGGCTTGGCCACAGCGATATTCTTCGCCTCACTGGGATCGTTATCCATATCGTAAAGTTCGGATCCGTTCACCAGCTTGTAGCGCTGCGTCCGCGCTGCTGCGTTTTGAAACAGCACAGGCTCATCACCACGATGCCATTGCGTGAAGATAGTTCGATCCGGCCATTGCGATGGCTGTCCTGTAAGCACTGGCACCAGACTGCGCCCATCGATTTTCAAATTCTCTGGCAATCGTACGCGGCAAAAATCAGCCAATGTGGGAAGGATGTCAATGTGGGCGGCAATGTAATTCACTTCCCAGCCGGGCTTGATGCGCGGTGGGAAGCGAACCAGAAAAGGAACTCGAATGCCGCCCTGATAAACGGAAGCTTTTATGCCTCGCATGCCGGCGTTATAACGTTCATGCTGGGGTCCGTTGTCAGTCATGAAAATCAAGATAGTATCGTCCAGCAGATACAATTTTTCCAACGTGTTTATTAAATTGGCGACGTTCTCATCGAGGTTTGCCACCATGCCATACACCTTTTCCGTCTTGGCACCCAGATTCTTTCCGCGAAATGGGGCGACATAGGCATCGGCAATCTCCAACGGATCATGCGGTGCGTTAGGAGCTACGTAGCAGAAGAAAGGTTCTTCGCGATGAGCCGCCACAAATTCCTGAGCAGCACGAAAAAAGATGTCTGTGCAATAGCCTTTCTTCTGAACCAGCTTGCCGTTTTCATAGACGAATGGATTGGTGTAACTGGAGCCAGCAGGTGGGTCAGACGGCTGTCCAATGCCGCCGCCTTTGATGTAGACGCCCTCTTCAAAACCGCGATCCAAGGGGCGCATGGGGTAAGTATCGCCCAAATGCCACTTGCCAAAAATTCCCGTACGGTATCCTGCCTGCTTCAATATTTGCGGCAAGGTAACTTCATCGGTGTGCATCATGGAGCGACCAAGATAGGTATCCACAACCCCAGTGCGATAGTTATAACGCCCGGTCATTAAACTGGCCCGCGTGGGCGAACAGACGGGACATACTTGAAACTGCGTGAACTGCGCCCCTTCCTTTCCAATGCGATCAATGTGTGTCGTATTCAAGTAAGGATTGCCATGCAGCGACAAGTCGCCGTAGCCCTGATCGTCACTGATGATCAGAACAATGTTCGGTCTCTTGGTGCGCGGCTGGGCGAACAGTGTAGATGCCCCGGTGGCGCTGAGAAATGTTCTTCGAGTCCAATTCATGAAAGTAATGTTACGAGTATCCATTGGATGCGGTTGCATCGCATCCGGTGTACAGGGCGCTCACCAAAAATGTTTCATTCCAATCTTGTGAGAATAACGCAGAATCGCTTCGGCAAGGGAAACTGAATTTTCTGCAAACGGAAGGCACGCGGTCCGAGCTACAATTCGAATATGGTTCGACTCGATACGGTATTAGAGTCCTGGAAGTCCGTCCGCGCTGATACGGTGCAGGCGCTTGAAGATTTCCCTTCTGCGGAACTTGATTTCCGGCCGACGGAAGACTTAATGACATTCCGGGAATTGGCGGTTCACATTCTGCAAAGCGGTGAAGCTTTGGCAGGAATGCTGTCTGCTGGAGATAAGACATTTCAGGGTCCGGATGCCAGAAAGCGCATGAATTCGTTTGCCAGGCCGTTGAGCCAGAGCCCTGATAGTGGCGAACTTTCCCGCAATTTGTCGGAGAGCGTGGCGTTGCGGTCGGCAGAGTTGGCGGTAAAAAGTCCCGAGTTTTATGCTGAGACCATCACCCGGTTTGATGGTGCTGAAGTAACACGACTTGAGATGCTGCAATTTGTGAAAGAACATGAATTAACGCATCGAGCCCAGATGTTTTTATGCCTGCGATTGAAGGGAATTGTTCCTCCAACCACACGTCGGAAATTGGCTGCAAAAAAATAACTGAAAAACGAGTCGTGCAAACACATATAGGTTTTGTAGAATAGCCCGTGAGGCTTCGGAGAAAATTCTTATGGTGAAATGCCCCCTTTGTGACGCAAATATTGACGTCGAAGAAGATGAATTGGATGAAGGCGATGAGCTTAATTGCGACGAATGCGCTGCGCTGCTGCGCGTGAGCGACAAGACGCCGCTGGAGCTTGTCTCAGCCGATGATGAAGACGACGACGATGAAGACGACGACGATCTTGATGATTTGGATGAAGATGATGAAGAGGATGCCGAACAAGAGGAAGAGGATTGGCAGTAGGCTTGCCCTGTGCCTTCTGGTATTCCAGCTAACGCTAGGGAACTGTTTGCTTGAAGGCCAAGGAAAAGGGAAGAAACCTCCGTCATTCAGTGTGATTGCCGGAACGGTATTTCGTCCCCCTGGTTTTGCGCTGCCTGGGGCGGAAGTTACTTTGAAGCCCGAAAAAGGCAAAGGCCAGCAACGAATGATTTCTAATATGCGGGGTGAATTTGCGTTCCGGGTTCCCTCTGAATTTGCGCGGTATACTGTAAGCGTCAAGGCCAAAGGATTTGAGAAGACAGAAAAGATGACGGAAGTAGGGATTGAACAACGGGTGGATGTGGCTTTTGAGCTAAAGCCTTCTGACTGAAACCGATCTCTGCAATCTGACATCTCACCATTTGTGAGGACCATGCGTTTTCGTTCCATTCTTAGTTTATGCATTGCAACTACGCTGTTTACTGCGGCGATAGCCATTGCTCAAGTTCAATTTCCAAGTGGTGGGAAGAAGGATAAAGAAGATCCAACAATTCGCACGGCGCAGGGGACCGTTCGCAATGCGAATGAAGAAATTGTGGTGGGTGCCGTGGTGCAGATCAAGAACGTGAAAAGCCTGCAGATCCGGTCCTTTATCACCAAAGACGACGGAATGTTTACCTTCAACAATTTGGCACGGGATGTGGATTATGAACTTCGTGCTGAAGGAAAAGGATTCGCATCGCCAATGAAATTGCTTTCCACTTTCGACAATCGTAAGGTGGCTGTGTTGAATCTGAAATTGGAAAACAAGGTTGAGAAAAAATGATCCGCAGGTTGCCGCTTATTGCAGTGCTGATCAGCGCGGCCCAGGCGGCAACCCCTTCCCTCCGTTTGAGCGACATCAATCATCAACCAGTTGAAATTCAAGCCAGTAAATCAATGGCTACGGTAGTGATTTTTGTATCGACATTCTGCCCTGTCTCCAACGCTTACCACGACCGGTACAAGCAGTTGGTTTCGAAGTTTGCAGCCAAATCAGTCCAATTTGTGTTCATCAATTCCAACGATAACGAGACGTTGGATGACGTGAAGGAGCACATTCGTGCCGCCGAACTATCGTTCCCTGTTTACAAGGATTGGAAGAATAGCGTTGCCGATAAGCTGGGAGCGTCAATGACTCCCGAAGCGTTTGTTTTGGACCGCAAGGGCGAGGTGCTGTATCACGGGGCCGTGGACGATTCCAAGAACGAGGCTCGCGTAAAGATCAGCGCGCTGCACGATGCCATTGCCAACGTTTTGAACCGGAAGTCAGTTGCGAAAAAAGAGTTGAAAGCCTTTGGTTGTACAATCCACCGTTATCGGAAAATTTCTTAACATGCGCTTGCTCGTTGGACTACTACTCATCCCGTCGGCCATCTGGGCCCAGCCAGCTAACCCTTTGCCCGTCGTAAGTGAAGCAAATTACGCGTCTACAGTAGCTGCCAACAAAGGCAAGGTGGTGCTGGTAAATTTCTGGGCTACGTGGTGCGTCCCCTGTCGTAAGGAGATGCCTGCATTAGTGAAAATGGCCGCACGGCTGGAGTCCAAGGGCTTCACGTTAGTGACCATATCTGGGGATGAAGCTGAAGCGGAAAGCGAAGCTCGAAAGTTTCTAATAGCGAATGCCGTGAAGCCGCCCACCTACATTAGAAAAGCCAAGGACGAAGACAAGTTCATCACTTTGGTGGACGCCAAATGGAACGGGTCGTTGCCAACGCTGTTTCTGTATGATCGCAAAGGTGTCAAGGTTAAAGCCTGGTACGGGGAAACGTCTCTGGAGGTGGTCGAGGCGCAGATCGCCAAGTTGTTTTAGCCTGAGTTATAGGTCACGGCGCGGTAACACAATGATTTAACCGAGCCGTGACCGCGAGGGAGCGGTCACTTCTACAGGACACATCCTAGCGTGGATAGGGATGCCCGCTCAGCGTCGCTAATGCCCTGTAGACTTGTTCGGCGAGCATGGCTCGGGCCAGTTCATGGGGCCACGTCATTGCCGACAAGCTCAGCAACAGATCCCCTTTTTTCCGCCAGGCTGGGGGTAAACCATCGTGGCCACCAATTAGGAACACTACGTCCCTTGCATCCAACTGCGCTTTTTGAAACCAGCAGGCGAACTGCGGGGAATCGAAAGTTTTCCCCAGCGGATCAAGCAATACTTTACAGGCACTCGGATGCTGCTTCCAGGGATCGAAACGTGTGGGCTGGATCTCCCGCGATTGGCAAGGTATGTATCGGGAAGCCATCTTCAAATACTCTGCGGCCATCGCATTGGCAGCAGCGTTTTTGGGTTTCCCGATGAAATACAGATAGATTTGCAACAGCCGCCGCCTACATCCAGTATTCCCACTTCCCAGTGGCAATCACATAGAGCGATAAGCATAAGTTGGTGACGCCATGAACCATGTACATGTCAGCCAACGACTTGGTCCTGACCATCCACCAGTTGTAGATGACACCGGTAAGCAATCCGACGTCCCAATATGGCCCATGTTCGGATGCGAATAGTGCGGCAGTGATCCAGAAAGCCTGCGGGGCGTAGGTGCCCAGTGGAACGCGTTCAAAATCGTTGTCGATCAGCCAGCGCATCAACCAGCCTCGAAAAAAAAGCTCTTCCAGGATCGGCACCAAAAGAGCGGCTCGAGACATTCGCAAAATGAGTTGGAAAGGGTCCTGTAACAATCCCGGCTGCATAGAGATTTGGATTCTGCCGACGATATCGTTCTGAAAAATCCAATGATTGCGATAGCCAGGGAATAGCGCATCGGGCCCAATCCAAAGGACGAACACGGCAACACCCACGGCAATGGATGCGATGGGTGCTTTCATCCGAAAGCTAATAATATGACGGCTGAAAAACCAGATGGCTGCGGCCACTACCACGAACCGAAGAATCTGCTCCGTGCCAGGGGCAATAGGAAGATATTTTCCGCCAGCCAGAAATACCATGAACACGAGGAACGGCCCGATGTAAGGCGCTGAGGGATGTTTGATCAACGCTTTGTTCCTGGCAAATTTATCCAAGCTTTTGAATTAAAGCTTGAATGTCTTTGGCATCTTTTTCACTCGGTTTTGAGCGCATGGCATCGGCCAAAGCTTTCTTAGCGGAAACCTTATCCCCTTTTTGAGCGAAAGCCATTGCCAAATGATACTTAAAGGTGGCGGCATTGGCATGTGCCGGATTCTTCGTGATCAGTTCATTAATTACGTTGATCGCGTTGTCTGGAAGATTCTTCTTGATGTAGATCCATCCCAGCGTATCGGCAATGTTGGCATCACTTGGATTCTTCTGTTTGGCCCGCTGTGCCAGCGTTAGCGCCTGGTCCAGATCGCTACCTTCTTCCGCAATCATGAATGCCAGATTATTGAGAGCAACCTCGTTATTGGGTTGTAGCTTGAGAATCTTTTCATACAAGGGGCGAGCTTGCGCCTGATTCCCTTGCACGTGCAGCAACATGGCTAGTTCAGCGTAAGGAGTGGCGTCATTGGGAAGGAGTTCAACTGCACGACGCAAGTATTCAATGGCGTTCTTGCTATCGCCCAGTTGACGATACGCAATGCCCATGCGGACATACATGGCGCCATCTTTCGGATTCTGGTCAAGCACTTCCTTGTAATAAGGAATTGCTTCCTGAACCTTATTGTTGCGGATGGCAATGTTTCCGTAGGCGATCTTAAGTGCCGTACGCTCCGGGTGCAATTCGATTTCTTTCTTCACAGCAGTCATCGCCATATCGTACTTACCCTGGATCATGTACGTTTCAGTGATGCCCATCAGCCCCCGAATATCAGGTGGATTGGAATGATAGATATCGTTGAAAATCTTCTCTGCTTCTGAGAATCTTTTTTCCTGGAAATAAATAAAGGCTTGTTGATATTTGGCGTCGTTAGAATCTGGATTGGTCTTCAACGTCTGTTCCAGTTCCACTAGCGCCTGCTTCAATTCACCCGTACCCATTAAGGCGCTGGAAATGATTAACCGCGCACTCACATTGTTCGGATTCACCGCCAAAATTTCTTTGCCGGAGGTCATCGCATTGGCCCATTCGCCGCGTGAGAGTTGAATTTGCGAAAGCGCCAAACGAGGTGGAATGTAGTCTGGCCGCAACTTAATGGAATCCTGAAACTGCACCTTGGCCGCTTCTACATCGCCCTTCTGCATTAATGCCCGACCAAGGTTAAATCGCAAAACGAAATTTTCTGGCATCTTCGAAACAACCGATTGCATATCGGCAATGGCATTGGCTTGTTGTTCGGGTTTGCCACCATATAATTGCAGCGTGGCGCGCATGGAAATGGAATCGGGATCCGTCGGATCTTCCTTTAGCAACGATTCCACCAGGGCAAGAGCTTCAGGAAGCTTGTTTTGAGCTACCTTGATTTCAACCAGCCGCTTGCCGAAATCTTTGTGCTTATCTTTTTGCGCTTTTTCGCCAGCTTCATAAGTCTTTTGGGCGTTATCGAAATCACGAATCCGATAGTAGAAATCCCCCGCCATAATGTATGCGTTGGGGTACGTTTTAGGATCGGAAATCAATTTGTTCAAGGCAGCCTTCATTTCCGGCTCTTTACGATTCAGGAAATAATGGGTCGCCAAGTTCACCAGCAAAGTTCCATCGGCGGGATTGTCTCTGGCTTTCTGATTGATGATCTTGTCCGCTTCGGCATAGTTGTTGGCCCGCGCATAAACCATGAATAGGAAATCGTAGGCCGGATAATACGTTTTATCCTTGACGATCAGTGCCTTTAACTTCGCTTCGCCTTCTTCCGGTTTCCCGGTGTTGTAAAGCGTTTGAGCCAGAATCAAAACCAATCCGGGCTGATCTGGTTTGGCAGCGTCCGCTTGTTGAAAATAGGCAAGAGCTCCTGGGACGTCCTTGTCCGTCAACGCTATATAGCCGTTCAAACGCAAGGCATCGTAAGATTTGGGGTTCTTTTTGGTCAACCGGTTGGCCAAATCTTTTAGTTCCGGCAACAAACCTTTGAACTTGATTGGATCCACCAGGTAAGCAGTTAAATAAAGGTCAGCCAATTTGCTGAACGCGTCGTTGTTGTCTGGCTGCAACTCCACCGCCCGACGCAAGGAATTGACAGCCTCCCCAGGACGACCTCGCTTCAATTCCGCTAATCCAAGCTTGTACCAGGCTTCGCCGAAACGCTGATCTTCCTTCAACGCACGACGATACATGATGGCAGCTTCGTTGAATTTGCCATTGTCAAAGTACTTATTGCCGTTGGTCAGGTGCTTTTTTTTGCGGGAATCAGGGTCGCCGGTGCAGCCAACGAAACTGATGAGAAGGGCTAGTGTGAGGAGGAGTCGTAGTACTTTCATATGTATGTTATCGAAACTTTGGTGTTTTCTATTAACTACTTCACCACAAAAAGCAGATGGTTGCAATGGAGCCACCATCCAGCTATCGTCCTAACTTTCGTTATAGTTAGCGGTGATTTAAGAATACGCAGCTTTTAATCTACAGCGATGGTGGGTACAACTGGTCCCTTCAAAGGGCTATCGACAGAACCAGAGCGGATCATTACGGGTAGGCTATCGCCCCTTAAATGAGCCCCTGGAATGCGGAAGTTGATTTGATAGACGCCCACCAAACCGGGGGCGAAGGTGCTGGAATCAACAATGATTTCGGCTTCCTTGTAGCGGTAATCCCCAAAATACAGTTTAATCGCGTCAGTCTTAATCACCTTGTCGGTAGGCGATGCGGCGCCTAATGCCAGAGTAGTCCCTTTGGGAACACCCAGCCCCACGGCATACATGGTTAAACGTTCGTCGCGCTTAGCGGGATTGCTTTTCGAGATTTTTTCACCATTGGCCCGTACGATCAGAGCCTCCTGCGATCCGGGAGCAGTAATCACAGCCGGTGCTACCTTGGCAATAGTCACCGCCACCGACCCCGACGCTGCTTTACGATCCACATTGCGGATGACGATGGTGTTGCGGCCAACCGTGGCGTCAGACGGAATCAGAGCATTAATCTGATTGGCGGAAGTCAAAACTAAGGGCAGTGGCGTTTGCCCCAACGTGACACACAAACCTCCCATAAAGGTGGGAAGAGGATTGGTGCTTGCACTAGCCAGTGTTCCTAGATTTTGACCGAAAATTGAAATCAACCCATTTTGAGAAATCGCCGGTTGATAGCTTGCCAGGTTTACCAAGCCATCGCGACTGGGCAACGGGATATCCGCACGATTCGGAACATCAATGGGAACCACGCTGATCCCGCTATTGGTCACGGCATAAGCGACGTTGTCCGTCAAATCGACAACTAGTGTTCGGCCATCAATGTTCACCCGCGCAGTTCCAGCCAGTGTCGATAGCGGACCTTCCAGGGACTGCGTAGTACGCAACGTTTGGCCGCTTACCGGATCAAGCAATTCAATTGCGCCAACGTCGAGCTGTGCCGCCGTGCCCGCAGCCGCTGCTGGTTGAGTGAATCGGGCATAAACCGTTCCACTTCCCGTAGCAACTGCGGAAATGGACCGAGTGGTGGTGGTAGTGGTTACGACTCCAGGGAAGCCTGGGAATCCGCCGCCGCCTTGTACCGGGGTGGTGGGTTGCAGACCAGTTCCGCTAATGGGCGACAAGCTTTGGTTCAACACCAAACCGTTAGCTACAAAATATTGGCCGCGCGGACCAGCGGCAACCGGACCATAGTAACCCTGAATCGGATTCGTCGCTACTTGGCGGGACTGCACAAAATCATCGACGGCAGCATCATATAAGTAAACGTTTCCATTCCCTGCCATGAGAAGGGCGAACTCACCGTTGGGTGTGGCGGCCATGGTTCGAGGTGCGGGAATAGTGGCCGTTCCGATGATCTGGCTGATGGTGCGTGGCACCATTTCATTACCAACTACTCGCCACAAAGTTCCATTGCTCATCACAACCAAAGGTCCACGCTGGGTGGCAACAATGATGCTTGGCTGAATTGGAGCGTAAAAACCATTGAATGGAATGGGCGGCATAACAATTTTAGTAGACACTGCCAACCTGTCCAAATCGATCACACTGATAAATTCCGATCCCGAATTTGCCACATAAAGCACGTTGCCGTCAGGACTCATCGCCAATGAACGGGGAAGTTGACCCACCTTGATGGAGGCCATCATTTTCTTGGTCTTCTTATCCAACACTTCAATTCGATTCATGCCGGAATTGGCGATATATATACGCTGGCGGGTGGTGTCATCGGCCATGTCCACCAATGCCTCGTTGGGCGAAAGACTTACGTCCACGGGAAGTATGGTTCCGCGCGCTTCACTATTACGGCTGTTCTGATAAACCCGGATACGAGGAGCAATGTTCACCGCTTGCGCCGAGGTAAGCAGAAAATCATGAGCAGGAACAGTTCCCAAACTCCGCCCGGCCAAGCTGTTAAAGGTGAATTCCAAAGCCGTATCGTTGCCCACCCGAGTCACTCGGGTAGTTGGTGCCGTTTGGGCAACCGTATTTTGAACAGTGTTCCGACCAGGTACCGCAGTGACGGGAACGTTTGGAGGCAGAATGATTACACCGCCGCCAGGAGCACCGCCGCCGGGTCCAACAACAACTCCGCCACCGACGCCCAATCCAGGAATTGCCGCAGCCCCGCCCAGAGATTGCAATAGGGTAAGGGTGGCTTGAACGGGGGTAGTGCTGCGACCGTCATTGAGCATAGCCGTGACAGCTTTGCGACCTTCCGGTGCCGTCTGGCATTGATCACTGGCTAAAAGAAGCGTTTGGACAGAAGGACGAAGCAGCGTGTTTTGATTCAGCGTATTCAGCGGAACAATCGTCAAACCCGATTCAGATAACGCGTAAAGTGTGCCGCCATCAATGCTTAAAACCATTTTCCCAGCGAGATTTTCTGGTAACTGCAGCGCTGTATTGATAAGAAGGTTGTCCGGATCGTTCACCAGAAGATGGGTAACATTCGCCCTGGCTGCTGGACTTTGAATAGGGGCAATGTTGAACGCAGCGTAAATTTTGGACCCGTCAGGAGCAAACACGCTGCCCCCTTGATTCTGCTGTAAATTGAACTGTTGTCCAACCTGCACAAAACCTTGCGCATTGATTGTTGTGGAGAATGGAAACATGGCGTTAGCGGCGTTTTCAGCAGCCAATACGGACAATGTTTTTGTATCGAAAAGGCGCAGTCCCAACATGAACCGACTACCATTGGCAGCGATCGAGATGTTCGTCGAAACATCCCCAATTTCACGACTCTTAGGAACCGTTCCAGAAAAAGCATCGTAAACAAAAACCACCCGATTCGTGGCTTGATACGAATTCACGCCAATGATCTTTGTCCCGTCAGGAGTGGCCATCAGTTGGCTTCGATTCGCCAAGTAAATACGACCAGCAGTGGCGGGCAGAGTGGGCGGAAGAGGCGGAGGTGGGGCAACAGCCACCGGAACAAGCGCACTGCCAACATCGACCACCGATGGATCGTAAATGAGCAGCGTGTTTAATAAGTTATTGGTTCCCGAGCCGATGGTTGTGATCAACACACGACCGTCGACGCCAACCGCGACGCCTTCGGGTCGGGCAGGCAGACTGATTTTGGCGACAATCACCAGCCGGTCTACATCAATTACGTTCAAGGACGTGCTGTTGTGACAGGTGACATAGAGGCGTTTGCCATCACGGGAAAGAGCAGCGGCAAGAGGCAGGGAATCCGTACGGATTGAGTTAGTTACGCGGCGCTGGGTAAGGGAATAGACGTCAATTTGATCGTACGGCGAGGGGCGAACTAAGTAGATGCGTGCCCTGGGCTCATCCAGAATAATATCGGAAGCTCCACCAGTGACGTTTACAACCGTGCCGATTGTGGCCGCTTGCATGGCAAGCTGAAAGAGGACGAAATATGTAAAAACGCGCGTAAGAAGCCTCATTGGTCCACTACTATAACCCACTTTACACTTTAAAGTTTCGTTAAGCTAGGCCCACCTGACACTGGGCAAGGGCACTAGCGTGGTATTAGTTCAATGGGAGCATTAATCCAGTAGTCTGGCTGAAATGTGCGCATTTCATCATGATTTCCATATCCATAGCTGACCGCGCAAACCTTTACCCCAGCTCGCTTGCCAGCTTCCATATCAGCTGGCGCATCGCCAATAAAAAGGCAATCCGCCGGACTGACCCCGAACAGTTCCACCGTCTTCAAAATCACGTCAGGTTCAGGCTTAGCCGGAAATCCGTCGGTGCCTTGCACATGTTCAAAGTGGTGAATTAAGCCAAATTTCTGAAGGATGATTTTGGTCGCCGGAGTGCCCTTGGTGGTAGCCGTCGATTTGCGTCCCGGCAAACCCTGGAGCATTTCCGGGATTCCTTCAAAGACGCGGGTCTGGCTGTGTTCCCGGGCATGATAAATGGTGCGGTAATCGGCGATCATCGCATCACAGCGTTCCTTGGTAAGCCCCGCGTCCAAGTCATGAAACAGAGCTTCTAAATGCAGCCCAATGTAGGATCTAAGGAATTCGTAGGATTGCGGTGGGAGTTGGTACTTCTCAAGAACTTGCGCTACGGAAGGACAAATGTCGACGGCGCTGTCTGTCAGCGTGCCGTCGACATCAAAAATATAAACCGGAAATGCAGGAATCACGCGGGCTGAGGTCCATCCATTAATGGCGGGACTCGCAATCCGCCACTTGGTTTCGATTCAGGCTTCAGAGTTTGCGACTTCATATCACCACCTTTGCCCGTCTGCGGATTCTTGATCGCTGCCAACGTTTCCCCGTTGATCAACTGAATCACTTCCGCACCGTCCAGAACTTCACGTTCCAACAATGCCTCAGCAACTCGAATTAGAGCATCGGAATGGGATTCAATAATGCCCCGAGCCCGTTTGTAGCCCTTGTCCACCATGCCCCGCACTTGCTCATCGATCTTGATCGCCGTAGCTTCACTGTAATCCCGATGCTGAGCAATTTCACGACCCAGGAAAATCTGCTCTTCCTTTTTGCCGAAGCTCATTGGACCCAGATCGCTCATACCCCATTCGCAAACCATCTTGCGAGCCAAATCGGTGGCCCGTTCAATGTCGTTTCCGGCACCGGTGGTAATGTGCTTCATGAAGATTTCTTCGGCAATACGACCAGCCATCAAAATCGTAATCTGCGCATCCAGATATTGAGTGTCGTAAGAGTGCTTATCGTCAATCGGCAACTGCATGGTTAGACCCAGAGCCATTCCCCGAGGAATGATGGTGACCTTATGCAGCGGATCTGCTTCTGGAATCAAAACGGCAACCACCGCGTGACCCGCTTCATGATAAGCAGTGTTCTTCTTTTCGTCTTCGCTCAAGACCATGGAACGACGTTCAACGCCCATCATGACCTTGTCTTTGGCCAGTTCAAAATCGAACTGAGTGACCACTTTACGATTTTGCCGAGCAGCGATTAGAGCAGCTTCATTCACCAGATTGGCTAGATCGGCACCAGAAAATCCAGGGGTTCCACGAGCGATGACGTTCAGTTCCACGTCGTCAGACAGCGGAGTTTTCTTGGTGTGTACCTTAAGAATCTGCTCGCGACCCTTCACGTCAGGACGGCTGACCACTACTCGTCGATCAAAACGGCCAGGGCGCAACAATGCTGGATCAAGGACGTCGGGACGATTGGTGGCTGCCACCAGAATCACACCTTCGTTCGATTCAAACCCATCCATTTCAACCAGCAACTGGTTCAGGGTTTGTTCGCGTTCATCATGTCCACCACCCAACCCAGCGCCACGATGACGGCCCACAGCGTCAATTTCGTCAATGAAGATGATGCAGGGAGCGTTCTTCTTGCCTTGTTCAAACAGATCGCGAACGCGGCTTGCACCTACGCCAACAAACATTTCCACAAAGTCCGAACCGGAAATAGAAAAGAACGGTACGTTTGCTTCGCCAGCAATGGCCCGGGCCAGCAGCGTCTTACCGGTACCCGGCGACCCTACCAACAGCACACCTTTAGGAATGCGACCACCTAACTTTTGAAACTTTTGCGGTTCGCGCAGGAATTCAATAATTTCCTGCAGCTCTTCTTTCGCTTCATCCACGCCAGCCACGTCTTTAAAGGTGACTTTCTTTTGCTGCGAGGAGTGCAATCGCGCTCGACTCTTGCCAAAGCTCAACGCCTTATTGCCACCGCTTTGCATTTGCCGCATCATGAAAATCCAAAACGCGAACAGCAGCACAAAGGGAACAATGTTCACAAGAATGGAAATCAGGTTTCCACTGGAAGTTTCGGCAATCGTCACATTGACGTTCTTCTCCCGCAGGGTCTTATAGATGTCGGGGTAGTTGATGGGAAGAGTGGTCTTCAAGTTGGCTGAAGGATCGTCGGCATAAATGCCAGTGACTTCACTGCCATTCACATTGACACTTTTCACCTTGCCCGCTTCTACTTCCTTTACAAACTCACTAAAAGATAGAGATGCCGTGGACTTGCCTTTCCCACGAGGGATCACGGTCCAAAGGATAACCGCCATACACATGATGACGACCCAGATAATTGCCGTTCTAACGTTAGAATTCATTTGTTCCTCAATATTAGAGACGTCACAATGCCTCTAATCGATTCATAAGAGCACTACAAATGCCAGTACTGTTTACCTGACCATCCCTATTTTCTTCGCATCACGCTCAATTTTAGAACTTTTTGCGAACCGGTCTGCGCACGGTAACCCTTGGCAACTCCAAACTTTTCAGCCCAAAGGATTTGATCCCCAAGACATATAATCGGCCAATGACGCCTTTCCCATAAGGGGATGCGGAAATCCTGGAACAGAGTTTTTAACTTTGCCTCTTCAGATGACCCTTCCGGATGGTACTTATCGCCCGGCATCCAATTCCGAAGCATCAACGAGCTTCCAGTACTACTTAGATCAAGATCGGTACTACCTTCAGTATAAACGTATTCTTGTTCAACCAATTGCGTCGAAATGGTGGTGATGCCGTCGGGCAGCTCTACATTGCCGGGAATCGGCAAAGGAATTTCGTAGTTCCGATTTTCCAATGTATCCAAACCGGGTTCTGCAAAACGAACCCAATCGAACGAACGAAAAACGTCGATCCCCGGAACTTGCACCCTTCCAGAACCTTCCACGCTGTTCAACAAAAGGAGAACGCTTTCAATATGGTTGAAGTCGATTTGCCGCAGGTGACCCTTGAACTGCTCAATCATCGCCCGAATCAATCGACGCTGCACCGCTGTTGGCAATCGAAGAATCGCATCTACCGGAGCCACAAAAGCAGTCCCCGTATGTTTCCAGATTGTGGGAAGCAGACGGTTCATCTCTTCCTGCCAATAGGCTTCCTCAGAAGCCGACAATTCCGCTAACTGCGCCAGCACTTCCACAATGTTCGGATTCCATTCGTCCCGCAAAGTGGGAATCAACTGATGGCGAATTCGATTCCGCACTAACGCCGTATCCCGATTGGTGGCGTCTTCCCGCCAATCCATACCCTGCCCTTCCAGCCAGCTTTCCACTTGGTCCCGTTCCAGATCCAGCAGCGGTCGAATCAGTCCTTCGCGGGTAGTTGCTAAAACTCCAGCAAGTCCACGGGGTCCGGTGCCGCGCATCAATCGAAACAAAACCGTTTCCGCCTGGTCCGATTTGGTATGCCCAGTAGCCACGCGGTCAATCACGTCATCTTTAATCAGGCTAAGGAACCAGGACTTCCTTGCATCACGGGCAGCTTGCTCTAAATTATCCTGTTGTTCATAGTGCCAATCGAGGGAAAGAAATTCCAGTCCCAGACTCTGTGCCATTTGCCGCACACGAGCTTCATCGGCATCGGACTCTGCACCACGCAGATGATGATTGACATGAAGCACGGTCAGTGGGCCATGTCCAAGCTGCCACAGCATGTGCAGAAGCATAGTGGAATCGGCTCCTCCAGACACGGCGACGCCAAGACGGCATCCTTGGGGAATCATGTTATAACGAGAGATCGAATCGCTGACTAGTTCAAATACGTCCACAGAGCTAGTAATCATTGTAATACTTGAAGCTGCAAATTAACTGGAGAAAAACGTTGTAACGATTCGCTGTGACGTATGGCTCCGCAGCTTCCATGCTTATAAATATAAAAACACAGGATTCGTTTTATTCGCGTTGGGCGGGTCGATGTGGCGCTTTTGTGGAAAGACATGCGGTAGTTCTTGCCATCGTGCTTGTGGCAATCGCTTCCTTGCGGATCGCTGCCACTTGGCAGGTATTTAGTGTCACCATTGACGAAGCAGCGCACATCACCTGCGGCATGGAGTGGTTGGATCATCATACTTACAACCGGGAAGATCAGCACCCACCGCTAGCCCGCGTCGCTGCTGCATTGGGACCCTATCTGTTAGGGATTCGCAGTAAGAATCAGCCCAGTGCATCGGAAGAAGGTGCTGCGATTCTAATGGCGCAAGAACGATTGCAACGCAATCTAACGGCGGCGCGAGCTGGAATATTGCCATTTTTCTGGATCTCATGCGCAGTGGTATTTATTGGAACCCGCATCCTTCTGGGCCAAGTAGGTTCTGTATTCGCACTCTTTTTATGGTCGAATCTACCCCTTGTCCTTGCTCACTCTTCTTTAGCCACAACCGACATGGCACTCACCGCCATGCTGGGATGCACAGTCTTAGCTTCCGTCTATTGGTTTAAGAACCCTACTGTGGTGCGGGCCTTGGTGCTGGGGATTGCGGGCGCTCTAGCAGTACTTTCCAAGTTCTCAAGCCTGCCGTTTTTGGCATTCGGCTTAATCGCCATCCTATTGTGGAAGCCGCAAATACTACTTCAAATTCGGTTGAGACACATTCTCTCTTTAGTCGTTTCCATTTCCGTTGCGAGCTTGGTGATTTGGTCGGCATATTGGTTTTCCTACGGACCAGTACGGAACGCATCCTTCACCTTACCCGCCCCCGAATTCTTCAGTGGTCTCATTTCCGTGAAAGAGCACAATGAGCAAGGCCATCCCGCATACCTCCTTGGATCCATCAGCAACACTGGTTTCAAACTCTACTACCCAGTGGCCTTTGGAGTCAAAACGCCCCTGCCGTTTTTAGCACTCTTAGCGATAGACACAGGTCTGTGTCTCTACAAGTGGCGAAAGGAATCACAGTACGGATACCCGCTAGCATTCTCCTGTGGCATTTTAACTTTCGCCATTCTGCTGAGTAGAATAAACATCGGCCTGCGCCATATCTTACCGGTGTATCTTGGCTTTTGCATAATCTCCGCATTCGCCATTGTCTGGCTACTCCGAAGCCGCTTAGGCACTTGGATCGCCGTGACTTTAACAATTTGCTTCGCAGTCTCCAGTGCCCTGGCTCATCCAGATTATCTTGCCTACTTTAATCCCATAGCAGCGCATCAACCGGAGAAGTTCCTAATCGACTCTGACCTGGATTGGGGTCAGGACATGAAACGTCTGGCGATCCGCCTACAAGAGTTGAAAGTCGCCGAATTCACCTACAAGCCTTTAATTTACGTACAATTGGCCGGAGCCGAGCTTCCCCCGGTTCGCATGATGGATATGGAGCATCCTTCGCTTGGTTGGCACGCAGGTCACATTACAGCATTGAAGCTGCAGCAGTACGAAATTGTATTGGAACGGCCCAATGCCAAATTCTGGACGAACGAAATCGCACCAGTCGAACATGTAGGTCGTGGAATTTTGCTGTGGCACATCACTGAATTGCCTACGCCTTAAGAGAGCTATGGAAGTCACTTCACAAACCAAATCAAAGATCACGAACCTTATCGCCATGGTGGCGGTTCTATTCCCGCCCGTCTGGTTCGGAGGAAATGGATTGTTCGCATTCTTCAGTGGCGATGATTTTATGAACCTGTATGGTTATTGGAGCAAACCATTCCTCGCCACCCTACAAGCCAACTTCTTTTACTTTTCGTCCTTCTACAGACCTCTTGGTGGATTGGCATACTTGGGACTTTATTCCATTTTCGGACTCAATCCGCTGCCCTTCCGGTTGGCCTGTTTTGCTATTTTATTTTTCAATCTATTCCTGCTGTACAAGCTGGCTTTGACCCTTACCGGATCGAAGGAGACTGCACTGCTCACCACTTTATTTGGTTCCCATCACGGTGGGTATTTTGACTACTACTTCAATACAGGAACCATTTACGACTTACTGTGCTACACGTTTTTCAGCTTGGGATTGTACCTATACATCACCAAAAGCAAAGTAATCTATATTGTGCTCTGCTTTATTTGCGCACTCAACGCCAAGGAAATGGGCGTTACATTTCCAGCGGTGGTCCTGGCTTACGAACTGATTTTTCATTGGCCTGGGTTTGAGATTCAAAACATGAAAAGTTGGTTTGTTGAACGAGGCTTCATCCCGCTGCTGCTGGTGTTGCTGTTGGTTCCCTACGTTATTTCAAAACTCTCCGCTGCCAGTATTTTTTCCGGCAACCAGGAGTATAAACTGGACCTTGGCGTGGCTCAGTATTTTGCAAATAGTATCCACTATCTGGACTTAATGCTCTACTACAACCAAGGCTGGGCCACCGTTCCCATACTGCTTTGCTTCATGCTGGGCATGGTTATCATTGCACTGGCATTCCAATCCAGAATTCTACTTTTCAGCACTTTCTTCGCGCTCATCACGCCACTACCCATCCTCTTCATCCATTCCCGAGGATCTATTTTCGTGCTGTACATTCCGATGATTGGATTCACTCTCTACATGGCGACGCTTCTGGTCCTTTTGCGCGACAAATTCTTCAGCAATGTCCCGTGGCGCAAGCCGATCACGTTTAGCATTGTCTATGCTCTGTTCTTTTGGTGGCATGCGAAGAATGCACCGTTCTTTAGCGAAATCACTGGGATTCGGCAAACGGTAAATCAACTCTCAGCCTTGAACCTGAACCCTAAATTGGGTGCACGCATTCTTTTGTTGAACGATCCATTTGAAAAAGATGAGTGGACGCCGCTTTTCATTGGCCGCCTGCTGTATCATGACCAGGAGTTAATCGTGGATCGAATTAAAATGATGGAAAGGAAGCCCACGGTTGAAGAGATCAAGTCGTATGATTTTGTGTTGAACTACCAGACCGGACAACTGAAGCTGGTAGGAAAGTGAAACATCGCGAATCATGATATAACGAGTACTGAATCTAACTGGAGAAAAATAAGCTTTGACACTTGAACAACGGGCTGCGCGTGTGCGGCTGCTACTGACCGATGTTGACGGCGTGATGACCGATGGCAAGCTGTACAATGTCCCTGGTCCAGACGGGAAAATGTGGGAGACCAAAGGGTTCGACGCGCAGGACGGAATCGCCCTGCAATGGCTGGGCTGGTACGGAATCACCTGCGGGCTGATCAGCGGACGCGTTTCGCCAGCCACCGAAGAACGTGCCAAGCAATGCAAGTTTAAGTATATTTACCAGGGTCACATTGAAAAGATTCCGATCTTTGAAGAAATCATGTCGCAAGCTGGCGTGACTCCCGATGAAGTAGTCTACGTAGGTGACGATTTAACCGACGTCACCATCATGCGCCGAGTTGGATTTTCCGTTTGCCCCGCCAATGCCCGTCCCGAAGTGAAGAACGTAGCAAATCTGGTTACGCAAGGTGGCGGCGGCCATGGGGTGCTGCGGGAAGTGGCCGAACTCATCCTGAAATCGCAAGGCCATTGGGATGAACTGCTGAAGAAATACGAATGCTAGAACAGGAAACTATCGCCTTTGTGGTCCGTGGCCGGAACGGTACGGGAGTGCTGCATCAACTGACCGGCGTGATCGCCAATCACGAAGGCGATATTTCCCAGGTGGCGATTCTGGAAAGCCACCCCGAATCTCGCGTTTATTTTGAGGTGACCATGCCCGGCGAACCAGGCATGATGTTTGCCGAACTACGCCAGCTCAGTATTGTGGCAGCAGTAGATCGTTTTGAGACGATGCAAAAAATCTACGGCAAGCGGATCATCATCATGGGCGGTGGCGCGCAGGTCGGCCAAGTGGCCATTGGTGCCATATCGGAAGCAGACCGTCACAACATCCGCGGCGAAAAGATTTCTGTGGATACAATTCCGCTGGTCGGTGAAACTCCGCTGGCCGAAGCAGTGCGCGCAGTAAGCCGTCTGCCTAGGGCCAAAGCATTGGTGCTGGCTGGATCTTTAATGGGCGGCCAGATTGAACTGGCTGTACGTGAAGTTCGGGCGCAGGGGTTACTGGTAGTGAGTTTGAATATGGCAGGCAGTGTCCCCGATGCGGCGGATCTGGTAGTTACAGATCCAGTGCAGGCCGGGGTAATGGCAGTGATGGCCGTCGCCGATACGGCTAAGTTCACTGTGGAAAAGTTGAAGCGCCGAGTATTTTAAGGGGAATCGCTTGAGGACTCCCACTTTTCAAGTTCGACTGTATTTGGGATAGTGCTTTGAACGGGGCGTCCTGACGTTCCCGTAAAAGACCACTAACTTGCGGTCTTTTAACCACACTACTTCACAACAATCGCAAACTCACGTTGTAAATCCTTCGCTACTCCATATATCCGCACGAAATACGTCCCATCCGGCAGACCTGCAGGGACATTCAACGTAAGTCGACCATTCCCTGCTGAGGCCGCACTACTCAACTTTTCCAACCCTGTTTCCCCAACAATCGTCAACCGATACGTTGGCGAATCAGGAAGCCCTTCTGCATCCAGAGTTAATACCAGCGCCCTGTTCGCCTGGGCCCGCGGCTGACCAATATCGCCACCCCTCTGCGATACCAGTGAAAGTTGTTGCGGTTCCGAAACTGGCGATGTCGCTCGCGGAACAACCGCTATCGCAATCAGACCAATTGCGCAAATCGACGCTGCAAAAGCGGGTAACGGCCTTGCCACCAGCCCCAGGAACCCTGGCGTTCTCTTCCAAAGACCCCGATTCGATGGCTTTTGCTCAAGTTGCTTGCCTACCGCACGAATATGAGTAATAAAAACATCTGTTTTTTGTAAGGCATCCTGACAGGAATCGCAGACAAGAAGGTGCTCTTCCACCAGTCCACAATCCTGAACTGCAAGTTTGCCCATGGCATACTGCTCAATTTGTTGCTCTGATAAGTGATCGTTCATCACTATGACCATTGTATGTTGCTCCATTCCTAATATTTCCCAAACCGGTCTCACGAACCGTACTACTTTGTTGCAAGGGTGGCCTCTTAATTGGGCCCCTCTTACTATTAGTCGGAGGAGGAGGCAGAAGATCTCATACTTTTGTTTTCCAGATTATTCCTACCCACCCTTTTGCGCCCTAAATTACCAAAACGAGCCTTCGCTCTGGACTTCAGTAACCTAAACTGGGTCTCCGACAGCTCCATTTCTTCACAAATCTGCTCCTGCGACTCTTCATACAGATAAAATCGAATCAAAATTTCCCTGTCGCGAAGGGAAATGTCACTCAGCACCGCCTCCATCAAGGTGGTTTTTTCCTCGTCCAGAATCTGCATTTCCGGATTTATTCTGCCATCAGGCACCCGGGAACCGTTTTGCAGATCCAAGTGATTATTCCTCATGTGCACAATTTCATCAATATGTGACGCAACCTGCCGCCGGACCACAGTACGTACGAATCCCATTAAACGCTCTGGTTCACGAAGATCGCCGCGCTTAATGGCATTGATCACAATCAGAAACGTGTCGTGGATCTTGTCGTCCAGTTCCTGCAAGCCCAACTGACGGCACAAATAGAGGCGAATCCCACGGGAAAACATGCGGTAGAGTTCTTCCATGCCGCTGGGATCATCGTTCTGTATTTTTGCTACCAGACGAGCCCAATCCACAGCAGAAACCGGCGAGTGCTTTGCCAGCGGTTTTTCCTCCGACAGAACTTCCGGGTTGGTTCCGATACTAGACATCTGGAACATGGTTAGATTCATCCTTTTCCCACTACGAAAAACGCCGACCAGTATTTGGGGCGATTGCGGAACGATTGCGACCGCAAACAGCCGAGCTGTGCCTGACGAAGCGCCTCAGCTATGGATTCCGACGTCATCCTATTCTTCCTCAGGCCAATTTTTTCGTATAGCCGTACAAACATTTCACCGGAATCGTCTGGGGTTGACCAATAACTGGCAATGGTGGTTTGTGCTCCAGCCGCCAACCAGGCTCTGGTCAAACCCATCAATCCACTGCCCGCGCGGCCAGCACCTTCCCCCGATCCGCAACCGTTCAAAGTGACCAACTTGGCGCTGGTTTCAAGGGTAGCTGCTTCGTTGGCAGTAATTAAATCTGGCACGCCCTTGGCGTTCAAGCTCAACACAAGCGCCGATTCCATTTGCGGCAAAGCCTTTTTTACAAAGTGGGCAGCAATGTGAATCACCTGCGGATTCTTTGCCAAGGCTGCCCGCAACTGATTTGGCGAAACGTTGGCACCTTGCAACAGTTGCACCAGTCCACCGGGCTGAAACGCTTTCACACAACGGGCCAGTTCCGCAGCAGTTGCTGGAAGGCGTGGCAGTGGCGCAATACTTTTTACGGGCTGTGAACCTGCCTGGAATCTACCGTCGGCTCGGTTATAAATGGCATCCGCTACACCCAGAAACCCTTGTGACGAATTGGCTGGCAAATCTGCGCCAAGCAGGATGCCGGGTACGATCCGCAATGCGTGTTGCTCAACTAGGAATTGCCCCTTCAGCCCAAAGGGGAGCGCAGCAAAGGGCACAGCAAACAGGTCCCGATCCAGTATCAGCACCCAGTTCTTCTTAGTTTTCAAAGTTGTTTGGGCACTTCCAAACAAGGAAGCAGACAGTGGGATTCCCGCTTGCAGGTATCCTTTATCCAAACGAACTGACTCAACGAAGGTGTCTATCTGTGCAGCCAATTTACCCTGGTCGATCAACGGATAAATTGCAATAGAATTGCTGGTTAGAACCCATAAACAAGAGCCGTTTGCCGCGATATGGAAGCTAAGCAATGCTTCGTCGGGACGCATTCCGTGCTGTAGTTTTTGTTGGACAAGTTGCGGTGGCTCTTCGGCAACAATCAGGTTTTCTAACCCGGCTTTCACTTCCATTTCGCGTAGTTGAAAACGCTGCCCTGCCGCCTGTGAATTGAGTAACGGACTTTCACCCTTGCTGGCCATCAGACTTTCCGTATTTCGAAGCTGCGCCATAGTTTCAAAGTATTCTTCAGGCAAATTGGCAGCCGGATGACGTTTGAGTTCCCGAAAGCTCCAGGCATGATTTTCCTGCGCGGTTAGAAAGCTCTCCCAAATCAGCATTAAGTTGCCCGTGCGGATTGCTTCACAAGTAATGATAGAAAGGTAGGAATCATAAATGGTTTGCAGATCAGTTTCTGCGGCAGCGCGTAAGCCGTCCACCGGGATCACTTGCAATTTCCAATGACGAATAAAACGAATCGCCTTTCGAAGATCGGCCAAGGCCAGATCGAACTTGCCCAAGGATTGGTAGGCCAACCCTCGCATATGTAGAATTGTCCAGGATTGCATGGACGTAAGCGCAGGGCATTGCACAGCGGAAGTAAGCCAACGAATCGCTTCTTCTGACCTACCTTGCCTGGTACGCAAAATTCCCAGCTTGCTGAAAGAAAGACAAAGCTCCGTACCCTGCGCCTGCTGGCGAAGCTGTAGAGCTTTGAACAATGCCGTTTCAGCTTCGTCCAGAAAGCCCATTTCCATTCTTTCGTAACCCATCTGGTCCCAGGAGAAAGCTTCTAAAACAAGATCCCCATCAACCACTGCTGCGGCAATCGCTTTGTGAAAATACTTTTCCGCCAAAGGCCAATTCCCTTTTCGAGCCTCAATTTGACCCAACTGGTTAAACACGTTGGATACGTAACGAGCCTTTTCGTCACCCGCAAGTTTGGCCTCAGCCTTCGATGCCGCCCTAGAAGCGGAATCCAAATCTCCATGTTGCAGGTATACCGAGGCGAGCATGAGTTGTGCGGAACGGATAGTTCGATCTTCATGAATGGTTTCGGCAATGCGCAGCGCCTCCTGGTTGGCTTCCACCGCTGAACGGAAGTCCAGCAGAGCCAGACGAATGGCTCCCAGGTTATTTAGAAGTCTAGCTTCGGCAACAGCATCGTGCCGCTGCTTCGCTAAGTCAGCCGCAGCTTGATACTGTGCCGCAGCTTGTAGAAATTTTCCGGTTTTGTGGAATTGGCGGGCTCTATCCTTGAACACCTTAAACACAGGGTTTTCCCAAGCGGTTGGTGGTGCAACTGGACGATGGGAGTTAGAGCTGCCAGTAAGGAATAGGACCAGCGGAAACACCAGCAGCTTATTTGCATACCAGCAGTTCCCGGTTTTTAGGCGAGTCAGTTTCAAAGAAGATAAATTTGTTTTCGGGGAATCGGACAGGAATCGATACGGCGATCAGTTCCCAAGAGTACCCCTGACAGGAATACTCCTAGGAATGATACCAGACAAACCGTACAAACGGTCAACCCATTTCCTGGGTTTTTTGAGGCAATCATGCGTCTGTCACGCAAGAGTAAAACGCCTGTAAAGCGTTTCGATTACAGCAGATCGATGATGATGATAATCGGATCCATATTGTGAGTACCAAATCTCTTGGCAAGCCAAAGATTTCTGGTTCAAGAGTATGTTCCCTAAAAATCGGACAAGTGCCGAAGAGTTCGTAAACCCTTGATTACAAGCAATATCTAATTATTTAAGAACGGTGAATTACTTTCGGACGATTGCAAAAGAGATGGATTCCCGCCTCACCATTAAGGTAAACTGTTCATAATAAGAAAGATTCACTCATGCATACACGACGTTTGATTTCGTTTCTCGTAGGAATTTGGATTTGTGGCAGCCTCTTTATGATGTGGATTGTCAACCAGAACACAGAAGGGGTTAGCCGCTTGCTAGTAGCGCAACCTCAAAAGATGCAGCAAATCATCTTTACTTTGACCGAGTCGGAGAAAAGAAACCTTTTCCTCTACGCGGGTAATGAGCTTACCCGTTACTATGCCAACGACTGGGAATGGATTCAGCTTTTCCTAGGCGCGGCCATTGTCGCAATTTTGATTTCTGCCAGACAATCTAAGCAATTTATCATTGTGGCCTCTCTGATGGTTGTTTGTGTCCTGGCAACTCATTTTCTGCTTACTCCACAATTGATTGGTTTGGGAAGGAACCTGGATTTTGGACCGCCAGACCAGTTCGCCGCCGAACGCAGACAACATGCCTCTATCTGGAACCTTTATATAGGACTGGATCTGGTGAAGCTTGCCTTAGGGTTGGGACTTACTGCGCAGTTACTCAAACGGGGCCCTGATGAAAAGCGCAGACGGCGCTCAGGGAAGGTCGATGAGATCCAATATCCCAATTACGGCCATATCGATGGGTGATTCCGGCCTGCCCACCGTGGTCATTGCCGAGTAACCTTCCAGAACCAATAACACCCGATCGCCAACTCCGGCATCGGCTGAATCCACGGCAATCACCGCATCGCCACGGTTTGATCCGTCCAATTCCAAGGGTTGGACGATGAGAAGTTTTTGGCCCACGTGGCTTTCATGTTTTTGAGTGGCCACCACTTCGCCAATCACTTTGGCGATCAGCATGAACGCTCCACCCTAACGGAATCCACAATCCCCACCACCGTCATATCTGTTGGAACTTCAATGGGTAGGAAAGGAAAGCTGGATTCTTTGCCCTTGCAATAATAAATCAGTTCGCCAGCCCCGGCCCCCACTGCGTCAGTGCAAATGATCTGTTTCCCGGTTGGTTTTTGTTCGGGAGTAAGTGGCTGAATGATCAGCAACCGTTGACCACCAAGGCGCGGATCCTTAACTTCTGCCCAAACCCGTCCAATGACTTGGCCAAGGTACATGGGTCACTTCCTCTTGTTGTCATTCGAATCAGAATCAAGGGAAACCGTGTCCACAATTCCGATTATCGCTGAATCAATCGGAGTGTCCTTGCAACCATCGGCCATACGAGCAGAAGATCCGCTGACGGCCAACACCACTTCTTTGAAACCGGCACTCACCGTATCTACAGAAATGACGTAACCTGCTTCGTCTTTTCCGTCGGGACTGATGGGCTTTAAAATAAGAAGCTTTTTGCCTTCCAGACGCGGATCTTTACGTGTAGCCACAACGGTACCAACAACGCGAGCCAGAATCATAGATTCAGAACCCTACTTGGTCGAGCTCTTGCCAATTGGCAGAACATCTTCCAAACTTTGATGCGGTCGCGGGATCACATGCACCGCCACCAGTTCTCCAACGCGGCGGGCGGCAGCGGCTCCAGCATCGGTGGCGGCGCGAACAGCAGCCACATCGCCCCGAACCATTGCTGTCACATACCCCGAGCCGATTTTTTCCCAGCCTACCAGCGACACCTTGGCAGCCTTTACCATAGCGTCGGCCGCTTCAATCATGGCGATCAAGCCACGAGTTTCGACCATTCCTAATGCTTCACCCATTTTCGTTCCTATCTCCTTGGCCGGACCGGCGCGTAAATTCTATTATCCTCATTTCAACTCGCGGGTGCGCACCGCTTCTTCAACAAATGCAATCAATTCCTGGCGGGTCAGCGTAATCTTATCGGACCCCTGCCCTAAATCTTCAGCCACTACCGGGCACCCAGGGGACGACGAAGCCCTGGACACCACACCATAGCGCGATCTGGAATCAAACAGCTTGTCCACTTCTTCGCGAGGCAGCACCTTCGGTCCGCCCAGCAGTTCGCTCACTAAAGCGATGCGCGCGGTATGTTCCAGCGTCTCCATCTTGAAATAAGCTTTCCAAAGATCTTCGCCATAACAGACGGCTCCGTGATTGGCCATCAGCAGCGCATCGTATTTGGGGATGTAAGGCACCATGCCATCGGTCAGCGCGGACGTTCCAGGCAGGCCATATTCGGCTAGAGGAACGCAACCCAGGCCGATGATCACTTCCGGTAAAATGGCCATGTTCAATGGACGCCCGGCCACTGCAAATCCAGTAGCTACCGGGGGATGGCAATGCACCACAGCGCGGACATCGGGACGCATGGAATAAATGGTAAGGTGCATAAGAATTTCGCTGGTGCGCTCACGCTTGCCTTCAATCTTGTTGCCATGCATGTCACAAATAATCAAATCGTCGGGCTTCATCATGCCCTTGGAAATTCCCGTAGGCGTGCAAAGAATACGAGCCTGATCAAGCCGGTAGCTGACGTTGCCATCATTCGATGCCACCCAGCCTTTTTGATAAACCAGCTTGCCGATTTCAACAATAATTTCGCGCAGTTCGCGCTCGATCAACGGCATTGCAATTCTACGATTGTAACAAACAGGTATTCATCAGCCATATTTTGTTTTCACAGACCATAGCCCAACCAACGCTAGAATGGAATGAGTGGATAAGCGACGGATGTGCCCGCAATGCCGGGCGATGATTACAACTGACGATAAAGTTTGCCCGTATTGTCAGGCTCAAGTGGGTGCCCGTGCAATTGATGTGCGGTCCCCAGATAACTTGATGGGCGGACTCATGCCTGCCAATCGGTTTGTGACGTCATTACTCTTGCTGGTGAACGCAGCAATCTTTTTGACGATCTATGTTTCCAGCAACAAGGATTTCCTCACCTCCGGTTATAAAGATGGTCGAGCCATTTTATACGCTGGCGAATGGTGGCGGCTGATCACAGCGGGCTACCTGCACGCTAACCTGCTGCACATTGGAATGAATGCCTGGGCCATTTTCGACATGGGAGCTTTTGTCGAAGATCTGATTGGTGCCAAGCGCATGTTCACTATATACACCGTGGCCACGGTTTGCGGTTTTCTATTGAGTTCCTGGTGGAACCCCGTGATTCCATCGCTGGGGGCCAGCGCCGGAGCGTTCGGGCTGATTGGAGCGCTGATCGCCTATGGTGTAAATTCCCGCAGCATGCAGGGCGAGGCCATTAAGCGTTACTACATTGAATCGGCTGTATTCGGAATCGTGGTGGGTCTGATTGGCATATTCCCTATTGACAACGCTGCCCACTTGGGCGGACTAGTTGGCGGATTCCTCACCGCATGGGTAGCAGGGGAAGCTCGCTTAGTGAACGATTGGAAAGAAAAGGTATGGACGTTGGGCGCAGCCCTGTCCTTGATCCTGACGCTAGCAGCATTCGCCCGCATGTACCTGCGTTTCCTTGAAATCTCCGCCGGCAAATAACCGGTGCGCGCATAGACTTGGACACGAAGGATCCGATACCGAGCCGTGACCGCGAGGGAGCGGTACCTGACTCAAAGGTGATGCCGATCCAACGATCCCAATTCGTCGCAGTGCAAGCGCGTCCCATAAATTACTGGTGATCCTCCCCCTCCAAGGTAAGATGGAATTGGATGAATATCGACAATGGCAAGGGTGCGGGACGGGGAATCCCTTCCTGGCTGGTTCCAGTTTTTGGATACGGTGTATCCATTGCGTGCCTGGTCTGGGTCTACCAGGGAACCAACTGGAAAGCGCAATGGGCACTGATCCGCGGTACGGAATGGTATTGGGTTCTGGCGGCCGTGGTCTGCGATATTGCAGTCTATGTTGTTCAGGGATGGCGCTGGAATTTACTACTCAGCCCGGTGGGAGCCATTCCCATTGTGAAATCCGTCCAAGCCATTTACATCGGACTGTTCGCCAATGAAATTCTGCCATTTAAACCAGGCGAAGTCATCCGCTGCTTCCTCCAATCCCGATGGTCTGGCGTGGACTTTCCGGTGGTGCTCTCCTCTGTAGTCATCGAACGTTTAATTGATGGAATCTGGTTGATTCTTGGCTTTGTGGTGGTAGCAACCACGGTTCATGTCCCACGTATTTTCCTCATGGGCGGCCTGCTATTAGCAACAGTATTGGTCATGATTGCCGTGCTGATGTTTGTAGCCATGGCGCGCAAGCACCACCAAAAATCAGGTCCGCAAAGCACCGTGCAACGCTGGCTCAATCATCTTTCCGATGGCTTGGAAAAAATGGGAGATTCACCCTCTTTTTTCTATTCAGCGGCGCTCAGCCTTGTCTATTTGTTGCTGCAAATTGGCCCCATCTATTTTCTGATGTGTGGCTATTTCGATAAGTACAACATGGTGGGTGTAGCGGCGGTAGTTTTGGTGCTATTGCGCTTGGGGACCATTGCCCCACAAGCACCCAGCAATGTTGGTTCCTTTCAAGCTTTAGTCATTGTCGGGTTGCGCATTATGGGCGTGGAACGGCAACAGGCTGCCGGCTTTGCTACGCTCCTTTTCGTGGTCGTCACGTTGCCCCTTTGGGTGGCCGGATTCTTCGCATTGATCGCCACACGAATGCGCCTGGACGACATTCGGCGCGATGCGCGTGAGCTTCATCAGCCAAACCCACGTATAATCTCCTAATGCGATTGCTGTTATTGATTTCACTGATTGCCGCTGCTTCCTCCGCTCAGGAACCGTTGCGCATCATCGCCATTGGAGCGCATCCCGACGATTGCGACATTAAGTTTGCAGGCACCGCTGCGCAGTTTGCGCGCATGGGACACAAGGTGAAGTTTCTTAGCGTCACCAACGGAGATGCCGGACACCAGACCATGGGCGGAGGTCAGTTGGCCATGCGACGCAAAGCAGAGACCCAGGAATCTGCACGGCGCGTGGGTATAGCCGAATATGAAGTGTTAGATAACCATGATGGAGAATTGCTGCCTACCGTGGAAATTCGTAAGCAGATTATTCGCGCCATTCGACTATGGAATGCCGATATTGTAATTGCCCCGCGACCCAACGATTATCACCCCGACCATCGCTACACCGGAGTGCTGGTGCAGGATGCAGCCTATATGGTAGTGGTCCCGAACGTGGTCAGCGACGTTCCCCCACTTAAGAAAAATCCGCTGTTCTTGTACTATTCTGATCGCTTTCAAAAGCCTGCACCATTCCGACCAGATATTGTTGTGTCTATCGACGATGTGCTGGAGAAGAAAATAGCGGCGCTGGATGCCCACGTCTCGCAATTCTATGAGTGGCTGCCTTGGGTAGACGGTCAGTTGGATAAAGTTCCGGCTGATCCAAAAGCTCGCTTGGCGTATCTGCGCAGCGCTCGCAAGCAGCCGATTGATCCAATAGTGAAAGCGTCACTGGTGAAATGGTATGGGGCGGCAAAGGCGGAAACGGTGGACTTTGTAGAATCGTTTGAGATCTGCGAATACGGGCGCCAACCGAAGGAACAGGAAATCAGGGCGTTGTTTCCAATGCTGAAATAGCCGTGCCAGAAATCGACCCGAAACATCAGAACCAACTTCGTAATCTGCCTTCGGTAGATGCTGTTTTACGGCAACTTCCAAAAGACGTGCGAGCATTGCCCCACAGTTTGGTAACCGGGGAAATCCGCCGCGTAGTGGAAGCTTGTCGTCAACGGCTGACCGCCGGGGAAAATGTAGATCTGGAAGTGATTCCCCAACTGGTGCAAAGATCCCTTCAAGAACTTTCCGACCCTAGTTTGAGGCGCGTGATCAATGCCACGGGCGTGGTGTTGCATACCAATTTGGGGCGTGCCCCGCTGGGTGCCGTGACTGTGCAAGCAGGCTATTCTAATTTGGAATACGACATTGAAACGGGTCGACGTGGCCGGCGCGACAGTCATGTCAGCGCATTGCTCGATCGATTGTTAGCTGCTCCGTCCATCGTAGTGAACAACAACGCCGCAGCCGTGTATCTGGTGTTGAACGAATTGGCCGCTGGTGGGGAAGTAATTATCAGCCGGGGGGAATTAATTGAGATTGGGGATGAGTTCCGCATCCCAGACATCATGAATCGGGCTGGCGTCACAATTCGGGAAGTGGGCACTACCAATCGAACCAGAATTGAAGATTATCGCAATGCAATCACACCCAGCACTCGTCTGATTCTGCGGGTGCATCCCAGTAATTTTCACATCCAAGGGTTCACGGCAAAGCCTTCCCTGCAGGAGCTTACCGCACTTTCGCGCGAATGCAACGTGCCGGTTTACGAGGATCTTGGCAGTGGATGCCTGGTGGACCTGCAAGCTTACGGAGTGGACGAACCGCTGGTGCGGGATAGCTTAGCGGCCGGAGTGAACGTGGTTTCCTTCAGTGGCGATAAACTGCTGGGTGGCAGTCAGGCTGGTTTTATAACCGGGCAAGCGGATTTGGTGGGACGCATCCGACGCAATCCCATGTTTCGAGCCATGCGTGTAGATAAGCTGACCACAGAAGTGTTGTCTCAAAAACTGCGCGCTTTACTGTTTGAGAATTACGACGACGTGCCCGCCCTGGCCATGATCCGGCTTACACCGGAGGCCATCAAGATACGTGCAAAGGCGCTGCTAGCCCAATCCGGGCAAGCAAGTTGGTACATCAAAGAAGGGCGATCGGTGATAGGTGGCGGCTCCACTCCAGAACAATCGCTTGGCACCTGGCTGTTAGCTATCCCCAATGAAAAAGGCACTTCAATAGAGAGGCGACTTAGAACCGCAGATCTAGCGGTGATCACGCGAATTGAAGACAATACGATTCTGGTGGACCTGCGCACCGTGTTCCCGGCTGAGGAGCAGGAGCTTTTGGAATTGCTGATAGCCGCGTGTTAAGCGCGTTCCAGGTAACTGCCGTCGGAAGTTGAAACTCGGATCACTTCGCCTTCGCTGATGAATGCGGGAACCATCACAATCAGTCCGGTTTCAGTTTTGGCGGGTTTGGTCACGTTCGATACGGTTGAGCCTTTCAAGCCTGGTTCAGTTTCAACAACTTTCATTTCAACCGACGGTGGCAATTCAATCCCAATCGCTTTGCCTTCATGAAACTCTACATTGAGCTTGAGCTGCGGAATCAGATAATTGACTGCGTCACCCAAAGTGTCTTTGGTGAAGTGCATTTGCTCAAAGTCTACGGTGTTCATGAAGTAGTAGAAATCGCCGTCATCGTACATATATTCCATTTCGTGGTCTTCCAAAACAGCGCGATCCACTTTGTCTTCCGATGAAAAGCGATGTTCAAACATGGAGCCGGTGCGAAGGCTGCGCATCTTCACCTGCACGAAGCCGCGCAGATTGCCCGGTGTGCGATGAGACATTGTGAAGACGGAATGGAGTTCCTTATTAAAAAGAATCACCATGCCTGGGCGCAATTGTGTTGCCGTAATCATGTAAAAGAAAAACTCCTAAATATTGCCAAGAATTGGAACTCTTAGTTTACCAGAGCAACCGCTTCATCCACGCATTCTAAAGCGGCAGGTGTTGGGAAATAGGTTTCCAATACCCGTCGCAAATTGTCGATTTTCACAGGTTTTGATAAATAATCGTCCATTCCAGCAGCCAGGCATCGTTCCCGATCTCCAACCAGGGCGTTGGCAGTCAGCGCGACAATTGGAATCCGAGTTCCCCGTGGTGAATCCTGTTCCAGTTGGCGGATGCGTCCCACTGCTTCAAACCCGTCCATTTCCGGCATTTGGCAATCCATGAAAATCAAATCAAAACTGGCGGATTCCCACTTCCTGACAGCCTCTAATCCGTTTACAGCAATATCCACACGGCAACCCAATTTTTGAAGGAAACGGCTGGCCACTTTTTGATTCACCAGATTGTCTTCTGCTAACAGGATCCGCAACCCGAAGTTGGCGATGATAGAGCTGACTTCCGGCACCAGAATTCTACTGGGCAACTGGTGCCGGGTAAGCAGTGTGTACTCCTGTTCAGCCTTCGACATTCCGGCAAGTTTGTTGAGGATTTGCAACATTTCGGTCTGCCGCAAAGGAAGCGAGATAAACGCTGAAAATCCTGATTCCTTCCAGCTTTCAGCGTAAGACAAAGTAGCCGGGCTGGACAGTAAAACGAACGAAGTATCGGGATAGCGCTTGTCGTCCACCAGAGATCGGATTTCAACGCAGATCTCCGGTTCCGGCTTTGACAAAGTGAGCAGTACAAAACGATAGGGATCGGCACTGGCCGCAGCTCGCTCCATCATCTTGCGAACGGAATGCCACTCCGTCCACGCTTGGCAGCGTATTCCGCTTGACTGCAATACTTCCTGAGTAATACTGCGACGGATTTCCGCACTGTCAATCACCAGGACGCGCAGATCGGCAAGGGCGGGAAGGGGTTCCTGCGCAATGGCGGCGGCTTGCACCGTAAGCGGTAATGTGACAGTGAATGTGGAACCATTTCCAGGGGTACTCTTCAGTTCAATCAAACCATTCATCAGCCGCGTCAGTTCCAGGGAGATGGCCAAACCCAGGCCAGTGCCCCCAAAGCGCCGAGTGGTGGACGAACCTGCCTGCGTGAACTTTTCAAAAATCAGTTGCTGTTTGTCTAACGGGACACCACAGCCGGTATCTGTAATTTGAATTGAAATTCGCGATGCAATGGATTGCACGTCAATCAATACATAGCCGCTCTCCGTAAATTTCACGGCGTTGCTGACAAGGTTCAAAAATATCTGACGGATTCTGCCCGCATCGCCAATGACCGCAGTGGGCGCGCCCAAACGGTATCGAAGGGCCAAGTAGATTCCCTTCTGCTGCGCCTTCGCCATGAATAGATCCAGCACATTATGCAGGATAACCTGCAAATCGCAAGGCATCGGTTCCAGCTCCATCTTGCCCGCTTCCACTTTCGATAGATCCAAAATGTCGTTGATCAGCGTCAATAGCGAAGCACCGGAACTGCGGATGGTTTCGGCATACTCATGCTGGTGCGGGTCAAGGTGCGTGTCGAGCAGCAGATCAGTCATGCCGATAATGCCGTTCATCGGCGTCCGAATCTCATGACTCATCGATGCCAGAAATTCGCTCTTCGCCTGCACCGCGGCCAGTGCCTTATGTTTTGCCGCCTCCAATTCAGTAATCAATAAATCGGTCTGTTCACGTTGCGCAAGCTCGGTATCTTTCGCCGAAGTCAGCTCCCAAGCGTAATGGCTTAACTTGCTAGACAACTCATCTTTGGCGATGATTTCTTCCTGCAGCTTGGCGCTATGCAAGCGAAGTTCGCTTTCTTTCGTCCAGTTATCTAGAGTCTGACGACGCATTTGGTTAGACAGATAGCCACAAATTGCTGCTTCTACCTGGAATAGGCTAAAGAAAACCAGAGCTCTTGCCTGACCGCTGGAAACATAAAGGTACTGTAAATCGACAAAAACCAGGGCCACACAAAGGCACCACCAGTCCTTGTAGACAATCAGGATGGTAACCCCAATCGAAAATAAGAGATAGTGCAGTTCCCCTACCGGATGAAGCTGGTGTAGCTCAAAAGTACCCATCAATTGGAGTGCTAAAGCGCCGAACGCACGAGTCGCAAAATGAGTTGGAAGATAGAAGCTGGCCAATTGGAATAAACCGATCAACGCGATGCTGGCAGCTAGCGCTTTCCACCAGGGGCCGTAAATCGCATACAAAATAAGCGTGAACCCTAAATGACCCATCAGCGCCAGGTTAACGATTCTGTTCCCGCGCAGGTAAACCGGGTGCATCGCTAGCCCCTCTGATGTAGTTATCGCATCTTGCTGGCGAAATTTTTGGCTGATCGGTTCCAAGTGGTTCGACTAACACGCCCTTGTCAGCCTTATCGTCCAGTAGTGTGTAACGAACATGAAAGTTCAGCAGATTTTCATACGGAATGGAGTATCATGAAATGAATCCACATGATTCCTGAACATCTCCCCGAAGGGTTGACCTTCGATGATGTACTGCTCCAGCCGGCCCGTAGCAATGTTCTTCCCGCCATGGCGGACACCCGGACCCGGCTTAGCCGCAACATCTTCCTCAATATTCCTATTGTTAGCTCAGCCATGGATACGGTCACCGAATCCCATATGGCCATCGCCCTGGCCCAACAAGGCGGCGTAGGCTTCATCCATCGCAACATGACCATTGAGCGTCAAGCCGAAGAAGTAGATCGGGTAAAGCGCTCTGAAAGTGGCATGATTGTTGACCCCGTCACCATTTCACCTGACAAGAAAATTGCCGACGCCCTGGATTTAATGCAGCGGTTCCGCATTTCCGGTGTCCCAGTTACCCAGAACGGCAAACTGGTAGGCATTCTAACCAATCGCGATCTGCGCTTTGAAACCCGGTACGACCTGCCTATTTCCCAGGTAATGACCAAGGAAAACCTGATCACCGTTCCAGTAGGAACCACTCTGGAAGATGCCGAAGAAATTCTGCATCGTCATCGCGTGGAAAAACTTCTGGTGGTGGATGACTCCTACAATTTGAAAGGGCTGATAACTGTCAAGGACATTCAGAAGAAGCTGAAGTATCCCAATGCCGCCAAAGATGAGCAGGGACGATTGCGCACTGGCGCAGCAGTTGGTTCCACCGGCGATTTCCTGGAACGAGCTCAAGCCTTAGTGGCGAAAAAAGTGGACATTCTGGCCATTGATTCCGCTCACGGCCATAGTGAAGGAGTGCTCAATGCGCTGGCCACTCTGAAAAAATTTCTTCCATCGCATATCAATGTAATCGCCGGGAACGTGGGCACGTTCGAAGGTGCCAGGGACCTGATTGAGTTCGGCGCTGATGGTGTGAAAGTTGGCATCGGCCCCGGTTCCATCTGCACAACGCGCGTTGTTTCCGGCGCTGGCATGCCCCAAATCACAGCTATTGCTGAAGCAGCGAAGGCCACTCGGGCGGCGGGCGTTCCGTTGATTTCCGACGGCGGCATTAAATATTCTGGCGACGTCACAAAGGCCATCGCATCCGGAGCCGATGTGGTGATGATCGGCAGCCTGCTGGCCGGTACCGACGAAAGTCCAGGCGAGACGATTCTCTATCAAGGCCGTACATTCAAGAGTTATCGTGGAATGGGATCGTTAGGGGCAATGGCCATCGGCTCTACCGATCGGTATAGTCAGGAAGCTGGCGGCAAACTGGTTCCAGAAGGGATTGAAGGTCGCGTCCCATACAAGGGTCCACTTTCTGAAATGGTATTTCAATTAGTGGGCGGTTTGAAAGCGGGCATGGGTTACTGCGGTTGCGCCACTATTCCAGAGTTGCAGGATCGTTCCAAATTCGTGCGCGTTTCCATGGCTGGCTTACGCGAAGGCCACGTGCACGATGTGATTATCACCAAAGAAGCGCCTAACTATCGTGTCGAGTAAGCGTTGAAGAGTAAAGCCCTCGCGATACAATGAGGAAGTACATATGAACAGAAGATATCTTGCCCTTTCATTCGGTGCGGTAGCTGTGATTGGCGTAGCGGTTGCTGCGGACCAAGCGAAAAAAATCACACTCCCCGCGCCCTATCACACCAAATCCTCCACCAACCGTGCCCAAGTAATCCCACGGCCAGATGGAGCCCAATTGAATCTTCCGAAGGGATTCACGATTGACGAATACGCCTCAGGATTTGAACGCCCACGATTCATGTTGGCTGGGCCGAGTGGTGAAATCCTGCTGAGCGATACGGTGGCCAACGGTAGCGTTTATGTGCTCACCGATAAGAACAAAGATTTCAAGGCAGATGAAGATCGCAAGAAACTGATCAGCAGCCTGGACCGTCCTTATGGTTTGTCTTGGTGGAAAGATTATCTATACGTAGCCGAAGCCACCAGTGTGAAGCGCTATAAGTACGATAAAGCCGCAATGACCGCTGGACCGGGCGAAGAACTGGTGAACTTCAAAGACTTTGGCAAAGGTCACACCACACGAACCATTCTCTTTGATAAAAAGGCCGAGAAAATGTACGTCACCGTTGGGTCGGAATCGAATGTATCGCCGGGGGAAGATCCACGACGCGCTGCCATCAACCGCTACAATCCCGATGGAACTGGTCATGAAATCTTTGCATCTGGGGTGCGCAATGTAATTGGAATGCGCTTCTACCCCGGCACGCAAGACCTGTGGGCTGCGGTTCAGGAACGCGACGGCCTGGGCGATGATCTGGTGCCCGATTACTTCACCAAAATCAAGCAGGGCGGCTTTTACGGCTGGCCCTATTCTTACATTGGGCCTAACGAAGATCCTCGTAATAAAGATTTGAAACCGGAACTGGTGAAGAAAACCATTACGCCTGACATCGCTCTGGGTGCCCATGTGGCCGTGCTGGACGCCATGTTCTACACCGGCAAACAGTTCCCTGCCAAATATCGCGGAGGAGCGTTCCTGTGCTTCCACGGATCTTGGAACCGCTCGGAAAGAGTCGGCTATTCTGTAGTGTTTCAGCCGTTCAAAGGCGGCAAACCATCCGGTGAAAAGGAGGACTTCCTAACCGGCTGGATGATGGCTCCCGACAAGCGCGAAGTTTGGGGACGTCCAGTAGGATTGTTTGAGTTACCTGACGGAAGTCTGCTGGTTTCTGAGGATGGTGGAAACAAGATTTGGCGAATCTCCTACAAAGGGTAATCATCGCATTTAGTTTTGTTTTGGTGATGCAGGCCGCCCCCGCATCGGGTCGGCCTTTTTCTCACAAATTACACTTGAAACTGAAGCCTACGTGCGTTAGTTGCCACCAGACAGTACCCACCAGCACCAAAGCGGAAGACAATAATCTGCCCAAACCTGAAGTGTGCCTGCCGTGTCATCAGACGGTTGAGATCAAGCAGCCAGCTTCCCTGGCCGTCAGCAAGTTCAATCATCAATTGCACGGGAAAATGGGTAATTTAGCACCCTTGTTTGCATCAGCGATGGACAAGAAAACGTATCTATCGAAACCAGGCGATGCCAGGCGTCATCTGGACTCGAAAAATGCTTGTGCTGCATGCCATCGGGGGATGGAGGAATCAGAATCGCTGATCGCCAAAGTCGCCTTCCCGGCGATGGCTGATTGTCTTGTTTGCCATACCAAGATCGACCCTCCGTTTTCGTGTGAAAAGTGCCACGACGCAAAAGCAGATCTACGTCCCAGCAATCATCTCGCCGATTTTCTGGATTCACACAACCGGAAGAATCATACCTGGGATAAGGATACTTGCGCGGTGTGTCATGGCGTGAGATTCACCTGTTTAGGGTGTCACTAATTCAACATTGATTGAGTCACACGGGCAACATCGCTTGCCATGAAATCCTTGCCCTTAAACAGTAGAGGTTCGCCTGACCACTGCGCCAGAGCATAGGCGGCGCAGTCTCCAAAATTTAGTCCCGCTGGGTGACGGCCTTTTCCAAAACGCCGGAACGCTGAACGAGCAACAAAGAGCTGTTCTTCATCGAATGCCACGGTTTCTACGGAAGCGCGCCGCAGAAAAAGGTCTAAGTCGGAACCAGCATCCTCACCCCTTCTTCCTTCTAAAACCATTACTGCTTCCAAAACGGAAACCGACGAAATCAGTCGACGCGAGGCATTCTCTATCAGCCACGCAAACTCAATCCTTTCTGGCTCATCTTGAAGTATGGCGAGAACAGCGGACGTGTCCAATGTCACTGGGTGGGCACTCCAAATTCGTCATAACCCAGAATCTCATCCGCGCTGAGTTTGGAGATGATTGGCCGTTTGGCGCAACGCAACCCAATCTCATTCAGTTCACCCGAAATGGAACGGCCAGCCCGAGCCCGCTGAAGCCGTTCATACCTTTCTGAAACAGCTGCACGCACCGCTTCCGTTAAGGTTTCTCCGGTGAGATCTGACAGTTTGCGAGCTAGAAGTTCAGTTTATTCATTTTTGATGCTGATCGGCATTAGATATAATCTACCTTTCATGAATCATATCATGATAGGTAGATTATTGGTTATTCCATCTTCATATGGGGATCGCAAACAGGCCAGGGGGCAAACCCGATGGTCTTATCTTTACGATTCACCAATAAATTAATGGTTTCCTTGGGGCCTACAGTCCAGATCTGAATCACCGTTTCTTCACAGGAACGAGTCTTGTTCACCGAAATGGTCGCCCCTTTGCCAATCAGGCTATTCGGCCCCCAATCGGACAGAAACTTATCGTAGCTATAGTTGGGACAAGGGTTGCTATCGGTGCATCCCCACAACCCGTAAGCAGCCTTGTAATCTTTTTTGTTGAGCAATTCGTGAAAGCCACTCAATTGGCCACGCTCTTTGAAATCGCGCAGAAAAAAGTAAAGGGCCCCGGATGCAGCGGCAATAATCACAGCCGCCATCACAAGACCCTTGACGATTTTTTCTCGCTTCGCGTCACTTCTTCCGTAGTTGTCCAGATAACTAGCCATACTGAAAAATGGACACTGCTAGGTCAACATTTGTTCCCAAAAAGGCTTATTTGGCCACGGGATAGGCTTTATCGTACGCCGTGGTGGAATCCTTGGTGATTTCCAATGAGGTCTTGAAGAACACCGTGTTCGAAACATCCACCACTATATCCAATCCGCTTGCATCGGCCATCTTCTTCACTACATCCTGCATGCGTGTAGCTGCCCGACCCAAAATCTCGTTCCGTTCCCGATCCACATCGCCCTGCACGTCTTCGTTCAAACGAGTCAATTCCCGCTGCTTGCGAGTCCCCGTGATCTGCATTTCCTGCTCGGCTTGCGGTGTTAATTTGCCAGCCATGGTTTGTAACTTGTTCTGGATATCGGCCAGTTCTTTCTGCAGACGATCAATGGCATCGGTCTTGGGTTTGAACTTGGCTTCCAGCTCAAGCTGAGCTTTTTTGATCTCAGCAGTGTCAAGAACAGCCTTTTGCAGGTTGATAATCCCGACCTTTGATTGCGCCATCGACAAGGATGCACTTGCCACAAGACCCAGTGCCAGAACCAGCAAAGGACGGCTAGAAAATTTCAGCATTGCGAAAACAGACTCCTTATGCACTATTTAAGTACTTTCCAGGGTATCACAGGGGGCGCTTTAGTGTAAAAAAGCTTCAGTTTACAAGTGCTTCCACTAAAGTCCTGCCCACCGATCCACTGGGAATTTCCACGCCCACAACTGTAGCCAATGTTGGCGCCATGTCATTGACGGCTGCCGTGCCATGATAGTTTCCAGCTTTAAAGGGAGCTCCCATCAAAATTAGTGGCACATGTGTATCGTAACCAAAGGGGGAATGGTGCGTGGTTCCAGTTGTTTTGGTGGTGAAAAAGCTGTAAGGTTCGGTAACAATCACTAAATCTGGACTGCGCTCTGGAAAATATCCATTGGCGATTCGTAAACCAACGCTATCCAGCACCAGACGCCCTTCTACGATCTGGTCGCGCGTGTAAACCCGCATGATCCCCGGAAGACGGCGTACAGCTTCAGCAGCCTGGGTTCGTGCGTCAGCCATGCTCACCTTTCGGGCAGCGGCCAAGCCGGCATTCAGACAAGGGGCGTCGAAGTTCTTGTTTACGACCCACTCCCCTTCCCCGTACAGTTCGCTGAGGCGGGCATTGATGGCCACTTTCACATCCGTTGCATTCAGCCGTTGGCCAGGCATTTTTCGAGCCTTCTGCACTTCAGGAACAGGTGCCACGCCATGATCAGCAGTGAACCCTACAATGTAATTGCTTCGTCCAACTTTGCTGTCAAGAAGCGTGAACAATTTCCCCAACAGACGATCCGTACGAATAGCTATATCGCGCACTTGCGGATCATCGGGTCCAACCAGATGGCCAACGTAATCGTTGGCCGAATAGCTGACCGTCAGCAAATCCAAAGCTCCCCGTTGCCCAAGTTTTTCCTTAACAATCGCCGCTTCCACCAGCTCTTCGATCAATTCATTTCCATAGGGGCTGTTCTCTAATTCGACATAGAGTTTCTTGTCTTTGGTATTGGGCATTATCTTCAGTGGTGGACCAGCTTCCAACAAGGGCTTCCACTGCGCACCGGCGAACTTATCGGCAGGATGGGTATCGTTTATCTTTGCCACCCAGTCGGGAAGTGCGTTGAAGTACCAGGTGCTTGATACCCAATTGCCGCTTTCCGAATCGAACCAATATGCCGCATCGGCCATCCGACCTGACGGCAGAATAGCACTACGATCCTTAATGGAAATCCCAATCACTTTGCTATCCCACAATCCTGACATCTTCATTTCATCGCCCAGCGTGCTTACCAGCAGACGTCGAGGGGTACCAACCGTCTTTGTAACTGCTCCCAGACTTTTCATGCTCGGGTCCAGATCCTCAACGCTGGTCACGTCTTTACCCGCATCCCTATCCCACCATTCGTTGCCAACAATACCGCTGATGTTGGGCGTTGCCCCGGTGAGCATGGTGGAATGACCCACTGCCGTCACCGTTGGAAAGTGTTGATAGTTGGCATTGGTGAATACGGCACCATTCTCCAACAACCTGGCCAATCCGGCGTTGTAATCCTTGCGGAATCGCAACAGATAATCGTAGCGGAACTGGTCCACCGCAATGAACACTACCAGCTTGGGCTGGTGTTTGACAGTGGTCTTCGTCTGAGCTTGCGCGGTTAGCGCTAGGGTAAGGGCAAGAACAAGAAGTTTCATTCGTTAATCAAGAACCACAGCGCCTACGCCCTGAATCTGGTAAATGGTCTTTCCACTTTTGACGGACTTAGGGTCAAACTTACGACCCTGTTCTTCAGCTTCGTGCTTGGCACGGGCAATCATTTGATCCCGCGTCAATTCCATTTTTTCCAGTTTGCCTTCAGCAATGGCCATCTTGCCCACTGATTCTTTGGGAAATACAATGTCGCCATCGTTGACTTTAATCCGCAGCGACTTGCCTTCATCGGTGAGGCTCATCCAGCAGCCAGCCATTTGGCAGACTTCAGCCACTTTGCCTTTCACTTGAACCGTCTTCCCGGCAAGGGGTTCTGGGTCGGAAAGCACTGCGGCAACAGCCATGGGTTTTGGAAGGGCTAATGGTTTACCAAGTTTTTGATCTGCAAGCGCAGAAACAGATAGTGCAAGTCCGGCAAATAGTAGAGCGGTAGTTCGCATACTTCAAGAATATCGCAAGATTACCAGTGGGATAGGCATCCTTGCCTGTCCAGCGCTACCGATTCTTTTCTTTCTTAGGAGCTTGCGTGTTGTCTTTGGCCAATCGACTCTTAGCCTTTTCCAACTTCTTTTGAATGCCTGCAATATCCACGCTTTCGCGTTCCCCAACACCAGCCGCTTCATACGCCTTCACGGATTTTTCCCAGGAGTTGATGGCTTCTTTGGTCCTTTCCTGCTTGAAATAAACTTCAGCCAGATGATCGTAAATGGTCGAATCTTTGGGCACCCGTTCAATTGACCTCTTCAACAGGTCTTCGGCTTCCTCATACTTACCCTGACGGAATGCCAGCCAGCCCATGGAATCCAAATAAGCACCGTTGCCGGGCTCCATGTCCAACGCTTTTTGAATCAGGGCACGAGCTTCAGGCAGCCGTAAATTACGATCTGCAAACATGTAGCCGAGGTAGTTTAAGGCACCACCATTCATTGGATTCAATTCGATCACTTTTCTAAACTCAACTTCAGCCAGATCGAACTTTTTCTGCTTTTCATACATCGCCCCACGAGTAAATGAAATGCCTTCTTTTTCCTCTTTTGTAGTGCTCAGTTTTTCCGCTTCGTCAATCGCCTTGGCCATTTCCAGATAGTTCTTGGCATGGTCATAGGCTTGGGCGATGCTCAAAAAAGTTTCGCGATCCGTGGGCTTGCCTTCCAGTAGTGTCTTGAGCGATGCCACAGCATCGGCATTGCGGCCTAACTCCCCAAGGGCACTGGCCCGAACCACGGTAATCATGCGATCTTTTGGGAATTTTTTCAGGGCACTGTCGGCTTCGTCTACCGCTTTTTGATACTCGCGATTTTGGCGATAAGTATCCACAACTTGAGCCGTCGCACGGGATGCCAGCGCGGAGTCCAGTTCGGCTAATGTGCGAAAAGTTTCCACCGCCTTGCCGTACTGTTCACCTTGGCGATATAAAAGCCCCAGCCGTTCCAGCAAAGTGGCTCTGGTCTGCCGTTCTTGCGCTGAATAAGTTTTCTTTTGCGTGCTGGCCAGCAATTCTTTCAGCGAAGTAATCGCTTCTGCCGATTTCCCCTGGCTTTCGTACAAGTTCACTTCGTTGTAGCGAATCTCAGGATTATTGGCGTCAATGTCTTTCGCTTTGTTGTGCTGCTGCCAGGCTTTGTCAAAGTTGTTTTGTTGACGATAAATTTGGGAAAGGCGTAATCGCGAAACAAAATCTTTAGGATCTTCCGTCGCCATCTCTTCAAACAATTTGGCAGCTTCATCTACTTTGTCTGCTAGCAGCAAAGTGCTGGCCAACTGTTTCTTAATCTCGTCATTATCGGGCTGTAGTCCCAGAGCTTTTTTGTATGTCTCTGCGGCAAGATTGTAATCATGCATCTGCTCATAGGACCCGGCCAACGCAGTCAAGGTCCGCATGGACGGATTCTTATCAGTGACCTTCTTCAGAAGTTCTGCGGCCTTATTTGTATCGCCAAGATCAGCGTAAACCAACGCTAGCCCAGCCATGGCGTCTTCATTTTCAGGATCGATCAACAGAGCCTTCTTAAACGCTCTTTCCGATTCAACTGAATTGGTGCCCATCTTCTGCAGGCGTCCCAGCATCACCCAGCTTTCCAGATCCAGAGGTTCTTTTTCGGTGATCTTGGTGTACTGTTCAATGGAATTTTTCAGCATAGTTTCATTGATGCTGCGGCTTTGGCCTTGCGGATCGCCAATTAGCCGGGAATAAATACGACCCAAAATGCGCCGAGGAAGAATATTGTCAGGGTTCGCTTTCAGTGCGTCTTCAGCTTCGCGAACAGCTTCGCGGATGCGGCCACCTTGTACATAAAGGTCGGAAATATCTTCTGTGATGAAGGTTGCACCGGGGTCCGCTTTCAATGCGGATTTAAAGTGCTCAATGGCCTTGCCTACATATTCACCTTTGTTTCCATAAGCGCCAGCAAGTTCGGTATAAATTCTACCCATTGAGTAGTTGTAGTAGGCCGCAGCACGGTCCTCATCTTTATCTGGCGCTTGTGCGAATACGCAAGCACCTGTTATTACGATTGCAAGAGCAGTTTTGCCAAGACGGAACATTCGACCCCCCCGTTTCCGGGCGATTTAATTTCACTTCCAGTATATACTCCCGGCATTCCGGGCAAGAGGGCTTGCTAGCCTAGAGGTTTGACGGACAACCTCTACCCTCTGGTTACAATTATCGGCCCAACAGGTTCAGGCAAGAGCGATTTAGCCCTTACCCTAGCCCATTTATATGATGGAGAGATTTTGAATTGCGACTCATTACAAGTTTTCCGCTACTTCCAAATCGGTACCGCCAAGTTACCAGCAGAGGCGCACCAAGGGATCCCTCACCATTTAATAGACATCTGTAACCCAGACGCGCTGATGAGCGCTGGCGAGTACGCAAGACTCGCAAAAGAATCGTTAAAAGGCATTACCCATCGCCAAAAACTGCCCATCCTCTGCGGTGGGACGGGGTTCTATTTAAAGGCGCTGTTGGAAGGCTTGTCCCCCAGCCCAGAGCGCAATGAGGTACTGCGACGGAAACTGGCCGCCAGGGAAGCCGCTGCGACGGGATCGTTACATCGCATCCTCACACGGCTGGATCAAGAGGCCGCGGGGCGCATTCAACCGCAGGACGTAAACAAAACCATGCGCGCATTAGAGATTCGAATTCTGGCGGGCAAGCCGGGTTCCGATTTTATGGCAGGCAAACGCCAGGGGCTGGAAGGATATCGCATTTTGAAAATCGGATTGAACCCACCGCGCCCGCTGTTGCACCAACGTTTGAATGAACGCTGCGTGCGCATGTTTGAAGACGGATTGCTGGATGAAGTGAAAAGCATTCTGGCCCGTGGCTATTCAGAAGACGCAAAGCCGTTCGAATCCATCGGCTATAAAGAGTCGCTGGCCTTGCTTCTTGGGCAGATGGATTTCAAGCAGGCTTTGGAACTGGCCCAAATTCACAGCCGTCAATATGCCAAGCGGCAATTGACATGGTTCCGTCGCGATGAAGCGGTGATGTGGATTCCTGAGTTCGGCAATACAGCCACAGCCCAGCAGAAAGCCAAAGAACTTGTTAGAAGTTTTCTTCACAACGAAACTTTTTAACGGAACGAATGCTGACTTGGTTCGTATGTAATTTCATACAAGGCATGTGACAACGGGTGTTCCGGAGGGAAAGCCCGCTGCTGGCCGAAATGTAAATCAAAAGCAATATGTAATCGGCCCGTGGCTGCAATCGGCACCGAGTCAACTAAGGAGAACTCTGTTTATGAAAAAGATACTTTTGTTGTGCGTCACCCTGACCATGGCTTTTGCCAGCGCCACCACTCACAAAATTGTGCTGTATGAAAACGCCACCCTCAATGGCAAAGAACTAAAAGCCGGCGAGTACAAGGTGGAAATTGACAACGGTAAAATTGTAATGAAACTAGGCAAAACAACCGTTGAAGCCCCCATTCAAGTGGAAAACACCAGTGAAAAGTACGTCAAGACTGCGGTGCGTTATCTGAATAGCGAAGGGAAGTACCAGATCAAGGAAATCCGCGTCGGCGGGACCAATATGAAGGTAACCGTCAACTAGTGTTCTGATGTGGGGCAGGCGTTCAGCCCAATGCCGCATTTCCTGGAATCGGACAGCTTCAAGTGTGAAGCGAAGCTATCAGGTTTTTGAAAGACCGCTCCCTCGCGGTCACGGCTAGGTAACATACTGATGCTACCGAGCCGTGACCGCGAGGGAGCGGTTTTTTTTAACTTGGGGATGCGGGAAAACTATAGGGCATTAGGCATTCAGCCTGCCAGCTTACCTAAATAGTTGTTATCAGCGTTCATCGGCGTCCATCAGCGGCAATTAATCCGAGCCGCTGATGGGCGCGGTTGCGGCTTGCTAAAGTTAAGTAATGTACCGAATCCTGGCGGCCCTCTTGTTTTTTGTTCTTCCAGCAGCCGCCGAATCTGTGGTGGTGTTGCCGTTCATCAACCTGACCAAGAATCTGAACCTCAACTGGTTAGGCGAAAGTGCCGCCGATTCCATTCAAGAAGCGCTCTACGGGGAAGGGCTTTTAGTGCTGGACCGTGACGCCCGGCAAGAAGCCTACCGGCGCTTGAGCGTCCGAGCCTACGTACAAATTTCCAAAGCCACAATGGTGAAGATTGGAGATGAACTGGACGCCCGCTCGCTGGTTTTTGGCAGCTTTGAATTAGAAGAAAAGCCTGCGGGTCAACGTCCCAGCGTCAAACTTGTGGCCCGTATGATTGATTTACGCGGACGCAAACAGAGTACGGAATTTTTTGAAACAGGTTCGCTCGATGATCTTTCTGTGCTGGAAATGAATCTTGCCTGGCAGGCGTTGAAATTTCTATCGCCAAAAACATCAGTCACCCAAGGCGACTTTCTGCTACGTCATCCAGGCGCTAGAGTCGATGCCAAAGAAAGTTACATTCGCGGATTGCTTTCCAATAACCCGGAACAGAAACATCATTTGTTGGCGCAAGCAGCGCGACTTGATCCCACTTATTCCCAACCCTGCTTTCAATTGGGAACCATTCAATACGAAAAAGAAAATTACCGTGTTGCGGCCGATTGGTTCGCCCGTGTAAAGCCGAACGACCCCCGCTATCGTCGAGCGCAGTTCATGCTGGGTTTAAGCCACTATTGGTCAGCCAATTATCAGGGAGCGTTGAAATCTTTTTCGTTCGTGGTAACTGAAGTTCCCGTAAACGAAGTATTGTGCAACCTTGGCCTGTCCCAAATGCGCACCAACATGCCCGGTGCCATTGAGAATCTGAAAAAAGCCGTGGAAGCCGATGATGCCGACGTGGATTATCATTTCAACTTAGGCTACGCACTTTGGCGCAAAGGTGATTTCGACGCCGCTTCAGAGCAGTTTCGCGCAGTGCTGGATCGCTTTGCCGATGATACAGAAGCCAAGCTGTTGCTGACACGCTCCGAAAAGCGGCAAGGGCAGCGGCCAGGCGATGCCTCAACGGAAGGGCTGGAACGATTGAAAGAAGAGTATGAAGAATCGGTGTATTGGCAGTTGAAGGCGATGGTAGAAAAGAAATAGTCTAAAACTTTTTCAACCCCATTAACATTGCCCTGCTATCACCGCGCGCCGGGCTTACAACCGTATGCACCGGACGCCACTCTTCATTCATAGAACCTAAATACAATACACTTTTCCGATCTGGCCCCATCAGGATAACCGTGAATTTTTTATCGGGATAATGCAGCGCACGGTACTGCAGATCGGTAGCCGGTTCCTTCCAGCGTTCGTCAGCAGGTTGACCCAGCTTGCGGATGACGGAAAAATAATCGTCCTTAGCCGATAAACCCAGATCTTCCTGCATCACAGTGCTGTACTCCACCCGTGAGCGACTGAAATAGCTGACCGCTAAAAAGCAACCAAGCACACCGAAAATCAGCACACCGAAAATCACCAAAATCAATTTAGATTCCGTTCCCGAACTGGAGCGGATGCCGATCACTTCGGCAGGGGTTGGCTTGCGCACCTCCAACGGTTCCGCAGGACTGGGACCAACAGGGCGCGGCATTTGAATCACTCGCCGTTCTGTGGGCCAAAGTTGACCGGCTTTTAATTCCAATTCCTTGGCCAGACCGACGATCATCATCGGCTCATCTATTTTTGAGACGTCTCCGAGAAAGCGACGAGGTACCCACGCCTCCTGACCAGTCTTAGTATTGTGCACCAGAATTTCAGACCAGGTGGCACGCCGATAAAACCATTCATTGTGGTCCACACCAATAATGGGTGGATAAAAGGAGAAGGGGCGATCACCTAATGTTTCGAGTTGTGGCGCGCCAGAAGAGGACATGTAGCCCTTTTAGTGTAGTATCTCTCGCATACGCAGGTTACGGTAATAAGTGACACTCTTAGGATCGTGCGCCTGTAACGCCAAGTACCCTTTGTTGAAGGTATTTTTGGTATCCACGTAATCGTTCACCACAACTTTACCGTTCACCTTGATGGTGACGTGGTTTCCCACAACACGGATATTTTGAGTGAACCAAACGTCGTCATCAACAAGATGGTCCATCACATTTTGGAAGTTGTAGAGACTGCCAGTGCGCTTGGGATCAGTGTGGGAATTGTTCACTTGCGCTTCGTAGCCTTTTGGAAACCCCTCCATAAATTCGGCGCGAAAGTACATACCGGAATTGGAACCCTTGGTGGTTTTGGCCTGCGCTTCAAATTCGCAATCGACACATTGCTTGGTCATCCAAAACAGATGGCTTCGATCCCCTTGGGCAACAATGGTGCCATTTTCAACTTTCCATTGGTCCGCACGTTCCGAAGCTTTCCATCCTTTCAGATCTTTGCCATTGAACATTTTGATCCACTTGCCATCCTTCGCTTGCACCATAGGAAGCAGCAGAAGACAGAAGGCAAATACAGACATAGGATTTACAATTCGCATTCCAATAGAATATCTTGCATGGACCGCACTACCCAACTCTTCTTCACACTTTTTTTTCTGACAACGGAAAGCACCCTCGCCGCCAGCTTGCCGCTGGTCGATAAAGTGGACCACCAACCGCTTGCAGCAAGCGTTCTACGCCTGATCGATGCGATGGAAATGATTGGCGAGCCGCTGCCTGCCGCAGAAATTGCCGAATTGAAAAGCACCTCATCCACTAACCGTATCCAAGAAATCCTGGATAAGCACTGCCTTCTGGCGGTGAATATCAATCCTGAAAGTCGCGTAAAGGTGATGGAAGGGCATGCCAAACATGAATTGGTTGAGCAGGGCTGGCGTTCGTTCTTGGTGAAAGTGGCCAATGAAGCGGGCATTACCGCCGTGCTGGGAGTCAATAGTCCACAGGCAGATAGGTTATTCAATTTATCAGCAGGTGCTGTCCCCCGCATGTGGATCGACATCCAAATGGTGAACAGGCAACCGATGAAAGAGCGATTAAGCGGCTTGGAGCTGGAATACCGGATTCTTCAAGTTTATTCTCGGGACAAGGGCAGGCGCGAGGCCAAGTTGTCTTTTAACGTCGGCCAAGGCACGCAGGACCTTGGCTTTCGTGCCGATCTGGACCTCCTGTTCACCGCCAGCCCCGCAGCGAAGATAACGCTTCGTGTCATTGATTCCGACGGCAAACCCACCACCGCATCATTTGTGATTAAAGACAAGTTGGGCCGCATTTATCCATCACGTGCCAAGCGTCTGGCACCAGACTTTGCCTTTCATCCGCAGGTGTATCGCGCCGATAAAGAATACGTTCTATTGCCGCCAGGGGATTATTCCGTGGAATCCACCAGAGGTCCTGAATATCGCAAGAAAGTGCATCAGCTTCATGTTACTGAAAAGCCGATGGAGTTAGCTGTCCACCTGGAACGATGGATTGATCCGGCCAAGCAGCACTGGTATTCCGGCGATCATCACATTCATGCCGCTGGATGTTCGCATTATGAAAAGCCAACGGAAGGCGTCTACCCGGAAGACATGATGCGTCACATTGTAGGAGAGGATTTAAAGGTGGGCTCAGTGCTTACCTGGGGCCCTTCCTGGTATTTCCAGAAGACGTTTTTCGAAGGCAAAGACAACAAACTTTCATCGCTTGAAAACAAGATGCGTTACGACGTGGAAGTTTCAGGATTTCCATCGAGTCATACAGGCCATATTTGCTTGCTGCGGCTCAAGCAACAGGACTATCCCGGAACCAGCCGCATTGAGGACTGGCCCAGTTGGGGCATCCCGATATTTCGTTGGGCCAAGGCGCAAGGGGCCATTACCGGATTCGCCCATTCCGGATGGGGCTTGACGCAGACAACGGCTACGCTGCCCAGTGACGAAGTACCTGCGTTTGACGGCATCGGCGCTAATGAGTTCATCGTTGGCGTGACGCACGACCTGGTGGATTTCATCTCCACGGTGGACACGCCATTCCCTTCGGAACTAAACATTTGGTACCACACGCTGAACGTTGGTTATCGTACACGCATCAGCGGGGAGACGGATTTCCCATGCATTTATGGGGATCGAGTGGGGATGGGTCGCAGCTATGTTCGGCAGGAAAAATCGCTGGAATACGATGATTGGGCGGTGGGCATTCGCGAAGGCCGCAATTATGTGAGTGATGGCAAAAGTCACTTGATAGACTTCCGAGTGAATGAAGTAAGGATGGGTGACGGGGCAAGCGAGGTAAATCTTCGAGCACCGGGCAAAGTGACGGTTTCAGTGAACGTGGCTGCTTTACTGGATCAAACGCCAGACGAAAAAATCAGGCGTGCGCATTTTGACAAGCAGCCCTATTGGGAATTAGAGCGGGCGCGTTTGGGCAATGGCCGACTCGTGCCGGTGGAATTGATTGTCAACGGGAAGGCGATTGCCAGGCAGGAAATAGATGCTGATGGGGTGCAACGGAAAATCGAGTTCGACGCGCAGATTGACGTAAGCAGTTGGGTGGCAATTCGAATTCTGCCATCTTCGCACACTAATCCGATTTGGGTTTTAGTGGATGGCAAGCCAGTAAGAGCATCGAAGAAGAGCGCTGAGTGGTGCCTTGCAGCGGTTGAAAAGTGCAGGACTCAGAAGATGCCACGAATCCGGCTGGAAGAACGTGGAGACGCGGAACGGGCGTATGATTTCGCCAGGAATGCATATCTGCAGCGGTTGCGGGAAAGTGAGCGGTAAGGGATGAGTTTGTTGACACGTCAGGATTTGCAAAAGTATTTTGCAGCAAACGCATTGCCGAACCATGTTACTTTCATCTTGTATGACGAATCCCGTTGACCGTAAACCGCAGACTGATGATGATTGAACTGTTCATGCACTCAATATCCACGGTCTCTTTTTCGAAAGGGCATGCCAACGAATCATCGAAGAATCAGCAACTTGGAAGATCGAAGCAGTGGAGTATCCGGTTATGTATCGTAATCAGGAAACAGCCTTGGATATCCGAGCCGATGCAAAGGTCAATGGTCGTGATACTGCACTGCTCATCGAGTGTAAGAAGAATAATCCAGACTTCACACAATGGATATTCTTTCCTAAGAGGGTCGAACAGGGATTCTTCCTGATTCCAGCCGTCTCACCTGGAGATGGGAAGTACTTGGAGCGTGTTCCTCTAAGTCAAGACTTGAAAATCGTTGATGCTGGAAGAGAAACAAAAGCGTCTTATTCGAGCAAAAGCGACGATAGGCAAAAGACAAAAACATCGAACTCAGCCATTTCGGATGCCGCGAGACAGATCAGTATCACCACACATTCGCTCTGGACATCTGAACAAGCCGCCTCTCACCGTAAGTATCCCCATAGTTTTATCTTGCCGGTAATCGTAACAACAGCCAACCTCTTCATTTGTGAGTTCGAGTCCAAAGAGATCAACATCCTAACAGGTGAGATTCCTTTCGATCAGGCCAAACTCTTTCCAGTTGAAAGATTGGTTTACGAGTATGCGATGCCAGCAAGTCTTCAAGTTGAATTTCAAAGCGGTCCCGCCCAAGGACTAAGAGTGGATTGCTTAACTCGCCAACACATCATCGTTATGAACAGTTCCTCCTTTCAGGATTTTCTTAACGTTGGCGTTTCTGAATTGATGAAGTTTCCATCCACACATCCTTCCTTGGAGCCTCGGATTCGGATTGCCTAGAATGACGAAGCAGCATACCTCCCAAACGCTGCTAAAGATGCTTGTACATAAGGGTTTGTAGATAACCAATCCCCTTCCACTCCGCAATCTCCCGCGCATTGGCAACATCGGGCGAAGGCAACCGCAACGCGATCTGCACCCACGAACCAACTTTGCCACCAGCTTTGAACCACTACGCCGATCCACAACCTGCACCACAGATTGCTGCTTGAGAAATGCGCGACCCTCCGAGCTCGCCCACCACTTCGATTCATCCCGTTCGTTCGCGAACTTCGGAAAGCCTGATTTTTTAATTTGCGTTTTTCCACTTTCTTACTCCTCTTGCGAGGCGTAAGATTCATGAGAGGTCGATAGTAATTCGAATCAGGACTGCGGCTAAGCTTCTTTCAAGCTGGCGATAAGGGAATCGCGGGCACGGGTAATGTGGTGCCGCATGGCAATGGTCACGCGTGCTACGTCGCGAGCTTCCAGGGCACCGAAGATTTCTTCGTGCTCATCCTGCTCTTCTTTAAGCCTTGAGACGCCTGAATCAATGCCCATATGAATGTGGGCGATTTTCAAATGCGCGTTGAGACTGTTATAGACTTCGTAAAGTCGCTGATTGTCTGAAAGCCGAATGATAGAAAAATGAAAATCGTTGTTGTCTCGTTCGTGCTGCAAACGATCCTGTTCATTTTTCACTGGTTTGCGCAGCGATTGGACCAAAGCTTTGAGACGCTTCAAATCTGTCGCCTGAATGCGTTCCACTGCTTTTTCAGCCGCTAAGCACTCCAAAGCACAACGGATGTCGAACGTTTCTTCCACGTCTTTAGGCGACAAACTGGCCACAAACGTTCCGCTTCGTGGCAACACTTCCACCAGACCTTCGGTGGCTAATTGTTGAATCGCGTTGCGCACTGGGGTCAGGCTTACGTCCAGCTTTTCGGAAAGCTGGTCAATGTGCAAACGTTCCCCAGGCTTCAACGTTGAGTTAAGAATGGCCTGACGGAGAACTTTGTAAACCGCATCGACGGCGCGTTCCCGCTTTAATTTTTCTATTTCCATTGGAATTGGGTAGGGCCGACCGGTTGGCCGACCCACTCGTAAAACTGTTAAAGAAACCCTTAAAAACTCTTCAACGCAGCATCTTCGCTGTCGAATACTTCAAACACTGTGTACAACTTTGTAATCTGCAAAAGATCATGAACTCGCTTGGTCAGATTCAGCAGTTTCAAAGCCCCACCTGAGTTGGAAACGGTGGTAAAGGCGCTTACCAATTCGCCAATTCCGGAACTGTCAATATAGTTGACGTCACCAAGATTGATGAGCATCTTTTTAACGCCGGTTGCGGAAAGTTCTTTCACCTTATCGCGCAGAGCGCTGGAGCCTTCACCCAGCGTAATCTTACCGGCAACATCCACAATCGTTACATCGCCCGCACTGCGGGTCGAAATTTGAACGCCCATTCCACTCCTCCATGCTTAAAAAACCCATGCTTAAAACAAAGTTAAGAAACAACCGGGATATAGCCAACGCATAATTTACTTGGAGTAAATTCCCACGCGGTTGATCCACACGCCCTTAGCTCTAAAAATTGGTACCTATCGAGTATACAAAGTGAAGGAGGGTTGCGGTAGTGTAAAAGCTAAAAATGATAGTCCCGACGTTCCGGGAGAAGTAACTTCAGCAGATGATTGGGTGGATGAGATCGAATTACAATGGCCCGACGCTCGTCTTTGCCTTCCACCTGAATCTGGTCATCCTGCTGGACCACGCGGTAGGCCTGCGTTGCGCCGTGGTGGGCTCGCAACGAATCCAGAGGCCAATCAGAGCCTGAAACCATGTGAATGGTGCCTTCAGAGCCCACCAGAATGCTCCAATCTGACCCTTTATGACCAGCAACGCGCATGGATTCCGCTGCGTCTAAAATTTTGTTCGCATTGTCCATTAGCTGGCTCACACCCACCATATCGGGCAGAGGACCGTAAAGTTTGAACACGTTTCAGACGACAAGGAGTATAATTTCGTCATGCGCAGGGCCTTTCTCTTAACATTGACCGCAGTTGCCATCTTTGCAGCCGAAAAAAAGCCGCTTCCAGGCCGCAGCGGAAACGAAATTTTGGATGCAGAAGCGACCGTTATTGTCGATAAAGACGAAATCAAGGCACTTTTAGGTGACGATATGGGCGGAACCATCGTCGTGGTGAAAGTGAAAATCACTCCCAAAGAGGGTGCGATCAAGATCTGGCTCGATGATTTTTCGTTATTGAATTCCAAAGCAGGCCTGAAAGTTCAACCATTTCAACCCAGCCAAATCGCCGGTTCAGCCAAACTGATGGTCCGAACAACGTACAGCAGCGGCGGTGCAGGCACGTCCAGCAACGGTCCCACCTGGGGCGGATTGGGCGGACGCGGTTCGCAGATGCCTGGCAACGGGGGCGGTGTTGGGAACACGTCGGCGGTAGCATCGGCAGAGGCTACGCTGTCCGATGGTGGCAAAGAAACAGTGAATCCTCTACTTGAAGTGTTGAAGCAGAAAGTACTGATAGAAAAGGAAACTACGGAAACCGTAGAGGGTCTTTTATATTTCCCGGTTGAAGGTAAAAACAAGGTGAAGGACCTGGAGCTGTACTATAAGAATCCGCAGCAGGGTAAGTTTGTGATCACCTTCGCGCTAAAATAGCAATTTCTGCCCATGCACATTTCCGAACTCGATACCCCGGCCATTGTAATTGATCTGGACATTATGGAACGCAACTTGTGCCGTATGGCCGATTACACAGCGCAACACCGACTGCGGCTGCGTCCCCATTCCAAGACCCATAAGATCCCCGCATTAGGTGCTCAACAGCTTGCCCTGGGGGCCGTTGGGTTGTCTGTGGCCAAGGTCAGCGAGGCCGAAGTGATGTTGGAAGCAGGTGTTCAGGAACTGCTGATTGCCTACCCTGTGATTGGTGCCCTGAAACTGGCCCGCATGGTGGAAGTGGCCAGGAAGACTCAATTAACCATATCGGTAGACAGTTTGGAGTCTGCCCAGGGAATTGCAGCGGCGGCGTTCAAAGCAGGTGTGGATATTGGCATTCTAGTGGAAATGGATGTGGGCCTGCATCGGGTGGGCGTCACACCAGGAAAGGCTGCGGTCGGACTGGCGCAGGATGTTAGCAAGCTGAAGGGCATCCACCTGGAAGGTTTCGCCTTCTACCCTGGTCATATCAAGGACTGGACTGCCGATGGTCCCCAGAAAATGGCCGCTTTGTCCGAAGCCATTGAAGAAACTCTTCACCAACTCACAGCAGCAGGGCTGGAAGCGCGTATTGTGAGCGGCGGTTCCACTCCTACAGAATGGCATGCGCATGAAGTGAAGGGGATGAACGAGGTGCGTCCAGGAACCTATATTTTTAATGATCGCAACGTGGTTCTGAGTGGTGCTTGTAGCTGGGAAGATTGCGCTGCAACCATTCTGACGACAGTTGTTTCCACCAGTGTAGACGATCAGTTTGTGATCGACGGCGGGTCGAAAACTTTTTCATCGGATAAATCAGCCGAACCGGGTTGCGGCATTGTGACGCAAGCGAAAGACGCCCTTTTTGATAGGATGAACGAAGAACACGGGGTGGTGGTGCTGAAAGGTGCCAGGGATCGATTCAAGGTGGGTGACCGGGTGAACGTACTTCCCAATCACATTTGCGTGGCAATGAATTTACATGAGCAGGTGTATGGAATCCGCGGAGAAACGGTGGAAAGCATCTGGCCAGTGGCTGGACGCGGCAAATTGCAATAAAAAAGCGGACACCGCAATGGCATCCGCTTCCTCGAATTTAAGATTCAGAACTTAGAGCTTTGTGACGCTGTCAACGTGCAGGGAATCGCCGTCAACCTTTCCGTCAACCTTCACGCGAACACCCAAATTCTCTTCACCACCCAAACCATCAGGATTGTGAATTTTCAGAACTTTTCCATCTTTTGTTACGAAAACGGGGGCTGCGCCACCCTTTACGCAACTACGAACGCAAGATGTGTTCAACTTTTCGCCAGCATGCTTTTCAGCACATTTCGCGTCGGAGATCACACCTTCCCAACTTGCGGCAAAGGTGCTCATTGCGAACAGCGAAAAAACTAATGTTACTTTTTTCATTCCTGGTTCCTCCCAGTTCAAATTGTACTAACGCCTAACAATATAGCGCATTTATGTAAACGTCGTCTAACGGAGTTTAGATGTTCTGGAGGTAGGTTAATTTTATTTCTTAATGGGTTCAGACTCGCCCACTTTACGCCAACCACCAGCTTTTTGTTCTGGTTCGGCAGTAGGAGTTTCCACTTGTGCTGGTTTAGGCGTAGTGGATCCGCCAAGAGACGGATTGGGTCCGCGAGGGCCACTGCCTGACCCATCGGAGATTGGACGCGGCCCAACCACTGGACGATCCACATCACGATTTGCATCATTGCTTTTTCGGGGTCGGGTGAAAACAGGGCGGTCGTCATTCGGGACATACGTTGGTTCCGCAGAGCCAGAACCTGCCGAAGCAAAATAGGTACGGCGGAAGCGCACTTCAGCATTGGCATAGCGACTGCGAATTGCTTCCGTCAATTCTAAATTTATGCTGCGCTCCTGGCCAGAACGGGCTTCCGACGGCGAAACGAAAAAGAGCGTGTAACGCTGCCGCATGCGAGTTAAAGTGTTTTCCAGGGCTAAGGCATCGCTCACCGGAAAGCTATCGCCGCCAGATGCGTGGGCAATCTGATCTGAACCGGCGGACTTGGTCTTGGGACCATTCATACCTCCCCGATTGCTACCGCCATTTCGAGGTGAACCGCCGCCATTCCCACCGCCGTTACCACCGGGATAGCCGCCGCCACCGGGCATGGGGCCAAAGATCACTCCACCCAAGCCGCCACGACGCCGTTGCCCTCCACCTTGATTGCCGCCCCGCTGCTGCCCGCCGCCGCGGCGGTCGTCGCGGCGGTCGGCTCGCTGGTCGTCGGGATAATTACCGGATCCGCGCATCGCATCCGGGGCAAGCAGTGCGTTCAATACTGTGTCGGCATTGGCCAAGGCGCGTCCCACTCCGAATTCGTCCACTTGAAACATGGATTCGGTCTGGTCATCAGTGACAATAATGATTGTTTTGCGGGCTTCTTTGCGGGCGGAACGGCCCATGAATTCGGCAGCATCGTACAGAGCCCGGGTGATATCTGTTCCACCTTTGAACTTTTCCTGTCTGAGTAGCGATTGGAATTCCTGTTCCACGGTACCTACACCAAGAAAAGGCATTCGCATCCGAGTTTGCCGATCAAAAACCATGATTGCTACTCGATCTTCACCCTTCAATACCTGCATTGCCTGACGGGAAGCTGAGGCGATTCGCTCCACGTTTGAGCGCATGCTTTGGCTGACGTCGATCAGCAGCAGCACATCGAGTGGCATATTCTCGCGAGCAAAGTTGCGGATTTCAACCACTTTGCCTTCGTCGCGCAGAATAAAATCCTGGGCAACCAGGTTAGCCAATGTATGTCCGCCATCAAGCACTTGGGCATCGACACGCACCAGCCCGACGTCGGAACGAAACACTACCGTTTCATTGCTTGCTGAACTCGGCGAGTTCGGTGGGCTTGGTGGCTGGCCCAATGCATTGAAGGCAGCCAAGGCTATTATCAAGCCTATTTTGGAGCGCATAAAGTAAACCTCATCCCCGCAGTTAAAGACGGGATTTAAAGACGTGCAATGTTGAGACGTGCAGTACATTAAACCCGGATTTAGGCGTTTGGTTATGGTCAGCGCAACAATACTAAATGGCCGACCCTTTCAGCAGTCGAATGGGGCCATTGCTGGTGGACAGTTCCAAGTGTGGACCGCCAGAACCGATCACTCCTTCCAGACGACCTTTAGACCAACTGCCGCTGGACTTCACATCCAATTCGCTGGAAACGCTGGAATTGTGAGTGCTGGCATCCACCCTTGCATTGACATTGGAGGGAAGTCGAACGTTGATATGTCCGTTGGTTGTGGAAGCGCGCACGTCGGACCGGACTTGGTCAAAAGTAAGATCCACGCCGCCGTTGGAAGTGGAGGCTTTGACCAGAGAATTTACTGGGACGTCGAATAAACGGGCGGAAATAGCACCGTTAGTGGTCTTCGCCGTGAATTCGCCGTGCAGATTGTCAGCGTTAATGTGACCGTTGCTGGTGGTGACCTTGGCGCCACCGGTGACATCGAACATATCTACATTTCCATTGGTGGTGTTGATTTCCAGGTTGCCCTTAAGTGACCTGGTACGAACTCCGCCATTGGTGGTGCGAATGCGGGCCGCACCTTCCAAGTGTTCCAAATGGATGCTGCCGTTGGTGGAGGCTGCCAGTTCCACTAATATTTTGTAGGGAACTCGAATGTTGTATCGCGCACCAGCATTAGCGTTCCACTTCTCTACAGGAGGAATGGTGCGGATGCTGACTGCACCGTTGGAAGACTGCACGTCAATTTTCATTTCGTCGAGGATGGCTTTGGTTTTAGCGTACTTGGTGCCAGAAATATCGACTTCACTTTTCTCCCAACCGGTGATGTCCACCGAACCATTGAAATTTTCGATAGAGAAACGTCCGCCAGAAGCCAGCGGTTTGGTGTAGTGGAAGTCCTGTTTTTCCTGAGTACCGGCAAATACTTCGTCGGCATCACAACCGGAGAGCATGAAGAGCGCAGGTAATACGGAGAGCGCGTAATGGGATCGGGACATGGGGGTTACCTCCAAGGGGATATTGCTTAGTACGAATGATACCCGAAAACGTTCCAGGAAAAAATGGAGTTGTTATGTTGCCGGGTGACCGCAGGCAGCGCACAATTTTGCTTTTGGAGTTCTGAGTGGTTTGCCACAGTTCAGGCAAGGATTTCCGTAGAGCGCCAAACGGTGATGCCAGACTTCCATCGCGTCAGGTTCGTGATGGCCGGTGATTCGTTCGTATTCACGGACCACAGGGCCTGAAAACTGATCGACGCGCTCCCCAAAGTTTCCAGACCCTTTGGTGCCGTATTTGGAAAAGACCAACGCAGACTCTTCGCCATTGAGCATGGGGACTTCGGATTTGCATCGCCAACACCACAGCAGTTTCATCGATTGTTTGATCGTGGAACTTTAAGACGCAATTTCAAATTCAACAACTTCAACCTCGGTGGTTGTAGAAGGAATAGGCTCACCGATTTCGCGCATCACTTCCACGTGCAATGCGATAGCTTCTTTAATATTGCGCTTCGTTTCTTCAAGAGTGGCACCAGTAGTGACGCACCCAGGCAGGTCCGGGATGTATGCTGCCCAGTTCGACTCTGCTTCTTCATAGACAACGGCAAAGCGTCTCATGATTACTCCATTCCAGCTTTCTTTAAGATAGATCTCAACGTGCCAAGGGGAAGATCGTCATTCCAATGTCAGGGGACAGTTACAACAAGTGGTTTATCTGGATGTTTGAATGCCCGATGACTTCCTTTTTGGAGAACCAATCGCCAGTGATTTAATTCTAAACGGCGAATTACATCACGAACCTTCATACACTAAACCAGGCATACTAAACCCAAGACGGTTTATTGATTGAGACATAATTGAAGCAAGGAGGGAATATCGGTGACTCACACAATTAGCATCGATCTTCCTCTGGAAAAAATTTCCGAAATCTGTCGTCGCTACAGTGTCGCCGAATCGGCTGTTTTTGGTCTGCTGCTCGTGGAGAACTAGGCCCGGAGTCGGACTTAGACATTCTGGTGGAGTTTCAACCTGGGGTCACGTGGGGTCTGGAATACTTCAGTCTTGAACAAGAACTTGCGGAAGCAGTAGGCCGTTGTGTGGATCTAGCCACCAAAAAATGGCTCCGTCCGGAAGTGCGGATGCATTGACTTGAGTTCCAACGTTGACCGTTCGCGATAGGACACGCCGGAGCCCCATCCCACTTAGTTTTCCCGAAATTGGACAGCTTCAAGTGTTTGATCGGAGCGCAACAGGCCTTTGAGGATACCGCTCCCTTGCGGTAACGGCTCTTTAGAATAAATATGTTACGGAGCCGTAACCGCAAGGGATCGGTCTTTCAACCACGTTAAAACTTCGCATGTTATTCTTGGGATTCAGTCCTCGCTGTCCGAACCCTTGTAGGTTCGGTCACCTTCAACTTTTTATAATTATATGAAAAAGCTTCTAGCCCTGAATCGCGGCGAAATCGCCATTCGAATCTTTCGCGCAACCAATGAACTGGGCATCCGCACTGTGGCTGTATACTCGCAGGAGGATCGACTCAGCCTGCATCGCTTCAAGGCTGATGAAGCCTACCTCATCGGGGTGGGCAAAGGGCCTGTTCAAGCCTACTTGGACGTGGATAACATTGTTGCCATGGCCGCCGAAAAGGGTGTGGACGCCATCCACCCTGGCTATGGATTCCTATCAGAAAACCCTGCCCTGCCCCGAGCTTGTGCAAAGCATGGCATCACATTTATTGGACCCAGTCCCCACCTCTTGGAAGAGCTGGGGGACAAAACAGCAGCCCGCTCCCTGGCTGAAAAGGCTGGCGTCCCGGTGGTGCCCGGAACTGAACATGCGATTTCCGACGCAGTGAAAGCCGGGAAACTTGCGGCCAGCATCGGCTTTCCATTGATCATCAAAGCAGCCTTCGGCGGTGGTGGCCGGGGCATGCGAGTTGTGGAAAAGCCGGAAGACTTTGCCGGTAAGTTTGACGAAGCCAGCCGTGAAGCAGGCGCTGCTTTTGGGAATAGCGGTTGCTTTATGGAACGCTATATCCGTCGCGCGCGCCATGTGGAAGTTCAGATTCTGGGCGATAAGCACGGGAACATTCTCCACTTGCATGAACGGGATTGTTCCGTGCAGCGCCGTCATCAAAAAGTTGTGGAAGTGGCCCCGGCGGTCAACCTGGATGCTCGTATTCGTCGTGAACTGGCCGATGCCGCCGTGAAACTGGCTCGTACCGCCGGTTACTACAACGCGGGCACTGTGGAATTCCTGGTGGATGCCGATTCCGGCGAATGGTTCTTCATTGAAGTGAATCCGCGAGTGCAGGTGGAACATACGGTGACGGAAATGATCACCGGCATAGACATTGTGCGGGCGCAAATTCAGATAGCCCAAGGCATGTCTCTGCATGGTCCGGAAATGGATTTGCCGAAGCAGGAAGACGTCCCGCTGCACGGGTTCGCCATGCAATGCCGTGTCACCACGGAAGATCCAGCGAATCACTTTGTGCCTGATTACGGCAAGATTCAGACCTATCGTTCCCCGGCAGGCTTTGGCGTGCGGCTGGACGGAGCGTCGGCTTATGGTGGGGCGGTGATCACCCCGTTCTACGATTCCTTGTTGGTGAAAGTTTCCACTTGGGGTCGTCGATTTCCCGATGCTTGCGATCGCATGGATCGGGCTTTGCGCGAATTCCGTATCCGTGGCGTGAAGACCAACATTCCGTTTTTGGAAAATGTTGTGAACAACGACAAGTTCCAGAACGGCTTGGTTACCACCAGCTTTATTGACGATACTCCGGCGCTATTTAAATTCAGCACGCGCAAGGACCGGGCTACTCGTCTGCTGACTTACATGGGGGAAGTGATTGTCAACGGCAATCCAGAAGTGGCCGGTAAAACGAAGCAGACTGTCTTCAAGGCTGCACCAATTCCGGCGCACAATTCCGCAGTTCCGCCGCCCGGCACACGACAGATGTTGGATCAAATGGGTGCGGAGAAATTTGCGCAGTGGACTCGCGATCAGAAGCGGCTGCTGATTACCGACACCACCTTTCGCGATGCCCATCAGTCACTGTTCGCAACCAGGGCGCGCACCTACGACATGATGGCCATTGCCAACTATGTGTCACACAACTTGAGTGGACTTTATAGTTTGGAAATGTGGGGTGGCGCAACGTTTGACGTGAGCATGCGCTACCTGCTGGAAGATCCCTGGCAGCGCTTGCGACTGTTGCGTCAAGCCATTCCGAATGTCCTGTTCCAGATGCTGTTACGGGCGTCGAATGCAGTGGGCTACACCGCTTACCCGGACAACGTCGTAAAGGAATTCATCCAGGGAGCCGCGGACGAAGGCATGGATATTTTCCGTGTGTTTGATTCGCTGAACTGGCTGCCAAACATGAAGGCACCAATGGATGCAGTTCGCAAAACCGGGAAGTTGTGCGAAGCATCGGTGTGCTACACGGGCGATATTTTGGATCCGAAACGGGACAAATACGGGCTGAATTACTACGTCAAAATGGCTAAGGAACTGGAGCGAATGGGTGCCCACATTCTGGCTATTAAAGATATGGCCGGGCTTTGCAAACCATACGCTGCGCAGAAACTGGTAAAGACGTTGCGAGAGGAAGTGGGCATCCCTATTCACTTCCACACGCATGACACGAGCGGCATTAACGCGGCCTCTATTTTGAAGGCTTCCGATGCTGGGGTGGACATTGCCGATGCGGCCATTGCATCCATGAGCGGGACCACGTCGCAACCGAACTTGAATTCTATTGTGGCAGCGTTGGACAACACTCCGCGCGCTACAAAGTTAGACTTAAAAGTTTTGAACAATTGTTCCGATTATTGGGAAGTGGTACGCACCTACTATCTGCCGTTCGATAGCGGGTTAAAGGCAGGCACAGCAAGTGTTTATGAACACGAAATGCCGGGTGGCCAGTTCACCAATTTAAAAGAACAGGCTGAATCTATGGGGCTGGGTCCGAAGTGGAACGAAGTGGCCAAGACCTATGCCGAAGTGAACCAGATGTTTGGAGACATTGTGAAGGTGACTCCATCCAGCAAAGTGGTGGGCGACATGGCGGTGTTCCTGGTGGGCCACGGCATGACCTGCGCGGAGTTTGAGAAGTTGAGTCCCGATCATACGTTGACGCTGCCCAACTCTGTGGTGGACATGTTTACGGGGTCGTTGGGAGAACCGGAAGGCGGTTGGCCGAAGAAGATCGCGAAGATTATTCTGCGGGGAGAGACGCCGAAGAAGGGTCGGCCTGGTGCACATTTGGCTTCTGTCGATATGGCCGAGACGGCTGCTCTGGTGGAGAAAAAGATCGGCCGCAAACCTTCACGGACCGATGTCCTTAGTTACCTGATGTATCCCGACGTCTATTTGAAATTCGCCAAAGCGCTGCAAAGCTACGGTGATTTGGAAGCGTTGCCCACTCCACAATTTTTCTATGGAATGGAACGCGGCGAAGAGATCATGGTGGACATTGAACCGGGCAAGACGCTGGTGATTAAATTTCTAGCGGTCAGTGATCCGCATCCTGACGGTTATCGGACAGTGTTTTTCGAGTTGAACGGACAGCCACGGGAAGCGAACATCGTCGATAAATCGCTGAAGCCTACGGGACCAGTGCGGGTGAAGGCTGACCCTGGGGTGGCTGGTCAAGTAGGCGCACCAATTCCAGGGGCGGTGACTGCCATTGCGGTGGAGGTGGGTCAACCGGTGGAAAAAGGTGCGAAGCTGCTGATCATGGAAGCGATGAAAATGCAGACGACAGTTTATGCTCCGGTAGCAGGGAAGATATCGAAGAAGCTGGTGCAGACGGGGCAGCAGGTGGAGGCGAAAGATCTGTTGCTGGTCATTGAGTAGGATATGATTTCCAGCATGCAACCAAACATATTTCCTTTGTATCTGGCATTGTTGCTGGCATCGCTGTTAACGCAAACGCTTTCGGCCCAAACGCCAGCCACTGTTGTGGAGGATGCAACCCGTATCCGTGCCATGGCCAAGGCGGCACCAAAGCTTCCTTTGGAACTCACCCTGCTGAAAGTCACTCCTGAACTGGAACTGGGGTACGTATCCTCAGCAGCAGCGGACAGCCAGGGCAACTTCTATCTGTTGCAGCGCGAACCTAAAACCGACGCGATCATAGTGATTGACCCAATGGGGAAACTTTTGCGCAGTTGGGGCAAAGGATTCTTCACAATTCCCCACAGCATCCGCCTTGATCCCGCAGGAAACGTGTGGACCACCGATGCCAACACATCCATGGTCTATAAGTTCGCTCCAGATGGACGGAAATTGTTGGAAATCAAGGTCGGCGGACAACCGTTCACAACCACCAGCGAGTTTCGAGGAACCACAGACACGGGCTTTGCCTCCAACGGACACGTCTACATTTCCGACGGATACGGTAACGCTCGAATCCTGGAATACGATAAAAGAGGGAAGAAAATTCGGGAGTGGGGTCGGCGTGGCAATCAGTCCGGTGAGTTCAGGCTTCCACACGGTATTGCCGTCCATCCGAATGGAAATGTATACGTGGCTGATCGCGAAAACGACCGTGTGCAGTGGTTCACGCCCAAAGGAAAGTATCTCGGTGAATGGAAGTTCGCTGGCAGAGTTTTCTCTTTGGCATTTAGTAAAAAGGGCGAGCTATATGTATCAGCCCAACCGAGGGATGTGGCAATTGGCTCGGAAGGATGGATATTCAAGGTAAATGATCGCGACGGCAGCATCCTTGGGCGAGTAGACGGTGCAGGACATTCCATCAACATAGCACCGGATGGCTCCATTCTGATTGGCAAACGCCCGGACCAGATTTTACTTTTTAGCCCAGTGAAGTAACATTGAAAGCTTATCGAATCTGCTTGTCTTTCAAATCGCTGACCATCTGTTCAAACTTCTTCTTCTGTTCAGGATTCAAAACGTTCTGAATACGATCCTTACCATGAGCCCGAACTTCATCCATTTGCGCCTGCAAAGTTTGGTAGTACATGGTTAAATCGTCCAAAGACTGCTCAATTGCTTCCGATTGCACTGGAGTCAATTGCAGCTCTTTGCGCATTCGTTTAATAGTCATGTCCTTCCAATTGGCATTAATCCGATTGGTGGATGCCTGGGCCGTGGTGTAGCGTGACAACACTACACCAGTAATGCCACCGCAGGCGAATACCAGGATCAGTATCAGGAAGATTTTCGAAGTTCGTATGGGGGAGTTGGAATTTCCAAACATCGTTAAATTTAATCCGCCTGGGGATAACTCACCATGTCCACAAGAACAACATTGCGGTCATGATCGGCATCCTCGTTGGACTGCATGACTGCGGTGGACGAGGGAGCCACTAGCAGTCGCTCAGGAGTGGAAGCCACTTGCAACAACTCGACTGGCGAAAACATAAGAAAGCCGCTCATCAACAAAACCAGAGCTGTGGTGGCATAAACCAATCGACGACCGAAAATGGGATCAAGCAACAGGTCCCAAAACGACGGCTTGGTTTGCGATTCAATGCGAGCTGAAACGCGCGCATAAAATCCGGGGGTTGGTGCAATCTGTTCGTCGACGCGAAGCGTATGTAACAGTGTGGAGTGCACGGCAAACACCGTCAACTCCGCTTGGCAATCCGCGCAAGATCGAATGTGAGACTCAAGCTCAGGAACGTGACGTCCCTCAAGGTAAGCCTCCAGGTTTTGAATTACTGGATCGTGCATATTATTTTCCCTAGACCAACAAATAATACAAAACAACTTTAGGAGTCATTCTCGCGGCGGATCATGTTGTCCGCGAATATTTTCTGCGATTGAAAGACCCCGACTTAAGCACCCAAGGCAATTTGACCAGGTAATTTGGTCAAACGTTGCGCGGCTTTCAGCAACTTCTGCCGCGCTCTAAAAAGCTTTACCTTAATAGTATTCTCATTCATGCCCGTCATTTGGGCTAACTCTTCCACTGAATGACCTTCCACTTCCTTGAGCAAAATCAACGAGCGGTCTTCCGCTGAAACTTTGGACAGCAACTTGGTGACTAAATCCCGCTTAGCCAGCGAATCATCGGCGGCTGGCGCGCGATCCACTGCAATATCGGAACTTTCCATTTTCCGGGCATCATCCTCAGAAAAGTCGCTTTCGTAAACTAACTTGCGAACCTTTTTCTTGCGCAGATAGTCGTAGCATTCGTTCACTGTAATCTTGTAGATCCAGGTGAGCAGCGAACTGCGGAAGTCGAAACTATTGATGGAAAAATAAATCTTAGCGAAAACTTGTTGAGCGATATCTTCAGCATCGTTACGGTTGCGCAATATGCCGTAAATGATAGAAAACACTTTGGATTGGAAGCGATCTACCACTTCTTTGAACGCGGTTTCTTCACCCGCCTGAACACGGCGAACGAGCGCTGCCTCGTCTGTCTTGTGATAATCCACTTTCGTTTTTGTGCGACCAGTGCTGCCTGCAACCGGAAAGTCAAGAACACCAGTTAATACGCTCATGCCCAATCCGACGCGTACCGTACCTGCTAGGTTTCAATTATCCGGGCAACCTTATGAAAACTGGCACTCCTAAGAGGGTACGATAGCAGATTTTGGGGTGCCTTAAATAAACTTATACACTCCAGGAACCGGTAGCGGCATGCTTTCCACTTTCAGATCGTAATCAAACTGCTTGGGAAACAGATCCTGTTTGGAATTCATGATCATGTCCCAGGTGATTTCCATTCCTGAATAGGCCGACTCGCGCGCCATAATGCAAGTCAGTGTCGATTCGGCAACGGGCATGGCGTGGTTGATATACGGTCCATCGCCACGAATGGAATTAACCATTGCCGTATGTTCGGCCACGTAAGGTGGGGCGGTGGCTTCATTTCCAGCCAGATCATGACAGTTAGAACGTCCCTTGCTGCCAATCACCAGTTCTTCCACTTTACGGGCCAAGTTGCCTTGCGGTGGATATTGTCGGCAATAACTGGAAAGGCGCATTCCGTTTTCGTATTCAAAATCGGAACTGAAGTGATCAAAGATGTGCCCGTAAATTTCCTCGCGAGGACGCCAAGCCGCGCCACCAGTGGACATCACTTTTACCGGATGCGTGCCCATCAACCAATTAATGGTGTCAATGTTGTGCAAATGCTGTTCCACAATCTGATCACCGCACAGCCAAAGGTGTGAATACCAGGCCCGATGCTGCCAGGTCATATCGCCCCATTTCGCATCGCGAGCTTTCTGTTGAATGACCGGAGTACCAACCCAATAAGCGTAAGCAGCGTTCAAATCGCCAATAGCGCCGTTCTTGATTTTATCGATGGTGATCTGATATTTACGATCGTGCCGACGTTGCGCGCCACTCATCACCGTAAGCTTCAGCTCTTCAGATTTCTTCGCGGCAGCCATGAAACGGCGCACTCCAGTGGCATCCGTACCAAATGGTTTTTCGCAAAATACATGCTTCTTCGCATTAATAGCAGCTTCAAAGTGCATGGGACGATAGCCAGGCGGCGTAGCGAGCATGACAATGTCCACACCACTGGCAATTACTTTCTGATAGGCATCAAACCCAATGAAGCGCTGATCCGGCGCAATCTTCACCCGATCTTTAATCTTGGCATTGCGCGGATCTTCATTGATCCAACGCATATTGGCTTCCACGTGGTCTTCAAAAATATCGGCCACTGCCACAACATCCACGTTTTCCGTACCGGTGAGCAGATCGTTAACAGCCTGGCGCCCACGTCCGCCGAAACCAATGAGCCCGGCCTTGAGTCGCTCTTTACCAGCGCCCCTCACAAGTTCCGGTTTGATGATCTGAAATGCGGTGGCTGCTGCAACTGTTTTCGTTCCGGCAGAAAACAACTTGCGTCGGGAGATTTGGTTTGAGTCCATGCAGCAGTTAGTATATCGAACGAAGGACAATGAAAGAAAGATGAAACACGACGCAGCCGAGTTCCGTAAATTGGGTCACGAAGTAGTGGAGTGGATGGCCAATTATTTCGCTGATCCAGCCAGGTTTCCGGTGACTCCCACCATGCGTCCTGGAGATCTGATCGACCGGCTTCCCCGCAGTGGACCGCTGACAGGCGAGCCTTTAGCAAAATCTGTGGAAGACTTTTACAAGCTGGTGATGCCCGCCGTAGTGCATTGGAATCATCCCCGATTCCTAAACTATTTCGGTTGTTCCGCATCCACCCCGGCGGTGTTGGCGGAAATGTTGGTGAGCGTAGTGAATACCAACGGTTTCAACTGGACAGCCTCGCCAGCAGTGGCGGAGTTGGAAGAAGTAGCGCTTGGTTGGCTGCGGCAGTGGATGGGGATCAGTTCAAATTTTTTTGGCATCATCTACGACACTGCTTCGACAAGTACGCTGCATGCTTTGGCGGCAGCGCGCGAAGTATCCGATCCGGATTCGCGACAGAAAGGGACTCGCCCTGGGTTACGAATTTATTGTTCTGACCAAGCCCATTCCTCAGTAGACAAGGCAGTTCTAACGTTGGGAATTGGGCTGGATAATCTGCAGAAAATCGAATCGGATGCGCAGTTTTCCATGAAGCCAGATTTGTTAGAGGCAAGGATTCAAGCCGACCTGGCGGCGGGGTTGCTGCCTTGTGTAATTGTGGCGACCATTGGGACTACATCGACAACTTCCAGCGATCCACTGCGTGAAGTTTTGGAAATCGCCAAGAAATATAAACTGTGGCTGCACGTGGATACTGCTTATGCCGGAGTCACGGCCATGCTGCCGGAATATGCTGCCTGGTTCGACGGTTTGAGCGAAGCCGATTCAATTGTTGTGAATCCCCACAAGTGGATGTTTGTGACCGTGGACACTAGCGTTCTTTATACAAGACATCCGAAGGTATTACGACGTGCGTTCACCTATAATCCGGAATACTTGACTTCGTCGCAGGACCCTCGTGCGGTCAATTTAATGGACTATGGATTTCAATTGGGCCGACGCTTTCGAGCAGTAAAGCTGTGGTTCGTCATGCGTTATTTCGGGCTGGAAGGGATTCAAAAAGTGTTACGGGGACACATGGTGCTGGCCCGTAATTTTCAGGCGCTGGTGGAAGCGGATGAACGGTTTGAACTAACTGCACCGACGCCCTTTTCCACGGTGTGCTTTCGCTTGAAGGGTAGTGACCCCGTGAATCGCGAACTGTTGGCGCGAGTGAACGCTACCCACGATACTTTTATTTCACAGACCATCTTGCATGGGCGGTTCTGCTTGCGTGTGGCAGTAGGAAACATTGCTACTGAGCAAGAAGATATGGAAGCTGTCTGGCAACTGATCCAGCGTGAAGCCGATTCAATCCTATAAGCGATCCAATTTTTCGCGAGCGTAATTTAGCGATGCAACAACGTTTTCTTCTTCCACGCGAAGCTGTGCATCTTTATCCAGGCCAGTGGTGCGGGGCAATGGTTTCGTTGGCTTATTGGCTCGAACCATGCTTAATGTGCGGGCCATGGCCAGCCCATTTCGATCTGGAAAAGTGGCCCAATACTTATCTGTCAAGCAAGGCACTTCCAAAGGATCGCGGGTGATCATCTCTAAGGTGAGCTTGGTCTTGGGTCGGGCTTTTCGAATGATGGAGGCTATCTTGACCACATCTAACATTCCTGTTCCCATAACCATTTCTGAAAGAAGAAAGCCTTTCGGGTATTCATCCACAGCCATGTCTTTCAAGTGAGTGGACACCACATAGGGCGCGATTTTTTCAACCAGTTCCATGGGGTCGTCCAGCAAAGAAATATTGTTGCCGGTATCAAGGCAGGCACCCATGTAAGGCCCAGCGTATTTCCCAAGAATTTTCAGATACTCTTCAGCAGTCCAGTCCTTATGATTTTCCAGAGCTAAGGGAAACTGCAAGCGTTCGGCGATGCGCACAGCCTTTTCCACGGAAGTCCAGGAACGATCTACAAACTGCTTCCAATCAGCCAACGTGGCAAAGGTTTCATACCGCCGTCCACTCAGGCATCCGACGCGCATGGCCAGTGCCCCGGCTTCCTTTGAGGCAACCATCGCCTTTTCAAACGGCGCCGTATCTGCCCCAGGAAGCGCGCCCATGGTTTCAAAATACATTCCATAACGTTCGCAGCGTTCGCGAATGCTCTTGCCGAATGCGGGCTCCAAATTCGAAAGCGAGATCTGAATTCCACCAGCACCCAGGTCGTGCATATGCTCCAGGAATTCTGAGGTGTCCCGATATCTGCGGAAGCTCAAGTAGCAAGTAGCAGCCACGCCCATCTGCGATTTCGTCGGTGCTGCCAGGGCCACTGAGGCTGCGGCAGACGCCGCTAAAAATGTACGACGCATCATAAATTGAAACTCCTTAAAACCTGATCCCAAGGTTTGCGATAGGGCCGTACCAGCATCTTCGATGCTTCAGCGTCTCCAATAATATCTTCCTTAACTGGATCCCACCGCAACTTGCGGCCCAAGCGCAAGGACAGGTTCGCCAAGTGGCAAGTGACAGCCACGCGATGCCCATCTTCAACGTCGGAAATAGGACGCTGCCGGGTCTTAATGCAATCAAGAAAATTGCGAACATGCAGATCGAACTGCTGCGCACCAGATCCTTTTTCCTTCACTGCTTCCGTCCAGGGTGTGGGCTTGAAATCTGATTTCTTGGGACCGCCACCAGGATGCCCTTGAAACTGAGGAATGGCGCTGGCAGGATCGACACTCATGTCGGGAGTAATTTCAAATCCAGAGCGATCTATTCCCAGGCTGCCTTTGGTGCCATAGAACTCCAGGCCCCCGCCCAGGCGCTTGCCCAGACTGGTTTCACGATGCGACCATGTAGCATTAAAACCTGGGTATTCCAGCAGTGCATCTTGAGTGTCGGGGGTCTCGCCATCATCTTCAAGTGCGAACCTTCCTCCAATAGAAGTTACCGAAGTTGGTCCCAACACTTTCAGATACCACTGCATTATGTCAATGGAATGTGCCCCCAGGTTGGTCATCTGACCGCCTGAATAATCCCAGAACCAGCGGAAATGATAAATGCCGCGGTGTGGACTGTAGGGCCGCGCAGGCGCAGGTCCCAGCCACATGTCGTAATTGAAATCAGAAGGGGTTGCCGATGGCGGCGGGACACCGAACCCGGGCATAATGTTGCGCGTTGATTGCATCCGAACGCTGACCACTTTGCCGATAGCGCCATCCTGAATCAGTTTCTTCGCCTGTTGATAGTGCAATCCACTGCGCTGCTGTGTGCCCGTCTGCACAACGCGATTATATTTGCGAGCCGCCTTGGTCATCCAGCGGCCTTCGGCCACAAACAACGTCAGCGGTTTTTCAACATAGACGTCTTTTCCAGCGGCGCAAGCCATGATAGTCATCATGGTATGCCAGTGATCGGGTGTAGCAACAACTACTGCTTGAATGTTCTTATCGTCAAGAAGACGGCGGAAATCAGGGTAGGCCTTGGCATTGCCACCGCACGCTGCAACGCCCTGTTCCAGGCGCGGTTGATAGGTGTCCGACATGGCTGCCATGTCCACGTCTTTTTGATTCTTGAAATCAAAAACATGTTGCGCACCAATCAGACCATAGCCGATGAAGCCAACTTGAACACGGTCATTAGCACCAAGAATGCGAGAGTAAGATGCAGCGGTGGTGGCGGCAAGAAAGGATCGGCGTGTGGAAGTCATCACGGGGATTCTATCACTCGCGGCGGGGGCTTCGCGAGTGATAGTTGCCCTTTGGTTTTAGGTTTCTTCGTTACTTGAAAGCAGCTATTTGAAAGCAGCAACCGTTATGGTGGCAATCGCTCCACCAACTTTTTCCCCGCCGGTTGCATCGAATATCCAGTGAACCCCAAGGAAGATTCGGCTGACACTATTTTGGTCAATGGCTTCTTTCAGGCTGAACGTTTGCTCCCACCGGGGCCGGACGATTCCTTCGTTATCGGCGGTTGTTCCATTGAATTCATCGGAGGTGAATTGCACTTTGATATTCTTGGTGGTTTTTTTAACCAAGCCAGCGAAAGTCTCAAAGCATGCCGAACCGAATGTTGCATGGCCTGAAGGGTAAGCAGGGAAATTGGGAGTGAAGTTGTCTCCATCCGCTCCGGGCTTCGGCACCGGATTGTTACTTTTGGGGGCGCCTAAAGGCAACCAGAAGGGATCACCCTTATGGTTTCGATGTGTATTCCCATCCCCATTCCCGGTTGGACCCCATCCTTTCTCCGCTTCACGAATAGCCACGACCGGACGCCACAGGTCGTACTCATATTTCCAATGCCAGGCCGCAATCCCAGCGTCGGCCATTGCGGCATTGATTGCAGCCAAAACGTTGACTTGATCTTTGTGCGCCAGAGTCTGAAATTCGGTGGTCTTGACGATCACTTGGTTGTAAAGACGGGGTGGAGTTCCAAGTTTATTTGCGCCATCATAGCCCCAAAAAAGGCCAACCGCAGCCTTGTGTTGAAATTCGTGACTTCTTTGCGCTATGTTGTCGCGCCCACAGACAAATACCTGGTCGAACGCATCTGCATACTTCTTGGTCGTCAGCTTCGGATAGTGTTCTAACGGAGCATCCATGGCAACATTGGTCAGCACAAAGGGTGTCACTTTCCCCCATTTGCGACCAAGGGTCGGCATTTTACTCACCGGATCTGCTCGATGGCGCCCTACATCCTGACTATACATGGTGTCAGTTTGGGGCAACGCGGAACCATCGTTTACACGGCTGGCCAACCATTTGTCGGCAATCAATGCGCCATATGCTAACGCTGCAGGATTTGCTCCAGAGGTAGAAAACAAAGCTACGTCGTTAATGTAGGGTAGAAAATCTGGATAAAGCATAGAAGCCGCGCGGAAGCCAGCACCAAACACTGCTGCTTTGCCTGCATCATCCGTGGTTGGAAGCCCTGAGGGTGGATTTGGAAGTCCAGCCAGCTTTGGTGGATATGCCGAGGTCACCTTGGCATAGGCGTCGCGCGCTGCCAAGTGAATGATTGCCAGGGCACGAGATGTCTTCGTTGGACCTCCGTTCGATGGGCTATGCCCGTCACTGAAGTCTTTTGCAACTAGCTCAAGGGCCATCGCGTTGATAATCAAAATGCTCATTCGTGCTCCTTCACAACACATGATTCAAGACCTGCATTGAAGAAATGAAGATCCTTGTTAATTTCCTTGTTAATTGTAGTAGCGCAATCCGACTGGAAACGGGGCCAAAGTATTTAAAATACTTTGACTCTGCCGCCCCGGTTTGATTCGCGGATTCATGAGTTATTGTGTGACAATAGCTCCACAGAGGTTCGTTTTACGACCTCAAAACTAATCCTGGAGATATCGGTAAGATGGCAAACTTGTTGGCGCGAAAGCCCTTGAAACTGCTTTTGGATGAGGCTCGAGAATCCGGCGAGCATAGCCTGAAGCGAACCCTTGGCGTGCTGCAACTGACAGCCTTGGGAGTGGGTGCTGTCATCGGCGCTGGCATCTTTGTGATGGCCGGTTTGGGTGCGCACTACGCCGGGCCGGGGTTGATGTTGTCCTTCGTCCTATCGGGATTGGGCTGCGCATTTGCCGCTATTTGCTATGCCGAATTTGCCGCCATGATTCCCCTGGCAGGCAGCGCTTACACCTATGCTTACGCCACGCTGGGCGAGATTTTTGCCTGGATCATTGGATGGGATCTTACGCTGGAGTATGCCATGGGCGCCAGTACAGTTTCATCCGGTTGGTCAAACCACTTCATTGAACTACTCAATATTTTTAATATCAAAATGCCCTTATGGCTTTCCTACGATCATTGGACTGGACTGCGAACGGCGGAAGCAACCATCGCTCGCGAAATGGCTGCGGCCTCTGATTCCACGCTGGTGCCCGGCACCCAGGCGTTCCTCACGAAAGTATCGGCAATCAGCGCCGAGCATTCTCCATTGCTGGTCCAAAGAGCACATGACCTATTGGGCGCCCCTCAAATTTTCGGGATGGAGATCGGCTTCAATCTTCCAGCATTTCTGATTGCATTGATCATTACCGCCATCCTTGTCAGAGGAATCAAGGAAAGCGCTCAATTCAATTCGGCCATTGTGATTGTCAAGGTAGCGGTGGTGCTTTTCGTGATCGGCCTGGGCATCACCTACGTGGATACATCCAACTGGGGACATGACTGGGCAACGTTTGCGCCCTTCGGCTTTTCAGGAATTGGCGCTGGTGCTGCGTACATCTTTTTCGCCTACATCGGCTTTGACGCAATTTCCACCACTGCCCAGGAAGCCAAGAATCCGCAACGCGATTTGCCAATAGGCATCATCGCTTCCTTGCTTATCTGTACGGTGCTGTATATCTCAGTGGCCGCCATTCTCACGGGCATGGTGCCCTGGCGTGAAGTCAACATTGAAGCCCCCATCGCCCGCGCTTTTCTGGATCGAGGCTTGGTTGGCGCATCGCACATTATCACGGTAGGCGCTTTGGCCGGATTAACCAGTGTCATGCTGGTCATGTTACTTGGACAAACCCGCGTGCTTTATGCAATGGCCAACGATGGCTTACTGCCAAAGAAAGTTTTTGCTGAAATTCATCCTACCTATCGCACTCCCTGGAAGAACACAATGCTGGTTGGACTGCTGGCGGCGATAGTCGGAAGTGTCACCCCCATTGACGATATCGGCAAGATGGTGAACATTGGAACGTTGCTGGCCTTTGTGATTGTCTGCGTAGCGGTCATCGTATTGCGACGCACAGATCCAGATCAACCTCGCCCCTTCCGCACACCAATGGTTCCACTAATTCCAATTCTAGGAATCATTTTTAATGGCTACATGATGTATGAACTGGGTTGGGTAAACTGGGCCAGATTGATTATTTGGCTGGCCATCGGGTTGGTCGTGTACTTTGTATACGGCGTCAAAAACAGCCGCGTGCAAGCTGCGCTGAAGTAACGCTCCCGGAGCATCATGAACAATATTTACGATTCAGGCGACGCATCGCTGTTCGACGTGCGCACTCATCTTCCAGGCCCCAAGGGTGCACTTCCCATCACTGTGGAAATGCTATTGCAAAGGCCTTCTGGTGATCTTTTCGGTTGGACACAGAATGCCGGAATGGGCTGGGACCCATCTAAATTAGCTGGCGGAGATTTTCTATTATTGAGCACCCATGGCGGCATTCGCGCCGCTGATGGCAACCCCATCGCACTGGGTTATCACACCGGCCACTGGGAAGTTGGGCTGCTAATGCAAGCTGCGGCGGAAGAACTGAAGCAGGCAGGACGAGTTCCCTTTGCAGCATATTGTACCGACCCTTGCGACGGTCGTTCCCAAGGCACAACCGGCATGTTCGATAGCCTGCCGTACCGCAACGATGCCGCAATCATTTTCCGTCGCCTGATTCGCAGCCTGCCCACACGTCGTGGAGTGGTGGGGATCGCCACGTGCGATAAGGGCCTTCCTTCAATGATGATGGCCTTGGCTGGAACGCCCGATATGCCTTGCGTGCTGGTGCCCGGAGGCGTCACATTGGTAGCCGAAGATGGTGAAGATGCCGGGAAAGTGCAGACCATCGGCGCTCGTTTTTCACATGGTGTAATTACGTTGCAAGAAGCGGCGGAGATGGGTTGCCGCGCTTGTGGATCACCCGGTGGTGGTTGCCAATTCCTGGGCACTGCAGCTACCGCTCAAGTGGTTGGCGAGGCTCTGGGCATGTCGTTGACGCATTCCGCACTTGCTCCATCAGGACATCCCCTTTGGCTGGACATGGCTCGTCGTTCCGCGCGTGCGGTGATGCAAATGGAAACTGAAGGGCTGAATATGCGCGATATTCTAACCCCCGCTGCGTTGGAAAATGCCATGGTCGTTCACGCCGCTTTTGGCGGCTCCACAAATTTAATTTTGCATATTCCCGCCATCGCTCATGCTGCGGGATTGCGTCGACCAACGGTGGATGACTGGGCTCGCATCAACAAAGAAGTGCCGCGAGTTGTGGATGCCTTGCCTAACGGACCTCGGAATCATCCCACGGTGCAAGTCTTTTTGGCTGGCGGGGTACCTGAGGTGATGCTGCACCTACGTCGCGCTGGTTTGCTGAATTTGACAGCACTCACAGCATCGGGTCAGACCCTGGGTGCATCTCTCGATTGGTGGGAGCAAAGTGAACGACGCGTGGCCTTGCGTAAGGTTTTGAAGGAACGCGACGGGATTGATCCGGAAGACGTCATTATGAGCCTTCCTGGTGCCAGGTCACGCGGCCTGACGTCGACGGTCTGTTTCCCCAAAGGCAATTTGAGTCCCGATGGTTCGGTGATTAAGAGCACTTCCATTGACCCAAGCGTGGTGGGGGAAGATGGCGTTTACCGCAAGCGCGGACCGGCCCGAGTATTCACTTCGGAACCTGCGGCCATCGCGGCGATCAAGGGCGGAAAGATTGCGGCGGGAGACGTGCTGGTGTTGATGGGTCGGGGTCCGCTGGGGTCTGGTATGGAAGAAACGTATCAGCTCACAAGCGCGCTAAAATTTCTGCCATTCGGCAAGGATGTGGCACTGATGACCGATGCCCGTTTCAGCGGTGTTTCGACAGGAGCCTGCATAGGCCATGTCTCACCGGAAGCATTGGCAGGTGGGCCTATCGGCAAGTTGCGTGACGGCGATACGATTGAAATTATTGTGGATCGTAACAGCCTGGAAGGAACTGTGAATGCATTGGGTGCAGATGGCAGCATTGAGAGTGGGACAGCTCTACTGGCATCGCGAACACCGCATCCCGACTTGGCCCCGGATCCTGATCTGCCGCTTGATTCCAAGCTTTGGGCAGCACTACAAGATGCCAGCGGTGGGCCATGGGGCGGCTGTGTTTACGATGCCGAAGCGATCATCACCGCGCTGAAGTTAGCAAAGCAACACTCGTAGAGAGTGATTGTGCTAACAAACGGCAGGCTGAATGCCTGCCCCACCTTCGACGCCCGGTTTACATTGGGTGGGGCAGCTATTACCGCGCTCAATGTAGCAAAGCGATGCTCGTAACCGCCCAGGGAATATTCTTCAATTCGTGAAGCACTTTCCCTTGTCCATCAAACTCCACAATCCGCGCGCCCATATAATCGGAAACAATCAGACCGCCTTCAGGAGTCTCAGTAAATCCAGATGTCCAGGCCATGCGCGCTGTGCCATTCGTCCCTGCAAAAGTCATCAGCGTTTTACCAGCGGCATCCAAGCGACGCACTTCCCCAGGACCAGCTAAGCCGATCAGCAACCCGCCATCATCCATCGGCCAAGCGTGCGCAGGCATTCGATTCTTGAAATCCATTTGACGAAGAACGTTGCCTTTAGAATCGAGTTCCAGAAATATACCGGGCTTCTGGACAGCCACCACAGTAGTGCCAGCCTGTGTCCTTCGCGCACGCCGCATCGCTTGACCCTTATACTCAGGCTTCTCCACACTCCACACCACTTCCCCGCCCGGTGAGACTTCATACAGACGCGAAGCAACGTCATCCACCATAAGCGTGTTCCCATTTTTCAAGCGCTGAACACTCACCAAACTGGCTTTTTCCGTCTTGTACTGCCATACAACTTTTTGTTCAGAATCGAGCTCTGTCACCACGCCCTTAGGATCTTCGATGAACAGCACATTGCCGCTGGGTGTCACGCCCACTTCAGTGCCGCGATGATTCGACTTGCGCCACAACACGCGACCAGATGGCCAGGCAATCGCTAAAATTTCACCGCCCGGGCCATGATCGTTGACCATCAGACGACGGGTCTCAAGTAACTTGGGCTTCAGTTTACGATTCAAAAAATCAAGCGTCCGCGTGAAGGCTCGCTCGTCATCGGCACCTTTGAATCCATGACCAGCCTCAGCAATAGTTTCCAGCTCTGATTCCACACCAGCTGCGCGCATTTTTTCGATTAAGATGACCGATTGCTCGAACGGAACATTTTGATCGCGAGTGCCGTGGATGGCCAATATCGGTGCTGAATCCGGAGTCACCCATTGCAGTGGGCTGCCCCGTAGATGCGCCTCCATGGCGTGATCGCGATCGCCACCGAACAACAATGGCAGCACTGTCGGCGCATTGCGACTTCCTTCATAAGCGCGACGCATGTCGGAACGTCCGAAATAGCTGATGGCGCAATCGACAGCGCTCGATTGTTCTTTGTTCGCACCGGTGCCTTCAAACTGCGGTACGTTACGCGTAATGGCCAGGAACTGCGCCCAGGTAGCACCAGCGGAGACTCCTATGGCACCCATGTGTTCCTTGTTGATGTCATATTTACTGGCGTTCCCCCGCAGAAATCGTACAGCGGCTTTCACGTCGTAAAGGGGAATCGGAAATTGGAACATCGGCGTAAGACGGTAGCTTACTGTTGCTGCCACGTAACCGTTCTGGGCCAGGCGAATGGCCATGGGCAGGTAGCTATCACGCTGTCCGGAGTTGAATCCGCCGCCATGAATCATTACGATTCCGGGATAGCTGCCCTTGGCCTTCGGCCTGACAATATCCATGGCCAGCTTGCCGTGTGTGATGGAAGTATAGTCAACGCCACGCTCTACAATTACGTCGACAGGAACGGTGATATCCGCAGCCCCGCACAAAGCGGCAGTTAGAAGGAAAATGGAAAAACGCACTATGCGAGGATATCGCGAATTACGTTTCCATGCACGTCAGTCAACCGGAAATCGCGGCCACTGTAAAAGTAAGTGAGCTTGGTATGGTCCAATCCCATCAAGTGCAGGATAGTCGCATTCAGGTCGTGAACATGCACTGGCTTTTCGACAGCTTTATAACCGATGTCGTCGGTTGCACCGTACGTCATGCCGCCTTTGATGCCCCCTCCGGCCAACAAAACGGTGAAGCCCAACGAATTATGATCGCGGCCATTGTGCAGTTTAACAGTGGAGCTATTTTGCACCGCAGGGGTGCGCCCGAACTCGGTTCCCAGAACCACCAGCGTATCGTCCAGCATGCCTCGCTCTTTCAGATCGGTGATCAACGCCGCAACTGCCGGGTCAGTCTTCTGGGCATTGCTCTTGTGGGCCATTATGTCTTCATGACTGTCCCACGGTTGGCTATTGCCGTAGTAAATCTGCACCATACGCACGCCACGTTCGGCTAACCGGCGGGCCATTAAACAGCCTCGACCAAAATCGCTGTCACCATATTTGGCAATAGTTTTCGGATCTTCTTTGCGAATGTCAAACGCTTCAGGAGCCTCAGTTTGCATACGAAACGCCGTTTCCATAGCTTCCAGCGATGCTTCCAGTTGCGCATCACCGGCACGCTTCGCCAAATGTTCCTGATTCAACTTGGCCAGCAGATCCAGTTGCCGACGCTGGGCTTCCGGGGCGGCACCAGCACCAATAAATTGAATCAACTTTTTAGGATCGGTCTCACTGTTCTTGAGAAAAGTACCCTGGTAAACTGCCGGGAGGAATGCCGATTCCCACAACGGCGGTCCAACCACAGGCGTCCCCGGACACAGCACAACAAATCCCGGCAGATTTCGATTTTCCGTCCCCAATCCATAGGTCAACCAGGAGCCCATAGAAGGTCGACCAGGCTGGATGACACCGCAATTGATCATGAACAGCGAGGGCTCATGGTTGGGCACGTTGGTGTGCATGGAACGGATGACGCAAAAATCGTCAATCACACCACCAATCTTGGGAAAAATGTCGCTTACTTCAATCCCGCTTTGTCCATATTTCTGAAATGAAAATGGGGAGCGCATCAGGTTGCCAACAGAGCTTTCCGTTTGTGGCGCGCCACCTGGAACCGGTTGGCCATGGTGTCGGTCCAGCATCGGCTTGGGATCAAAAGAATCTACCTGCGAAAGACCGCCATTGAGCACCAGATAAATCACTCGTTTGGCTTTGGGTTTGAAGTGCGCAGGTTTGGGAGCGAATGGATCACGGGCGGCGTCAGAGGTGGCGGCCATCCCAAGCATGCCTAAACCACTGGCCATTTTCGTTAGGGCCTCGCGTCGGGAAAGATGCGGAAGAACATCGGCTTTGTGCAGCTTCGTCATTTTTTAATCTATGAAAGCGAATTCGTTGGAACTTAACAAAACCTGGGCGAATTGTTCTGGAGCTTTTTCTCCAGCGGAAGCAAAGAACCGCCCAGCTAAATCAATTTCATTTTCCGTTGCGTCGCGCCCATACGCAAGCTGGTAGGCTTTTCGGACATCCTGTCCAAATCGCTTGGCAAACGCTTTGGATTGATCCAGCACAAAGGCACTATTCAGGAAAAACAACTTTTGCAGAGGCACATTGGTCACCACTCTGGATTCATTGGAAACGCTGGCACTGGGAAAATCGAACAGAGCCAGAGTTTCCTCCTGCTGGAATCGGCCCACTCGCACGTAGATGGTGCGGCGGCTATTTTCGTTCATCGACTTTGATTCCCCGCCTACTTTCGGATCAAGTGTCCCGGCAGTGGCTAGGATTGTGTCGCGAATGGCTTCAGCATCCAGGCGACGTCGATTAGCGCGCCAGAAATAGCGGTTATCCGGATCAATTCCATCATTGGCTAAGTTGCCATTGCTTGCGGACTGATACGTTGCCGACAACACAATTTCCCGAACCAGCTTCTTGACGGAAAGCCCCTTCTGATCAAATTGCCATGCCAGGTATTCCAATAGTTCTGCGTTCGCTGGCCGTTCCCCCATGACCCCAAAATTACTTGGCGTGCGAACCACTCCCGATCCAAACAAATGAAGCCACACTCGATTCGCCATCACACGACGAGCCATGGGATGGTTTGCCACCTGCATCGCTAGTTGCAGACGCCCACTCCCTTGCTGAAGTCGAGCTGGTTCGCCGTTCGATAACGAGGTTAAGAAATGACGCGGAATCACTTCGCCCAACTCGTCGGGATTGCCACGCACATTCACCTGCATATCCATTGGTGCAATATCTTCCACGCCATGATAGAAAGCATATTGGGGCGGCAGCTTTTCTTTCTTCTCTTTTAGCTGCGCCCGCATGGCGTCCACATGTCGTTTCCATTCGCCGGTTAGAAAGCGATCCATTTTCTCACTGGCAAGCCGCAGAATCGCTTTATCGCCTGTAAACAGCCAGTTATACCAGACGTAGCGATCCCGCTCCAGTGATTTGGTAGGGATTTCTGCACCGGGATTGAAATCAGATTCTGAGCGATACCCGAACGGCAGCACATAGTCACGGCCAGGCTTGGGCTTTTTGTTCTTGGCCACTATCTCAGTATTTTCTTCGTCCAGTTTCTTTTTGTCGGCAATGATCTGGGCAATGTTCGTTTCCACCAACTCCGATTGCTTACGAACCTCCGCCTCATCCGTCCCGACAGCGGCTGCGCGCCAAGCTTTCATGTAGGGGTGATTGTCTTCGGTCTTTTTTAGGTAGCCTGCCCAACGATCCACAATTTCGGCATCCAGACCAGCGGGATTCTTTTTCCATGCGGCCACTAAATACTCGGCAACTCGGCTGGATAAAATCTCTGCCAACTGATCTGCTTGCTGATCCAAAAACTTTTTCATCCTGGCTTCTAAGTCTTGAATTTCTTTATTGGCGGCAGTGTATCGGGCCACTTCTTCAACGGAAGCCAAAGGATATTCCTTGTACTGCACACTGGCAAATACGCCGCCCAAGGCGTAGTAATCTTTGGTGGGAATAGGATCATATTTATGATCGTGGCAACGGGCGCAGGCCACGGTAAGCCCCAGCATTCCCCGTGTAATGACGTCAATCCGATCATTTCGTTCATCGGCACGCGCCTGCGCAGGCTGCGAAATACCGAAATACCAAGGTCCCAATCCCAACATCCCCAGCCCACCAATGTAAGAGGAATTGTCACCAGGCAACTGATCGGCGGCTATCTGGGCATGAATAAATTTGTCATAGGGCATGTCGCTATTGAAAGCGTTCACTACCCAATCGCGATATCGCCAGGCGTTGGGATAAGCTTTGACTGCGGTACCTGTAAAATCATCTTCACCAAATCTCGCAACATCTAACCAATGGCGAGCCCAACGTTCGCCAAAGTGAGGGGACGCTACTAGCCGGTCAACCACTTTCTCCGTCGCGTTGGCTGAAGTGTCTAACAGAAATGTGTCCAGTTCTCCGGGAGTAGGCGGGAGTCCGATTAAGTCAAACGTGAGACGCCGCAAAAGGGTCCTCTTACTTGCAGGCTGATTCGCTATCAGGTTCTTCCCAACCAATCCATGATGAACTGCTTCGTCAATAGATTTACTTTCAGGCGTGTGCAATGGTCCGGCTGACCATAGAGTTCCTGCGCGGGCAGATACCGTTTCAGGCCACTGCGCACCTTGCCGAACCCAACTTTCAAGCGCTTCAATTTCGGCAGGATCCAACTTTGCCCCAGGAGGCATTTTCAATGACGCCGATTCCTGACGTACCGCTTGAATCAGCAGGCTGCGATCCACATCCCCTGGAATAATGGCTGGGCCTGACTTTCCGCCAGCCAGCAAAGCTTCGCGGGAATCGACCCTTAGTCCAGCGGCCTTGGTAGCCGTGTGGCAGGCATAGCAGCGCTTGGCCAAAACCGGACGAACTTTTTGCTCGAAGCGATCAGCATCCGTAGCCCCGTACACTGAACCAAATATCGCGAATAGGATAAGCAGACGCATGAATTAACCTAAGCAACAATATACTTGCGCATACTCGCTTCCACGTTGGCCTGGTCCGTTGCGCCCAAGCTACCGGCGCGCTTTTGGATAATGCGATTATCCAACGTCATTACCTTCCAACGGATCAGGCAATCGTGCGGTAAGCCAGCCGAATCCAAGTCCGTAATGGGGATATCGCCCATCCAAACTGAATTGGCCCCGGTAGTAATCATCGCCATCACAGTGTAGCCACCCAGGTTGAATTCTTCACTGCTCAGCACCAGTGCGGGCCGCTTCTTATCGGCTGGCCGATCAATAAAAGGGAATGGGACAATGGCCACGTCCCAGCGTTTAAAGACCACCGAAAGCTGCCTCGTCTTCTTTACTAGCCCATTCACTCATATTCTGGGAAAGGGCAGCATGATAAATGGCATCGAAAGGTTCCATCTTGCGGACCCGAACAGTGCGACCTTCAATTTCATAGATCAGTTTGTCGCCCGTAGCAAGTCCAAGCGAATCTCGAACTTCCTTCGGAAGCGTGGTCTGTCCTTTGCTGGAGAGTGTGCTATCTATATTCATTCCAATCCTCTTTAATCCCATTGTAAGGAGTAAGGATCTAGAAGTCAAGAACAAAGCTCCCCTTCCTATCCTAAACCCAGAGCCTTACCGGATCTTCTGAAAATTTCTGCTTCGCCTGTTCCGTATCCATGAAGTAAAGCGCGTCCAACTTTGCCAATGCGTAGAGTGGAAGGGGACTAAAATCTGGAGTATCGGGACCTGGTTGATGAACAATGACTGCCAGCCCAACCACTTTACCGCCACTCGATTCCACCATTGACTTCAATTCCATCAACTTCTTGCCAGTGCGTAGAATGTCATCGACCAGCAGAACTTTTTCCCCAGGCTCAACTTGCTGAAATTGGCGAAACCGCATCGGCTCTTTCTCGTTCTCCCGTTCGGCCCAATACACCCGCTTAGCTCGCAAAGCTTCGCACACACCAAACGCCACCGGTAGACCACCTGTAGCTGGGCAGACAATAGAAAGTTCAGGAATGGCTGCCCGCAATTCGGGATTGGCGCGAATCAGTCGACTTAACCCGACGCTCAGAACTTTTGCGTGTTCGTAGTGCCGAAAGGCCACTGGGATTTGCAAAGACAGATCAGAATGCAATCCGTTTGGATAGATGAAATGGCCAGTTCGCAAAGCACCGGTGCTTTTCAACAGTTGTATCACTTCATCTTGCGTGGGAATCATTTGCATCTGTTTAGTTGGCTCCTTTGCCGGTGACTACATGAGGTATGGTTTTCAAAATAATCTTCCAATCTAACCAGAGCGACCAGTTGTCAATGTACTGCATGTCCAGCCGCATCCAGGTATCAAAATCCAACGTATCGCGCCCGGAAATCGCCCACAAACAGGTTAGGCCGGGGCGCATTCGTAAGCGCCGCCGCTGCCATCTCTTGTATTGTTCCACTTCCTGCGGGACGGCGGGCCGCGGTCCAACAAGTGACATGTCGCCACGCATCACGTTCCATAATTGTGGCCATTCATCAATGGAAAACTTGCGCAACCAACGGCCCACTGGAGTCAAGCGCGGATCGTTGGTGATTTTAAACGCTGTCTGTTTTTCATTCAGGTGGGCCAAGGCAGCCTTCAATTCCTCAGCGTTATTGCACATGGAGCGAAATTTGTAAAAGACGAATCTTCGGCCATTCAACCCGCAGCGTTCCTGGCTGAAAATCACCGGCCCAGGAGAGGAGAATTTAATCGTTGCGGCAATCGCTGCCATCAAGGGGGCAACAACAACTAACGCCAACGCACTCACCATTACGTCGCACACCCGCTTAATCACCAACCGAAATTCATCATGCGGAGCAGCGGAAAACGTCAGCATAGGTAGCGTTCCCAACTGATCTAAATACATTTCGCTGTTCACGTGTGGAAAGAAATCCAAGGCCAGGCGGGTGCGCACTCCCTGTTCATCACACAGTAGAAAAGTATTTTCCAATTTGGCCACATCTTCCGGTGGAACTGCAAATAAAATTTCGTCAATGATTTGTGATTGCAGCAGCTCGTTCAACTGCTCCATGGGGTAAACCGGCTTGCCACCAATCCGCTGAGTCTTTGGTGATAAAGAAAGATAGCCGCTCAATCGAAACCCGTAGTGCGATGCTTTATCTACCAAAGCACCTAGTTCCAGGGCTTTTTGCCCGTCACCGGCAACCAAAACGTGATGAACAGATCCAAACCGTTCGCGAATGGAACCGTAGAAAGCTCTTGCATTGAGCCGAAAAACGATGAGAAAAAGGCCCCCAAGACTGCCATAAAGCACCAAAAATGCTCGACTAAGATCCAAACGGAGCGCAAATTGGACCAAAACAATGGTAGTAACGGCGGCAATGGACTGCCGCAGGCCATCGCGGATGATCACCAACGCTTCCGCTGAATCCAGCCGATCATAGACCGCCATCCAGCGACCAGCCAACACCCAAGACATTCCGCCAACTACTGCAATCAAAAATTGAAGAGAGGCATCTAAATGGAATCCCCGTTGAAATAGTTCCACTGATGCACGCAGTCGGTAGGCTGCAAGGAAAGCCATTGTGACCAGTGCCACGTCAGAGATGGCGAACAAAATCCGGGTCTTTCTATGGTGACGGGAGAACACGCGTTATACCTTTGACGATATCACGCGGAACAGTTTGTGGTAACCTAGTGCTTGCTAGGTTAGTGTCCACTAAGCAATGAAGCAACGAACGAAACTCACCGCCGCTGAACGTCGCGCATCCATCGTGGCTGCGGCCATCCATCTTTTCTCCGCTCGAGGTTTCCGAGGCGTCACCACACGAGAACTGGCAAAAGCCTGCGGCGTATCAGAACCAATGCTTTACGAACACTTCGCCGATAAGCAGGAACTTTATTGCGCCATTCTGGAAGAAGCCTGCAACGATGGCGATACCGTCGCTATGCGCATTGATGAAGCCTTTGCAAGCAATCTGGAAGCTCCGGCATTTTTCCGTGCCCTGGCGGAAAGCATCATTAAGCTTTTAGACAAGAATCCGAACTATACGCGCCTAATCCTGTTCAGTGCCCTGGAAGGTCACAGCCTTGCGGAACTCCATTTTGAGCATCGAATGAAACCGTTTTATGGCATGCTGACTCGTCGTATTCGCGACTACATCGCCGCTGGTAGCCTTAATCCGTGCGACCCTAGCGTCGCCGCCCGTGCCTTTATTGGCATGGTCAACCAATATGTAATTTTCGACCTTCACTTCGGTTTCTCCATCGCGAAAACTTCGCGAAAAAAGGTGATCAATGGCATGGTCGATATCTTCTTGAATGGAGTCTTAAAATAATGAAGCGTCTTACTGTTCTTGCCGCCACCCTCCTGTTTCTTACCTCGTGCTCCAATGAAAAAAAGCTGGCCGCTGAAAAGAAACAGTCCGCCCCAGCCGAACTCTTAGTAGTCAAAACTGCTGCTGCCGAATCCAAATCCGTGGAACGATCTATCCGTATCACAGGGTCCCTGCAACCCGACGAAACAGCCTCTGTCAGCTCTGAAGTGGCCGGTCGTATTGCCAAGCTGAATGGTGATTTCGGCCAGGCCGTTCATAAGGGCGATGTGTTGGCGGAACTGGAAACCACTGAGTTCCAAATTGACATTGAACGCAAGCGAGCTGCAATCTCCCAAACGCTAGCCCGGCTTGGACTGGACCCGAATAACTTCGATAAGACTCCTGAATCGACCCCCGCCATCCGTCAGGCGATTGCCCAACTGGAAGATTCCAAGAGCAAGTATGACTCGGCTGCCAAATTGGTTCAAAGTGGCGATATTGCCCGCGAGAGATTCACCGAGTTGGAAAAATCGTTGCGAGCTCGGGAAGAATCGGTGGCTGCGGCCAAAGATGAGATGCGCACCCAGTGGGCTTCCATCGCTGCTTTGAAAGCCGACCTCCGTTCCGCTGAAAAACATCGGAGCGACACGCAGGTAAGGGCTCCGTTCGATGGAGTGATCTCCGCCAGAATGGTTTCCCCTGGCCAGTACATGAAGGAAAATACGCCGATTGTCACGTTGGTGAAGAACTATCCACTGCGATTGCGGATGGAGGCGCCAGAATCGGCTGCAGCACTGCTGCGAGTGGGAACCGCGCTCACCTTCACCACCGATGCGATTCCAGACGAGACCTTCCCCGCAGTGCTTCGGGAACTGAATCCTACTCTAGATCCAAAATCGCGCACGTTGACTGCTGAAGCCCGAGCCACTAAGAATGATCCTCGCTTGCGTCCAGGAATGTTTGTCCAAGTGAAACTGACCACTGCCAGTGGATCAAAAATAATTGCCGTTCCTAAACAAGCCATCTATTCCGTAGCCGGACTGAACAAATTGTTCGTCATTGCCAACGGACGAGCCTATGAGAAGAAATTCATTCCTGGTCAGGACTTGGGGTCTTTCATAGAAATCCCCGACGGCTTGGTCAACGAAGGGGATCGGGTAGCGGTGAGCCAACTGAACATGCTCACTGACAAGATGCAGGTGAGGCAATAACATATGCGCAAACTTGCTGAACTATGCATTAATCGGCCTGTATTCGCCACCATGCTCATCTTGGCACTGGTTGTGTTGGGTCTGGATTCCTACCGCAAACTGGGCGTCGACTTTTTACCGAAAGTGGAATTCCCTATTGTCACAGTCACCACTTCCCTTCGCGGCGCTTCCCCTGAAGAAGTGGAAACTCAAGTCACCAAGCAAATCGAAGAAGCCATCAACACAGTTTCCGGTGTGGATGAACTTAGTTCTAACTCTTATGAAGGTCTTTCCCGAGTTACGATCACCTTCGTTTTAGAAAAGGATGCGGAGGTTGCGGCACAAGAAGTTCGCGACAAAATATCTTCTGTTCTTGGTCAATTGCCCAAAGATGCCGATCCGCCCATTGTAGAAAAACTGGCAACGGATGCCAGTCCTATTGTGAGTGTTGTAGTCAGCAGTCCTCGCGATTTGCGTGAGACCACAAAGATTGTGGACGATATTTTAAAGAAGAACCTGGAATCGCTAAATGGAGTTGGTCAGGTGCGATTCATTGGGGATCGGCGCCGCCAGATCCAAGTTTCTTTAGATGGGGAAAAGCTTTATGCCTATGGTTTGAACATCGATCAAGTTCGCGCATCGCTCACCGCACAAAACGTGGAAGTGCCCGGTGGCAGGCTCGATGAAGGCTCGCGCGAATCCAGCGTCCGCACTTTGGGACGCATTGAGCGCCCCGCAGATTTCGGTCGCATCATTGTTGCCAACGTCGCTGGTACCGCTGTCCGCATCAACGATGTGGGAAGCGTAAGCGATGGGGTGGAAGAAGCTCGCACTCTAGCCAGGCTTGATGGGGTGGATGGTGTAGTGCTTGCTGTTCGCAAACAATCGGGTACGAATTCTCTGGAAGTTATCAATCGTGTAAAGGAACGGATTGAAGAAGTCCGTAAATTTCTGCCGCCCGATATGAAGATTGCTTATGTCGGCGATCAGTCGGGCTTCATTCAAGCGTCCTTTGAAGCAGTGCAGGAACATCTGGTGCTGGGTGGAGTTCTGGCAGGCATTGTGGTGTTGCTGTTTATGCGCAACTGGCGGTCCACTCTGATAGCCGCCATCGCCATACCTGCGTCGATTATTTCCACTTATACTCTGATGTACCTCATGGGTTTCACCTTGAACCAGATCAGTATGCTGGCTCTGACATTGATGGTGGGAATCGTCATTGACGACGCGATTGTGGTGCTGGAAAATATTTTCCGTTTCATGGAAGAAAAGCATCTATCCCCAATAGAGGCGGCTATTCAAGGTACTGCTGACATCGGCCTGGCAGTGCTTGCAACCACGTTAAGTCTTGCCGTAGTGTTTCTGCCTGTTGCTACCATGAGCGGAATTGTAGGACGTTTCATGTCCAGTTTCGGCTATACGGCAGCATTCGCCGTGATGGTTAGCCTGCTGGTTAGTTTTACGCTGACTCCCATGCTTTGCAGTCGATTCCTGAAAGTGAAGCATGCCGATTCCGGTAAGTCCACCAAAGATAACTGGGTGTTCCGCATCATTGATTTGCCTTACCAGGCCATGCTGCGCTGGTCCATGAATCATCGCTGGGTAATTGTAGTCATTGCCATGGCGGTCTTTGCTTCCATTGGCCCGTTGATGAAACAAGTGGGTATCGACTTTTTACCAAGTGATGATCAAAGTGAATTTGAAGTGCAAGTGAGAATGCCTCCAGGATCTGCGCTGGAAGGTTCCTCGGAAATCATGAAGCAGATTGAAGCTGACCTCAAAACCTTGCCTGGCGTCCGCAACCTGCTCACGCAGATTGGTGCTGATTTTCAACGACAAGTAGATCGCGGCAGCGTGCTGGTGGAACTGGTTGACGTCAGTGAGCGCAAGGAATCGCAAAAGCAGTTGATGTTGGATGCGCGTGAAAAATTGCGTAAGTACAAAGATCTTGTGATTGGCGTTCAGCTTCCAGCGGTGATTCAAGGCGCAGGACCCAACGCTGATTTCCTCTATATTTTGCAGGGCCCAGATCTTTTGCAATTGGAAAAATATGCCACACAACTGAAGTTGAAATTGCGCGAACTGCCCGGTGTTGCAGACGTCGATAGTACTTACGAAACAGGCAAACCGGAACTGCGCGTGTTGATCAATCGGGACAAGGCTGCTGATTTAAATGTAAGCGTGGCATCCATTGCCACGGCCATGCGCACCATGGTGGGAGGTGATGAACAGGCAACTACGTATCGGGAAGGTGACGACCGTTACGATGTAATGCTACGGGTGGATAAGCAGTTCCGGAATTCGCCAGAAGCGCTGTCCCGTTTGTACGTGCCATCCACTTCACTAGGCAATGTGCCTCTATCCAATGTGGCACACTTAAAACGATCAGTGGGACCCATCGGCATTGATCGCTACAATCGCCAACGTCAGATTCTAGTTTCAGCCAGCGTCACAGGCAATCAATCTCTAGGAACAGTAGTCACTGCGGCAGAAGATTCCATCCGCGAAATGAACTTTGGACCGGAATATCATGCCCAAACATTGGGGAAAACCAAAGAATTAGCACGTGCCGGGAAGAGCTACATATTCGCACTGGGACTTTCCATCATATTCATGTACATGATTTTGGCCAGCCAGTTTGAAAGTTTTGTAGATCCGATTACCATTCTGTTGAGCCTGCCACTCTCCATCCCATTCGCGCTGGTCTCACTCATCCTGATGGGAGAGAACTTTTCCATCGTTTATACATCAGTAGGTATTTTGGTGCTGTTTGGAATTGTGAAGAAGAACTCTATTTTGCAGGTGGACCACATTAAGTCACTTCGTCGGCAAGGGCTGCCACGTGCGGAAGCAATTCTGAAGGGTTGCGAGGATCGGTTACGTCCTATTCTGATGACCACGTTGGCACTGGTTGCCGGTATGATTCCTCTGGCATTGGGCAGCGGGGCCGGTTCGGGGACGCGCCGCACGGTGGCCATTGTGGTCATTGGTGGGCAATCACTATGCCTGATACTCACCCTTCTTGTGACGCCTGTTTTTTACTCTCTGTTCGATGACCTTGCCGCTTTTTTCAAAGGCCGAGTAAAGGTACCGATTGCTGCTACAGGCCTGATTTTATTGTTTGGTCTATCCGCAAGTGCGCAGCCCCGAATCGGCGTGACGTCAGAACAACGGAAACTCAGTTTGGATGAAGCCACGCAAATGGCGCTGCAAAACAACTTGGAATTGGAAACTGAAAAAACGAATGTGGAATCCACCCGCGTCGCCATCAAGGCGGCGAAAGGAGTTTTTGATCCGTACTTCAAATACACGCCATCCTTTGAAGATCGCAACACGCCAACATCCAGTTCCTTGCAGGGCTCAACAGGAAAGTTGAATGAAAAGTATTTCAACAATAACTTTGAGTTCCGGCAGAAGACTTCGTTCTATGGTGGCAGCGCAACCGCCAACTTCGAGAACTCCCGACAATCTTCCACAAACCCCTTTACCAGCCTTTCCCCTCTTTCCAGTTCGCGCCTTGGCGTCATCTATATTCAGCCACTGCTACGAAACAGATTGATCGACAAAGATCGTGCCGAACTTTTGATCCGCAACAAGCAAGTGGGTATTTCTGAATTGGAGTTCGAGCTTCGCGCCATTGACGTAGTGGCACGTGTGGAACAGGCTTACTGGGACCTAGTGGCAGCCCGTCAAGACCTGGAAGTGAAAACAGAAGCTGTGAAACTGGGGGATGAGCAGTTGCAGCGAAATCGTCGAATGATTGACGCCGGCACACTTGCTCCCATTGAACTCTCTGCGTCACAAGCAGAGTTGGAACGTCGTAAAGATGGTCTTCTTTCCGCATTAGGAGTGATCACGGAACTGGAAAATCAATTAAAGCTTCTTTTGGCCCACGACCGTGCATCGGACATTTGGCCCATCGAAATCATTCCCACCGATGTGGGATTAACCAAAACTCCAGATGCCAAGGAGCTGGAACCTTCGCTGAAGAAGGCATTGGCACAAAGGCCAGAGTTGCGTCAGGCCGACGAACGGCTGCTGTTGAACGATATTGACATGCGCCTGAATCGCGAGCAATTAAAAACACAAGTGAACTTTGTAGGCAGCTATTCTCTGAGTGGCTTAGCCGGAACATTGCGTTCAGGCGACAATCCATTTACAGCATCCAATGTATCGTTATACGACCGATTGAACCGATTGAGTTCGGCCGCAGGCTTGCCACCTTTTATCCCACCAGTGCAGGGAAACTTGCCTGATTTCTTAGTAGGCGGCTATGGTTCGGCACTGAGCAATATTTTCAAAGGGCGCTACCCAACTGCGCAAGTGGGATTGCAAATCGACTTCAGTCTGCACAATAACCAAGGAAAGGCGGCAGTGGAACAAACTGTGTTTGCGGAACGAAAATTGAAGATTCAGCGGATGCAGGTTGAGCAAGCAATTAGTGTTCAAGTTCGCAATGCTTTGCAGCTTTTGGAAACTTCTGAGGGTCGTATTGTATCGGCAGAAGCAGGCTTCAAAGCCGCTAAAGACAGGCTGGAAAGCGAAGTTCGTCTATATCAAACGGGGGAATCCACCAACTTCTTTGTGCTTACAAGGCAGAACGAATTTCTGGACGCGCGACGTCGGGAATTGCTTTCAAAACTGGATTTCAACAAAGCTTCTGCACGACTTTCGCAGGCACTTGGGGAAACGCTCAAGAGTCGAAATATTCGCGTTCGGCCCTGATTTTTAATAAACTGTGGAAAAGCTGTGGGTGTCGGCCATTTGAGTTGTCAGCCACTTTTTGCTTAGTCTAAACCCATGGCGTCAAGCGAACTCGTTTTTCAAAAAGGCTTGCCCGCCAACCCGGAGGCGGAACGATTTGTCCTAGGAGCAATCCTCATGGACGACACCGCATTCGTGTCGGTTGCGGGCAGCGTTGACGCGGACGATTTTAGTCTGGAAGGTCATCGCCGTATTTTCACCCGTATGCTGGACCTCAGCGTGCGTGCGGAAAAGATTGACCGCGTAACACTGGCCAACGAGTTAATGCGCTACAACCAACTGGAATCGGTTGGCGGCCTTACCTACCTGATTTCGCTGGACGACGGACTTCCGCAAATCTACAACCTGGATAGTTACATCCGCATTGTCCGCGAAAAATCCATGTTGCGGCGGATGATCATGGCGGCGCAGGCAACCATTGATAAATGCTTGATCGGTGAAGAATCGGCAGATCAGATTTTAGCCACCACTGAAGAATCGTTGTTGAAGTTGGGTGAGGCGCAGTCCACCACCACTTTGGTGAGTCCGCGGCAGGTGATTGAAACCTTCGAAGGCGGCATCAATGCTTTTCTTGATCCATCAAAGAGAATCAAAGGAACCACCACCGGCTATTTGAAGTTAGATGAAATGACAGGCGGCTTCCGCCCCGGCGAACTCATCATACTGGCCGCCAGACCCGCCATGGGCAAGACCGCCCTTGCATTAAATATTGGCCAACATGTTTCCATGAATCCAAAAGGGTCACGCGCAGTGGCTGTCTTCTCTTTAGAAATGTCCAATGAATCGCTGCTGACGCGTATGATTTGCGCGGAAGCTCGCGTGGACCAAACTAAATTCCGCGAAGGATACTTGAACGGCGATGAGCGTCGTAGATTGCAGATGGGGACAGCGAATATTGTGGAAGCGCCCATTTTTATTGACGATTCCGCCGGTTCCAATTTGATGGACATCCACGCTAAATTGCGACGCTTAAAAGCAGAACAAGATTTAGGTCTGGTGATTGTCGACTACCTTCAGTTGATGACTGTTCGTGGAAAATCAGAAAACAGAACTCAGGAAATCAGCACTCTGTCGCGAGGCCTAAAGCTGTTGTCTAAAGAATTGAAAGTTCCATTCTTGGTGCTCAGTCAGTTGAGTCGCGCACCGGAACAACGGCCTGGGGATCATCGACCGCAGTTGAGCGATTTGCGCGAATCCGGGTCCATTGAACAAGATGCTGACATGGTTATGTTTGTGTTTCGCGAAGAATATTATAAGCGTGACGATGAAAGTCTTCGCGGCAAAGCAGAAGTCATTTTAGCCAAACAACGTAACGGTCCCACAGGCACAGCCAAACTCGCCTTTCTGCATCAATACACCAAGTTTGAAAACCTGATGGAAGATGTGGGTGGAGACCTTGCCGAGTAGTCTGCTGATAAACTAAACAATTCTGTCTATGCTGCTGGAGCTACGCGGTCTCCAAAAAAGGTTCGGTGGAGTGCACGCTCTGAAGAAGGGCGACCTGTGCGTTGAAGCTGGTGAAGTCCATTTGTTGATGGGCGAAAATGGTGCAGGGAAATCTACCATGATGAAAATTGTGGCAGGCCTGCAACGTAAAGATGGTGGCGATTTCTTGTGGCAAGGCCAGCCTGTTGATTTCCGCAATCCGGCGGAAGCGCAGCGCATGGGCATTGCGATGGTGCACCAGGAATCCTTGCTGGCACCGCACTTAAGCGTTGCTGAGAACATTTTTCTGGGTCGCGAAGATTTGCTTCCGTTGGGATTCGTCAACCGCCAGGCCATGATGACTAAGACACGTCGGCTGATTGAAGAGCATAAATTCCCGCTGCAACCGGAATGGCGCGTAGATCGTTTGAGCCCCGCAGGCAAGCAGATGGTGGAAATTTGCCGGGCTATTCAACATGGTTCGTCACTGTTGATCTTTGATGAACCGACGTCATCTTTATCCGATTCAGAAACCAAGGAAGTGTTCGGGATTGTACGCACTCTACGACAACGAAAAGTTGGCGTAATCTATATCACTCACCGCTTAGACGAATTGCGCGAAGTGGGCGATCATGTGACAGTTCTGCGCGACGGCGAAACCATTCATACTGAACCGCTGGCGACATTGACTACGGACCGGATAATTCAATATATGGTGGGCCGTCCGCTGTCCTCTGTCTATAAACGCGAACCCATCACTCCCGGTAAGCCAATGTTGGAAGTAAAGAATCTAAGTTCTGGGACACTGCTTCGCAACTTGAATCTTACCGTCAGGGCGGGTGAGATTGTCGGTCTCGCTGGTCTGGTGGGCGCAGGCAGAACAGAACTGTGCCGTGCTATTTTCGGCATTGACCCCATTGATTCAGGCGAAGTACTGGTGGAAGGCAAACCCGTTCGCATTCGGTCGCCGCGCGAAGCGGTTCAATCAAGCCTGGCCTTGATCCCTGAAGATAGACAGAAGACTGGATTGGCACGCGCCATGCCGATTTCCTTCAACGTCACCATGGCAAATATGGAAGCTGTTTCTCCAAATGGAATGGTCAGCACATCGGCAGTGAAAGTGGCCACCGATAAAGCCATTGCCCGGCTGCACATCCGTTGCGAATCGGGCGGCCAACTTGCTGGTCGGTTAAGCGGTGGGAATCAACAGAAAGTGGTCATCTCCAAATGGGTGACGCGAGGCGCGCGCATCTACCTTTTTGATGAACCCACGCGCGGCATTGACGTGGGCGCGAAAGTGGAAGTGTTTGAAGTGATGGACGAATTGGCCCGGCAAGGCGCAGCCATCTTAATGGTTTCAAGCGAACTGCCTGAGTTGCTGCAGGTGGCTGATCGCATCGTGGTCATGCGGCAGGGCCGGTTCACCGGCGAATTGCCTGGGCGAACCACACAAGAAGACATTCTACGTCTAGCTGCTTTTGAAAGTCCGGGGAAGGTTTCATGATTCAACGTCTATTACCGTTTTTGACACTGATCATTTTGTTTGTGATCTTGTGCTTTGCATCACCCTACTTTTTGACGGTGACCAATTTATCAAGCGTTGTACGTCAAACGGCTGTAATCAATATTATGGCCCTGGGTATGACGTTGGTAATCATTTCCGGGGGCATTGACCTTTCGGTGGGCTCAATTTTGGCGATGGGCGGATTGTTCGGAACCATGATGATGCAGGCCGGACAACCGGTTCTGGTAGGCGTTGCAGTAGGACTTCTTACTGGCTGCCTATGCGGTTTTGTGAATGGAACGCTGGTCACTCGGCTGAAAATTAATCCCTTCATCGTAACGTTGGGAACCATGGGCATTATCCGTGGGCTCACCCTGCTGATTTCAAACGGATTGCCAGTACACCAAATTCCAAAAGACTTTTCCTACCTTGGGGAAGGCATGCTGCTGGGTGTCCCATTTGTGTTGTGGCTGTTGGTGATTTGTGCCCTGGCCGTCCACGTGATTTTGGAACATACTCGGCTGGGCAGATATGCTTTTGCCATTGGCAGCAATCCCGATGCCGCTTATTACGCGGGCATCCCCGTGAACTTTCACACTGTTGCTGTCTATTCCATCTGCGGTATGTTAACCGGCTTAGCAGGCATGATTGAGGCATCCCGTTTAATGACCGGGCAGCCCACCGCTGGCCAGGGTTACGAACTGCAAGCCATCGCCGCAGTAGTGATTGGTGGTGGCAGTTTACGAGGCGGTGAAGGGACGGTGTTGGGGACATTGGTTGGCGCGTTCATCATGGGACTGCTGGCCAATGGGTCGGATTTATTGGGTATTTCACCCTATCTGCAGCAAGCGATCATCGGCGCAGTGATTATTTTAGCGGTCACTGTGGACGAACTTCGTAAGCGCAAAACTGCGTGAGGAAACATTTTATGGGAAACGTAAAGAACATTATGGATTTGACTGGCCGCGTTGCGGTCGTGGTGGGCGGCACTTCAGGATTGGGGCGCGTGCTTGCTCTGGGCTTGGCCGATGCCGGTGCTGATGTGGTAGTTACTGGACGTCGTGAAAACCTTATCAACGATGTGGCGATAGAGATTGAAGCCCGCGGTCGCCGTAGTTTGCGCATAGCAGCGGATATCTTAAAAAAGAGTGACCTGGAGGTCCTGCGCGATAAGATCCTTGCTGAATTTGGTCAAGTTGATATTCTTTTGAATGCCGCCGGACGCACCGCCCGCCGTCCGACCAAGGATGTAACCGAAGAAGAATGGCGCAGCATTATGGACACTAACGTGACAGGCACATTGCTTTCCTGTCAGGTGTTCTACGAACCGTTGTCAAAGAATGGACGTGGCCGCATCATCAACATTGCTTCACTCAGTTCCTTCGTCAGTCTGCTGGAAGTGTCGGCCTATGCGGCGTCGAAATCAGCGGTGCTTTCTTTGACTCGAAGCTTGGGTATTGAATGGGCCAAGCACGGCATCAACGTCAATGCCATTGCTCCCGGCCTGTTCCTCACCGATTTGAATTCAGCGTTGCTCAATGGCACCGAACGGGGCAAGGAATTCCTGCTGCGCACGCCCATGAAGCGATTCGGCAATGCCCAAGAGTTGGTGGGAGCGGCAGTCTTACTTGCATCGGACGCGGCCAGTTTCATCACCGGCCAGTGCATTGCAGTGGATGGCGGATTCCTGGCATCCGGAGTAAATCAGTAAACGTAGATTATGTTTTTAGCTGTTGCCATACTTACCGCCGCCGTCGGGTTAACCGGCTCTGGAAAGCGCATTGACGTTCTGCATGGGCCTGACTCATTGCCCCATGAGGGATTGAAGCGGAAAGTCCTGCTGATAGGGGGATTGGACGGCTCCGATGCCTCGGCAAAATTCGTGCGCCAACAGTTCGATAAGTTGAAATCCTCAGACAGGCTAGCCATTTCAGCCATCCCCATGGGCAATCCAGAAAAGTCCTCACTGCAATTTCCACCCACCGGGGATGCTTATGCGAAGGGTACGGAATCCCATTACCTATGGCGGTTCATCGGGACCTTTGCTCCAGACATAGTGATTGTTGCGGGTGAAGATCCAGGTGGATTAGCCAAAGCGTTGTCTCGTGCTGCTGCGGCTGATGTCGGCATTATCCCGGCACAAGTTGTGGAATTGAAAGCAGGCCCATTGAAAGATGCGCTCACCCCAACCATCGTCACCTCGCAAGCAAGGCAGCAGATGCTGCGAAGGTTGGATCGTACCCCAAGTGGCATCGCGAAACTACTGGCCACTGTCTATGGTCACGAATTCAAAGAAGCTGTTTACATCCCCGCTATGGCGTTGATTGGTCGATTACGTTTGGGCGGAGTGGATGTATTGGAAGATGTGGAGTCTCTGGTGTCACCGTTCTTATCCGGGGAACGCAACAGCATGGAAAAGGCCAACAGTAGTCATTTGTCTGGCCACCTGATTTTTGCTGAACTGGCCGAACGGACCAACAATAAAAAATATGTCGATCTGGTCCGCACTGCGGCAGACACGGGTTTTGAGTGGGATGGCTCACTGCGCAGTTCCATGCCGTTTCACAACGAAATGAGCGACAGCGTTTTTATGGGAACACCCATTTTGGTGAAGGCAGGCAAGCTGACCGGCGAGGCTCGTTACTTTCAAATGGCCATGCGTCATACACGCTTCATGCGCAAGTTGTGCCTGCGTGCCGATGGCCTGTATCGGCATTCTCCATTGGATGAAGCGGCCTGGGGACGTGGCAACGGCTTCCCTGCCCTGGGCTTGGCTTTAAGCTTGCCAGACATGCCGAAGGGAGCCGACCGGGCTGAGATGCTGGAAGCCTTTCGTCAACACATGGCGGCTTTGCTGAAGCATCAGGATGAGACGGGCATGTGGCGACAAGTGATTGATGTTCCGGGTGCCTATCGCGAGTTTTCAGCAACAGCCATGATCGGCTTTGCCATGGCCAAGGGTGTGCGATTAGGTTGGCTGGATGCAGCAACGTATCGTCCAGCCGTTATGCGAGCCTGGGCTGCGGTGAAGACTAGAATTTCCAGTAACGGCCAATTGATTGATGTTTGCACCAACACTGGAAAGCAAAAGAGTCTGAAAGAATATTTTGACCGGACGGCGGTAATGGGCATTGATGCCCGTGGCGGCGCAATGGCACTGCTCTTTGCTACAGAGCTAATGGAACCTGGCGCAGGACGATTGAGTCCCTAACCGGCATGATAGCTAGTAACAACTGCCTGCTGATTCAGAAGCGCAATTTCGCCCTCAAGCAATAGCAGACTGTGCATTACATCATCCGTGTTTTTGGCTGCCACGGCTATCTCTACCCTCTTTGCGCATTCCACGATTCCTGTTGCTGAAATCGCTTCCGCCGCTTGAAGCAGATAGCCAACCTGTTCTTCCAGCGTAGCCAGATCTGTATTATCCAAGGACTTTCGCAACTGCGCTAACCCATCATTGGCACGGGAAAGAAATGGCTTCATTAAATCGTCAACTGGAGCCGCGGTAAGCTTCTTCACGGGTCGCGATGTGTAGGCTTCAATGGTCGCCAGTAGGTGTGCAGAATGCACCGGCTTGGAGATGTAGGCATTCATACCAGCCGCCAAACACTTTTCTTTATCACCATTCATTGCATGAGCGGTCATGGCGATCACAGGAATGTCCTTCCAACGCTCTTCCAGACGCATGCGCCGAGTAGTTTCCAAACCATCCAACACCGGCATCTGGACGTCCATCAGCACCACCGCATAGGACCGCTGTTCCAGCTTTACCAACGCTTCTTCTCCATTGCTCGCCAAATCAATTTCATAACCGCGCTTCTTCAACACGGCCATGACCACTTTCTGATTCACAATGTTGTCTTCCACCAGAAGCACAATGCCAGCGTTGTCTTTAGAATGTGAAGTTGATCCTTCGCTTCCCTTCGATTCTGTCTCAACAGGTGCTAACACCACCACGGGAGCAACGGCCACATCATACTCAAGCAACACGGAAAACTTACTGCCCAATCCTAATTCACTTTCCGCTGATATGGATCCGTTATGCAGATCCACCAGTCTCTCGGTAATGGCCAGACCCAACCCGGTTCCACCATATCGGCGTGAGATGCTGCCATCGGCCTGGGTGAATTTTTCAAAGATCGTAGCAATCTTATCCTGGGGAATGCCCGCCCCGGTATCGATCACGTGCAGCTCTACATTCCACTTGGTAGGATCGGTCCCTTTGAACGCCGCCACACGAACTTCAATGGCCCCTTCATCGGTGAACTTGATGGAATTGCTGACCAGGTTATTTACAATTTGACGCAGCCGCAACGGATCGCCAACAACTTCATCGGGCATGGAAGGTGCAAACTTCCAATCCAACAGCACGCCTTTCTGACGAGCCTTTAGTTCATGCCCTTTCAGCGTGTCTTCCAACTGATTTGCCAATGGAAAACTGATTTTTTCCAGAGCCATTTTGCCAGATTCGATTTTTGAAAGATCCAGTACATCATTCACCAACGCCAGCAAAGACAACGCACAACGCTGTGCGGTTTCCAGTTGCTCTTCTTGTTCTGCCGAAGCTGGCGCATCCAAAGAAAGTTCAATCATCCCCAACAATCCGTTCATCGGAGTGCGTAATTCATGGGACATGTTGGCCAGGAACTCACTCTTTGCCCCGCTCGCTTCCATGGCCTTTTGCATGGCCTCTTCCAGCGCTTGCGTTCGTTCGTGCACTTTTTGTTCCAGCTCTTCATGTTGCTGCACCAGACGTGTTTGCGTTTCAATCAGGCGCTCAATCATGCCGTTGAAACTCTTCCCCAGGAATTCGATTTCATCTCCGGTTTTGGCAAACTTGATGCGTTCCAAATTGCCCCGGCCCACTTCCTCCATGCCGATTTGCAGAAGCCGGATCGGCTTGATCAGTTGTTTGATCGTAAAGCGAGCGATGGCCCAGGACACCATTAAAACTACGGTGCACAACAGCAGACCTTTGCTTGGATTAAAGTTGCCCTGGTTGATATCGTAGGCAAGAATAACGATCACAATCCACAACACCAGTAGCGAGGTGAAACGGAAAAACTTAACCGATAACGAACGGAATGGAGCCGCGTTGGCAGATGCTTCTGACACTATTTCCTTTGGGATGCACCTCTATATTCCACTGAAAAAGAGAATAGGCCTATCGAACAAACACCTTAAGCCGCACCTTAATCAACTGTAATGTTGGCTGGTTCGCTAAACTGTTAAGAAGCTTTGAATCAACAAACGAAACAGGCCCTTCAAACCAGCCTCTGCGGAATAACCCTAGCCAATCCAGTGCTAGCAGCATCGGGAACATTCGGATACGGTGTTGAATTTGAATCTATCGTCGACCTTAGCCAACTGGGCGGCATCATCGTCAAAGGACTTTCCCGCGAGCCGCTAGCGGGCAACCCACCCCCTCGAATTTGGGAGGCCGAAGGCGGCATGATCAACTCCATTGGTCTGCAAAACATCGGTGTGAGGGCGTTTGTGAGAGACAAGCTGCCCAGCCTTCGCCACTACCAGACCCCGCTATTCGCCAATGTATTCGGCTATGAACAGGCCGACTATTTGGAGGTCGTTCAAGTTTTAGAAGACGCCGAGGGCTTAGCAGGTTACGAATTGAACGTGTCCTGCCCCAATACAAAACATGGTGGGATTTTCTTTTCCAGCGATACCGCGATGCTGGAAAACTTAGTCGCCAGCGTGAAGCAAATTGCCAGGCGTCCAGTAATGGTCAAGCTGTCCCCAAACGTTTCCAGCATCGCCGCCATCGCCAAAGCCGCTGAAGCAGGTGGTGCCGATGCCATCAGTCTGGTCAATACATTCATCTCTCTTGCCGTGGACGCCAGAACTCGGAAGCCCAGAATCGGTGCCGGGTTCGGAGGCCTTTCAGGACCTGCCATAAAACCCATTGCGCTGCGCATGGTTTACGAAGTTGCGCGCGCGGTGAAGATACCAGTGGTAGGACTCGGCGGCATCGGGACTGGGGAAGACGCGGCGGAATTCATGATAGCCGGGGCGACCGCTGTTGAAGTGGGCACGGCAACTTTCTGGGACCCCCGTTCGCCGCTCCGTATCGCCAATGAGTTGGGCGATTTCCTGGCCGCCCAAAAGATCAGCAATATCCGCGAAATAGTTGGCACGCTGCAAATGCCCTAAAATAGGAAATCCATGACCAAGAAAATCGTAGCTACGGAAAACGCCCCCAAGGCAATTGGACCGTATTCGCAAGCTGTCATCTATAACGGTGTTGTTTATTGCAGCGGCCAGATTCCGCTTGATCCAACAACCGGTCAGATTATAGAGGGCGATGTTTCAGCGCAGACTGAGCGGGTGTTGGAAAATCTGAAAGCAGTTCTTGAAGCAGCGGGCTCATCTTTGGAAAAGGTTTTGAAGACCACCGTGTTCATCAAGGACATGTCCGAGTTCGGAAAAATCAATGATGTGTATAGCCGCTACTTCAGCGGAAGTTTACCGGCACGCGCAACGGTGGAAGTGGCTCGGTTACCGCGCGACGTTCGTGTTGAGATCGATGCCATCGCGGCTATTGATTAGCCTTACTGGTGCACCGAATACTGCGCCTGTGGATCTTTCAGCTTGATTTCAATGGTTTTCTCTTCTTCGGAAACTTCAAATTCCTCTCCGAATGTTTGAAAGCCATTGGCTCTAATCTGCACCAAAATTTTTCCTTGCGGAATAGAGGGGATTGAAGCCACGCCATCAATTCCAGTCTTCAAGTAATAGGATGTCCGCACCTTTGCCCCAAGCTTTATGGGGGATCGCCCTTCCACAAAGCGAACCGTGACGCTGGCCTGCTCCACCGGTTTTTGCGTGGTCGCTTTCTTCACCTCAATGCGCAGCTTGGTCATAGGCGTGGCGGCTAACGTTGCTGTAGCCGACACAAGAATCAGAATCAAGGGCGCGACAAGGTGCTTCATATTCGGGGTCATCTGACTAAAAGTATCTCAAAGTACAAGGCGAAAGACAGCCCATGCTCCGGTAAATTCCTTTTGAAATTCGATACAATCGTAAAAGTCCAATGAACGCACTCCTCCTAACCGAATACAAAAAACTAGAGCTCGTCGATTTCCCCATGCCCACCATCGGCCCAGACGACGTTCTGGTGCGCGTCCGTGCCTGCGGCATCTGTGGCAGCGATGTCCATGGGTTTGACGGCTCCTCTGGCCGTCGCAATCCGCCACTCATCATGGGTCACGAAGCTTCCGGCGAAGTAGCCGAACTCGGCACAAACGTGAAAGATCTCAACGTAGGCGATCGCGTCACGTTTGATTCCACTGTCTATTGCGGCAAGTGTGATTTCTGCGTCAAGGGCGATGTGAACCTTTGCGACAATCGCGAAGTGGTGGGAGTGGCACCCAAGGAGTTCAAGCGTCACGGTGCGTTCGCCGAATATGTTTCGGTCCCGCGCCGCATCATGTATCGCCTGCCCGATAGTTTTCCTTTTGAACAAGCGGCATTGATTGAAGCCGTGTCCATTGGCGTTCACGCCGTAGCCATCACTCCAGTCAAACTCGGTGACACTGCGGTGATCATCGGAACCGGCATGATCGGCCTGGTGACGTTGCAGGCTGCCAAGGCCGCAGGTTGCACGCGCATCATCGCGGTGGACATGGAAGATTCCAAGATCGCCGCCGCCATTGCTATGGGCGCAACTGATGGCATCAATTCGAAGAATGTGAATGTGCCCGATGCTGTGCGCGCACTCACCGGTGGTCGTGGTGCTGATGTTGCGTTTGAATGCGTTGGCTACACGGTTCCCGTTCAGACGGCGATTTACTCAGTCCGCAAAGGCGGTTCGGTGACGCTGATCGGCAACCTGCAACCGAACATCGAAATCCCACTGCAATACGTCGTGACCCGTCAAATTCGATTGCAAGGATCGTGCGCATCGAACGGCGAATATCCGCAATGCATCGACATGATGGCCCGCGGCATCATCAAAGTAGCACCGTTGATTTCAGCCGTTGCACCGCTGTCGGAGGGCGCAGCCTGGTTCAACAAGTTATACAACCATGAAGACCCAACCCTGATGAAGGTAGTGCTGAAGCCGTGAGCCAAATTTTCGATTTGACAGGTAAAGTTGCTCTGGTAACCGGCACCAGCCGTGGCCTGGGCCAATATATGGGACGTGCCCTGGCCCGCGCCGGTGCGGACTTGGTAATCACCAGTCGTAAAATCGCCGACCTCGATCCGTTCAAAGCAGAAGTAGAAGCCATTGGTCGCAAGGCCTTTCCGGTGGAACTCGACGTCCGTAATTACGACAGCATTCAGAACGCTGTCAAAGCCGCTGTTGCGCATTACGGCAAGATCGACATTCTGGTAAACAACGCCGGATTGAACGTGCGGAAGCCAGCAGTGGATCTCACCTGGGACGATTGGAATCTGGTTCTGGAAACCAATCTGCGTGGTGAATTCTTTGTGGCCCAGGCTGTAGCGCGAGAAACCATGATCCCCCGCAAATACGGTCGCATCATCAATATTGGATCAGTAACAAGTGTGTTCGGATACGCAGGCCTGACCCCCTATTGCGCCAGCCGTGGCGGCGTGAAACAGATGACCATGAGCCTGGCCGACGATTGGGGCAAGCACGGCATCACCGTGAACTGTCTGGCCCCAGGCTGGTTCAAAACATCGCAAAATGCGGCGCTTTACGAAAACAAAGAATGGCTGGAATATATCATTGATCGCATTCCAATGAGACGTCCCGGTGCGCCCCAGGATCTGGATGGCGCGGTAGTGTTCATGGCGTCGGACGCGAGTGAGTATTACACGGGTCAGACGATGCTGGTGGATGGTGGGATTTCGACTGGTGCGACACGGGCTACGGTGGCGGCGAAGTAGTGCTGATGGGGATGCCATTCCGCCAGTTCGATCCAGATGTTGACGTCAGGTAAGTAGATCATCAAAATCGAACTTTGAGAGATCGAGGGTTCCCGGCTTCCTAGAGCGGATCAGGGGTAATGCAACCTCGCCATCAATTCACTGGGCGGCAGTCTGTGAAACCAGGGTGCTTTGTACTTCTTTTTTGACAGCTTCAACAATGAACTGTTCCACTGTGGCTCCACGCGATTCCGCTAATGCCTCACTGCTATGGTAAAGAGAGTCTGGAAGATTCACTGTGGTCTGCATAAGTTTCAGCACTTTAATTGTACTGGTCCATTGCCAAAGTTGCTTAGCGTATTCATATCGTAAGGCATAGAAACCGGTTATTTCCAATCCGGTACACCTGGATCGTCTACCAAACGCCTTGTTCTATCCGGCCAAGCACATCCACAACATCCACAATTCCACTGGATATATTCAGCATGGAAAGTGGAGTCCTGTCACTAAGGGATGGCAACGGTGTTCGGAGCCAACGGAGGGCTTTTTCCCGATCGCCTAAAGCATCAAGCGCTCGAGCGGTGACAGTAACAATGGCATCCAAATCAACCGCCTGCAATTGCTGTTCTGTCGTTTCTAAGCGTCTCTATCCTTAAGCTCAGCATAGCACCCGATAATAATGATGCAGCGGCGCTAAGGCAACTAATTCAATGCATGATAGAGACATGCCGAAATCTCTAAAAGGATTCTCGTTAGCCATCGAATATGATCGCGAAACGGACGGACGCTGGTTGGCCGACATTCCAGCCCTCCCTGGAGTTACCGTATATGGCCGCACCAAGAGACAAGAAACCGCATTCGCTTAAGCGCTACCCGTGCGGCTGGTCGCAGACCGTCTGGATCACGGGGAGTCCTTTCCCGGTCAAATCAACAGAAGAAAACATCACCAACACTTGATAGTTGAAGAAGGGCCAACCAAACTTCAAGGCTTATCAAACGAGATACACTCAAGTGCACCCCCGAAGAATTGGACCAAGCTCTACTCGATATGAGAAAGAATCCGCTGCCCTTTGGGATGACAAACGGTGCAATAAACTCTAGTTAGAACCCAACATCACAACGTCTTCGATTCCGGCCCAGCCTTAAACATCAAATACAAAGTCGGCAGCACAATCAAAGTCAAAAACGTGGCCGATACCAGCCCGCCAATAATCACCACAGCCAACGGACGCTGCACTTCCGACCCAATTGCGTGCGATAACGCCATCGGTAATAAACCAAGCATAGCCAGCATAGAGGTCATCAATACTGTTCGCAGCCGTGTCTGTGCTCCTTCGAAAACAGCCGTGTAAAGATCCGTCCCGGTTTCCTGAAGTTCATTGAAATGGCTCACCATTACAACGCCATTCAGCACCGCTTGTCCGAACAGTGCGATGAATCCAATCGCTGCCGAAACGCTGAGGTGAATCCCAGTGCCATACAGCGCCAAAATCCCGCCCACCAGGGCGAAAGGCACGTTCATCAAAATGAGCGATGCACTTTTAACCGTCTTGAACGCCTCAAACAGAAGAATGAATATCAGCAGAATGCTAATCGGGATGATCATCAACAAACGGCTCATAGCGCGTTGTTGATTTTCAAATTCTCCACCCCAGGTAATGCTGTACCCAGGGGGAAGCTTTACCTTTTTCTGCACTTCCTTCTGCATCTCCTGAACCAGGCTACCCATGTCGCGGTTCTTGATAAACACGCCGATAGCAGCAGTGCTTCTGCCGCCTTCGCGACTTATGTTTAGAACACCATCGCGGACTCCGATCTTCGCCACTTGGTTCAACGGAACCTGTGAACCATTCGGCGCATCCAGCAACAAATTTTTGATCGCATTAATGTCGTTCCGTTCGCTTTCCTTCAGCCTTACCACTACGCCAAAGCGCTTTTCGCCTTCCCAAATTTGTGTCGCCGGTCGACCACCCAATGCCGTCTCAATCACATCCTGCACGTCGCCGACATTCAAACCATAACGCGCAGCCCGGGCACGATCAATGTCAATCAGCAGTTGCGGGACACGACCGGCGCGGTCGACAAAGGCACGGGCAACTCCTGGGACAGGCGCAATCACTTTCAGCACTTCTTCAATCTGTTGCTTCAGAACGCTGGAATCTTCACCAAATAGTTTGATGACAATCTGACCGTCAATCTGTGAAATGGATTCCAATACGTTGTCCCGAATTGGTTGTGAGAACGACGGCTGAATTCCTGGCAACACGTCCAGCATCTTGTCCATTTTGTCGATCAGCTCTTCCTTGGTCACGCCAGGACGCCATTCCGCCTCAGGCTTAAGATCAACCAACATTTCCACCATGTTGATGGGCTTGGGGTCAGTGCCATCATCGGGCCGTCCAGCCTGACTTACAACGCGGAATACTTCCGGGATCTGCAGTAACGTTGTGCGGGCCTTGTGCACGGCACGATTCACTTCCGTGGGGGCAATTCCTGGTGGCAAATTGAAGTTGATCCAAATGCTACCCTCGTTCAATTCGGGAAGGAATTCAGATCCTAAGCGCGGCACCAGCAATAACGTTCCAATTAATGCAACTGCCGAAGCGGCAAAAATCATTTTGGGCCGAGCCAACGCGCTCTTCAAAATTACCCTGTATCCTTTCTGTATCCAACGGACCAGAAATGTTTCCTTTTCACCGCCACCCTGACGCATGAAGTACATGCAAAGTACCGGCACCAGCGTTAGCGAAAATAACAAAGAGCCGATCAATGCAGACGTGATCGTGTAAGCCATCGGCGCAAAAATCCGACCTTCATGGCGCTGTAAGGTGAAAATCGGAAAATGCGCGGTGATGATAATCAGCATGGAAAAGAACGTGGGGCGGGCCACTTGCGAGGCAGCTTCCGCGACCAGCTCTTTGAATGAGCCTGCCTGATTCCTTTCATGCGAAACGCGACGGAAAATGTTCTCCACAACGATCACCGCACCATCCACAATGATGCCGAAATCCATGGCCCCCAATGACAGCAGATTGGCGGGAATTCCCTTGAATTTAAGCCCGATGAAAGTCGCTAGCAGCGCCAAAGGAATGATGATTGCCACAATGGCTGCGGGTCGAATACGGCCAAGAAACAGAAACAACACAAGGCAAACCAATAACGCACCTTCGCCAAGATTCTTAAACACCGTTTTCAAAGTATTGTCTATTAACCAGGCGCGGTCGTAGTAAGGAACCAGTTGCACTCCCTTGGGCAGAATGCTCCGGTTTAATTCCTCAATCTTGGCCTTGACGCCTTCCAGTACCAGCGACGGATTTTCGCCCTTGCGCATCAGAATCGTGCCATTTACAATGTCGTCTGTCGCATTCATTCCAACCATACCCTGACGTTGTTGGAAGCCCGTATTTACTTCGGCAATGTCGCCCAACAGAACGGGAACACCTTGATGTTCCGCAATCACCACATTCTTGATATCTTCAGGTGAGCCCAGCAACCCCACGCCTCGAATAATAAATTGCTGTTCACCTTGTTCTATATAGCCACCGCCAGCGTTCATGTTTCCTCGTTGAAGAGCTTGGAAAACTTGCTGCAAGGTGACTTTGTAAGACTTCATTTTGGTCTGGTTGGGGATTACCTGATACTGCTTGATATACCCGCCACGGCTTACTACATCGGCTACGCCGGGAACCAGTTTCAGATTGCGTTCCACAACCCAATCTTCAATGCTGCGCAGTTCCATGGCATCGTACTTGTCTGACTTGAGGTACACACGGAAGATCTCGCCAATCGGGCTGGAAAGGGGGGCAAGTTCGGGTCGTATTCCGTCTGGTAACTCAACTGACTGCAAGCGTTCCAACACCTGTTGGCGAGCGAAATAGTTGTCCACTTCGTCGTCAAAAGTAATGTAAGTGGACGATAGTCCGAATTGGGTATGGGAAAAGACGCGTACAGAATGCGGCAACCCACTCAACACAATTTCCAGTGGAATAGTAACTTGCTTTTCTACTTCTTCCGCAGCGTGGCCCGGAAAAAGAGTAACTACAGTAACTTGAATGTCTGTAACATCAGGAAACGCTTCAATAGGTAACGTGCGAAAAGAGTAGACTCCAGCCGCAATGAAAATGCTCAAAAGCATAAACACGAACAGAGGTTGATGAACGGAGAAGAAGATTATTTTACGAAGCATTTTATAAAGCAGCTTTCAAGTAGATGGCACCGCGAGTAACTACCCGATCCCCCACTTTTAGACCGTTGGAAACTGGAAATCCACCTTCATGCGGCTTGCCTAACTCCACCGGTGCCAACAGAAATTGGCCCCGTTTTTGCTCAACAAAAACGAAGTCTTTTCCTTGATTCCTGACTACTGCTGCATCGGGTACCCACAACGCAGAGAATGTGCCGTCGGCATAGCGCAACTTACCAAACATTTCCGGACGCAACCGCCCGCCAAGGTTCTCAAGTTCCGCGCTTACTTTGATAGTGCGAGTTTCTTTGTTCACCACATCAGCAATACGAGTAACTCGTGCGTGGAACACTTCGTTGGGATAGGCAATCAATTCCAGGTCAACAATGCCGCCCACTTTGCAATTGCGAATTTCGCTTTCTGGCACTTCTGAAGATGCCCAAACACGGCTCAAATCATTGATGGTCACCAAAGGGGCATTGATCTCATTCCGGAATTCCCCTTCCACCACACTTACTTCCATAACTTTGCCGGCAATGGGGGCAGTAACTACAATCAACTGCTGGTAAACGTCGGTCTTCAATCCCAGTAATTCCAATCGGCGGCGAGCTTGGTCGCGTCCTGTTTGCGCCTGTTCCAAGGAAGCCTTAGTGATTGCCAGGGTTGACCGCACCGCAATCAATTCCTTTTGAGCAACGGCTTGATGTTCAAATAAATCGGTTAATCGGGCCAAATCCGATTCAGCTTTGGCAATAGCCAGTTCAGCTTGGCGTACGGCAGATCCGGCTTGCACATACGCACCCTCTGCTTCCGCTACCGTGGCACTTTCAATGGTCAGCAGAGGTTGGCCCTGCTTGACGGAATCCCCAAGTTGCACCAACAGCCTTACAATACGACCCGGCGCGGGGGCCATAGCGTGTCCAACGCGATTGGGATTGGCTTCAATTCGAGCAGTAGCAGTAACTTCTTGAGCAGGCATCGGTGCTGTGCGGACAGCCTCAATGGTCATTTCTTTCAGTTCGGGTGCATCCGGTCCCATCACCACAACTCCAGGCGGAGCCATTTTCACCGCTGACGCCGCCGGGTTTGCATCGGCCGACGCCTCTTTCGGTTTCCCGCATCCCATGGAACACAAGACCGCTACGGAACATACCAGGGCACCGATAAAGGTTTGTTTAATCAATTCCAATTCTCCTCAAATCAATTGCCACTTACGGTTGCTCCGGAAACAGTATCCATCAGGTATAGGCTGCGAGCAAAGCTGGCCCGCGCATCGTTGAAGGTCTGCGACGTATCATTGAAAGCTCGTTGCGCGTCCAGGAATTCAACTAGGCTCGCTTCCCCCCGTCGATAGGAGTATTCGGTTATGTCACGGACACTCTTGGCTCTAGTAATTATATCGGTCTCAACGGTGGCCAGCAGTTGACGCGACACAGAATATTGACGATAGGCTTGTTCCACTTCCGTAGTGATGCTTGCCGCCAGCGCATCTTTTTGCGCCCCTGCCAGGTTGATCTCACGGCGAGCTCGCATAATTTCACCTTGATTTTTGTTGAACACGGCAAGCGGCATGCTGAAATACAAACCTATGGAATTGCCTGAAATACCCCAAGCGGATTGTCGTGTGAATTCAGCCCCAACACTATAATCCACTTTGCCGTTTGCCAACTGTAATCTTAAATCTGCCTGCGACCGCACTTGCGATTGTTGACCCGCCAAATAATCCGGCCTCCCCAGCAGAGCACGTTGCGCGATGTCCGCTTCGGTATCGGAAATCGTATCGCGACGCAGGTCGCCCACCACATCGAAACCAGTGGTTCGAATGCGACGTCCCATTAAAAGCTGCAAGCGGGTCTTCGCCTGATCCAGTTGTAGTTGCGCTTGTTGTACCGACGCACGATATTGAAAAGCAGCCACCCGTGAACGGTCTAGTTCTAGTTGGGAAAGATCTCCACTGCGCAGACGCGCTTCGTTAATCACCACCACGCCGTCCAGACTGCGCAAGTTTTCCTGCGCCAATGATAAATTATTCTTCGCTTGTTGAATATCCACAAACGCGGTTTGAACGCCAAAAATCACCTGTCGGATGGCTTCCCTTACACCCAGTTCAGCCAATGACTTTTGTTCCTTTGCCAGCGCAATCCGTTCTACCCGCTTATGGCCGCGCTCCATAGGAAATTCAGTATGGATATTGAGTTGGTTGGGCCCCAAAGGCGTGTCAGGAGAGTAAGTTGAACCCAGCAAATTCAAGGTCTGACCGGCTACTGTCAAAACAGGATTGGGGCGCAGCGCAGCCGTGATCTCACGCGCCTCCGCCACGCCTACATTCAGACGTTGCGCAATCAAATCCAAGTTCTTGCTGATGGCTTCTTGAATTGCCTGATCCAGCGTAATTGCAGTAGTTTCAACCGGGGTTTGAGCCTGGAGGAAGACTCCAATCATTAGCCCAGCGACAATGGTCCTCGTTATCACAGCCTCCATCATCGGTGATTTCATGAAGAAGAACCCTCACATGGAAGTGGTATTTTTCCAGGTGCAAGGGAGGTCCGCCTCCCCCATTCACAGGATGATTTTATCCCCTATGGAAGGGATACCAATTGTGATGGAAGCAAACAACAACTGCCCACCGCCCCCGATTGCCGCTGGATTTCCTAGCCCCACTAGGGGATGCTCCACTTTCCTTTCTACCGCGATTATGATTGTAGTGGCATTTAAGAGTTCCATGGATCAGCCAATTACCGCAAATTCACCGCTCGACTTGGTGGTTGACCCGCCTATCTCTCGTCGCCGTGTATTCTATATCTCATTGGTCGGCTTTGGTCTGTTGGTGGGCTTGGTGTTGTTGGCAGGATACTTGGGCTACTCCGGTTCTGATCGAATCCAGGACGCCGCCCAGGCACTAATCCGGGAACAGGTTCCGCAAAATGATCGGGCTGCGTCGCTGGAAGCGAAAATCGTCAAGGAAACGCAGTTGCTGATTGACCAGTTGGCTTGGGTGCTGGGGCTTTGTTTCCTTTTAGCCGCAGGCACGGCGACGATGACTGTATGGATACTGCACCGCGCCTTTGGCAAGCTGGAATGGCAGGCTGCGGAATTGGCCCACGTTTCCTGGCACATGATTGATGGTCATGAGAAAATGGCTCGACGCTTTTCACATGAAATGCACGATGAATTAGGGCAGTCTCTGAGCGGTTTGCGTCGCATGTTGAGCCTTGTGCCCGATGCTGGGTTCGGCGGAATCCGGCAGGAATCCATTAGTATTGTGGATGAAGTGCTGCAGGATGTCCGGAAGTTGTCCCAAGCCTTGCGTCCGGTGATTCTGGATGACTTCGGTTTGGATTCAGGGCTTCGTTGGCTTTGCGAACGGTTTACGCAGCGCACCCAAATTCCCGTGGAATATTCCTGCACATCAAAAAGTAGGTTGGTGGAAGCGGTGGAAACTCACTTCTTCCGCATTGCGCAAGAAGCACTCACAAACATAGCCCGGCACTCCGGTGCCACATCCGCTTCAGTGGAACTTTCCGTAAAGGACGATGTTGTGCAGCTTACGATCTGCGACAATGGCCACGGGTTGAAGTCGACTCCAGAACATAAGGCTCCTAGTTTGGGAATGGTTGGAATGCGCGCCAGAGCCAGGCAACTGGGCGGTGACCTGATCGTAGAGAATCGTGATGAGGGTGGTTTGCGGATTCATGTAGAAGCCCCGCTGCAGCAGGTGGAACGAAATGCAGAACAAGAAAATTCGAGTTTTGTTGGCTGATGATCACGCCATTCTCCGCAAAGGCGTGAAGATGTTGATTGATTCTCAGACCGATATGGAAGTGGTTGGCGAAGCCAAGACCGGTCGTGAAGCAATTGAGCAGGCGCAAAAGTTGAAGCCCGAAATCGTGGTGATGGATATTTCCATGCCCGAACTCAATGGCATTGAAGGCACCCGTCAAATTTGCGACACGCTGCCCCAAACCAAAGTGATCGCCCTGAGTATGCACAAGGATTCCGTGTATGTCCGGGAAATTCTTCGTGCCGGTGCGCGTGGCTATCTGGTGAAAGATTCAGAAGACGACGATTTGCTGCGGGCCATCCGCTCAGTCAATCGTGGAGAAGCGTTTCTAAGCCCGGCCATTTCCGATGCCATTCTGGTTGACTATCGCAGGTTCGTTTCCAATCCCGTTGATCTGCTGACCAGCAGAGAGCGCGAAGTGCTGACGATGATTGCCGAAGGGCAAACAAATAAGGACATCGCCAATGCGCTGAACTTGAGCGTGTATACCGTGGAGTCGCATCGGGGCAGTTTGATGGAGAAGTTGAATCTCCACAGCACTGGCGACATAGTACGGTTTGGAATCCGTAATGGCTTAACAAATTAAAAAGATTAGTGGCGTCCCCAGAGGGAGTCGAACCCTCGTTACCGCCGTGAAAGGGCGATGTCCTAGGCCACTGGACGATAGGGACGCATGTGGGCTTACTGCAAGAACTGACTCTTTTACTTTACCTTTTAGGCATGTGGTTCGTCAACTTTTCTGTCGTTTGTTAACCGCGTCAAATGTGGCCAGCTTGTACAAATCGCCCAATGTCGGGTAGTTGAAGCAAGACGCTTCAAACAACTCGCGACCCGCGCCAGTTACCATCGCCAGCAATCCGATGTGGATCACTTCGCTGGCGATTTCTCCCATACAATGTGCCCCTAACAATTTCATCTCTGCATCGTCGGTGAAGATCAACTTCAGGAATCCAGTCCGGTCGCCAATGATCTGCCCGCGCACCGTTTGTTGATAATAACCATGGCCAGTGACAAAAGGAATATTCTTACCTTTCAACGCTTCTTCTGTTTCGCCGATCATGCTGACTTCAGGAATTGTGTAGATGCCTGTGGGCAGCACCGATGCCAACTTCAGTTCGCACGATTGGCCGAAAGCATGATGGACGGCAATGCGTCCTTGCTCGGCACTGGTGGCGGCAAGCGCTGGGAAGCCGATAATATCCCCGGCCGCATAAATATGAGGAACCGCTGTGCGATAAGTGGCATCCACCGTAATCAATCCACGAGCGCCAGGCGTGACACCGGCAACGGCTAAATTTAACTTTTCCACATTGGAGCATCGGCCAGCAGCCACCAGCACTTGATCCACTTCCAGATCCGGTCCTGGGTCGCAGATAAGTTTCACTCTCCCGTTTTCTTGAATTGTACAGCCGGTAACTTTCACTGGCCGATGGAACTTGATCCCTAACCGTTCCAATTCCAAAGTAAGACCCGTCGAAATTTCTTTATCCAGAAACGACATCAACGTATCGCGTCCGTCAATAAGGTGGGTCTCCACTCCCAGCGCCGCAAACGTGCAGGCATATTCGCTTCCAATCACACCTGCGCCAACCACGGCCATTGTTTCGGGCAAACATTGAATGCCCAGAATTTCATCCGAGTCATGAATCAGCGAACTCTCAAAAGGAAACATAGCCGGGTGAACAGGCGATGATCCCGTGGCCAGTAGGATAAAATCACCGGCAACCTGAATGACTCCTGTACTGGTGGTCACGTTCAATGTGTGAGGATCAGCAAAACTCGCCAAGCCTTGAATACAGTCCACCTTCCAATGCTCCAAAACCTGGCGAACACGGCTACGCTCTTCCGACTTTACCGCTTCTTCGTGATACAAGAATTCCTGAATGGTAGCCTTGCGATGTAAGGAAAGGTCCACTTCGACACCATACAAATTGCGGGTTTTCCAGCCGGACAAAGCCACCGAGGTTTCCCGAAACGTCTTACTGGGCAGTGTGCCCGTATTGGTGGAAGCCCCGCCAACATAGGCATCCTTTTCGATCAACGCCACGCGATGCCCTAAAGAGGCCGCAGTGGTTGCAGCTTTTTCTCCAGCAGGACCGGAACCGATCACCACTAATTCATAACGGGAAATGTCAGCCATAGATAGTTCTACAATTTTCGCACTGATCGCGGTAGTCTCAATCTATGAGTTTAGGAGAATTCACCAAACAACTGGCCAAAGAGGCCCTCGGCAACCAGATGAAGGACGTGATGGGTGGGTTGCGTCCAGCCGACGCCGCAGCCAGAGCGGAAGCCATCGGCAACCTGGGGAACACGGCTGACGAAGCAGGCGGCAACTTGGCGGCGATCCTGATTGGGCAAGTGCAGGCTATGCAAAACGCTTTGAAAGAGGAGCAGGAATTGGTGGTGGTGTGTACCTGCGGATTTGAAACTCTGCGCGTATTGGAAATCTTCTCCGCTGCCCCCAGAGTGCTGGTACTGACAGGAATCGACGCGGATAAAAACGTCACTCGTATCATTTCGCCAGCCGACGCGGTGCAATTGGTCTGCAAGCCCTTGGCCGTGCAACCGGGAACAAAGGCGGCGCGAATTCGATTTGTGCTGCCTCGACCAAAACCAGATTAAGTAAAGTTGGTTAGGATGAAATCCATGTTCAGACGATCCTTTCTCACGGCACTCGCGGTGGGTGCAACGGTTAGACGGTTAACCGCGCAAGTGGTAACCGACGGCACGGCGATGACTGCCGAAGTGAAGATTGAGCGACCCCTTGCAGGCACACCGCATGCCGGGAAAATATTGATCGCAATCCAACCTCACTCCGATGACATTCCAATATTCGCCGCCGGTACCGTTGCCAAGCTGATCCACGAAGGCTATACCGGCTACCTGATTCGCATGACCAATGACGACATGGCTGGACCGGGCACGGTTGGCGATACCGTGTTGGCAAATGAAAAAGACAACGACGCAGTAGCCCGTGTGTTGGGATTAAAAAAGGTGTTCAACCTGAACTATGCCAACCATCAAATGGACAAAGAATCCCGCCTTGAAATAAGAGCCCGCCTCATCTTCCTCCTCCGCCTGCTGAAAGCGGACACCGTGATTTGCTACGACCCAGTGGCCCATTACGAAGAGAATCCTGACCATTACGTAACCGCCCAAACAGTGGAAGCAGCTTGCTGGATGGCCGGTGGATCAAAAGATTATCCGGAGCACTTTGCAGCGGGCCTGGTGCCCCATTCGGTTCAGGAAAAATATTATTTCTCCCGTGGACCACAAGTGGTGAACCGCGTGGTTGACATCAGCAACACCATGGACTTGAAAGTGGCCGCAAATCGCGTGAACTTGGCCCAAGGTCCTGGCGGAGATAATGGGGCGGCATTGCGAAAGTCGCTTGCGGGTCGCGGATTAAGACTGCCGCTGCTTGGCGACGACGATCAAACAGCGCGCCGGCTTGGTCGTAATAGAAGACTCGATCCTCACCCCAGGTGAGTTTCCGCGTTACCAGTTCGTATTCAGTGCCGCGCAGTGGATGAAAGGGATGAATTATCCGGAACCGGCCTGGTGCGTTGCCCACACAAACT
>JANXSF010000107.1 GCA_025352795.1 Acidobacteriota bacterium
GAGCCAACCGCACTAAGCTCAACATCATTTCGTTTCAATGATTTGAGAGGTACAATTCGCCAAAGCGTCATAGTGGATTGATCAATCAAAAAATATCGTTTTCAGCTCGGAATGAAATATCGCGGAAGCCCGGAATCCGCAGCAGTGCCCAGCCGCCATTGTTCGCCGGTGTAAGCGACGGTCAAAGAGCCGATCACCGAGCCCGTGTTGTTGGTGAAGCAGGCTCCAAAATAGTTCGTGTGTAGGCGGAACCCAAAGTTGTCAGAGAGACGCATTGGCCAAAGCCAGCTTGCGCGGCCAGAGACATGAGGAAAAGTGGCGGAGGAGCGCGGGTAAAATGGCGAGTATAGATCATGTTCGTGAGTACCATATCGTTGGTACAACATCTCCCATTGCCTTGGGGTTAACTTCGCATGAAAAATAAGTAGAATTGGGAGCTATGTTTTGAAGTGAGCTGTTGTGGTTGCAGGCTGTTGCCCCTGTAACCACAACAGATGAACTGTATTTCTTTGAACTACACCCGGCGCTTAACTAACAAGAGCGCTGCAAGGCCCAATCCTACCAAACCCATCGCGCCCGGCTCAGGCACTACGACCTGCACGAAGGTCACCACGGATGGGGCGCCTGTAGATTGCAGAAAACCGGTCGGGGTCGTTGAGCCATTCAGATTGATCTGCACTTGACCGGCAAAGCCCGTTCCAGCTCCTTGGCTAGTCAGAATCGGATTCTGGCCGGAATCATACAAGCCCAACCCGAACGTCGTGCCGGCGGTTGACGTACCGTTAGGCGTGTCTAGCGCCGGGCCACTCAAACTCAACAGGAATGTGAATGAGGGACCGAAAGTGAAGCTTTGGAACAATTCCTGAAAGGGCGTGCTATTGATCATGGTCACGGTTGTGGGGAGCGTTCCCGATACGTTGCCCGTAGTGGACGGAGCCCCGTTGATTGTGCCTCCTGAAAAGTTACTGAGCACAGCAGTCGCCGATTGTGAACTTGCGTTGCCTGGATTAAACTGAAAATCCAAGAAACCCGTTGTCGTCACCACCGATGCCGTGTTGACGGTTACCTGATATTGCACGCCGGCCTGAGCGAAACTTGCTAGTAAGCAAGCTCCAATAATTACCCGTTCTGGGCAGAAACTAACTTTCATCTTCGAATCCTCCGAACTGTAACAACACTACTAGTTCTTGATCTTATCTATTCGTTCTATCAACAACTCGTTCTAATAACAACTACCGGTTCGACTATCAGCGCGGGGGTGGAACTCCACTCCGTTGCCGTCGCGGCTCGGTACCGTTTTGAAACTACTGAGCCGCGAGCGTAAGCGACCGGTCTTTTCCGACTTCCCCCTAAATTGAAACCGGAGGTCAGAAAGTCCCCGTGAAGGCCAACGGCGTAAAGTTGATAAAGCCGTTGGTCGGGTTAGCAAAGGTCAGCGTAACAGCCACGTTGGCTCCCGGCGCGAGCGTACCGCCCGGCAGCGTTACTGTGAGGTAAGGGTTCGCACTGCCGTTGCGGAAGCCATTGCCATTGTTCAAAGTGGCGTTCACGCTAAGACCGCTCAACACCGCTTGCAACGGCGCATTAATCGTTGACGCCGAGGTGTTGGTGATGGTCAGCGTTTCACTCCATAGGCCAGTGGCGCGGTTGCGTCCCAGGCCGCTCAGGACCAGGCTGACTTGTGGGGTCACGTCCACGATAGGGTTGATCGTGGTCAGATCGTTCACGTTTTGCGTAGCTGCTCCACCGCCGCTGACGGATGCGGCGTTGGTGACGCTGGCGGCGGCGGAGTCAACATTCACCGTCACCATGAGAGCCGGGTAGTTAGTCAACACATCGTTACGAGTGCAGGAGTTAACCACGCAGGTCCAGCCCGTTCCGGTGATCGAAACCAGTGTGAGGCCGCCGGGAATCGTATCGGTGACGGTAATCGTCGAACCGTTCACGGGACCAGTGCCAGTGTTACTTACACTGATCGTGTAAGTTGCCCCGTTCTGCCCTTGGGAGAAGTTGCCGGAGTGCGACTTAGTGATCGTCCATGCCGGGAAAGCTTGCACAGCCACGGTAACCGTATCCGTATTGGATGTGTTGTTGCCGGTGTTGCTCTCAGTGCAAGTGCAGGCTACCGTGGCCGTGTTCTGTAAACTTGCCGCCGCGTTCGCCGCCACATTAACGTTCAGCGTGATAACCGAATTTCCGCTGACGGCGATTGGCGTTCCCGCATTGGTGCAGGTGACTACCTGGGCAGCCGCACTGCAACTCCATCCAGTACCCGTTCCGCTGACAAAGGTCAAGCCTGCAGGCAGCGTGTCGGTCACGGTCATCGTACCTGTGGTTGCAGCCGAACCGCCGTTCGATACGGTTAAGGTGTACTGCGCTCCGTTCTGACCTTGCGTGAAGTTCGCCCCCACGTGAGCTTTGGCAATCGTGAGGTCCGGGAGTTGCGTAACGCTTACCGTGTCCGTATTGGAAGTATTGTTGCCGGTATTGGTCTCCGTGCAGGTGCAGGAAACAGATGCTGTGTTCTGCAAGCTGGCGGCGGCGCTCACCGATACACTCACGTTCAAGAGGATAGTGGAACTACCGCTAGCGGCAATTGGCGTTGCGGGGTTTGTACAAGTGACCAGTTGAGCAACCGCGCTACAAGTCCACCCCGGGCCCGTGCCGCTAACAAAGGTCAATCCGGCAGGCAACGTATCTGTCACCGTGAGCGTACCGGTGGTTGCGCCCGTTCCTCCGTTCAATACGACTAAGGTGTACTGCGCGACGTTCTGGCCCTGCGTGAAGTTAGAGCCCACGTGCCCCTTGCTGATGGTGAGGTCGGAAAGTTGGATGACGGTTACCGTATCCGTGTTACTGGTGGCAGCCGTTCCAAGGGTTGTATGAACCAGATCGCCTCCGCCGAACACCGAGGCGGAATTGTTTACGCTAGCCGGGGAGTTCGCCGGAACATTAACCGTAAGGATCAAAGTATTAAACACGCCGCCCGCGCCCGCCACAACTTGCGTGCTGGTGCAGGTAATCGTAGTCGTTCCTGAACAGCTCCAGCCATTGCCGTTGGAAGAAGCAAGGGTGTAGCCGGCAGGCAGTGTGTCGGTAATGGTGGTTGTACCGGTGGTCGTGCCATTCGCATTGGCGGCGCTATTAGTCACCACCAAGCTCCACTGGCCTGTTGAGGCTTGCGTAAAGCTGCCACTATGTGACTTGGCGATGGACAACACTGGCGCCGGATCGATACCTACCGTAAGGGTGTTGGAACTGGTTGCGGTAATGCCCCCGCCGCTTGCTGAAACACTGTTGGTTACGCTGACAGGCGCATTATTTGCAACGTTGACCGGAATCACCAACTGCGGATAATTTCCGTTCGCAGCCACTGTGTTACTGCTCTTGCAAGTGACAACCTGGCCAACCGCCGTGCAGTTCCAGGGCGTTCCTGTTGGCAATGTACCTGGGGTCAGGTTGGCATTCAACGTGTCGACAATTGTAAGTGGGTGCAATCCATCCGGGTCGCCGGTAGAGCCATTTCCTGCAAAATCACCGTTATTATGCACATTGATCGTAAGCTGGGCGCCCTGTTGGCCTTGCTTAAAGTTGCCGTTTACGTTGCCGACCATGCCCTTGACGACATTAACCGTGACCGGGTTTTGGGTGAAGTTCAGGCACCAGCCGTTGTTGACGCCGCTGCCGGTATCGTGAATCAGTTGGTTGAAGTACATGCTCCATGTGCCGTTGGGGACGGTGTTCTTGTAAACTGCGGGGTTCGGAGCCGCGCCGGTGTTAAAGGTGAAGGCTCCGGCGGTGGTGGCGTGCTGCACCGTACCAGGAAGCGTGAAGAACGGGCTGGCAGTGTAGGAGGTTGCTCCGCGGCTGGTTGGAGCGCTTGATGTGGTTGGCGCTGAATTCGCAGGCACTACCGACCCGACGTCGGAAAATGTGGTGTCCTGTGGACCGAAAACGTTAACGCCTCCGGTGAGAGAGAAGAAATCCAGCGTCTGGGCCGTTGTTGGAGCCGAGACTCCGTTGGGACCAACCAGCAGCGATTCCAGGTTCACCGGCGAACTCATGTGGAAGCCTTTCAGCGTCATGGTCATGCTAGCCACCGTGCCAGGCAGGGCGCTGACAAAAATGTTCGATGGATTCGGGCTGGCGGGGCCAATGTCATTGGCTGCCACAGTGCCGGCGGGAATTGTGATCGCGCCCGTGTTGCAGTAAGACCAAGTGCTGCCAGTCAAGGTAGGAGTCGAGGTGGATTTATCTACCCGCAGAGACACGGTGCCGAAATTGTCGTTGAAGGTTCCAGAAGGGTGGTGGTAGGTTCCGGTAATGATGTGGTCGCCTTCGGGCAAGCTGCTGGTAACGATTGTTGCTACGCCGTTAACTACCGTCGCTACGCCACCGCCGGGCGCACCAATCAGGGGCGCTCCGTTTTCGGTGAAGGTAACTGTTCCCGTCGTGACCGTTGAGGTGCTGGTGACGTTAGCAGTAAATGTAACCGAGGCTCCTTGAGCGGCGAATGGGGTGGGATTCGAGCTGAGAGTTACCGTGGTGGGCGCGCCGGTTGCGGGGGAAATGGTGAGGCACCAGCCGGTGGCCGCAGACGTGTTGGAACCAACGCCGAAACCGTTATACAGGAAAAGGCTCCAAGCCCCGTGAGCCGGTGCCCCGACAAAAGCCTGTTGGAAGGTTTTTGAGCCCACTGGAGGAGCGTAGAAGAAGCTTCCCGGCACCTGAGGCGCTGGGGTGGGTGGCCCGGGAGTGAACAAATCGGTGGGGCCAAAAGCTGTTGGACCATACGTGCCAGGTGTAATTGCCGCGTTCGAAGGAAGTTGCGGCGAACCGTCCACCAGTGTGTAATCGCCCGAAGAAGCACCGCTTCCCGCGTTGGACCAGAAGTCGAACGCATGGGTTCCGTCCGGCGCCACCAGCAGCATGCGTGTCTGAGCTGAATTTTGAGAGGAGAAACCTTTCAATTGCAGTGAGACCGTATTCACCGAATTCGGGATGTCGGTATTTGTACCGTCTCCGACAAAGATTACAGACGGGTAGGGCGAGGTTGCAGTGAAGATGTTATTCGACTGGCCATTGTTGGTAATGGGGCCGGTGTTGCAGTAGGTAGTTCCTGTATTAGTGGCGTGCTTTTGGATGAACACGTTGGCCGACCCGGAGCTGGCAACGAAAGTTGAGTCGCCTCCGTAATTTGCGGAAAGGACGTGGATTCCTTCGGTGGAGAAGGTGGTAACGCAAGTGGCCGTGTTACCGGAGAGTGCAGCCGGGTTGCCTCCCGAGCAGGTGAGGTTGGCGAGGCCGTCCTTGAAAGTGACCGAGCCGGTTGCACCTGCGGTGACGCTTGCGGTTAGGGTGACGGAATTACCTGGTGCCGCCGTGTAAGCGGTAGAGGGGCTCGGAGTTAAGGTAGTGGTGCTGGGATTGCTGGCGGCTGAGAAGGTAATGATCAGGTCCCAGGAAGTGAAGTTGACGTTGGCACTGCGGAAGCCCCCGGCGGGGACCCCGGCATCATCGGCAAGGTACAAGTTCCAAGTTCCGTTAACTGCCAAACCCGTAAAGATCGAAGCAAAAGTCGCGGTCCCCAGGGGTGCTGGAACACCTTGAATAGTCGGGCCGCCGATGCTTCCAAAATTGATGTTTGCCACGCCGCTGCGATCAACGCCACTGTAGGCGGTAGGAGCCCAGGTTTGGCTTACGCCATTACCTGTCCAACCTGAAAGAGCACTATGATCAGGCATAGCAGTAGCGCCATCTTGCAGAGTTACCTGGATATTAATCTGGCTTGAGGCTGAACCTCCAGCTCCGATGCCGCGCATCACTTCAAGGTTGGCCCCGGATGGTGCGGCGAGAAGAATTCCAACATCGGCCGAGCTATTGCAATTGCCTGGGGGGGATGCGGCTGCGGGGTTACAGCCACCTGTGGCCGTATTGCTGGAATCCTTCGCCGTGTAGCCGTTGAGCCGCAGCTTCACGCTTGAAATGGTGGAGCCAACGGGCGCACCGGAAACCACCAAAGTAGAGGGAAAGGGACTACCCGCCACGGGCGAACCTTGGCCGCCATTGATAACCACCGAGGAGGTAGCGCCCCCCGTGCAAGTGACGGTACTAGCGACGGTGCTACAAGCGCCTTCGGCTACATCCATCGAGCCTGTAAGTAAAATCGCAACAACTGGTATAAGGGAGAGTAATTTATGAAGATTTTGTAGTGGCTGACGCATACTCTGCTCCTGGGGGTAAAGCCTTAAATTGTGACGATTTGGCTACTAAGTACAGAAGTGCTGAGAGTACTGAGTACCAAATACGATCAAAATAGATACTACCTTATTTTTTGTCTAAGGCAAATACCTTAGCTGCCCGGAATGCAGATAAATGTAAAACAATTACGCTATTAGTACCGTGGTATTAATATTTTCTCAAGTGCGGTGGGGAAAAGTCGCGCGACTGCCCCCATTTGAGGGCGTTGAAATCAAATTTGGGCGGATTGGGGGTTCTTGGAAAGAAGGGTGCTCACCCAGCCGGAAGCAACTTCGATAACCTTCGCTTTCACCTGCTCAGTATGGGTAAACGGGAAAACGGTAACATCGGGTAACTCTTGTAATTCCTTCCGGAAGGCGAGGATTTGAGGATCGGTCTCTCTCGGAGCATCTTTAAGGCAAATAAGGACTTCCCGCATCGGCAACCCATCGTCGTGACGGGCGTCGCAGGCCAGATCAAAGAGCTTGCGGCACAATTCTCGAGGCCCCCAATCGTCCTCAAAGATCTGAATATAAAAAGAACATTGCCGGATATTGTCCGACACAGCGGATCGGAATTCGTTAACGGCTTCCTCCTGAGGAAGACCCACCGAAACCAGTAGAACTTTCGCAGGCATTGCGGAATTTTCGTTAACATTACTGATTGCCTCACGGCACGCCTGTTTCTCGGCGTTTAGATCGCCAGGGCCGGAGATGTAAATTCGATGCATGTCGAAGCCATGTTTCAGCATGAGTACTTAGGTACTTTAACTCGATTTTTGTTGGGAGGGCAAATAGATGATGTCCTCAAGTCTCGCCTAAGGCGCCTCGTATTTGACCCTAAGCCTATTAATTGGCTCAAGAAAAGTCTTGCAACGGATTCCGAACAATGGTAACTTTATCCAGCCCGGGTTTAAGTACGGAATAGTACTCTCCAACCCGACGGACTACATGGAGGCGATTTGTGAGTCAACCTTACGTTGGAGAACTAAGATTAGTTGGATTTAGTTTTGCACCCACGGGGTGGATGCTTGCCGCAGGGCAACCTTTAGCTATAAGTGAATTCGATACGCTCTTTAACTTGATTGGCACCACGTACGGTGGAGATGGGCAACAGACTTTTAATCTGCCCGATCTTCAGGGCCGGGTTCCCGTGCACCAAGGCAGTGGTTTTGTCATGGGTCAGAAAGCTGGGGTAGAAATGGTTACATTGAACCTCAACCAAATACCGATCCATTCGCATCAATCGATCGCCGCCACGGGAAATGGTACATCCAATTTGGTTCAGAATCATTCTCCGGCAGCCAACGCCACCCAAGTTTATGTGACCGGGGCAGCCGGCACTCCAATGAATGCCAACATGATTACTCCTGCCGGCGGTAGCCAGTCGCACGAAAACATGCAGCCGTTTCTTGTTATGAACTGGGTTATTTCGCTGTTCGGCATTTTCCCGAGCCAAAATTAGTTGGGCATTACTTAAGGAGATCATTCATGGGTACACCATATATTGCTGAATTACGATTAGTATCATTCTCTTTTGCCCCTAAGGGCTGGGCTTCCTGCAATGGCCAAACATTGGCCATCAATCAAAACCAGGCGCTTTTTTCACTGCTAGGCACGACATACGGCGGTAATGGCCAAACAAATTTCATGTTGCCCAACCTGCAAGGGCGGGTGGCGGTTCACGTTGGAGCCGGATTCACTCAGGGCCAAGCAGGTGGCGAAATTGCGCATACCTTGTCAATGGGCGAGATGGCGACGCACAATCACCAGATGCAAGGCATTAACGCTACTCAAAATAGCACCAACCCGGCAGGTCACTTTCCAGCCAACACCACGGGCGGTTTAACCGTTTACGGCAATGCCGGAAATACGCCAATGTTACCAGCCGATGTCAGTAATGTCGGTGGCGGTCAACCTCATGAAAATGAACAACCCTATCTGGTACTGAACTGGATTATCGCCCTGCAGGGAATTTTCCCATCCCGTAATTAAACCTGCGCTGCTAATTAAAGACAAGGAGAATCAAAAACGTGGCTGATCAATTTGTTGGAGAAGTTCGGGCGGTAGGATTTAACTTTCCTGCCAACGGCTGGGCGGAATGTAACGGGCAGTTATTGGCCATTTCGCAAAATACAGCCCTATTTTCGCTCTTGGGCACTTTTTACGGTGGGGATGGAAAGAGCACCTTCGCCTTGCCGAATTTGCAAGGAAACGTCGCTATTGGCCAAGGGTCTGGGCCGGGTCTTACGTCTCGTACCATTGGAGAGCAAAGCGGTGCAAGTTCCGTGACTTTGATCACGAATGAGTTACCCACCCACAAGCACACTTTTTCTGGAAATACCGACGATGGACCGAACAGCGGTGGCCCCGCAAACGCCGCATATTGCCTTTCGGCGCAAACGCAACTCTACTCAACGGCGACATCCCCGCTTGTAGCGATGGGCACGCTTGTACCCGCTGGGAGCAGCCAGCCCCATAACAACATGATGCCTTTCCTGGTCATGAATTTTATTATCGCGTTACAGGGGATTTTTCCGTCCCGCAGCTAGGTTGACCTCGTATTCACAGGGACTGGCGGCCTCGGCCAGTCCCTCTTCTCTTATGTCTACCATCGCCGTCCGTCCCGCCTTAGCCCAAGATGAGATTTATCTTTATGAGCTTTATAGAGCAGTCCGCGGACCTCAGTTCGACCTAGCGCCCATCACCGCTGAACAAAAAGAAAACTTACTCCGCATGCAGTTCCACGCGCAGTTATCTTCTTATACCCAGCAATACCCCAACTCCTGTTACCATTTGGTGCTAATGGATGGGAAGCCCTGCGGCCGTTTGTGGGTTGCCCCGGGGCTCAATTCGTTTCACTTGGTGGATATTGCGCTTGATCCTGGCTTGCAGAGCAAAGGCATCGGAACGGTTCTGGTGCAGCGATTACAGCAGGAGGCGCAGAAGATAAAGCTGCCGATCACTTCGGTGGTTGACCGTTTTAACCCAGGCTCTTTGCGATTTCACAAGCGGCTGGGATTCGCAATCACGCGGGAAGATTTGCTGAATTATTACATGGAATGGCGGCCGGCCCCGTTGGTTGGGTAGCACTAGCGGCTAATTACAAGCCTGCCTCGATACATCCCCATGCCGCAGGTAAACCGGAGTTCTCCGGAGGGACTTGGCGGGATTTCGACTAGCGCCATCCCGCCTAACGGAATCTCCTTGGTCAACCCAAGTTCGGGAAATACCACTTTCGTGCCGCAATTCGGCTCCCCTGATCGCAGGAATGCGAGGGTGATTTTACGGTTGGCCGGTACCGCCACGTTCATCGGTTCGTAGCCGTTGGAGGCTCGTCTGTAGCTGCGGGCTTTGCTTGGCGTGGACTCCCTTGAATTTAAGTAAATCATCATCTTCCCTTTTGGCAGGCTAGTGTCCTCCAAATGAGCCAAGGGCACAGATTGCCCTGGGGACAAGTACCGCGGCTCGACAGGCCTCTCAAATATAGAAGTTAGATAACCGGGACCTAAGTACCCGACCGTGAGAAAATCAAAGGTATGATCATGAGGGGAAAGATAGGCAAATTGAGAAGCGTACCCAACCATGCTTCGCGGAAATTCGTCAAGCGGATACCAGAAGTTCGCTCGGATAATCACGCGCGGCCCAGAAAACAGTTTGATACTCGTATTTAGAATCCCTGCACTCGCCTCCTTTGGACGGACGAGTTCATCAATCAAATAATCTGCTAAGAAGGTGCGATTGTTAGCCAATGCACCTAGCACAGGCGCTACTAAAAAAAGTGAGCTCGGGTCGTTTGGATTGGATTTTGCGGCAATCTCTTTGATAGCCTCTGTTAAAGTTGCCTAACCATTTCTCGCTGACAGCACCTCAAGTGTGATCGCCATTTCTAATTCTCCCTAAGGATGCCGGACACAGAACTCGAAGCAATTTTCCAACTCGGTATCATCGCAGAAAGTAGCATAGTGATACACACAACGAGAAAAGAACATGCTAATAAACCGCCTTCCTCACCCGGAAAGACAATATTCGATCTACCAACGTATCGCAGAATTGCTATGGTCACTATTCCTCCAAACAAGGAGCTCCCCAACAAAAGACTAACCAGCTTACGCAGAGGGTATAAAACAATCTGAATTGGGCTTGCCCCTAGGGCCGATCGGACTGCCAGTTCGCGCAATCGCGAGGAGATCCAGAACGAGATGGAACCATACGTTCCTAAAGCCGCCAGAAGTAGAGTGAATAGTGCGGCATTTGATCCAAGTCGTGCATATAGAGAGTATGCTGATAAGGAGTTGGCTCGGTGTTCAGCCAATGACGATTCGCCATATGAAAAAAGACGCGCGTCAATTGTCTTCAATACTGTGCGAAGTGCAGCAAGGCATGAGGGATGTGGGGATCGGCAACGGAGCAGCACTGTGCCCTCATTCATTGATTCATCGGATTCTTTGATATATGCGTAGACTCCAGGAGGCTGATCCGGTCCATGAGTGCTCACGTTTGCAACGACACCAATAACTTCGAATGGCCTACTATCCTTCAAAATAACCTTGCCGATAGGATCTTGAGTTGGAAATAGTCTCTCTGCAAAAGCTTGATTGAGAATGATCTTATGAATGTCCTCACTCTGAAATTTTCGTCCTCTGAGAAACCGGATGCCTAACACGTCAAAATACTCGCTTGTGACGATATTATAGGGAGTCCAATCTGTCTGCTCCAACGGCGATGCTGGAACTGCGAATCGATCCATGTTATGTCTGCGAGGTTCAAAAGGTGCTGAGCGAGCGATCGCAAATGACTCCACTTCGTTTAGACCCGCCAGACGCTGCTCTATATCTAGCCAAAGGTTGCTCGCCTGTTGACGAGAGAAGCCAGCCGCGCTGGGATTGAGCGTGATGGTTGCGAGATCTGTTGCACTAACGCCAGTGTCGACACCCTCCGTGCCAACATAGGTGAGACACTCCTCAACCATTAATTACTGAGCAGGGCGGGAAGGATTTCTTACCCTTCTCCAGCAGGATCGCCTTCTCGGCTGTCGTTAGCCTTTCGGACCAAATGACGCCCCAAGGCCGAGTGCCAGTACCCCCTCGGCGCTCGCCGCTCGGCAAGAAATTGAGCAGCACACTGGACTGCTTAAAGCAACTTTGGCGGGGGCCGAATGGTTTCGATTGGCTGAACGCACTCTGAGCGAAACTATTTCGTCCGTCGCTCTGACATTCGTTCCATACGACAAGCGGGGTGCCCTAACCCAAATCTCGCAACCTCAGGCTTATGTGAGCTTCACGGCCCGGCATCGCACAACCAGCCCTGAGCGCCAACGATTCCCGCGTAAAGCAATCCACCATCGTCAAAATCCGCAACACGCGTTTTGAACCGATACACCAGTCCGACACGAAGTCCATTGCCCAGCATTCATTGGCCTTTTGCGGCTCCTTTTGCCCAACTGCTTCTCTTGCGCTCCACTTCCGTCTTCGCCGAGTTCTTACTTGCAGGTTCAGCTTCCGCATGATCTGTTGCACGTTTCGGCGGCTCACGGGCTTCGCCAGTTTGCGTGCCTAGCACCTGCGCCATTTGACGATGGCCGTAACGAGGATGCTCAAGCGCTGCCAGGGTAACGCGCAAAACTTATCTAGTTAGGAATACCGGTACTCATATTTCCATTTGTCGAACATTCATCAGCAAAATGATTTCGAGTCTATTAAGAATTCGATTTTGTGAACAAACCGTCGGATATTTCTTGTGGAGTACGACGAGTTGGCATAAACTAAAATCCCTATTCGGCGTATTTGATTTGCTGTGTGGGGTAGGAAGTCCATGATCCCTCGTTTGTTTATTGCCCATAAGACAAAGGGCATTGGCGTATTCATGACGGCGGCGATCCTCGCCTTTTCATTTTCTCCTGACACAACGCGCTCGCCGGGAAGCGCTAACACCGCAGGCAAGCCAATCTGGTCGATATCGGGGCGGAAAGATCCCGCACCTCCTCGCAGATTGGCCTTCGCAGAGACGACGCCAAGGCGAGAGACGACATCTCCAGCACCGGCCACTATTGCGGTGATCAATCCGACAACCGGACAGCAGGGGCAAAGAAATTTGTCGATTGCTATTACCGGCCAAGCAACGCATTTCGTACAGGGCACAACGACGGCAGACTTTGAAACTGGAATTACGGTTATTTCCGTCACGGTATCATCAGCCACTGTGGCTACCGCGACAGGAGCAACCGGCCCATAGCCCGCACCGACGACACTGGCGGCACCGTCCGCCGCAAATGATTTCGCGACAAGCAGTCCTGCGAGGAAGAGTTTCGTTTGCATAGTTTCATCCTTTCTAGAATTGTATAGCTTCAAGCTAGTTCACAAGGCCCGCCCTCAGAAGCCGGGCGTGGGTCATTGACGAGGTCATGAATTTATGGTGCTGGGCCGCTATGTGGGCCAAATGCACATTCGTAAAGATCGCTCTGTTGGAAAGGTTTCCTCCAGTCTTGAATGGAGTCGTTGTAGGGACGAACTGGGGCACGTTGGCGGACTGCGGATCTCTAATAAAGGCCTGCATCAGGTCGTTTGTATTCGGCGACCCCACAATGATGGGAACTGTTGCGCCGGAGAACGAATTCATAGCAGGGCGGAAATAGTCACCGGGAGTGTAACAGGGCGACGACTTGATGCATCGGCTATTGCTGTTGTAGTAAAACCATTTCGACGGGTCAATCGTCCCTTGGATGATCGCGCCCAAGTAACCGTCAGCCGGTGTGCGATACACGGCGTTTTGCTGAACTGGGACGACCTGATCACCGCCCTGAAATGTTTGATACGTCAAATACCAGTCACCACTTGTTGAGGCTGTGATTCCCGCATTGAACGAATCCGTCGTGTAATTGATCGTGACGCCGCCAGAGTGTTCAGTCGATACGTTTATCGCGTTCCGCCCTCCAATGTTAACGGGATAGGCGACGAACCAACCCAATGAGGATGACGAGACGGCATTGGGAGTGGCGGCATACGACAACTGCCCCGATGGATTGCCGGACACAACATTTTCGGGCGAGCTAAATGCAGGCATGCCGTAAGTCGCGACGTCAGCCTGTCTTGTCCAATTCTGGCCATCGGATGACTGCCAATGCATGAGAACCCAATTGGCAGGGTCGAAGGTTTCTTGAATGAAGGCATGATATCCGCTGGTTGACCAAACAATTCTGCTAGTGGCGCCACCAGTCGTACCATTAACGGGGAAAGGACCGTTCCATGTAACTCCTCCATCGTCAGAATAGGAAGTCCAGTAGCCGCTGTTGTTCTGAGTAAGTTGAGATGCGCCGACGACAATTCTCCCTGTACTAGCGTTCAATGCGACGGAGGGGAAGTCCCAAGCAATTGGACCGAGAAGGCTGCCAGGCATAGCCTTGACCGGGGTACTCCAGCTGGCACCGCCGCCTGAATCCGTTGAGAAATGCAACCAGATCGAATTCCCAACCGTTTGATACTCAACGCCAGCGAAAACATAGCGGTTTCTGGCCGCATCCCAGATGGTGAAGCCGTCGATTAGTGGCCTGCCCGGCGAGTCCGAAGTCAGATGCTCAAAAGAGTTTGCCCAAGCGTTGTTCCAAGTCTTTGTGTAAGCGTGGACGACTGAAGCCTCGGGTGAAAATCCAGGGACGGTCCCTATATCGTGCCCACTGGTCATCCAGCCTCCAGTATCGGCGGAACTAGGCTCCCATCAGTAGTTCATGGGGGCGTTCGTTACCAAATTGATCGAATCGACTGTTATGAATCCGCCTCCTGCGAAAGCTATCATGGCCAGCCATACAACGGCGACGCCATATTTTTTCGGGATAAGGAACCTACTCATCAAAGGCGTATTTAGCCTGTCACGAAGATCCTCAGATCGTTTCATTTTCAGATACTCCTGGCCAATGTACTAGGCAATTTGCTTGCCACTCCCGTTCTCGTTATTCGTTTAGCCCTACGTCTTGGGAACGCGAAAGCCTTACCGGGTCGCGAGAAGCTAGGCTGTTAAGCAATCGTCGCTGATTCTTCAATTACCAATTCACCCTTATCCGCATCAAGAAATGCAATCACCCCTTCAGGCAACGTCAACTGATCTTCGGTGTGTCCAATGGTGAGCCCTGACAATACCGGAATTTTCAGTTTCCCCAGTATTTCATCGACCACTTCGCCCAGTGTAAATGAGTTGGTGAAGCTGGGATCATACTTGTTGGACGTACACCCGGCACACTCGCCAAACACTATGCCTGCGGCTTTTTCCAGCTTTCCAGCGATGCGAAGTTGGGTCAACATGCGATCCATACTATAAGGCTCTTCCCCAACATCTTCAACGAACAGGATGCGCCCCGCCGTTTCGATTTCATACGGTGACCCCATGGTTGTAGCGATCAATGTGAGATTACCGCCAACCAGCCTGCCCCGCGCAGTACCCGGCCTGACGGTGCGCAATTTGTGTTTCGGCCTTAGCTTATTCGTCTCCAGTGGATTGGTTACAGAACCAATTGGCGTGGCTTCAAACAAAGCCTTCTTATAAAACTTTTGCGTGTAATCAGAGAAGCCCGATAGCGCCACTGGGCCATGGAATGTAACTAGGCCCGTCTTCTTTCCAATGGCCAGATGCAGCGCGGTGATGTCACTATACCCGATGAATATTTTAGGATTGCGACGGATCAAATCGTAGTCGATTGCTGGAAGAAGTTGCGCCGACCCATAGCCTCCGCGAATGCAAAAAATGCCTTTTACTTGGGGATCGGCAAACATTGCATGCAGATCGCTGACCCGCTCTTCAATTGAGCCACCCAGGTAGCCAGTGCGTTTCTTGACGTTCTTTCCCCACTTCACTTTCAACCCGAAATAATCCATGGTGCGGGCGGCGGTTTCAATATCGTCCGGGTCGCTGACAAAAGTGGATGGGGTGATCAGGCCAACAGTATCGCCTTGCTTTAAGACTCGTGGTTTCAAAACATTGGATGCTGGTGTTTGCGCGTAAGCAGTTGCGGCAATGGCAGCGGAAAGAAATCTTCGTCGATCAAGCATTAACGCCAGGGTAGCAACATTGGCACGCGCCTTTGGTAGTCACGGTAAGGATCGCCGATTTTTCGGATTAATCCGCGCTCCTCAAATTGAATCCCAATGAGAATGTAGATGGTCAATCCAACAGCGAGTAATAGCCGATCCCAAGTCATCACTGGCATGGCAAAATACAACAGAATGTTGCCTAAATAGATGGGATGACGAACGTAACGATGGAGCACCGGTTCCCGAAATTCCTGCACCGGTTGCTCTTCGCGCAAGCCAATTAATCCGAATGCACCTAAAGTGGCAGCCGCGATTGCAGTGATCACCACTCCAGTCAGCGCCATCAAATTGGACCATAGCATTGGCATGATCCACAGCACTGGACCAGAATCATGCCAAAATTCAACAAGTAGAAAAATAACTGCGCTTGAGGCGAGCACAAAAATAGTACGGCCTGCCCTGCGCGCCATCAGGCTATGTTGCAATCCGAACAGTAGTAGAAGTGCAAAGTTAGCGGAAAGAATTTGCCAATCTACTGCCGATGCGATTGCCGGTCGTCTCAACAAAATTGCGCCATCGGCCAAGGCTAAGACGGCGATTAGAGCCACAAAGTATTTCATGTTCTTAATGGCTTTAGCACGAGGACTGCCAATGGTGGAACGGTGAGCCAAACGCTGGCAGGTTGGCCGTGCGATGCTTCGGCATGGGCCACCACAAATCCACCGTTTCCGACATTGCTGCCACCAAAAAGATTGGAATCTGTGTTGAGTGCTTCAACATAAGTCACAGCTTCAGGAACACCAACCCGATAGTTATGCCGCACCACGGGTGTGAAATTACATATGAAAACCAAGTGATCGCTGGCGTGCTTTCCTTTACGAAGGAAGGTAATTACAGAGGCTTCCGTGTCTCTAAAATCAATCCACTCAAAGCCTTGATAACTGAAGTCCACTTCATACAACGCTGGTTCTGACAGGTAAAGTGTATTCAGCGCGGTAACGCAAGATTGCAACCCTCTGTGCGATTCGTAATCGAGCAAATCCCATTGGATGCCTACGTTGTGGTTCCACTCATCAAACTGCCCAATCTCACATCCCATAAACAACAGTTTCTTGCCCGGATGCCCCCACATATACGCCAGAAACGTTCGGACGTTGGCAAACTTCTGCCAGGCGTCACCGGGCATTTTTCCAATCAAAGACCCCTTGCCGTGCACTACTTCATCATGCGAAATGGGCAGCATGAAGTTTTCACTAAAGGCGTAAAGCATGCTGAACGTGATGCTCTGGTGATTGTATTTGCGATAGACAGGGTCCTGTTGGAAGTACTTCAGCATGTCATGCATCCAGCCCATGTTCCACTTCATGGTGAAGCCCAAACCACCGGAGTAAACCGGTCGACTGACACCTGGATAGGAAGTGGATTCTTCTGCAATGGTGATGGCGCCAGGCACAGTATGCGCCTGTTCATTAAATTTTTGAAGGAAGGAAATTGCTTCTAAATTTTCCCGTCCGCCGTATTCGTTAGGAATCCATTCCCCTTCTTTACGGGAGTAATCCAGATACAGCATTGACGCCACCGCGTCCACACGCAATCCGTCAATATGATATTTTTTCAACCAAAACAGGGCATTGGAAATCAGGAACGAACGCACTTCATTGCGACCATAATTAAAAATCAGCGTGCCCCAATCGCGATGCTCTCCCTTACGGGAATCTTCATGTTCGTAGAGAGCAGTGCCATCGAAATAGGCCAGCCCATGAGCGTCTTTCGGGAAATGTCCTGGCACCCAATCAAGGATCACTCCAATCTCTTCCTGATGCAGCCGGTCCACCAGGAACATGAAATCAGCCGGGCCGCCAAAACGAGAAGTTGGGGCAAAGAATCCGGTAACCTGATAGCCCCAAGATCCGGCAAAAGGATGTTCCGCAACAGGAAGAAATTCAACGTGTGTGAAGCCTAACTTTTTCACGTAAGTGCTGAGTGATTCGGCCAATTCGCGATACGTCGTCCAAGTGTTGCCAGGACCTTTCAACCAACTTTCAATGTGAACTTCGTAAACAGAAACTGGCTGACGAAGCAGATCCGTATGCGCGCGTTTTTCCATCCAACCTGCGTCGTTCCACTGGTAGGAGTCAAGGTTAGCAACCACCGATCCGGTGCGTGGAGACACTTCTGAGGCGAATCCATAAGGATCGCATTTCAGTTGGCTGTATCCTTTTTCCTTGGATTGAATGAAATATTTGTAGCAGGCGCCTTCACCCACGCCCGGCATAAATATTTCCCAAACCCCACCTTCCCGCAAACGCATGGGATGGCGACGGGTATCCCAATCGTTGAAATCACCAGTAATACTAACCGTATGCGCGTTTGGAGCCCATACTGTAAAACGGGTTCCATCGTGATTTTCCAAACGCGCGGGATGGGCACCAAATGAATCATAGCCATGAAACAGAGTCCCTTCGCCATGCAGGTGCAGGTCGAAGTTGGTGGATAGTGCGGGGAACCGATACGCATCTTCCAGTTGTGTCCACTCTTCATTCCAAAGCTTAATTTCCAGAATGTAGGGTTGCGGTTCTCCGGTCAATGAAACGACGTAGAAGCCACTGTTGGTGGTTACCGCGTTGTCTGCTGATGTCATGGCATAGGCTTGATTGCCAATCACCACACGCGCCATTAAAGCTTGCGGAAGAAAGGCTCGCACTTCCCAATTTTCGGTCCCTACCAGCTTGTGTGGACCTAGAATCGCAAACGGATCACCATGGTAACCACCCAGGATCGCATCAATTTCTTCACGTGGAATTTTCGAACCAGCGGCCATGGGTACTATTATTACAGTAAGTGCCCCGTTTCCACCGTGAATTGAATAAAGCAGAATTGCATCTGCATCTGGAGGGTTCTCTAGAAGCAGCCACCATCATTGAAATGCACCCTGATATTTCTCCAGCAGAGGTGCATCAAAGATACGATACAACCGATTTTCCGCAGTTCATTGACAGCTATAAGTGGGTGTCTCAGCTTCTGGGTAGCCCTGAACATTATGCTTTAGCCACGCGTCACTTGCTCCAACGGTTGGTTGCCGATAATGTCGGCTATGTAGAGCTGACACTCTCCGTGGGCGTGATTTTATGGAAGCAGCAGGACGTCCATGCAATATTTGAAGCCATCAATAGGGAAGCGCGCGCGGCGACGATCCCATGCTACTGGACGTTCGATTTTATCCGGCACTTTGAATTGGAACACGCCATGCGTGTTGCGGAACTGGCACTAGAATTCGCTGACGAAGGAGTGGTTGGTTTCGGATGCGGCGGTGATGAAAGCCGTGGCCCCTGTACGAAATATCTTGCAGCGTTCCAACTGGCCCAGCGTAACGGACTGCACTTGGTACCGCACGCCGGGGAAACTAGCGATGCAGGCTCAGTGTGGGACGCACTGCGAGTTGGAGCCGAACGCATTGGCCATGGCATTCGCGCCGTAGAAGATCCCGATCTGCTGGCCGAATTGAGAAGGCAAAACATTCCCTTGGAGATTTGTATTGCAAGTAATGTGACTACCGGCGCAGTTACCGATCTAAAGAGTCACCCCGTTCGCAGAATCGCCGATGCTGGCGTTCCCATTGTTTTGAACACCGATGACCCAGCCATGTTCCACACGACACTTTCCGATGAATACGACAAGGCAGGGCAACTGGGATTTACGGATGCGGAATTGGCCAAGTTATCGCAGGCTAGTTTTGGCTATGGGTTCGGTTCGATGAATGTGCGAAGGGCATGACCGCTATTTGGTTCCGACGCTCAACGCTATTTGCGAGAAGTCGTAAAAGGGCGATTCGCCATAGCCGACTTTAGCCGCATACTGCTCGGACGGAAGTTCGGCCGGAACGCGAACGTTAAACTGGGTAATCACTGAAAGCTGGCCAGGGGCCGCTCCCAGATAGGTGATCGCAGCATCCACATCGTTGATGGTCACCCCAATTGTTTGAATTTGAAAATGTCGCGCTCCGGGTGCCGCGCTCACTTCGCCATCGACGCCAGGAGGATCCGTTTGGCCGAAACCCGTTGCGTAAATGGTAATCAACGAACCTGGGGCTGCCGGATTCTGGGTAGAGTTAACCTTTCCGTCGGCATTGACTAAGGCTAAGACTGCGACTACTAGCAATGCGACATTCAGTCGGATGGCATTTGCCGTGGCACCATCATTGTTGGTTACCTGCATTAGCGAGTCTCCGGTATTAGGGTCGCCAACCGCGAATGGGACAACGCAAACAATACGCCCAGACTGTACCGATAGCAATGGTGCTGCTACGTCATCGAAGGTGACTGTGATTCCGCCAAGCGTAGTAGCCACCTTACCCGCCGACGTCAGTTGGGCCGGAACTTCCTTATCTGGCGCCAGTCCTGTTCCCGTAAGGACCATCAACTGTCCGGGCGCAACACTGCCGAATGCATAGGTGGAACCGGCCCGTGGGATCAACATCTTCGGCTCTTCCACCGTGATGGAACTGGACACGTCCGCATCAATGCGAAGCAGTTCTGCTGTTAGATCGTAACTCTTGTAAAAATCCGACCTTCGCGTGGAACCGACGACAAAAGCGTTGCCACTTGCATCTATCGCCACAGAATTCGCGTTGTCGACCTTGCTGGGAAAAAGTAGCTCAGCACCGTTTGAGGACAGTTGGGCGACGAAGCTGCTGCCTGATGCCTGAAACGGATGGACCGACGGAAATGGGGCAATATCTACCACCTGCGAACTGTATTCCGTGGTTCCTGCAATCCACGCTCGACCAGTTGAATCCACTGCGATGGTCTTGCCTCCGCTAAAGACCGAACCGACATATTTCAGGTAAGTCCTGGCCCATGTTTGTGGATTGAGTTTCACTACATACGCCGCACCTGGGGTGACGAGTGGAAAACCAACAGGGGTGGGGTCGAAGCCACTGCGGAGGAAATAGACTAGCCTGTTGACGCCGAACTGAATTGTGTCGAATCCGAGAGTTGTGCCGGTTACGTAAATGTTCCCTTGAGCGTCCAAGGCAATGGCTTCAGCCGTTGCGGCACCTGATCCGCCTAGAAATGTAGCGTAGGTGAGCGATCCCTGTGGTGCCAACTTCGCCAGGAAGCCTGTGACGGAGGTTGAGCCACCCAATGATTGGATCGCGCCAGCGGTAACAGGAAAATCGGAGGAGTTAGTGACGCCCACTACAATGGCATTTCCAGATGAGTCAGCAGTGATTCCAAGGCCCTGTTCGCCGCAAGTTCCACCAAGAAAAGTTGAGTAGACAAGTCGAGTTGCATCAGCGCTGATCTTAGTCACAAAGGCATCGCCGGTATTGAAGCGTTGTCCGAATATCCTAACTGCAGGATTCAAGACGGGCAACTGAATCGTCGGACAATTCTGTTGTAGGCGCGCTTGCGTGGCACCAGCAGTAATTGGGAAATCAGAAGATTCGGCATAGCCTGTCAAATAAGTGTTCCCTGCATTGTCGATAGAAATCGCACTGGCTAGGTCCTTGTTGGACCCCCAAGGTAAGTTGAAAAAATCAGCTTGTCCCCTTGTGGTCCGATCTTGGCTAGAAACGCGTTGATGGTGCCGGGATTCTTTTTTGCAGAGCGCCTGGTGTAATGGGGAAATCCTGCGAATAGGTGTATCCAGTGACGTACGCATTGCCTTGGCTATCCACCGCAATGGCCGTTGCAATGTCGAAATACCCTCCACCCAAATAGGTACTGTAGAGCATCTGCTTTCCATCGGCGCTCCACTTTGAAACGAATATATTCTGGCCAGGCGCAGCGCCAACAAAGACTGCCGACGGATTGCCTGGAACAATAGCCAGGCATTGCACTAGCTGCCTCACCGCAAGTGATGTGGACCAAGTGGTGCCGCCATCGGTGCTGCGGCGAAATCCATCGGCAGTGGCATAGACGAACTGAGGATTGTTTGGATCCACTACGATGTTGTCCGCAGCGTCAGTCACTGAGGTTTGCACCCACGTTTTGCCGGCATCGCGGCTCATCAGCACGCCCGATTCCGTTCCTACGAAAACCGCAGAGCTGCTCGCGGCCAAAGTAAAAGTTGAAACGGTCACGGGCGTGTCGATGAGCTTGGTCCATGTTTCACCAGCATCCGTTGTCTTGTAAATTGCCCGTGGACCACCACCGTGGAACCCGTACTCAGCAGCAGCCGCATAGAGAACATCGGCGTTGGATGGATCGTAGGCGATTGAAAAGGTAGCCAGGGGAGAGTTCACTAGTAGCACCCAAGTGGCGCCGCCATCTGTTGTGCGATACACGCTTGGTGTTTGGGCACCGGTATCGGATGCGCGGGACAACGTGGCAGGGCGGACCGGATTAGACACCAGAACCAGCACCTCGTTGTCCTGGAACTGACCATCGATCCGCAGCCAACTTGTGCCGCCATTCAGAGTCTTGTATGTACCGGAGTTGGTAGCTGCATAAACCGTGTCGGGATTTAAGCTATCCACTACCAGGGCATTCACCTGACGCTTTGGAGCATTCGGCAGCCCTACCCAAGTTTTACCGCCATCGCTACTTTTAATCATCCCCTTTGTCGTGCCCCCAAACAGAATATTAGGCTGCTTTGTGGAACCGGCGACAGCATAAACTGGGTCGGGTACAGCCGGTGAGATCCAAGTGGTACCTTGGTCGTTGCTTATGCGGAGAGGAGTGCTGCCAATGCGGGGTTGCAACGCATTGACCACCGGGAAATCGAGTGATGTAGTGGTGCCGGTAACGTAACTGTTGCCAGCGCGATCAACAGCCACTGCCGTAGCCACATCGACGCCGGTTCCGCCGAAAGATTTTTCAAAGCGTAGCGAAGGTCGCTGTGTATTGACCGCAGCGGATGCATGAGCGCAGACAAAGGTCGCAATCAGCACGATACGGGCATGGTTGGTCATGCGAGAAGTATGCCACAGAAAGGTTTGAAATGGGCTAATACTATCAGGTAAAGTCCGTGCAGAATTAATCTACAAAGTGGTGGTTGTTTTTGCTGCAAGCATGCTCAACAAGATGGACATGATCGGTACTTTTTATAATAAAATGCGAAGAAGTGCAGAAAAGTTAAATGAAGGTAAGAGACGCTATCAAGCAAATCGAGTCCGACGGTTGGCGATTGTCTCGAACGCGTGGCAGTCATCGCCAGTACCACCACCCGTTCCAGCCAGGGACAGTAACTATTGCCGGTCATGCTTCGGCTGACTTAGACCCGAAGTCTGAGAGTTTTATAATGAAACAAGCAGGTCTGAAATGAGCAAATATATAGTCTTCTTCGAACCGACCGCAACTGGTTTTAGCGCGCACGTCCCCGATTTGCCTGGTTGCATTGCAGCAGCTTCATCATTGGAAGAAACGCGTCAACTCATGAAAGAGGCAATTGAATTTCATATCGAAGGAATGCGCATACACGGCGAGGTCGTTCCCGAACCGACGCCTCATTTCGAGGAACTGGAAGTAGCGGTGTAAGTTCTAAACCTCGGGGCTCTCTCCCCCTCAAATCACAAACCGCACCGGCAACTGAAACATCCGTGGCGGGTCCACGTTGGCGAAGGTCGGACATGGACGGTTATTGCTCACCGGAGGTAAAATGCTGGTCGTCATTCAGTTCTTCAAGCTCTTCATTGGTTAAAGGTTTCCGCGCCCAGTGGCGAACATGGAAAACTGAAACGATACCGGCAGGTTCTTGACTGATTGAAAAATAGATCTTATACGTTCGGCTTCTGCGGCCATGAAGGAGGACTCTTATTTCTCGATCCAGGTCTTCAGATTCTGGGGCTACAGAACAAGGCTGAAGTATTTCCTTTACTGACGCGATGTCCTTGATGATGGCGTTGAACCACCGTTCAGTGGTAGCAAAACTGTTTCTATCCTTGATGTATACAGCCATCGAATCAAGATCCGCGAAAGCTTGTGGCTGTCTTTCAACGCGAAAAGCCATGCTTTTTCCGCAGTTTCATTTCTGTCTCATCAAGGGAAATTCCCTCGCCGCGATCCGATTGTTCCATTCCTCTCCGTATGGCGGCAACCGTCTCAGCACGCTCCAAGCGTTCCTACATTAGCTGGTAGCTCTCCGCATCCTGCACTACCAATGCAGCTCTGCCGTTGACGGTAAGCACCAACGGGGTCTTATTCTTCGTGAGCCGACCAACGTAGTCTTTGATATTGCGCTGGAATTCAGTTACGGAACGAACTTCTCTCAGGTCAATCATGGAAAACCTCTAAACATTCTTAAAGCAGCTAATTACATGGTTGGCACAATGAGCCTTAGAACACAAACCGTACCTGCAACTGGAACATCCGTGGCGGGTCCACGTTGGCGAACGCTGGGAGCGCATTCGTCGCTGTCCCTACTGCCACCAACTGACCGAACGTCGGATTCGGTATGCCCGTATCGCCGTAAATAGTCTGCGCACGCCCCAGGTAGTTACCGTGGTTGAACAGATTGAACCCTTCCAGCCTTAACAAAATGGTGGTCCGTTCCGATGGCTTAATGCGACTCTCAACGAACAGCCCAACCTCCGACGTCGCAGTGCCTCTGAATGCCGACTTCGCGATCACTTTGCCGTCAATCACTGGCCGATCATTATTCGCTCCGTCACCGTTGTTGTCAATGCCTGTCGTCGTGTTGAAAGGGCGCGCGGACGCGAACTGTGACACAGTGCCCACCGTGATGTGCAATGGCAACTGATAGGTCAAATGGATAACCGCGCGATGACGCTGGTCAAGCAGGCTAGGGCCACGTTCCACCTCGCCTAACCGCGCAATGTTGCCCTCGTTAGGAGCAATGCCGTTGCCGTCCGGTTCGCTGGTATTGGTCGTTTTTGACAACGTGTAGCTGGCCGATGCATAGAACCGCCGATTGCCTCGATAGCTGACCTGCGTCTGCAAGCCGTCGTAGTCAGCAATGCCCAGATTCGTCAAAACGTTAACCTGACGCACCCCGCCATTTACAGGCAGGATAGGTCGAGTGGCGTTGGCCGCAGCCACGGTCCTGACTTGTCCAAACGCCGTGCGGTCGAAAGGTGCTGCAGCGTTCAAATCGACTGTACGATCCAGGTTGGTGACGTGCTGATGAACGTAATCGCCCCCGATGAAAAAGCCCTTCTTCACTTCGCTCTCTGCACCAAAGGACATCACCTGACTGCGAGGATTCGAAAGCTGATCGGGGTAGTTCGGCAGCTTGTCAAAGTTTAATCCATATTTCGCAAACTGAGCCCCGTAGAATGCCTGCTGCCCCGCCCTGATCGTAATATCGCGCGCAGGCAATTGCGATGCGGCGAGCGTCTTTGGATCAAACGAGAGCGGCAGACATGCTCCTGTCAGGCACGTTGGAAAGCCCAGTTGCCCGGGAGTGGCTGTGTACGTAGTCAAACCATCCAGCCCACCAACCAGATATCCGGCCACTGCATTGGATCGAATCTGCGTGTAGTACATGCCATAGCCCCCGCGAATGGACAGGCGTGAATTGCCACCAGGATGCCAGCCGAAACCCAGGCGCGGGGCAAAGTTCTTGGTCGCACCGGTCAAGGTCTGGCGGTCGTAGCGAATCCCAAGGTCCACCGTAAGGTCGCGACGCAAGTGGATGCTATCCTGCACGAACCCGGTATAAAGCCACTGCGAAAGATTGTAGCTGTTGATGCCGAAATCAATCGGCTGCGTATAATTTTGGACATTAGCCAGCGTCAGTTGATCGAAAGGTGCCGTGGTCGCATTGAAGAAAGTGAACGTGCCCAAAGTGGCGGTGCCAGGTTCGCTACCCGTGCCCCCTGACGTGTGATGGATAGCGGTTCCGCCAAGGCGAAGGTGATGAATGCCTCGTGACCATGACAAGATATCCGAGAACTGTGCCTGACGACCAAAGAGGTTGGATGCTCGCGATTGCCCGATGGTGAACGGTACAGTCCCGGCCCGCGTGTAAGCGGTTGAGGGATTCTGCGCTTCCCACAGCGTGATCGGATCACCGTTCAAATAAGCAAATCGCGCCTCGTTGAGGAGGCTGGCATTGAGCACCGCCGTATGATTCACTTGGGCTGTCCAGGATCGTCGCGAGTACCTGCGCGCTACATTGGGAGCATTGGTACCGCCTACTGCGTCCTGCGGATTGTCGTCGGAAAACCGATCCAGATTCATTCGAACCATCAGCGTCTGCCCCGGCGTCAACTTATGGTCCAACCGTCCGTTGAACAACGCCTGACGGTAGTGACCTGTGTAATCCAAGTGGCCATCGGTCGGCAATAGAAAGGTGGGCAATGCACTGGAAAGGAAAGTGGTCCGATTCTGCCGCGTATAATCGGCCGCCGCGAAGAAGAAAGTTTTGTCCTTAACCAGCGGCCCACCGATGGAACCGGAAACTTGGCTCAGCGCATCTGGAATGTCCACGGGATTGATCGCAGTGAGCGTGGTGGGTGTGACGCAACTTGCAACGGAAGGTGGGCAAAACCCATTCGTTGAAAACGTCTTCGACTGCCAACCGCCGGGACGATTCAGGTACACACCTTCGCCGTGGATAAGGTTGGTTCCGGACTTAGTGACAATGTTCAGCGCAGGTCCAGATGTCCAACCGTATTCGGAGGAAAACGCGTTGGAAAGCACAGTCATTTCCTGAATGGCACCAAGGGGAACTGTGGCGATCATGGTCTGACGCCCCCAACCTTCATCATTATTCGCACCGTCCAGAGTGACCGTGGTCTGACGTCGTCCACCAACCCCGGTAACGAAGTACGTGGCATTCACGAACAGATCGCCGGTGCCCTTGGCCTGCCGGAACGCGGCATTGAAGAGCGGCAGTGTCGAAACCTTACGGCCAAGGATTGGAGTCTGATCGATTTGCTGGCTGTCGAACCGACGACCAATCTGCGCATCCGCACGCACGCCTTCGGCAGTGCCATAAACAATGACTTCAGCCTTGGCCGTGCCAATGATCAGCTTCACCTTCAAGGTGGCAGTTTCACCAGAGCGGAGTGTGATGTCCTTCAATTCCTCTTTATTAAATCCATCCTTGGACACGTTTAGCGTGTAAGTTCCCGTTAGCGGCAATGCGGAAATGGTGGCATTCCCATCATTTCCCGAAACCGCATCCCGCATGGCACCTGTGGCACTGTTCACCACCGAAACTTTGGCATCAGTGACAGCACCGCCAGTTTGATCGACCAGGGCAACAATCATGGTGGCAGTGTTGGGAGATTGGGCGACGACGGGGACGCCGACAACGGCGCAAAGGACAATCAAAACCCAAGATAGAACTTTCGCAAGGGGCAAGGCAGTAGTAAAAGGGGAAGGTTGAAGCATAATCTTCTAAAGATTACGATAAGAAAGGATTTACTACCAGCGATAGTAGTAAGCGAAAGCGGTAACACCTGGAATTTCTATGCGTTGAAGCCTAAAGTTGGAAGTTACCAAAATCGGTGGTATGCTGTTGATCAAAGCCATCGGTAAGATATGCTTTCAGATTGTGTTTCCAAATTCCGCGTTTTGAGATTAAGCTCGATCCCGTAAAAACAAACTTGGTCGTTTGGAGGGTTTTATGTGTTTTTCAACAACGATTTTATTTGGCGATCGCAATTTGATTGCGCGCTATATTTCTTTAATCACGTTCCTGCCCCTAATCACATTTCTGTCCATTTCATCGGGTTCGGCATATGGTGGAATTATCTTTGCCACCGGATTTGAGCCGCCCACTTACGCGCCCGGCAATATCGTCGGCCAAGATGGATGGGCTGAGTTCAACGCTACTGATTCCTTCGATGCTGTGCAGACCACTTTAGTCAAATCCGGTTCACAGGCAGCCTGGGTAATCCCCGTTAAAAGCTCGATAGTACAAACTGGCATGTACCACTCTGACTCAACTACTGGACCGCTGATTAATCTATCTGCAGATATCTTTCTGGCCAGCAGTTCTGCTCAAAACGAGTGGCAATTCGCTGGCCTTGGAGCCGGACTTACACCCTTTCTGGGTGGCATCGACGTGTTCGCAGATAACTCAATCCATCTGATTACTTCAGGGTTCACTCCGGTGGGTACATTCTCCAGAGACGTTTGGAACCACGTTGATTTCATCTTTAACATGACAACCCAGAAGTACAGTTTTTCCCTCAACGGTGCAAGTATTGCAACAGGCGTCGCGTTCTGCGGCGATAATGGCCCGTGCACTGGAGGAGCAACGATCAATACCTATGGGAGTTCCATTTTCGATGTCTTCGCTACTCTGAATTCAAATGACTTGGGAGCCATAGACAATTTCAATCTGTCGGTCAACAGCGCGCCCGAACCAAGTTCGATCCTGCTTTTCGCCTCGGGACTGGCTCTGATGGCGGCAAGGTATCGACGGTCGGCACTTCGGAAAAAGTGAAAGCACATAGTGCCGCGCGGCGAGGATATCTGCAAGTATCTTGTCGCGCAATCTTTTGCTGTACGGGCTGTCCGTGCAGCAAAGATTCGTAACCCACAATGATCACGTATTTAACGTTGTAGCCGGGGAAAGATCACAATACATTTTTGAAGTCTTGGTACGCCCAGGGCGATGCCTTTCAGCGCGTAAGCGGCAGTAGTTAGTTCAGAAACAGCGTCCATCCGTTCATGTGCAGGACGACTTTGCCAGTACCGATACTCCTCAGCCTTCATTTCTTTATAGCTCGTGTATTTGCGGATCAGCTACATGCGTACGCTTGCAGATATGAATTATCTGGAAGCGACCTGCCACCGCGAATAATCTCTTCCAGAATGGAAACCGAGATTGCCGCTCGATGTGCGTGAATCTCTTCAACGATCTCACCTTGCATTTGATCATTCCATTTCTTCGGGAGTGCGCGGTTGATAGCGATGCTCTTCAAATTACCGCTGATTCACTCGCGCTTCCCTCAACGCTTCCTTCAACTGAAACTCCAACTGCTCAATGCGAGCCGTCAAATCTGCCATTGCCTGACCCTCGGGATCGGGCAGTTTGCCGTGTTCCAATTGCTCTTCCGCGACCACACCGCGGGACCGCACCACGCGCCCAGGAACACCTACTACAGTCGAATGATCCGGCACATTATGCACCACCACCGACCCCGCGCCGATCTTCGCGTGATTCCCAATAAAAATATTCCCCAAAACCTTGGCCCCGGTTCCAACCACTACGTTATTTCCCAGCGTTGGATGCCGTTTGCCCTGGTCTTTCCCTGTTCCACCCAAGGTAACCCCTTGATAAATCAACACATCATCTCCGATCTCAGCCGTCTGACCGATCACTACACCCATGCCATGATCAATGAAAAATCGTCGACCAATGGTCGCTCCAGGGTGGATCTCAATCCCAGTAATTAACCGACTGAACTGGGATATCAGCCTTGGAATCAGCGGGATACCGGCATCGTAAAGCCGATGTGCCAGCCGATGCAGTAATACTGCGTGCACTCCGGGGTAACAAAGAAGGATCTCCACCACGCTCTTCGCAGCAGGATCCTCACGGAATACGGTTTCGATTTGTTCGCGAATTGCGCCAAACATGCTTCTATAGATTATCGCGCTTATTAAAAGATGCAAGTTTACCCGGTACTGGACTTGGCTAAGGTTATAATTAAGGGGCATGCCGCAAGGCTACTTACCGATTTTCCTGTTCCTTATCATCGCCATGGCGTTTCCGGTCATTGCCATCTTGACGGCGAAACTGGTCAGGCCCTCCTCTCCATCGAAACTTAAGCTGGAAGCGTACGAGTGTGGCATTGAAGCCGTAGGGAACTCCCGAGGTCGATATGCCGTGCGCTTCTACATCATCAGCATTCTATTTGTGATTTTCGATGTGGAAACAGTCTTCCTGTTTCCCTGGGCCGTCCGGTTTCACCAACTTGGTTGGTTTGGTGTCATAGAAATTGCTGTTTTTCTGGCAATTCTTATAGTCGGATACGTTTGGGTTTACAAAAAAGGAGCTCTTGAATGGGTGTAACAAAAACATTTAGATTGATCACCATAGCAGCGGCATTTTCGCTGGCGGCACTGCACGCACAGCCCCGCTTGCGACTTTCTTCCACAACCATCGGTCCAGTTACCGTTGCCACTGGATCTAACGTAGCATCGCAATCCATTGAAGCTTCCAACGCCGGTAATGGAACGCTGAACTTGCAGGCTTCCTCATCCGCAGCCTGGTTAAAACCAACCGTTGGAGCTGGCCACAACTGTTCCATTTTGGGAGGGACCACCTGCCTCCCCATAGACATAGGGTTTAACGCCAATTCTCTGCTGGCAGGCAGCTATACCGGCATTATCACCGTTTCCGACCCCAATGCGATTGATGCCCCGCAAACCATCACCGTCACCTTAGCCGTTGGTGGAACTATTCCCAACTCCGTCAACTTATTCGTCGCCCCCAACGGATCGCAAGATTCCCTGGTTGTCTCTACCAATAAGCTGGTTCAAAGCACAGTGGTGGCACAAGGTGGAAATTGGCTTTCCTTCTCCTTCACCGGCGCATCCAGCTTTGCCTTTGCCCTTCCCTACACCATTTTGGCAAAGCACCAATCGGGGATGGCCGAGGGTTCTTACTCAGGCAGTGTGGCTTTATCGGCATCCGATCTTGCCGCAGATAACAAGACCGTAGCGGTGAACTTAACCGTCACGTCGCAACCAATTATTCAACTTTCCAGCAATTCCTTGCGAGTCTCTTCCTCATCAGGCGCATCCAAACGGCTCTTTCGATTCACCTACGCCAATCGCGGTTTAGGAGCGCTTACGTTGGGCGCTGTAACCGCTAGTGGTGGGGCTTGGCTGACCGTAGCATCCTACCCACAATTCAATATTTTCGACGTAACCATTGATTCCGGTGCGCTTGCTGCCGGAACCTACACTGGTTCCATAAGTGTAGCCAGCAACGCCATCAACGGCACACAAATAGTTCCTATTTCGTTGGATGTCTCAGCCCAAGCCGCACCTATTTCCAGACGCGTCGCCAACAATGCCACCTTTTCCAGTGACGAAGACATTGCCCAGGGTACAATCGTCGCGTTATTTGGGGAGCAACTTACATACGCCGACCCCGTTTCCGCCACTGCCCTACCTCTTCCGCAAACTTTGGGCGGTTCGAGAGTGTTGGTGAACGGCATTCCAGCTCCGGTTTATTACACCCAATTCGATCAGATTAACTTCCAGATTCCTTACGATGCGGCCCTCGGTCTGGGTACAGTGCTCGTGGAACGCAATGGTCAGGCGGGGAATCAAGTTTCCATCCGCATTTCTGCCCGTGCACCTAAATTGCTGCGATTGGGCATTGGAGAATATGGAATTCTGGTCAACCAGGATCAATCGTTCCCCATTCCGGTTACGCAAGGCATCAATTCCCGACCGGCTAGAGTTGGCGATGTGCTAACCATGTACGCGCTTGGACTTGGACCTACAGTTCCCGCAGTTGTCAGTGGCGCGGCATCGCCCACAAATCCGCTGGCCAACGTGGTCACCCCATCCACCGTCACTTTCGGAGCAGGAACAATAGGCCGTCAAGCCGACCCGGTAAAGCCGCAATTCATTGGACTGACTCCAAATTTTGTGGGCCTGTATCAAATCAATGTGGCGGTTCCGGCTGATTCTCCTAAAGGCAATCGTATCGGAGTGGAACTGAATTTTGGTCAATTGACCAGCAATCGCGTGGAGATTGCTGTGCAATGACCGACCGCCTCTATTACAACGATTCCTACCTAATCGCATTTGAAGCAGAAGTAGAGGAGGCGGCGCACGATGGCCGCCGCCTCTATCTAAACCGATCCGCCTTCTATCCCACATCCGGTGGGCAGCTAAACGACCTTGGGACCATTAACGGTGTCGCAATCCTTGACGTAATTGATGAAGAGGATCGATTGGCTCATGTACTTGCCGAACCACTGCCCGTTGGACCGATTCGCGGATTGATCGATTGGCAACGTCGGTTCGATCATATGCAACAGCACACCGGGCAGCACTTGCTCAGTGCCGTATTTGACAGCCTTTTGGGTGTGCGCACTGCCAGCGTTCATTTCGGGGATGTTTCTGCCACTGTGGACCTGGAAATTCCTTCGCTTTCCCCACTGCAGATCGAAGCGGTGGAACGCCGGGCGAATAAATTGGTGGCGGAGAATCGTATGGTCACCATCAGTTACGAAGATGCTGGGCAAGCCCAAGGATTGCGCAAGGCCAGCGCCAGAGAAGGGATGCTGCGACTGATTTCCATAGCTGACTTAGACAAGAGTGCCTGCGGTGGAACCCATGTGCGGAATACCGGAGAAATTGGCCCCATCGTGCTGCGAAAGCTGGATAAGGTGCGCGGCAATGTTCGGGTAGAATTTCTTTGCGGCATGCGAGCCGTGGATCAAATTCGCAAAGAGTACGACGCTTTAAGCACCATTTCCCGTCATTTTTCCTGCCCTCCAGAAGACATTGCCCCAGCCGTAGCTGCTTTACTGGAACGGGTCAAGGATGTCGATAAAACGGTGAAGGTATTGTCTTCAAAAGTGGCCCAGAGCGAAGGTCGCGACCTTTACACTGCCACCCCCCCGAACGCCGAAGGGATGCGCTTGGTCCGGCGGAGCATGGACACCGCCATCAATGACGATACCCGTATGCTGGCGCAAAACTTCGTAGCCCAAGGCAAAGCGGCAATCCTGTTGATTTCGGTGAATCCACCTGCTGCATTGCTTGCTTGCTCAAACGATTCCAACCTGCACGCCGGCAATCTTCTGAAAGCAGCTTTGACCTCAGCGGGCGGCAAAGGCGGCGGAAATAATGCCCTGGCCCAAGGTAGCCTGCCTTCAAAAGAAGCAGCCGCTGTTGTGGAAACCGAACTGGCCAAGTACGGATTGTAGCCAGTTCATCGTAAAGTTAGAGTAGGGCAATGATGGATCAGGAAAACATCAACAGTTCCGGCACTCTTTACCTGGGGACTCTGGCAGGAGTTTCCATTCACCTTCATTTCACCTTTGTCATCCTGTTCGTTGTGCTTTTGTTTTCTTCCACGGGAACTCCTGTTGAACAGGGCTTGTATATGGCGGCACTGTTCTTATCTGTAGTAGCTCATGAAGTGGGTCATGCGTTGATGAGCCATCGGTTTGGCATCCACACGCTGGAAGTGATTATGTTTCCAGTGGGAGGGGTAGCTCGCCTGAGTCGCCAACCCACCAGCCGTTTGGAACTTTGGATTTCCTTGGCTGGCCCGTCCACCAATTTTCTAATTGCCGTGGCTTTGACCTTAGTTCAAATACAGCGGCTGGGTTGGGACAAGACCGCCGAATCTTTACGTACTCCCGATGCCGATCTGCTCTCCAAATGTATTCTGGCGAATACCTCGCTGGCAATTTTCAACCTGCTTCCAGCGTTTCCGATGGATGGCGGCAAGGCCTTGCGGGGATTTCTTTCCCTGTTCCGATCAGAAAGGGATGCGTCGCGTCTGGCTTATTTAATTGGGCGAACTGTGGCCATCGCATTGGGGTTGGTAGGGTTGTTTGCCGGATATTACCTTCTTACCGTAGTTGCTGTTTTTGTCTACTTCGGTGCAGCGCAAGACAACGCCGCCAAATTAGGGAGAACGCTGCTTGCCGGGGTACAGGTTCGCGAAGCGATGGTGACGGAATTTGACACCCTTCCCCATGGGGCAACCATTGGCGACGCAGCAAAGAAACTGCTGGCCACTTCACAACAGGATTTCCCGGTGGTTTCTGGCGAGCAAGTGGTAGGACTATTGAGTCGTAATTTATTGCTGGGGTCCATGGCTGAAGATGGGCCAGATACGTACGTTGCTGGTGCCATGAATCGTGAGTTTCTTCGCTTGCCTCCAGAATCGGAATTGATGGATGCCCTGCCCTTGCTGTCAGACTCCGGTGCCTGCGGCTTAGTGATGGATGGGGAAACGCTGCTTGGTTTGTTGACCACGGAAAACCTGGCCGAATTTCTAGTGCTTCGGCGCATCGGGATTGAATCAAAGCAACTGGCCAAAGACGATCAGGAATCCGTCGATCAGGATTAGTCCTCCATAGGCAGGTATGGTTTGGAAACCATAAAGCCCTTCTTTCCCCCAGCAGCCACAATATCCCCTTGATACTTCATCTTTCCATTGATCAATAAATCGATGGGACGATTCAAAGGGTAATCGAAATTGAGTACATCCCCTTCTTCCAGATTGAGCAAATTTTCAATAGTTAAAGTCGGACCCTGTAGCCGGACTTCAACGTTCATCTTGGCCTGTTTCACTAACCGTAATATCCGGGATTGATCTTGAATAGTGGAATCTGTTTTCCGGACAGACCATTGCTGATCAAACTTTTGACGCAGCATCTTGATGATGACACTGGGTATGCCAAGATTCATCATGCCGGTGATCTCACCAATGCGAATCTCCAGGCTGATGGCCACAACCGCTTCGTTGGGCGCTAACATTTGCAGCAGCGATGGTTCCTTTTCGTGACTCTCAATGGAAAAGGACATCAACGAAATGGACTGCCAGGCCTCTTTCAGATCTTTCAGAATAAGACGGTAAATGGCTTCAATGATGCTTTGCTCAATTTCTGTGAGCTCCCGATCAATTTTGACAGCGCCAGCTTTCTCTCCCGCACCCAACAGCATTTCAAGCAGAGGAAACACCAGGCTGGGATTCAATTCCAGAACAGCATTGCCGTCAAATGGGGTCAATCCCAAACAGAGAATGGAAGAAGGAGACGGCATCACCTGGGTGAATTCGCGAAACGACAACTGTTCCACAGAAACCAGATTCACCACCACATAGGCCCTTAAATAAGCAGATAAGCTGAAGGAAAGGCTGCGCGCAAAGCTTTCATGCAGCAAATGAATGCTCCGCAACTGATCTTTAGCAATGCGATCCGGACGCCTAAAATCATAGGATTCAGCTTTCCTGCCCGTATCGGCAAATACCTGAGTTCCGGGCACTTTCTTAAATACACTGTCGATTTCTTCTTGAGAGAGCAAACGATCATTAGACATTTTTTCACCCCTGCCAGGGCTATAGTTGTCATCGACCGATTCAATCCAAACATCTATTCAGAAAAATCCTTACTACCATGGGTATCCTAGGGTGAGGTATATGAAACCATCGCTCAATTGGCTGCTCATTTTTGTCCCCATCACTGTCGGTATGGAATTCCTAAGCCCCCAATCCCACGTTGCTATTTTTGTCACCGCTTGCCTGGCTATACTACCTCTTGCCGGTTGGATGGGGCGAGCTACAGAGCATTTAGCGCACCATACTGGCGATGGAGTGGGCGCTCTGTTAAACGCCACATTCGGAAATGCTGCTGAGCTCATTATCGCCCTGATGGCGTTGCAGCGCGGTCTCTACGACGTGGTCAAAGCGTCGCTCACTGGTTCGATTATCGGAAACCTGCTGCTTGTCACCGGACTTTCCATCGTGGCCGGTGGGTTGAAGTTCAAATCACAACACTTTAATAAATCAGGGGCCCGGTCGCAGGCAACCATGTTGTTACTAGCCACAATCGCTTTGATTCTTCCAGCAACTTTCCATTTCCTGGCCGGCGACATGCAACGCAGGGAGCACGATCTTTCCGTGGAAATATCTTTCATTCTGCTGGGAGTCTATGCCTTCAGTCTGCTGTTCACGTTGAAAACACATAAGCAGTTGTTTGGTGGGGATGCGGGTCACCCGCCGGAACAACATGACCAGCCCTGGAGCGTTCGCAAAGCTGTTGGCGTGTTGGCGCTTTCCACTGCCCTGATTGCCCTGGTTAGCGAGATCCTGGTGGGCTCGGTTGAGGTTGCCGCCCATTCCTTCGGCATGACCAGCGTGTTCATTGGAGTCATTGTAGTGGCCATCATCGGCAATGCTGCGGAACACTCCACGGCAGTGATGGTGGCGATGAAGAATCGTATGGACCTCAGTTTGGGGATCGCCCTTGGTTCCAGCATTCAAGTAGCTCTTTTTGTGGCACCATTGCTGGTTCTTGCCAGCTATTTTATTGGCCCAACTCCCATGAATCTGGTATTTTCAGTAGCGGAAGTGGTCGCTGTATCGCTTAGCGTGCTTATCGCCACTCAAATCACCAATGATGGAGAATCGAACTGGATGGAAGGCGTGCTGTTGCTGGCTGTCTATGCGATTCTGGGCGCAGTCTTCTACTATCTTCCAGAAATCAAAACAGAGGTAAGACATTAATGCAAATTCCAGCAGGAAGTCGCGTATTTGATTTGGCTCAACCCTATTTTGTGGGGATGCCGCACCACCCATCACACCCTCCTTATCTCTTTGGATTGGTGAAAAAGCATGGCGATTTCATCACTCCCTCGGGCACCAGTTCCGCTTCCGACGCCATCGCCTTAGGCAGTCACGTGGGCACCCATATTGATGCCTTTTGCCACTTTTCGCAAGCAGGCAAACTTTGTGATGGCACGCTGGCCAATGAAGTCCAACACTACAGCACCGGATTAGCGAAGTTTTCTGTTGAAACCATTGCGCCGATTCTGCGACGCGGTATTTTTCTGGACATCGCCAAATTAATGGGCGTGGAAGAACTTGCCACGGATTTCGTCATTACGTCGTCAATGATGAAGCGCGCAGCCGGAGATCTGGTCATCGCAAAGGGCGACGTGGTTTTATTGCGAACTGGATGGGCGCGATATTGGAATGACGCCGCCCGCTATATTGCGCAAGTGCATGGGCCTGGTCCGGAGTTGGAAGGTGCCCAATGGCTTTCCAGCAAAGGAATATTTGCCGCAGGCAGCGACACCGTGGCTTTTGAAAAAGTCCCGTCCCGAGACATGCCCGTTCACGTCCATTTCCTGGTGGAACAACGCATTCACATTATTGAAGCGTTGAATATGGAAGAACTTTCCGCCGCAAACGTCAAAGAATTCCTGTTTATTGCCGCTCCCATGAAACTGAACGGGGCCACTGGCGCACCGATTCGTCCCTTGGCAATTGTTGGCGGATAGCACACCCAATTGTTTTTAGGGAGTGGTTTGAACGTCGGAATGACCGAGTGTTTTTTCAGGGGCGATCCTATCCCGAATCCGCTGCTTTAATTCCTTTATTTCAGGGAATCGACCCTCTATGGTTCGCGACCAAACTACGTCTCCGTCAGCCCGTACTTCAAAAACTCCGCCAGTTCCAGGACGGAGTGCTACTTCCGCCAAATCCTGTTCAAAAGTAACCAGTAGTTCCTGCGCCATCCAGGCGGCACGTAACATCC
>JANXSF010000008.1 GCA_025352795.1 Acidobacteriota bacterium
GATGCAGCCAATATTTTAAAGCCGGCGTTGAGCCGAGGCGAAATTCAATGTATCGGTGCGACCACGCCAGCTGAGTTCCGCAAATCGATTGAAAAGGATCGATCGCTGGAGCGCCGTTTTCAAGCAGTGAAAGTTCCACCGCCCAATGAAAAAGACGCGATCAAGATCATGTACGGCATCAAGGAACGCTACGAAAAGTTCCATGCCGTTGCTTATCTTGATGAGGCGATCGAAAGCTCGGTTTATACATCTAGCCGCTTTATTCCGGATCGCTTTCTGCCCGATAAGGCGATCGATCTGATCGACGAAGCTGGTGCGCGCGTGAAGTTGCGCCAGACTACGCTGCCATCGGAAGTGGCCGACATTCAAAAGCGCATTAAGTTCATTGTGCATCGCATGGAAAACGCCATCCAAAACCACGAGTTTGAAAAGGCCCGGTTCTATTCGGATGAAGAGCGCAAAGAGCGCGAAAATCTGCGGCTGTTGCGAGACAAATACAACTTGGACGATACCTCAACGGGTATTGTCACCAAGGAAGACATTGAAGAAGTGGTGGCCCGCTGGACAGGCGTGCCCATGCAGTCCATCAAAGAAGAAGAAGTCAAAAAACTTCTGCGGATTGAAATCGAACTGCACAAACGAATCATCAGCCAGGAAAAGGCCATTAGTGCCCTGGCTAGGGCTATTCGACGCAGCCGGGCTGGCTTGAAGTCCCCCAAGCGACCTTCTGGTTCCTTCCTGTTTCTGGGACCCACAGGGGTAGGCAAAACGGAAGTTGCCAGGGCATTGGCCGAATTTCTCTTCGGAAGTGAAAAATCCCTGATTCGGTTCGACATGTCCGAATACATGGAAAAGCATTCGGTATCTAAGTTGATCGGATCGCCTCCCGGCTATGTTGGATACGAGGAAGGCGGCCAGTTAACAGAGCGCGTCAAACGATCCCCTTATTCCATCATTTTGCTGGATGAAATTGAAAAGGCTCACCCCGATATTTACAACATCCTGTTGCAGGTATTTGAAGACGGCCAACTCACCGACGGCTTAGGCAATACGGTGGATTTCAAGAATACGATCATCATCATGACCTCGAATCTGGGCGCTCGATTCCTGGACAAGAAGTCGCAGTTAGGCTTCCAGGGACCAGCGGCGTCGGGCTTAGGGCCAAAGATGGAAGATCAGGTGATGGGCGAAGTGAAGCGGGCATTCAATCCCGAATTCCTGAATCGCCTGGATGAAATTATTCTCTTCACCGCTCTTGGTGATGAGGAATTGGTGAAGATCATTGGGTTGCTGGTGGAACAGATCAACATCAATCTTGCGGAAAAGCAGATTAAAATCAACCTCACCGAAGAAGCGTCGCGCTACATTCTGGAAAAGACCTGCATGGATAGAAGCTACGGGGCCAGGCCGTTGCGTCGTGCGCTGCAAAAGTACATTGAAGATCCGTTGTCGGAAGCCTTGATCCAAGGATCTTTGCCCAGGCCCGGTGAGTTTGAAGTGTACTTGAGCGATACCGGGATCTACTGCCGTCAATTGAACAAGCCGGAAGAGAGTTTGGAAAATGTGGAAGCAGTAGTGGGTGCAGGAGGGACCGCCGTGGCCACCTACGAACCTACTGTGCTGTACGCATTCTAAATTACAAGCAGGAAATCGGGGATACCATCCCCGATTTCCTGTGTCTTCATTCAATCTCTCACTGATAAAACACAGCATTGAATAAAAGTTTCAAAGTCTGATAACTTTGTGCTCGATACTGTGGCCTCATCCCAAATAAAATCACTCGACCCTTGCCCATCGGCAGGTCCAGCAACGCTGATCGGCCAACCAAATATTTCTCCCCCAACAACCATCCCGATGCCAATATGCCCGATTTCCCATACGTCGCAACAACTCCCGATGGCGATTCCCACGCCGGACTGGCTTCAGACCAAATGGGGATCATTTGTGGCAATCCATATGTCAGCGGACTGGATTTATCCAGCGTGACGTTGAGCAACGAACCCGGGCTGTAAAATTCCCGATTAGAAAGCCCCTTCAAACCGTTGTTCACTTCTATCCCCAACTTCGCCGCATATTCTGTGGAGTGGTTCAAGAATATAACCGTGCCTCCATCTTCCACAAACTTCTTCAAACTAGCGACCCCCTTGGTCCCCAAGCCACCAATGTAGGCGTCGGGCATGCTGCCTTTGCGATACCCATCGGCAATGGATGCTGCTGATTGATCGGGAAACAGAATCACGTCAAAGTCCTTGCGCAGATCCTCATTTTGCAAATCTGTGATGCCAGCACTGCTGTACTTGAAACGGAACTGTTCCAAAATCCAGCGCGTCCATCCCTCATCCATTTGCGGCACGTGACTCTTAAATACCGCTAGCCGAGGCTGCTTCAACAGCGTCGCCGTGCCACTCGTAGGAGCGGCTTTCCCTGCATAAAAATCCCCGTTACCTCGATCACGCCAAATCTGTTGGCCAGTTTTCCAGCTCTCATTTACCATGCGGTAACTATCCACATTGGCACTGTTTAACCACCCTGCACGCTGCGTCTCAGCGCGAAAATCGAAAGTGGTGGTCTTCGATGTTGAAGCCTTCAGCGGCGTGTTCCACTCCTTCACTGCAACTCCCATCAACATGGGCAAAGTATGCGCTGTGACATCGTAAGGCCGCTTCGGCGGACCTCCGGGATATATCCGTAAGTCAGGATACTTCTGCTGCTCCAACAACGTTTTGGCAAACGCAGAATAGGGCTGCTGCATACGAATCACAAAATCGCCTTCTTCCACTTTCTGCCCATCCGATTCAAAGGACGCAGTGGCCGTCTCCACTTCTACCTGCCCAAACGCCAACGTTTCCAGCATCTTTTTGGCAGAACCCGGATCCATCTGTTTTTTCGAAATTACCAACGCTGCCGGAGTCGTTCTGGCAATGGCCCGCTTGCCCACCGTATAGAACATGCGCAGCAAATCCGCCTTGCGCACAGCAGCCTGCCACAGGACACTTTCCATGGCGATCAGTTGGTAATCCACAATGTCGCGGACGTGCCATTCCCCGCCCTTCCAAGGCTCCAGATAATTCCAACTGGACTGACGCGGATCATAACCCAGCGCCGTCTCATTGATGTCTTCCAACTTCACTGTGATCGGGCTGGCCATCCGCGCACTAGCCGATTCACTCAGCAATCGCAGCGCCCCGTGGTACGACTGATAATGCCGCGCTGGTGACCAATAATCGTAAAGCGCATTGATCGCCACGCCCTGCTTGCCCGCACTGGTCAGGTCCGCCGCCATGCCCGCACCCATCATGTTGCACCACTGCACAATCATTGGGTCAATATTCGGTTCCACTGGATCAAGCCACGGCGGAACAAACATTCTGGACGCAAACGCACCTTGCTGATGTACGTCGTAAACAATCTGCGGATGCCAGACGTTGTGTAATTTTTCAATGGTGGACCGGGTCTCTGGTTGGGAAAAGATATACCAATCGCGATTGTTATCGTGCCCCACATAACGGTGATACAGCTCTGGCGGCGACGTCCCTTCATAGGGAGTTCCCAAAGTTTTGCGATACCAGTTGGTGACAATATCCACGCCATCAGGGTTCAGCGACGGAACCAGAATGAAAATCGTATCGTTCAAAATTGCCCGGAATTTGGGCTTGTCTTCGGTAATCAGGCGATACGCAAATTCCACCGCAGTGGATGTCGATGCCACCTCCGTTGCGTGAATGGAACAGGTCACCAAAACCACCGCTTTCCCCTGGGCAATCAACTGTTCCGACTCTGCGTCAGTAATCTTTCTGGGGTCGGCTAATTTGCGCTGAATCTCTAAATACTTGGGCAGGTCACGCAACGTTTCTGCTGAGGAAATAAACGTCGCCAGCATCGGTTTGCCATCCACAGTCTTCCCGTATTCGCTAACCCTTACCCGGTCGCTGGATTTTTCCAGCGCGTGAAAATAACTGACCACCTTGCTCCAATCCAGAAGCTTACGGTCTTCCCCCATGGCATGGCCAAAATGGCTGATTGGCGTGGGGATCTGTGCGAAGGCTAGGCCAACGCTGAGTAATAAAAAAAGGAACTTCATGCGCGGTTCAACTCCTTCCACAATGCCGCGTACCATTTCAGAAATCGTTCCGGCTCTTTGCTTTCAGCCGCCTCGCACAAGGTGTAGCGTTCGTACTTAGCCTGGCGCAACAATGCGAACAATTCTCTGTAGGGATAGTCACTCACCAGTTCATTAATATGGCAGTTCTTAATCCAAGGTTTCAATAATGCAAAGCTCTGCTTGATGCTGCCATTCACCACATCGGTAGGGTTGGAATTCCAACACAAGCCCACATTCTGATGCTTAGTTGCCTTCATGATGTCTGCGCAAACTTCCGGAACCTGCGTTTTGGACCCATGCACTTCCACCCAGATTTCCACACCATACCCGGAACCGTATTCCCCTAATTCCCGCAACGCGGTGCCAATGTTGCTGATGGTATTTTCCCTGGTCACGCCGTCGGGAAGACCGTTGGGACGCACTTTCACCGCCCAGGCACCAGTATCGTGGGCCAGTTCCACAAACTTTTTGGCCTCCGCCACATTTTTGCGACGTACCGCTTCGTCAGGGGAATGGAATTCGCAGGTGCTCCCGAAGCTCAGCAGCTTCACCTTGCTGCGTTCAAAGCGGGCTCTGACGTCAGCACGGGCACGTGCATCCAGGGTCGGCTCCACACCATGTTTGTGCCCAGTACGCAGTTCCACTGCTTCAAATCCACTGCTTTCCAGGTTTTTAAGGATAGTTTCCACATCCCAATCCTTAAGAATGTTGTAGGTGACCGCTCCGAGTCGCATAATCGTTCCATTATAGATTGGTACTAGTGCCGAGTTGCAGACGGTACGAATAGGACAACAGTAGGACTGTGCGCACCGCAATGTTCCCTGTATTCTGTTCGAGCAATGATAGTTCGCCTTCCACTTCTAATCCTGTTCGCCACCCTTCCCGGATTTGCACAATCCACCTGCAAGCCGCAGGATCTTGTTCTGGACGCGGCAACCGCTTCCACTCTACTGGCAACAGATTGTCGTCTGCGCGATGCAGTGGGTACCAACATGGTGCCCGATGCTAAGGCCAAAGTGTTCTCCATTTCCGCTGACAGCGAAGGGGTACTCACCATTTCCCTTCAGTCCCAATTATTTGATCCGGCAATTTACTTGGCTGATTCCGATTCCCGCGTTCGCGCTCTGGCCGCCGGTAAGAACAAGGAAGGAAAATTGGTGGTCCATGTTCCCAAAGGAACGTTTAGCCTAATCGCATCGGCAACCACTGTGGCATTGGGCGATTTCCAAATTGCTGCGTCCTTTGAAACCATGCGCGATTGCGCGCCCAAAGATTTGATTTTAGGTCAAAGTTCGTCCTCTACATTCAACAACAAATCCTGTCGTGAACTGGATTTGACGCTTTATTCCACGCGCGATATTCCTGTTCAACTTTACAACTTGAAGGTTGTGAAACTGTCCGTTCTAACGGCAGAGATGAGTTCCATAGAACTGGATTCTGCGGTCACCTTACTTTCTGCAAAGAACATATTCATTGGGATGGATGATAACGGTGGTGGAGAAAAAGATGCCCGCTTACTGACCAGCATCGCTCCCGGCGATTACGTCCTGCACTTGAACAGTCAGGATAAAAATCCAGGCAATTTCAACTTTAATGTGAAGTTGGAAGATCCCCGCCCCTGCCCTGCCAAACCACTGCTTACCGGAACCCCTATCAATTCTACTTTCGATGATCAAGGTTGTCGCTACCTGGATATTTTTGTTCCCAGCGCCAGAACTTCTCCCATGGTTCGGTACGAATTCACCAACAATGAAAAAGGGTGGATTGACCTCATCATGACAGGCAGCACCGTTCAATCCAGTCTATTGATCTATGACGCAACCGCCACTTTACAGACCCGTCAGACGGCTGTTTTAGTGGGACAAAAAGCTCAAATTATCTACAGCATGAAGCCCGGTGTCTATACCTTATTTGCCAGCACAATCGGCAATCTGAACAATGACTATTCCCTGAATCTGCAGTTCAACAAACTGCCCGTGTGCGAGGTTCTGGATCTGCCTGCGGCGTTTGCATCGCGGACACTGGTTCGTACCAATTGCAGAATTTTGGACTACATTGTGCCCAGTCGCGATGCTGGCGTTGCCGAAGCTTTTCGTATCCCAGGGAATAAATCGCGCATGTTGAATTCATTACTGCAATCCAGCAGCTTCGATTCTTACCTCTACTTGATCGATAGCGCCGGCCTGGTGGTGTTTGAAGATGACGATAGCGGCGGTGGGCCCGATGGGTACGATGCGTTGATTAACACACTCATTCCGGAAGGCGAACACCTGCTGCTGGTAACCAGTTTCGACGGTGGTCCGGGCAGCTATAAATTAACCTCTAGCATCACCGATGCGAAGAATTGCGATTCCGGTGCTTTGTCTTTGAATGGCATAAAATCCACTGCATTTGTGGTGTCCGATTGCGTAGCTCGGGAAGCCATTCCTTATTTTGACGTGGATTACAAAGCGCATTTATATTCGATCAACGTCCCCACCAAAGGGATGCTTAGCCTTACTGCTTCCAGTAATGCCCTGCCTTTGCTAAGTGTGCTGTTTACGGATCGCTTTCAGGGAATCAGCTTGGGCAGTAATGCTGGGAACACACCCCTGTTGATGAACGGACCACTTCCTGCCGGTCGATATCTTGTGGCAATGTTTGCGCCGCCTGGACGATTGGGTGAATATTCTCTGACACTAAATTTTGTTCCCGATACTGGATCTATCGTTCAAAGTTCCAGAATGCCCCAGAGGAATATGAAGCTAATATTCCCCGCGAGCCAACCTGCGGACGAAATCAATGTCCCCTTCCAGAAAGTCAAAAGAAGGTAACTTCTGTGGTGTGGACCAGCGAATCTGTTCAAAAATAACGTTCGTCGGTTCACCTGTCCACTGCTGCACTCGGAAAAATATCAGAACAATGGGAGGGCGTCCGGCATACTGATGCTCATAACGCACAATTTCAGAACCGATGGTGGCGGCAATCGCCAGTTCCTCTGAAAGCTCCCGAGCCAAGGCGGACCTTGGCTCTTCCTCCGCTTCCACTTTGCCACCGGGAAACTCCCACTTCAACGGGTGCTTATCCGTTTTCTTGCGCTGACAAATCAGGATCTTGCCGCCTAGTTGCATAACCGCTGCTACAACTCTAAGTTCGTTACGAGCCATGGTTTTTACTCGTCGTTCCTAACGGAAATAAGCCTGAAAGCACTACACTAGAGTACAGCATGTATTCCGCCCGGCTTTTAGATCACTTTCAAACTCCCAGGAATGTTGGGGATTTACAGGACCCCTCCGCAGTAGTCGAAGTGGAAAATCCGATTTGCGGTGATATTCTGCGGCTGGGAGTGAAGGTTTTGAACGGTACTTTGACAGAAGTTCGCTACAAAACTCGTGGATGCGCCGCATCCATTGCCGCAGGTTCCGCTCTTACGGAATGGCTCAATGGCAAAACCAAAACAGAGTTAATTGCATTTCAGCCCAGCATTGTGGAAGATCTTTTGGATGGCCTGCCCAACGAATCTAAACATGCTGCTGTACTGTGTGCCGATGCGGTGAAAGCGCTGGCATTGAGGATTGTATGAGTAAGCGTGAGTTAATTACAGATCTGGTGCAGATCAAACGGCTGGGCGAACAAAAGCGTGAGGAAAACCAAAGGCTGCGTCGTCATATGAAAAGCCACAATTTTGTGGAACGACGGTTGAAGCTGGTGGCTGCTCAAATTGAAGATGAGATTGATTGTCAAACCTGCGCCAACTGTTGCCGTGTGGCCACGGTAAAGTTAAAGCCGCGCGACGTGGACAAGCTGCAGCGCTTCCTCAGTATGCGCTTGAACGACTTTCGACGCGATTGCACGCAAGAGTCTCCCGAAGAAGGTCTGATCCTGAAACGAACGGAAAAAGGTTGCGTGTTCCTGGAAGGCAATGAATGCACGGTGTACGACGCCCGGCCGCATACCTGCCAAAATTTCCCTCACTTCGTGCGTGGCGAAGGAAGCCTGGTTTCGAGGATGTGGGAAATGCCTGATCGGGCTGCTTATTGTCCCATTGCCTACAACACTCTGGAAGCTTTTAAGGATGAAGTAGAGTTTAAGAAATAAGCCCGGCGTATCGGCTTCGAAAGTACAGCAGCGGTTCCCCGTCAAAAGATTCCGCACTGACCACTTCTCCCAGAAAAATGGAATGATCTCCCGCTTCAATTACGTTTGTGATGGCACACTCAAAGTGAGCGATGGCACCGTCCAGCAGGGGTACTCCAAATTGGCCGACGTGCCAGGAAACGCCGCCAAACCGATCCTGCCCACGCTCCGCAAATCGATTCGACAAGTTCATCTGACTTTTCTCTAATATATTGATACCAAAATGCTTAGCGCTCTTGAAATGATCAATAATGTTGGCTTTGTGATCAATACAAAGCAGCAGCATCGGCGGCTCCATGGAAACACTGGTAAACGAATTGGCCGTCAACCCGTGGGGAGTTCCGTCGCTTGCAATTACGGTTGAAATGGTGATGCCGGTGGCGAATCTGGCACAGGCTTGTCGGAAAGAATTCTGGGCGTGAAGGGAGTCAGGCATCTTGACAATCGTATAAACCTAATCCTATCATGAGGTTTACTGGTTCTGTTGAGGTACTATGAATTGACTGAATCAGGAGGTTTCCTTTGATTAAACTCGATATTATTAACGAAGTAGTGAACCGCACAGGCATCACCAAAACAAAAGCGGAAATGGCAGTAGAGACTGTCTTTGAAAGCATGAAGCGTGCCCTGGCTCAAGGAGAACGCATTGAATTACGAGGGTTCGGCATCTTTAACGTGCGCCCACGCAAAACAGGCATCGGTCGCAACCCACGCACTGGCGCAGAAGTGGCCATCCCTCCAGGCAAGGCCGTCCGCTTTAAACCCGGCAAAGAATTACAAAGCCTGCAATAGGCAACCATAGAAACACCACGTGTATCCCGAATTCAGGCCGAGGCACACCGCCAGCCAGTTAGTCCGGGCGGTGGTTCTGTTTTTTCTAACGTTTCTAACCACTTCCACAGTAGGCGCAAACATGGCTTTAAAGTTTGAGTCTAACCAGGCGGCTTTTGACCTGGAAGCAGATTTGAATTTTTTCGCAGAAGTGTTTCACAACCCAAAACTCCTGCTGTTAGGACTCCCCTTCTCCTTAACTCTCCTCACAATTTTGATGGCTCATGAACTGGGTCATTATTTGACCTGCGTCTACTATCGCATCGACGCCAGCCCTCCCTATTTTCTTCCCGCACCCAGTCTAACTGGAACGTTCGGCGCGTTCATCCGCCTGCGATCACCTATCTATTCCATGCGTCAGCTTTTCGATGTCGGCGTGGCTGGCCCCCTGGCCGGTTTCGTTTTCATACTTCCAGCACTCTCCATTGGCGTGGCTTATTCCAGAGTCATCCCCGGGCTTGCCGAACAGGGCGACATTGTTTTTGGCACACCGCCTCTGCTGAGCCTGTTTGAACACTTTCTTTTCCCTGGAGTGCCGCCTTCCGATATCTCATTGCACCCCATTGCCCGCGCCGCCTGGGTCGGAATGTTTGCCACAGCACTCAATCTATTGCCCATTGGGCAACTGGACGGGGGGCACATTCTTTATTCGTTCTTTAGCCGATGGTTCAAGTATCTATCGCGCACCTTTGCTTTCCTACTGCTTCCCATGGGCTATTTTTGGAAAGGTTGGATTGTCTGGGCCATCTTCTTTCTATTCACCGGATGGAAGCGTCCGGCCATTTATGATTCGCAGACAATGGATCGTCCCCGACTCATCTTAGGATTACTGGCAGCCATTATTTTTCTGGTTTGTTTCAGCATTCAACCCATTCGTGAGGGCCTCGCTGCCAGATGAAGATTTCCGCCACCATCATCACCTATAACGAAGAGCGCAATATTGCCCGGGCAATGGAAAGTTTGCGATCAGCGGATGAAATTGTGGTGGTGGATTCCGGCAGTTCCGATAGAACTGTGGAAATAGCAACCAAACTTGGTGCGCGGGTTATTGAACAGCCCTGGCTGGGCTACGCTGGTCAAAAGAATTACGCCGCGGAACAAGCCTCTCACGATTGGATTCTTGCGTTGGATGCGGATGAGGCACTGAGCGAAATTCTGGAAGCCGAAATCTGGCATTTGAAAAAGAATGGCCCGCAATTCGACGCCTACTCCATGCCTCGTCTGGCGCAGTATTTGGGAAAATGGATCCTGCATTCCGGCTGGCATCCTGATCGCAAAGTGCGTCTTTACAACCGCCAGAATGCCAAATGGGTGGGCAAATACGTCCATGAAAGTGTGCAGGTGAATGGGTCCGTAGGCCGATTGGATGCAAATATTTTACACTTCACTTGCCAATCGCTTTCCGAACATCTGAAGACCATGGACCGTTATACTACCCTGGCAGCCGAGGAAATTGTGGCCAGTAATCGTAAGATTGGGTGGCGGCATTTGCTGGTAGATCCGTTGTGGACGTTCTTTCGTACCTTCATTCTTCAACGCGGTTTTCTGGATGGCATGGAAGGTTTAGCGATTGCCTGGATGGGAGCACTCTACCAGTTCCTAAAGTTCGCCAAAGCTCGCAATATGCGGCCCGGCAGGGAGTCCTAGTTCTTGCGAGTTCTTCACCTGGATTGCGGCAAGGAAATGCGTGGTGGTCAATGGCAGGTGCTGCGCCTTATTGAACAACTCAATCAAATGGGGATTGAAAATACATTGCTGACATCGGCAGGTTCACCGCTGGCAGAGCATTACCCGGCCAGCAAGCCTTTCCGAGTGGATATACTGCGTAAAATCTGGCCCGCCTTCGATATCATTCATGCTCACGATGCCCGCTCCCACACTTGGTGTGCCGTGCTTGGAGTGAAACCGCTTGTCGTGTCCCGACGGGTGGCTTTTCCCATCAAGAAGAGTTTTCTTTCTACCTGGAAATACAACAAGCCCCAAATGTTTATTGCTATCTCCAACAACGTATCGCGCACACTGGAAGATACTGGTATTTCGGCAGCTCGGATTCGTGTAATTTACGATGGGGTAAAGGATTTCTCCTGGCACTCCGATCATACGGGGGGAGCTATTGCACCTGCATCGGATGATCCGCTTAAGGGGCAAGACCTGCTGGCGGCATCAGAAATCAAGGTGAATTTTTCCACCAATTTGGAACAAGACTTACAAACAGCCAATTGCTTTGTATACATCAGCAGGCAGGAAGGGTTGGGATCGGCAATTCTGTTGGCCATGGCCACTGGAGTAACGGTAATTGCCAGCCGCGTCGGTGGAATTTCAGAACTGGTGGAACACGAAGTTACCGGACTGCTGGTGGAAAATGATCCTAAAGAAATCCGGTCGGCTTGGGAACGTTTACAAATGGACAAGCCGCTAGCGTTGAAGTTGGCGAACAACGCCAGGGAAAGAGTCAGGCAGGCCTTCACGGCGCAACACATGGCCGCACAGACCCTAAAGGTATACCAGGAGCTCCTTTGATACCAGAAGCACTCATAGCCGCCTTGTTTGGTCTGCTGATCGGCAGTTTTCTGAACGTCTGCATCTTCCGCCTGCCTTACGACCTTACGCCAGCCAATCCTCCGCGCAGCTTTTGTCCGAAATGCGAAACCACCATTGCCTGGTACGACAATATTCCTGTTCTCAGTTTTTTATTGCTGAAGGGAAAATGCCGATCCTGTGGGGAACCTATCTCTTACCGATATCCGCTGGTAGAGCTGCTCACTGCGGCCTGCTTCTTTTTGGCAGTGTATCGTTTCGGTACTTCCTGGGATGCGCTGAAACTCATCCTGATATCCATCATTTGCATTGACCTTATTTTTACCGATTTTGAGGAACGAATCCTGCCCGATGAATTCACCATCGGCGGGGCAGTGGTTGGGTTTCTACTAGCGTTCAAAGTTACCCTGCCTCCCTATTTCGTCTTCTTCCTTCTGCCATCAGAAAGCAGAACCTGGGTAAGATCGCCATTGGAAGCGCTGCTCAGTGGTCTTTTTTGCGCTGGGGTGCTTTGGTTAGCCCGATTCATTTACTTCCAGATTCGGCACAAAGAAGGAATGGGACTTGGTGACGTAAAAATGGTTGGCATGCTGGGTGCATTCTTTGGGCTCATGCCTGCCCTGTTCAGCTTAATGGCTGGGGCCATGCTTGGCTCTGTTTTGGGATTGCTGCTTATCCTCTTTGCCAAGAAAGATGCGGCCACTTACGAAGTGCCCTTTGGATCTTTTCTGGGCATTGCGGCCTTGGGCATTGCTCTCTTTGGGCCGCGTTTCTAAAGCCACCTGGTGTAAACTAGAAAGTTGTCCGCATGCAGGACCTTCTGGCCTTACTCAGTGAAAAAGATCCGGACCGCTCGCTTGCGCTAGCTGTCGATGGGGAACGTCTGCCTGGCCATATCGCCATTATCATGGATGGTAACGGAAGGTGGGCCAAGCGCCGAGGCTTACCCCGAATCGCTGGTCATAAAGCAGGCGTTGAACCTGTGCGCACAGTAGTGGAAGCTTGTGCCCAAATGGGAATCCGCGCCCTGACGCTGTACGCTTTTTCCATGGAAAATTGGAAACGACCACGCCAGGAAGTAGATACCCTGTGGCGCTTGTTACGAATCTACATTCGTCGTGAAGTTCCCACCCTAATGCGCAATAACGTGCGGCTGAAGGCCATCGGCAGGCTGGATGCGCTGCCGTTACATGCCCGGGAAGAGTTGCAGGAAGCAGTGAATCGCTTAAATGGAAATACGGGGATGGTGCTCAGTCTGGCCATAAACTATGGCGGCCGCACCGAAGTGGTGGATGCTGTGAATTCTCTGATTCAAGAAGCTCGTCAGCATGGGACACTTGACGATTTGAAAATCGACGAGCAAGCCATTGCTTCGCACCTCTATACGCAGGGCCTGCCTGATCCTGATCTGCTTATTCGTACCTCCGGGGAAATGAGGATCTCCAATTTCCTGCTGTGGCAAATTGCCTATGCTGAAATCCACGTCACTGAGACTTTGTGGCCAGATTTCCGGCTGCGCAACTTGCTTTCCGCCATTATTGACTTCCAAAAAAGAGAACGTCGTTTCGGCGGTCTCAGCACCCAAGAAGAACGCTTAGTTGAGGCCGTCCCCTTAGGATGAAACGGATCTTAACCGCGTTGATCCTGGGCCCTTTCATGACCTGGGTTGTTTTTTGGGGCCGCTACGAGATTTTTGCGGTGACGGTGGCCGTTCTGGCCAGCTTATGTTGGTACGAATTCAGCAAAATCGCCAAACAGACGCATCCACAAATTCCCGGTTGGGCTGGTTATTTGCCTGGAATCACACTCTTATTGGTGCCTCAACGAGCCGAACTTTTGATCATTTTGACGGCACTGCTGGCCCTGGTATTGGCCATGCGCGGCAGCGACCTATCTTTGGCGCTCCCCAGTGCTGGTATTTTTCTATTGGGGATCGTGTATATTTTTGGTGCCTGGCGCACGGCTATTTTACTCCGGGAAATTAGTCCGGCCTGGTTGTTTTTTTCCATTGTTATTAACTGGATAGGAGATTCGGCGGCCTTTTATGCGGGAAGGGCGTTCGGGAAACATAAATTGGCACCCGCCATCAGCCCCGGCAAAACCTGGGAAGGTGCCATTGCGTCACTTTTATTCGGTAGCATTGTGGCGGTGGCCATACTTTACTACTTCATACCGACTTTGAATCTTCCCAAAGCATTATTGATGGCGGCCATCGCCAATGCCTTTGGTCAAACTGGTGACCTGGCCGAATCGGCACTGAAACGCGGGGCCGGAGTGAAGGATAGCGGGACTATGTTGCCAGGACACGGCGGCTGGCTGGATCGGGTGGATTCCAGTCTGTTTACCATGCCGGTGGTGTACATTTTGTATCCCTGGTTGGCAAAATAAGCGTCACTTTTCTTCGGGTTCTGAAAGCAAATCGCCAAGCCGATCTAACCTCGTCTCCCAGGCAGAACGGAGATCATTCATCCATTGTTCAGCCACCAGGAGTCCCCCGGATTCCATGCGGCAAGTGCGCACGCGACCTACTTTTTCCGTACGAACCAACCCGCTTTTTTCCAATACTTGCAAGTGTTGAACCACCGCCGCCACCGTGATCTCCAGAGGAAAGGCCAGTCTCGAAACTGAAATGGGGCCCTTGCTGAGTTGTTCCACAATTGCCCGACGAGTGGGATCGCCCAGAGAATGAAAGACACCGTGGATGTTTTCCTGTTGGCTAAGCATGTTCGGCTAGCTGTTCCAGCAGTGTTCGCCAACCGTGTTCGCGCATTTGAGGGCCATCAGCACCTTCAAAAAAGGCGCCCTGATGGGTGAACAGCAGCTTGGTGCCTTGTTCCGTTGCAGTCAATTCCACAGTGGTCAGAGACGCCGAAATACACTTTTCACCAAAGCTCATAGTGGATGCAGAAACCACTCGCAGGTTCGGCACAATGTCCTGATAAGTGGCTTTATTAGTTAACTTTGCGCCTGGAAATGGAGTGCTTTCGTTTAAGCGATACCGGAGGTGTTCCTTGCCCCCAATGCGAAAATCCATTTCAAATTCTTCGATATCGTGGCTCTTGCCTTCGGCAAACCAACGGCGCTTCTTAGTCGGGTCGGCGAAAGCGGCGAACACACGTTCCGGCGTGGCGGGGTAATTCCGTTCAATGGCGAACGTGCTGTGGATAACGGATTGATGTTCCATGTTGTTTTCTTGGGAGCGAATATTGCTTAAGTACGCACTTAAGTATCTTCAAAACGCCGGTGATTGTCAAGCGAATACTTAACTATTCAGTAAACCTACTTACTTCCCCTGGCCTAAAGTTCTCTAAGGGTTTTTCCGATAAGACACTTGATCTCAGTATTGAAAGGTGAATCCAAAAACAATGCCACCACGGGGACTTTGGTCTCTTAATTTTTCCGATTGGCTAGCAGTCAGTGCTATGTCCGACATGGCGTGGCTGCTCAAGCAATACTACAAGCGCGCGATTTTTTGTAGCCTGATGGGAGCTGCGCTTACTTGGGTATTGGTGTATTTCTTTCCTGATCAATATATCTCAAGGGCGCAAGTCCGCTTTATTCCACCGCAGGTTGCAGAAAAGTATGTGACGCCAAACGTTGCCATGCAGGTGGATCAGCGTATTTTCGCGCTTACCCAACTGGTAAATAGCCGATTGACCGGCACCAAAATGATAGAAAGTTTCGGACTGTATCCAGAGCGCAGAATGCTTTCCACCATTGCCGACCTGGTCCCCAGATTTCAACAAAGCCTTCAAATGAAGGGTACAACCACCAATGAAAATGGTGTGAATCACAGTGTCCCTACCATTCAGATCTCCTTTCAATATTCCAATCCGGCACAATCTCAAAAAGTTGTGCAACGGGTTGTGGAACTGATTTATGAAGAGAATCGTCGCTATCGCGGCGAACAATCCATTGGAACCACTGAATTCCTGCAACAGGAAGTGAAAAAGGTTTTGGATCAGTTGACGGAGATGGAAGCGAAAATCAGCACTTTACCCGCACCCACACAAACAATAACCACGCAATATACCTTTGAAATTGAGGAGTTGCATCATGTGGACTCCAGACTCTCCGCAGTTCAAAAAGACCTGCGTGCGGCCAATGGCGAACGGACGTTGAAACGAGCATTAATTTCGGCGCTGGAAGGCCAAATCGCCACGGTGGACCAATCGCCCCTATCGCAACCAGGGAGTGCGCCTCCGACGCTTAGCGGGGATCGAGCACGAGATATGGTGATGCTATTGCGGGCGAAGGTGGACGAAGCCAGGGCCCGTTATGTGGTGGGTCAACACGATAGGGTGTTTGTGGAGGAAGCTCTTTCGAAAGCAGAAAAGGCTTTGACCCGAATGGAAGAGCAGGAAGCCAAATTGAGTCGCGAAAGCAGTCGTGAACTGCTTATGAATCGCTATGTACAAGCTAAGGCGGAACTGGTGGCAGTTGAATCCTCCAGATCGGCATTGATGGCTGAAGAAGGGCAACTGAAACGTCAGATGAGTGCCTTGCGAGAGAGCATGTCCCCTGCCCCGGATAGCGAATTGGATCGACTGGTGCTGAACCGCGAATATGCGGTGATTAAGGAACAATATTCGGAATTGACTAAGAAGCAGAGGGAATCGCAAGTTGCCTCCAACATGGAACGGCGCGGTCAAGGGGAGACGGTAGAGCTGATTGAACCTCCTGTGCTTCCAGATTCGGCTGAACAACCCGTGGCCGCCATTCGCATCGCTTCAGGGGCCATTGCGGGTATGGCTTTTGGCATGATGTTGGGACTATTTTCATTCCTTCGTCATCCACACATCCGCACAGCCCGTCATTTGACTTTGGTTGGCGGAATTACCACTTTGATTGAATTACCAGATGGTCCGGCACTGCTCACTTCCGCAGGAACGGCGGGAATTGGCGGACGGGGACTTCTTGGCGGCCTAATTTGCCTGGCGCTGATGGTCACAAGTTGCGCCAGTCAATCGGCTGACTCCTTCTTGAAACGAGGGGAGCAGTTGGCGATGAAAGGCGACTATGATTCGGCCATCCTCCTTTATCGCCAGGCGCTGAAACGCGAACCTAAGAATGGCACCGTAAATTATCAACTTGCATTGGCACTGCAGGAGACCGGGCAGATCAACGCGGCCCGCGATCAGTATGTTAGAGCCGTGGAACTATTGCCGCAACGCAAAGAGGCGTTGGTGCGGTTAGCAGAACTTACCTATCAGATTTATTTCGGGGATCCGGGTAGGCCAACCACTCTATTACGAGAGGTAGAAGATCAAGCTGGAAAACTGATGGAGATGTGGCCCAAATCGCCAGAGGGCTATCGCCTAAAAACGCAGGTTTTGATAGAACAACGACGGCCATCGGATGCCATTGATCTGCTGCAAAAAGCGATTTCCATGGGTGCTTCCGACCCGTCCTTACTGGCCCAACTTTCGGCGGTTTATTACCAATTGCGAGAAGTGGCCAAAGCCAAAACAGTGTTGACAAGTTTGCTGGAAGATCATAGTAAATATGGACCTGGCTACGATCTTTTGTATTTGCAATTGATGGAACAGCATAAGACCCAGGATGCGCGAAAGATTCTAGAGAAAAAAGTGGCCAATATGAGTGGCATGGCTGTGGCACTGCAACTTGCTGCCCACCTGGACGCTTCCGGTGATCGGACAAGTTCGCTGGCGTTGGTCAGTCAGTCGGCAACAAAATATGCAAAAGAAGAACTCGCCCAAGCTCAAGCCGGCGATTTTTGGTTGCATCGCGGGCTATTTGACAAAGCTAAAGAATGGTTTGAATCGGGCAAATTATTGCATCCTGCGGCTAGAAACATTTATGCCATGCGCCTGATGGACATGGAGCTGGTGAAGAAGAATCCGTTGGCGGCAAAGGTAATCCTGGACACGGAACTGAAGCTTTCCCCAAACGATCCGCTGTTGAATGCGTATCAGGCAGCATTGCAGATCGATTCCGAAGGTGAGCTTCAGCGCAATACCGCACGAGCCAAGCTGGAAACGATTTTGACAAAAATGCCGAACTCATCTTTTGTAAGGCTTCACCTTGGCCGGGCTTATTTGCGTGCTGGAGAATTGATGAAGGCCAGTCAACAACTGGAACGCAGTGTCACCTTGGACCCAAACTATGCGCCGGGTTGGATTGCGTTGGCGGAATCCGATCTTCTTTCGGGACGCCCGAATATGGCCAATGATCGCTTAAACGCCTTATTGCAGCGGGCTCCTGGGTATACTCCGGCCTTGATCCTTCAGGCAAAGGCAAGTTTAGCCAGAAAACGTCCGGCAGAAGCGGGTGAATCTTTGATGAAAATATTGGCGCAAGATCCCAACGACCTGGAAGCGATTCTGACCTTGGCCAGTGCCGAAGGCAGTCTGCAACATGGCAAGGAAGTAATCACGTTGCTGGACAGGGCAGAAAAGTTGGCACCAAAAGACGCCCGTCCCTTTCTGATGCGGGCGCAGTGGGATGCAACTAGCGGCCGAGCGGTACTGGCCCTCAGTGGACTGCAGAAGGCTCGGGATCGGTTCCCAATGAACTCGGACATGCGTTCCCTAACCGCTGGGTTGGCGATTCGCAACGGCAACCTGCCGTTAGCGATAAAAGAGTACAAATCGTTGATGGGCGAGTTTCCCAAAAATACGGAATTTCGATTGGGCTATGCCAATGCACTGGGTCTTTCGGGGGATCGGAAGCAGGCGGCAGAGGAATATAAAAAGATTCAGCAGCAAGGTGGGGACGACGGTCGGGCGTGGTTGAACTATGGGGTTCTGATGGCCACCGCAGGGGATCATGTGCAGGCTAAGATCGCTTATTCAGAAGCCATCAAGCGCGATAAAAATAACGGTTATGCTCTGAACAATCTGGCGTATTTGATGGCCCGTAGCGGGGACGACCTGCAGACGGCATTGCATTATGCCGAAGAAGCCAAGCGATCTATGCCCAGAAGTCCAGAGATTCACGACACCTTGACCTACATCTATTTACGAATGGGCATGACCCGCAACGCATCGGCGATTCTTGAAGAAATGATGCAGTGGCTTCCGCAGCAGGAAAAGAAAAATACGGAGAAACTTTTGGCAATGATTCGGCGTGGGGAATCGAACAAGGTTCGCAGTGAAATGGAACGGGCGGCGGTGAATTAATGGCAACCGAAGACCAAACTACGCAGTCGCAAAAATCGGCGGAATCGCTGGCGCACAGAGCCATTGAAGACCTGGCATTGGAAGCAGACAGCAGTGTGGAACAAATGCTGCGATTGGTGGACCGCCTCCATCGGGCGGAGCGACCGAAGCCGGAAGAAGCTGTTCCTATTGATCTGGGCAAGGAAACAACTGCGCCGCAAGAAAAACGTTTGCCGCGGTTGGATTGGGATAAGTGCCTGCAAACTTTCCCGGTACTGCATCCTAAGTGCAAGCGCGAATATATAGAATCCTTCCGATTGTTGCGGGCTCGTGTGAGCTTGGCGAAACGAGAATGGGCAGCGGGTGGTGCGTTGCTGCAAGTGTTAGCCATCGTCAGCACTTCGTCTCGCGAAGGAAAATCGTTTGTGGCCACCAATCTTGCTGCAGCGTTGGCCATTGGGAGTGATGAGAAAGTATTGATTGTGGACCTGAACCCTTTGTCCAATGAGTTAAGCTCTTCCCTGGGCATCTTAAAAGGGCCCGGCGTTTCTGAGGCAATGCACAGCGGGCAATGGGAAAGTTCTGTTCGTCAAGTGGGCGAAACCAACTTGTATGTATTACCGGCTGGAAGGGCAGCGGAGAACCGCTTGGATGGCATTGATTTCCGTCGCGTTCCAATGCTTTTGGAATCCCTGCGAGGCACCTTTGCCTGGATCATTATCGACGGTCCAGCACATGCGGATTCGTCCGATGCAGAGCTGTTGTCCAACTATGCCGACGCCAATTTACTGGTTGTCCAAAAAGGCGTGACTGAGTTCAACGAGGTGGCTCAGTTGAAGGAAGGCATCCCCGAAGGTCGATTGTTGGGGGCTGTGCTCAACAACCAAACTTTGAAGAAGTCGAAATCCTGGTTCCGTCGGGGTGAATAGTCTGCTGAAATAGCGGAATGGTTATTTCACGCCGAGCGGTACTGCCGCTATCCATCGCTGTGTTGCAATCCTGTGCACGCAAGCATCCCAAATTGATCGCAGTGGTGCCCAAGGCGACTTCGCATTTATTTTTTGTGACCATTCACAAGGGTGTGGATCAGGCGGCTGCGGAATTCGGAGTGGACATTCTGTGGAATGGACCGAGTGAAGAAACCGATTACGGTCGGCAGATCCAAATTGTGGATGCGCTGGTAGCCCAGCACGTCGATGCAATCGCAATTTCAGCCACTGATGAGCGAGCCCTGGCCGCACCCGTGCAACGGGCCATTGATACAGGCATCCCCGTTACTATTTTCGATTCAGGGGTGAACGTTCAAAACTACGTCAGCTTTGTTGCGACGGGAAATTTTGAGGCAGGATGCACGGCTGCCCGTCGGCTGGCCGGTTTTCTAAACGGCAAAGGGAAAATTGCGATTGTGGCGCATAAGCCCGGCGGGACATCCACTGTTTTAAGGGAACAAGGTTTTGAGCAAACTCTGGCTAAAGAATTCCCCTCCATCCATGTGGCTGCAAAACAATTCGGCATGGCGGACAGAGCAAAGGCCAGGGCCATTGCCGAAAATATTCTGACGGCGAACCCGGATCTGAATGGAATGTTCGCATCCAGTGAAGCCAGTTCGCTGGGGGCCATTCAGGCCCTTCGAAGCAGAAATCTTTCAGGCAAAGTGAAACTGATCACGTTTGATACCAGTGATACGCACGTGGAAGCGCTGCGTGAAGGGACCATTGATTTAATGCTGGTGCAGGACACGGTTCGCATCGGTTACGAAGCGGTGCGCACGCTGGCTGAAAAGCTGGCTGGAAAGACACCCTTGAAGCGGTTAGACCTGCCTGTTCGTGAAATTGAAAAAGCAGGTCTGGATAATCCCGATATTCGCAAGTTGCTTTTTCCGCAAGGGGAGTCGACGAAATGAGAAGGTGTGAAGCAATGAGATATGATCAATTCTGCAATATGAAAGTGCCTTTTGTTCTTCTTCTCAGCGCGGCCCTTTGCCCGGCGCAGGTTGTGATCACCAGCGAAACGGATAAGGTACACGTCCTGATTGACGGGAAACCCTTTACAGATTTCGTTCTGAGCGGCGGCGATGCCATGAAGCCTTACCTGCATCCACTACGATCCGCTACAGGAAAAGTGGTGACGCGTTATTTCCCAATGGAAACCGTTGCCGATGAGCCGACTGACCATCCGCATCAGCGCGGACTTTGGTTCGCCCATGAAAAGGTGAACGGGTTCGATTTCTGGAACAACGAAGCCAATTACAAGACCACCATTCGCGGTCGTATTGTGGTGGACAAGATCAGCAGTACCAAGAGTGGCAAGAACGCGGGCTCCATTACCGCCCAAATGAGTTGGAACGATCCCAGTGGCATCAAGCTGGTGGACGAACAACGGGTGATGACCTTCAGCAAGACGAAGACACTTCGCATGATCGATCTGGATATCACTCTGATGGCAACTGCGGATAAAGTGACTTTTGCAGATACCAAAGATGGCGTACTGGGCATCCGCATGGCCCGTGTTTTGCAGGAAGGAAAAAATAGCGGCAAGGGAATTACCGACGACCAGCCACACACCGGTATGATCCGCAATGCTGAGGGCCAGGAGAAAGAACCAGCAGTTTGGGGCAAGGCATCGGACTGGGTGGATTACACCGGCACTGTAGATGGGGAAAAGCTTGGTATCGCGATACTGGATCATCCTCAAAATTCACGTCGAGCTCGTTGGCACGTGCGGGCCTACGGACTCTTTGCGGCCAACCCCTTCGGTCGAAATACTTTTGCCAAGGAGAAGGGCGAGGATGGATCGGTTGTGCTGGATAAAGGTGCCAAACTGCATTTTCGCTATCGGATTGTAATTCATCCAGGGGATGCCAATGATTCGGGGATCGCCGGCATTTGGACGACTTACTCTAGCAAATAGTAAATTTAATTAGTGAATGGGTCTCCCTGTAATACTCCCTTTAAAAGAAAGCTCCCTTGCGAGGGAGCGGATACTGTCGCAACGGTGATGTCGTTCCACCGATTTCGCGTGCCCCAAAAGAATGCGAAGGTAATGAAATCAATACGTTCGGATCTGCGCGATTCGCTTGCAAAGCCGCACCTGCTTGTATTCGATGACTGGGAAGCAGTACATTGGAATCACGTGGCGAATCTGCTGTCCACCACGTCGGGAGATTCCAACGTTGCGTTTGCTTTGCCTTAACCTTTTCCTATTCACGACAGCTTCCTCGCTTTGTATGGCGGAACAGCCCTTGCCCTACAGCCACAAAACGCATTTGAAAATGGGGTTGAAGTGTACCGAATGCCACACCATGCCCGGCACAGGCGAAGTGGCAACGTTTCCCGCAGAAACCAAATGTATGACCTGCCATGCGAGCGTCAAAACCGATAGCCCGCACATCTTAAAACTCACCGAGTATGCCAAAAAGAAAGAACCCGTACCTTGGGTGCGAATCTACAAATTACCGGAGTTCGTGTTTTTTTCGCACAAAGTTCATTTGAAGGTGACCGACTGTGCCAAATGCCATGGCCCGGTTGCCGATCGCGAAGTGATGACCAAGGAAAAGCCCATCGACATGAATTCCTGCATGGCATGTCACGACGAACATAAGGCGTCTAACGAATGCAACTTATGCCATAACCCGGCATAGCTCGAAGAGGCCCGAGCTTACCGATCCATCGGACGTCTATACGGCGATGCCAGGTAGCGCTTCGCTTCCTTCCCGCCATCGGAATCGGGGGCACCATTCACAGCCTGACGATATGCGCCCAATGCCTTGGCCCGTTGACCTTTCATGTCGTAACACTGCCCAGTTCGCAGCCAGGCGTTCATTCCCGTGTTGCCGTCTATTTGATTTGCTCTGGGCGTTACTTTCGCTAAACTGGCCAGCGCGCCATCGTAGTCCCGATACCAAAACAGCAGATTTCCCCGCGAATAGTGAACGCGTGCCGCATCCAATCGCGGGTCTTTCAACTTCTCCAATTCGTCCAGCACGCGCAACGCGTCATCTTTGCGACCGGCATCGGCAAGCATCTGCACCAATTCCAATCGAAATAAATAATTCCTGGGAAAGCGCTGAATTAAGGGCTCCAGTAACGGGATCGCTTTTTGGGGCTGGCGTTCCCGCCTATACGTTACGCCCAAAACAATTTGCGCATCCCAGCGGCTGGTCTCTCCTTTTACGGCAACCATTTCCAGCGTCCGGATTCCCTGTTCTTTATCGCCACGGATTCCGGCCATGAATCCAAGCATCCGATAGCCTAGCGGCAAGCTGCCCACAATGTAATCATGCAAGCCCTGCAACAAATGGGCATCTACCAAAGTTGGTTCAATTTCGGAAACTTTATTGTGGGTTTGACGAGCCGTGGTGGCATCACGCAGCGCATCGCGCCAGGCCTTGCGCACCAGGAAATTGTAATTCGACCGAATCGCGTAGGTGATTCCCAACGAGTACAACGCCTTCGCATCGCGCGGATTCTTCGTCACTGCTTGCGAACTCAGTGCCATTGCCCGACGCACTGCTTCATCGAACACTATGTGATCCTCTTCCGTTGTCGCCAACTTGCTGCGAGCGTAAAACGGATTGTTCCCACTCACCAATTCACTTTCCAGCGCGCCGCCACGGAACATTGCCCGATATAAAATCGCTTGCGCCAAGTGGTTCCAATGGTCAGCATTGGCCGGTTCGGTATCCACTACTTTTTGGAAAGTTTCAATGGCCTGATCGCATTCCAGGTTGTAGAAATGGTCGAAGCCCTTCACCGTCAATGGATTTTCAGCAGCCAATACAACGCAAAGCGATAGCACTACAATGACGACACTTTTCATGAGAGTTGCGTCAGCCCCCACTCCGCATGTTCACGAACCACTTCGTCTTCATGCATTGCCAGCGATTGCAATGCGCTTTCAAATTTCCGGTGTCCACTATTGCCCATAGCAATGGCCACGTTGCGCAGAAATCCACGATAGCGGGCACGCTCCACCGGCGTATGACGGTACTGCTGACGAAACTGTTGCGCGGTCATACGGGCCATCTGATCTAATGAGGGCGCAACGTTCAGGGCAGTAAACGCAGGGTCGGCAGTCACTGGGGCTTTGCGATTCCAAGGGCACACATCCTGGCAAATATCACATCCAAAAATATGATTGCCCATTGCTTCGCGCATCGGTTCCGGCACAGTTCCACGCAGCTCAATGGTGAAGTAGGAAATGCAGCGGCGCGAATCTACTTCATGCGATGGCCCTGCACCGTTCACCGGAACAATCGCATCGGTCGGGCAAGCTTCAATGCAGCGGGTGCAAGTGCCGCAACGGTCCGGCGCAGGCATTGCTGCAGATTCCAATTCCAACGACAAAAGAATTTCGCCAAGAAAAAACCAGGACCCTTGTTGCTGATTAATCAAACAAGTGTTCTTCCCCAGCCATCCTATGCCAGCATGTTTGGCTAGCGCCCTTTCCTGCAGGGGGGCTGTATCCACGCATACTTTATATTCGCAAGGGGAGTCAGCGTCAATTCGCTGGGCTAAAACGGTGAGCCGCTCTTTCATGGTCAAGTGATAATCACGAGACCAGGCGTAGCGGGAAATCCACCCGTTGTCCGCATTCTCTGCAGCAGTGGAATAAGGTTCGGCGGTGTTATACAGCTTGCCGACCACCAAAACTGATTTCGCCGATGGCAGCAGAGACCGAACGTCCCGCCGCATTTCCGCGCGATGATCAATTAAGTAGCGCATCTCTCCGGCCAGCCCACGGGCGGCCCAGTCTATATAGTGATTCGATTCTGCAACCGGCCCGGCAGCGGCTATGCCTGCCAATTCAAAGCCACAGTCCTGGGCCATTGCAATCAGTTGGTGGGCCGTCATCTCATAAAATATCGGCTTGAAGAGTCACCGTGGCGGAAACGTCTACCAGTCCTGGTTGGACCGGAGTGGCGGTGGTTGGGGCCAGTGCCGCAACGGAGAAATTACGAATAGATACAGTTCCACTTTCCTCCACAGCCGTTATGTTTCCCAGCCGCATTCCTAGCGCGGAAGCAATCGCCTCGGCTTTTGTTTTGGCCAAAAGAGCGGCCTTCTTTAGAGCCTCAACTCGGGAAGGGCCAGGGTCGCTGAGCCCGAAAGTTAACGACCCAACATTGGTGGCTCCAGCCTGAATCGCCGTATCAATCACTTTCGCTGCCAACAGGATATTGGTCAAAGTCACTTCAACGGTGTTTTGGGCAGTGTAAGTTGTCACCTGGACATTGCCATTGGTGCGGGTCACCGGATACACAGAATATCCCGTGGACTTGATGGCTTCAGGAGCATTCCCCACCACCTGACGCAATTGAGTTAGGACGTTGGTCATCAAAACAGCATTGCGATCAGCCGCTTCCTGAGCAGTGCTTGCCGAGTTGACGACACTAGCGGTCAACTTGACCTGATCTGGACGCACAGAAATAATGGCATCGCCAGAAGCTCGCACGTAAGGTCGAGTCTGCCCCATCAGCGAGGTGGAAAACAAAATAAGTACCAGTGAGAAGCGAGTCATAATTTCCTCCTAGCCTTATCATCCCGCAAAAGGTTTGAGGACGCACCTGATGTTTAGGTGGAGGGTTGCGGAGGCATTTCCATTCACTAATTTCCGATGGCTAGGCCAATGGTTAGAAAGATGCCCCTCTGACTCAATCACTGGTATTATTTTGGAAGGAGCCCAGACGTGAACCGGAAGCAAGTTATAGCCACGTTGCGCGAACATGAACCGGAGTTACAAGCTGCCGGGGTGGTCAGTCTGTCCTTGTTCGGATCATCCGCGCGGAATGAGGCTGACCCTGCCAATGTTGATATGGCGGTTCGGCTGGAGTAGAGTTTTTCAAGCGGTGGTTTCGACTATTTCTATCAACTGGAACAGCTTCAAAAGCACTTATCCCGGCTGCTTGGCTGCAAGGTCGATGTGGTGCCGGAACCAGTGCGGAAAGCAAGTTTCCAATTTGCGATAGATAGGGACCGCGCCGTTGCCTTTTAGCCAAGTTCTCCGCCGGTTACAAGACATCATAATAGTCAACGCTCAGGAAACCTGGACATGATCCCTGTGTCACAAGCATCGAATGGCGACGATATTTCTGCTCACTTACGGTCACAATGTGACTGGCAGCCCTTGACCAAAGGCTTGGTCGCATAGTACGCTCATGACTTCATGATCATTCCGGCGAATAGTTCGTCTACTCTTTTATTGCTTGTTTTTTCAATGATCTGCCTTGCTGGTTGGGCCAACACCCAAAAAGCTGCTGGGAAATGGCGCTTTGAACTTTACTACATTGATTTTGGGCTGGGAATGTTGCTGTTTGCCTTGGCCTTAGCTCTCACTTTTGGCAGTTTAGGCAGTGATTTGTCTGTAGAAGACAATTTGGCGATTGCCGGGAAGCGCAATATGGCCTACGCAATGGTTGCCGGGGCAGCTTTCAGCCTGTCTAACATGCTGCTGGCGGCGGCGGTTTCTGTGGCGGGAATGTCGGTTGCCTTTCCTATATCTTTTGCAGTAACCATGATCCTTGGCGCATTCCTTAACTTTATATTCAAAGTTCCTGCCAACATTCCCTATGCTGTGGTGGGGATGTTGTTTCTTTTAGGTTCCATCACCACCATGGCCTTTGCCCATGCCGGTAATTTAGAAGAGATGCGAAAGAATCTTACGCCCGCTGCCCGAAGACGAAGAGATTCTGCAGCCAAGGGCATTTTGCTCAGTTGTATTTCCGGGTTCTTTATGACCCTTTTTATACCCTTAGTTGACATGTCCAAAGCGTCGGAGATTGGGTTGGGACCATACACGGTTGGGATTTTTATGGCGCTGGGAGCATTTCTTATCATATTTCCATTAAACCTGTACTTTATGAATTTACCGGTGAGTGGGGAATCGATCAATTTTCTGCTGTATACCAAAGGCACCATGAAACAGCATTTTCTAGGGTTTTTAGGTGGCTTAATGGCTTCAGCAGGAATGATTGGAGTGCTGGTGGCCTATAGTGCACCTAAGCAGGCGCTATCATTGATGTCGGCATATGCGCTGACTCATGCGGTACCCTTATTGAGTATTGCCTTTGGGATGTTGGTGTGGAAGGAGTTTTCCGGAGCCACCGGAAAAACTCCCCTGTTTCTAGGACTTGGGGGTTTGCTATTTGCCGCCGGGTTAGGATGTCTAGCCATCGCTTAAATTGAACTTTGTTCATTCTGCGAATGGCTATGTTGTTGAAGTAATGGTACACTCGGGTGAATAAGTATCATCCGTGGTTCGACTTCCGCAAGGTTACCCCCACTTTTACGACCTGCAGGAAGGGGAGGTTTACATGGACAAATTAGCACAAAATATCCAAGAAGCGTTTTTGAATAACGCTCGCAAAGACAAAACGTTTCTTACTATCTACCTGATGAGTGGAGTGAAGCTTTCTGGACGCATTAAGAGCTTCGATAAGTACTCCGTGATATTAGAATCAAATAATCAGGAACAGTTGATCTTTAAGCACGCAATTTCCACAGTTGTGGTTGCCAAACCGGTTCACGCTGGTGGTCCCCATCACCCAACTGCCCATGCCACTACTCCAGGTGCGCCCTTAACGGCAACCGCTGCAGTTGGTTCGGCAGAACCGCAAGAAGGGTAAACGACTACGGCAGAAGAACGGGCCATCCTTGTTGGTTTGGAACTGAAGCGAAAGAAACCTCGCGTCACTTCCAGCGACTTTACCTCCTCATTTTCTGCTGAAGATTCCTTAGAAGAACTGCAAACTTTAGCAACCAGTGCCGGGGCAGTTGTACTGGATAAAATCCTGCAAAGCAGAAGCGCAGCCGATTCGGCTACCTTCCTTGGATCAGGAAAAGCGGAAGAACTGCTGGCTGCCGTCCAGGCGCAAAACGCAAATCTCGTAATTTTCGATCAGGAACTCAGCCCATCGCAACAGCGCAATCTTGACAAGATGCTGGATGCCCGGGTGATTGATCGCACCCAACTGATTTTGGACATCTTCGCTAGGCGGGCGCGCACTCGTGAAGGACAATTGCAAGTGGAACTGGCCCAGCTCACTTACATGCTGCCTCGCTTAACCGGTCAAGGGATTAATCTGTCCGGACAGGCCGGTGGCATTGGTAGCAAAGGTCCCGGCGAAACAAAGTTGGAAACGGATCGTCGGCGGATTCATATCCGCATCAGCAAAATTGGAAGGGAAATTGACGCCGTTCGGGGGTCCCGTTCCATTCAAAGAAAACAGCGCCAGTCGGTTCCTTTAGCAACCATTGCATTGGTGGGTTACACCAATGCCGGTAAATCGACTCTGTTCAACAAGCTGACCAATGCACAAGTGGATGCCGATGCCCGCATGTTCGCCACCTTGGACCCAACGGTTCGCGCGCTGGAACTACCGTCGCGTCGTCGAGTTTTATTGAGTGACACCGTAGGGTTCATCCGCCAACTTCCCACCACTGTCGTGAAGGCATTCAGGGCAACTTTGGAAGAAGTATGTGAAGCCTCATTGCTGATTCATGTGGTGGATTTTTCAAGTCCGCATTGGCAGGAACACGCCCGCCATGTGGAGATGGTTCTTGAGGAAATTGGTGCCCGTGACACTCCCCGCCTGCTGGTTGCCAACAAAGTTGACCTTTGCCCGAATTCACCAACGCCGGCGGGTTCAGTAGGCATCTCCGCAGCAAGCGGCTTGGGAATTGGGGCGCTGCGCACCGCGATGGATGTGGCACTGACTCTGGATCCGTTAGCCAACTGTCGTTTCCGCATTTCATCTACCGATGGAGCAACGCTGGGCCTGATTCATTCCGGTGCAAGAGTCCTATCCAAAACGTATCACGATGAAGAGATTGTGATTGAGGCGGAAGCGCCCGAATCCCTGCGCAAGCGACTTAGAGAGTATATTGATATTACGGAATGAATCTTCCGAACTTACTGACGCTTTGCCGAATTTTCTTTGTACCATTGCTGGTAGCAGCGCTGGTGCAGGAAAACTTGCGTTTGTCGGTAGCCGGAATCGACATTGCCCAAGAGTTTTTGGCACTGGCTATTTTCCTTGCCGCAGCCACTACAGACATTCTGGATGGCTATTTAGCGCGACGCTGGAAACAGGTTACAACGGTGGGAACATTGCTGGATCCGATTGCTGACAAGATGTTGATCTCAGCCGCGTTGATCTCTTTAGTGCAGGTTCGACTCATCCCAGGTTGGATGGCGGTGCTCATTATAGGTCGGGAATTTGCAGTCACCGGGTTGCGGTCCATTGCTTCGGCGGAAGGCTACACCATCCAGGCCAGCGATTTGGGAAAGACCAAGACAGTGACCCAGGTGATCGCCATCAGTCTTATTCTGTTGAGTATTCATTGGCCTGAAATTAAGACTTTCGCCATGTTTTCCATGTGGGTAGTCGTTTTCTTCGGGATGGCCAGCGCCGTTGGCTATTTCCACAAATTCTGGAGAAAAGTAGATACCGGAATCAAGCTTCGGCGTAGAAAGGAACTGTTGTTGGAAGAACAACTTCGGCGTCGTGCGGAACGCAGCATGGCGGCATCGGCAGCAGATTCCTCGCAAATATAAATCAGGTCGATAATAAACTAGTTGTCAATTTCCAAGTCAAGCAGTTCCTTCGCCGCTCTGAAGCATCGCAACTTTCGCGTCTTCCTGGCTGGTCAATTTGTTTCTCTCTCCGGCACTTGGATTCAAAGCATCGCCCAAAGCTGGTTGCTCTATCGACTTACCAAATCAGAAATGATTTTGGGCTTAGCCAGCTTTACTACTCACATACCGGTATTGCTGTTGGGACTGGCTGGGGGCGTAGCGGCTGATCGTTTTGAGCGGCGCAAAGTAGTGCTGATTACACAAACCCTGTTCCTGTTGCAGGCGGCAGTGCTTGCCGTCCTTACCTTGACGGGCCATATTCAGGTTTGGCATGTGCTAGCTCTTTCCATCTTTTTTGGAACGGTGAATGCCTTTGACGTCCCGGCTCGCCAATCCTTGCTGATTCATATGGCCGACCGAAAGGACATTCTCAGCGCTGTGGCACTCAATTCTGCAGCCTTCAACTTGGCGCGGGCGGTGGGTCCGTCGATTGGCGGAGTAGTCGTTGCCGCCCTGGGAGAAGGCATTTGTTTCGCGCTGAATGCGGTCAGCTTCCTTTTTGTACTGCTTAGCCTGACCATGATCCGCCTCCCCACCATTGAACGCAGTGGCGAAGGTGCGGCGATGGATCATCTTCGTGATGGGCTGCGCTATGCCTGGGGGCAACACAAGATCAGGGCCGTGCTAGCGCTGTGCGGTGCGGTTACCATGTCCATTGCCCCGATGATTGTGCTGGGGCCATTCTTTGCGGATCAAATTTTCCAAGCCGGATCCAAAGGCTTAGGATTCCTGATGGCGGCCTTCGGGGTAGGGGCTGTGTTGGGGACTTTGACACTCGCCAGCAGCGCTGCTACCAGGGATCTTCGTCGAGTTGCCATGCAAAATGCCTTTCTCGTTGGGTTGGGATTGCTGGGCTTGTCCGTGGCCCCCAACTTCATCGTTGGCGTATTTGTGATGCTGTTTTCCGGATTCGCAGTGTTCCGCCAAAATGCCGCAGCCAACACCTTTGTGCAGCAAAACGTTCAGGAAGAATTTCGGGGTCGTGTGACCAGCCTTTATTCGATGATGGCGGTGGGCATGATGCCGATTGGCAGCTTGGCGGCGGGGTTATTGGCTCATAATCTGGGTGCCAGAATCACCGTGGCTTGCGGCGGAGGGGTGGCTTTGGTGGCTGCTGCTTTGTTCGCCCGCCATGTGACATTGGTCGAATAGAACTGGCCATGCAGTACTATGCCCACCATTAGTACCGTAAAAACTCTTTTGGGGTAACTTTCGCGTTTTGTTCGGCTAGTCTTGTAAATATACTCATGAAAAATACTAATACCAGCCCCAAATGGGGGTACTCTCCCCCACAAAAGCACCAAATGGGGGGAATAGGGACTTTCTTTTGTGAGGGGATTGTAGTACTCTGAAGTTGGTCTTGGTCAGGTCCCTTCGTTCTAGTGACGAAAACTTTTTAAACTGGCCTGGCGGCGAGTGTCTTCCTCCGAGTGCTCGCCGCCTTTTGTTTTTTAAAGCCCTGATTGCCGAGACACGTTGCACCCATCCAATCCTAACTGAGCCCTTTTCCACGCAGGAATTTCTTCGAGTGCAGTCTTAAACGCCGATTCCGCTTGTGGCAACTTTCCATGCTTGAAGGAAACATTTCCGACCACCACTGAAATGGGACGGGGATACCAGGGTGGTTCGGTGTAGCGTAGCGCACGCTGTTCCTCGGCAGCCTGATTCAACAATGCCAATCCCCTTTTCACTTTCCCTTTGGCAATCCAGATTTCTGCTTGCAGTTCCTTGTGCGCAACCAGTAATTCTTCTGGAGCGGCAAGTTTCAACCTTCTGGTAAATTCGCTGACCGCTTCATCCATTAAAGCCATTTCCTTGATGGCAAGCTTGGGATTTCCCTTCCCTGCCTGAGCCAAGCCCAATGCCCAATGCCTCCAGGCTTGTTGACGCGGCTTGTTCACCTGGGGCAGAATTTCGCCTTGCAGAATGTCATCCCAGCGTTCTGCCTCAACCAGCGTCCTTAACAACGCGAACCAACCTTGCTTATACGCGGTCTGGAAATTATCAAGAGCGGATGCTTCGCGTGGATTTTCAGGGAAAGCCAACAGTTCCTTAGACGCCGCAATGGCTGTATCGTAATCCCCTTTGTAAGTGGCCACTGTTGCCAGGTAATGAACATTATGGCCATGATGACTGTTGCCGTACAGGGCATCGGAATTCATCCAGAAACGTTCATTCACGGCGGCCTTGGTAAATGCTTCTAAGGCTTCTTCCAGTTTTCCGGTTTGCGAATAAATGTGACCGGGCATATGCAATGCATGGGGAATGTTGGTGACCAGTTCGGCATACTTCTTGGAACTGGCCCATGCGTCTTTGGCAAAAGTGGAACCTTCCCATCCATGAATTACGTAATGGTTCACCCCAGGATGTTCCGGGACGTCAATCATCAGTTGCTTTAAGAGTTCAACCGCCTCCATAGTTCCAGGACGGGGGTTGCGTGAGGGCGATTCAAAGCCTCCCATAGATTGCAGGGCCAAATAAGTGCGCGCCTCCACTTCATTGGGGTAGCGTCGCACCAATTCTTTCAGACCTTCCAGATATCCAGGGTCAGGATTTTTCACTTGCGTATCGCGCCGCGCGACGATTGAGGAGACGTACATTTTTTCAACATCTGTGGCTTTGCCTGGAACTGCGGCTAGTTCCATTGCCTTCAGTGCGGCTTTGATCGCCCGATGTTCTGGAGCCAATGGTTGATAGCCCAGGGCATTCCGAAACTGGTCTAACTGAAAGCGAGGACGATAATCGCCAGCAGACACCATGGCCACACCCCACAACGGCATGGGGGCTTCTGGGTCTAACTGAGCCGCCTGCAGAAAGCTGCGTTCCGCTTCTTTTGACCAGAACGAATGCATTTGGGCAACTCCCTGATCAAAGAATTTCTGAGCCTCAGGGTTGGATGTGGTTATCGTAAAATGCACCTCCCCTTGTCCGGTGAGGATCTTTGCAGGCAGGGATGGGGCCACTGAAGACGGCGGCGGCATACACATGTCCTTGGGCTTAGCTTGGGACCATCCGAACTGGGCGAAAGCCAACATTGAAACCAAAAGCACTCGCATCAATCATTTCTCCTATCCAATTGACTTTGAACTAAGGCGGCCAGTTGCGAAACCGAATAGCGGGACCCTTCCAGTCGCGCAACCAATCTTCCATCACGTCCGATGATTCCGGTGACTGAACTGTGGACAATGGAATCTTCTTCGGCCCAATAGACCATTCCAAAATATCCTGCCACGGTTGCAATGGCGTCTTTCCCACCAGTTAAGAATCGCCATCCATCCTTACTAGCATGCCATCTTGCGCTGTAGTTGGAAAGCACGGCTACAGTATCGAAAGCCGGATCCAGCGTCACAGAAAGCAGCACAACATCCGTCCCCAGGCCATTTGCGAACTTCTTCTGCAAATAAGCAAAGCCTGCTGAAAGGCGGGGACAAACATCGGGCAAAGGACAACGGGTATAAATGAAATTCACCACCACTACCTTGCCCAGGAAGTCAGCGGAATTCACGGTTTGCCCTGATTGATTTGTCAGTAGAAAATTGGGGACCAGCCCACCAATAGCCACTTGATTCTTTGGTGGCGCAAGCTTCAAAGATTCGCCATCTTCCAACTTGATTCCTTCCAGTGCTGAAGAATTCAATCGTAGCCGACGAACGCTGGTGCGCTTTGCACCAGGTTGGATATAGAAATTCACACGGGCGCCAGGATAGAGTCCAATCATTTGATGCTTCGTTACATGGAACGGCATGGTCATGGCGGGCATCAGCCCTTCCACCTCACGGTGGGAAATCACTACTTCCTGTAAATCTGGCCGAACTGCTATCACTAGCCCATCCACCGGATATCGGCGGGCGCAGCTTGTTGTGATACAGCTTGCGATACAGATGATCAGGATGAAGATGACTTTCATTTTTTCGACGCTAGCATGGCCACGGCAAATTCTCTCCACGTTGCATAATTTATCCCCATATCGCGAGTCTCGTAATAAAGTTGGCCTTGGTGCGGCGGTTGAAGAAAATCGTATTCAGGTGCCAGCCGAAACAGTTCTTCAGTTGTGGAGAACCTGTCAAAAAGATGCTGCTGTGATTGGAAGCAAGCGAACATTTGCTTTTTTCGCGCGGTATCGGTTGCATTGAAAATAACCCGCTCCACCTTCACTTTTGGAAAGTTCGGGATAAATTGACTGGCAACCATTGACCCGCCCGCAGCATGATAGGCGGGAAACTCAAGGATAGGAATCCCAGTGCATCCAACAGCCAATGCCACGGCGAACGCAGTCGCGTCGTGATCAGGATGGCCGCCTTCATAGGAATGGGTAATAATGCGATCCACCGGAAAATATTTGGCGATCTCGATAGTCAATAATTCAAGATGCATTACCGCTTCCTGATCGGCAACGGCCGCTACAGGACACTGGCTTTCCTGCACACCAACGATCTTCATGGCATCCAGAAATTCCACCCGTCGATGGGCGGCGTAGGCTTCCTTTGTATGGAATCCTGCTCTGGTGAAGTATTTGGGATTGCGGGGTCCGCTATCGGTTGTGTGCAGAATCGTAAATTCCTGGGGGCACTGCGCTAGCCAACGGCTGGCTGCAATCGTTTCATCGTCAGCGTGGGCCACCACAATCAGCGACTTCATACACCCATTCTCTCCTGTTAGTCTGTATTTGTGCGCATTGGAATTACTTGTTATCCAACCTACGGTGGATCGGGCATTGTCGCCACAGAGCTAGGACTTGAGTTGGCTAAGCGCGGGCATCAGGTGCATTTCATCAGCTATGCCCACCCGATCCGCCTTGCCGACAACCCTGGAATTTTTTATCACGAAGTTGAAGTCAGCAATTATCCACTGTTCCAATATCCGCCGTATTGTCTGGCGTTGGCTTCCAGAATGGCCGAAGTTGCGGCCAATGAAAAGCTTGACCTGTTGCACGTGCACTACGCCATTCCACACTCCGTATCGGCTATGCTGGCCCGCGGAATGCTTGAAAAAGATCGTCGACTCCCGTTTGTCACTACCTTGCATGGAACCGACATCACGCTGGTTGGCGTGGACAGATCCTACTTTCCTATCACCAAATATTCCATTGAACAATCGGACGGGGTGACGGCCATCAGCAACAATTTAAGACAGCAGACGGTGGACGTTTTCGGCATCAGGAATCCCATTGAAGTAATTCATAATTTCGTTTGTACAGAAACCTATCGTCCGCAACCGGAAAAACGCAGTGCACGCAAGACCATGCTGCATATTTCCAACTTTCGACCGGTGAAGCGAGTTCTGGATTGCATCCGAATTTTAGCCGAAGTTCGACAACATACCGATGCTGATCTTTGGATGATCGGCGATGGTCCGGATCGCGGTGCAGCGGAACGGCTGGTGAGCGAACTGGGTTTGACTGGGCATGTAAAGTTTCTGGGCAAACAAAATAATATTCCTGATTTGTTACCGCAGGGCCATGTTCTACTGCTGCCCAGTGAATCGGAAAGTTTTGGTTTAGCGGCGCTAGAAGCCATGTCTTGCGGGTTGGTGCCAGTGGCGACCAGAGTAGGCGGGGTGCCGGAACTGATTGATGAAAGCGTTACGGGATATTTATGTCCGGTAGGGGACATTGCCGCACAGGCAGCTTGTGCGACCTCACTTTTGTTGAACGATTCACTTCGCGATGCGATGGGAATTGCCGCAAGAAATACGGCGGAGAGCCGGTTCAACACAAAAATGATTATTCCGCAATATGAATCCATCTACCGTCAGGTGACTGCTTAGGAGCTGTTTTCAAATCCACCCTTGCCATCGGTAGTAAAGTATTTTTGTTGTTTCATCGACTAAATCAAAAAATACTGGAAGTCTGCCTCGCCATCTTGATCCACGCTTGAGCCCTTCAGGAAAAGGACGGGGGGACACCTCCATACCCGCTTTACGAAAAACTCGAAGCGCTCTGTACATGTGAATATCACTGCTCAACAACACTTTGCGTCCGGCCAGTTTTTCGAGAATAGGCTTAACGGCAAGGGCATTTTCATACGTGGAACGGGACTGCGTTTCCAGCACCATAACTTCTTGAGGAATCCCATGGCTCACTAGGAAATCTCGCATCAAAATCGAAACGGGAGGTCCGCCAGTTGATCCACCGGACAGAACAATTGTTTTGTATTTTCGTTCTCTATAGGCAAGGATCGTGTACACGCAACGGCCATAGGTATTGTCACCCAGAATTCCTTGATCAAGCGCCCCACCGGCCAGGACAATGAGAATTTCTCTTTGATCTTTTGCTGGATCATTTGCCAGATCCAGAGGCCAATCACCAGATAGCCAGTTGGACCACCACAAGACCAGCGGAGTGCAGAGGATTATTAACACAAGGCCGCCAAGCAATGCCAGTGCGGTTGTAACGTGTTTCAGCCATTTCATTTCGTGGTCCGCACCGATCCTCTTTCGGTTGCTCCACCACACATCAAACGGTAGTAATAATCGGTACCAGGATTGAGCGCCAAATTCCGCATCTGACCATTGTCATCGGCTTCCTGTTTGTTCTGGCCCACCTGAAATTTACGAACTAATCTATCCTCACTTTGCGATGCGCGCTTGTTGGAACGGTCAGAATCAGCGCGAATAAAGTAGTCTGGCCGAAGTGCGTTTACCACCTGGTAGGAGCCAAGATCCGTCGTCAAATTACTATTCGGACTTACTTCCAACTGGCATCCCATAGTCTTCATGACAACGGGAACCCGCCAACTAAACAGCAACGAGTGGGCTTCCGCAGTTACACTCAATTCCCGAATCACAGCGACTTCTTCCATGTTTACACCCAGATCTTTTCCATCAGTGCCAGCGTTGGAATAAGGGGAACCAGGCATCAGCGAAAAATCATTCTTCTGAGCATTGCGAAATTGTGGAGCATAAGTGCCGTCAATAAAATTACCTCGGCAATCCTCTGGGTCGCAAGGCTGAATGGCGCTGCCGCTTCCAACCATTGTGTTGTTGCGAAAGGAAACGTTTTTCAACAAGTCTGCGGCCACCATGGTTTTCACCTGACCCAGGCCGCCACCCATGTACGAAAACGGAAATAAGTTATTGCGGAAGCTTACATTTTCAATGGGCTGACCAGCATCCGCTTCCAATCGGAATAGTCGCGCATATTCAATTCCTGGCTTCCAATTGGGATTTTCATACACCGTGTTATTTTCAAATTGGTAGTTTTTCCCGCGACAGCAAATGTAAAAAGGTGCTTTGTAAAAGTTCAACTTTGGATCAGCTTTGAAGTAAGGAGAATCGTACACCATCAGATTGTTCTTCATGATAATGTTTTCCGTCCGTACGGGATAGGGGGTGTCTTCACCCATAATTTGGATTGCGCCCGCAACATTCTTGAAGTAGTTCCCATACACCTGCACTTTGTCCACTTTTTGCCAAGGATTGGCGGAATACATAATGTTCAGATTTGTTTCGGCAACCTCACTGCCGTAGGGCTCACTCATCATAAATCGATGCCCAGACTTATCTGCTGATACCAAGGTTCTCCATTGGTACTTCGCGCCCAATACTTTGGATCCCGTGTCCACTCCGATAACATGCCCGGCCATTGGATTCGCAAATTTGAGTTGCGGACAAGTCAACACAGTTTTAGCCGCATCCAGGCTGCAAGTTCCTTCTCCTGGAAAAGTAAATGATCTGGCACTGAAGGTGAATCCGTACCATTGCGACCCACCGCCGGAGAACTGGTTTTCACAAGTATTCCAACGAAAAATAGCATTGAGTCCGGTCTTCAGCTCAGAACAATTTTTAACAATGCTGCGGTTGGCATCGCCGACGTAGGTTGGAGAGGTTGGATAGTGTTTGGGGCTGGTATAAAAATGATTATGTTCCAGCATAATGCCACTGATAATGGGGTTGCCTGTCGTGAAATCAGCAGCCCGAGCACCGAAGATGAAGGGAATCCCAATGGCACAACAGGTATAGTTATTTCGAATTGTGAAGGGACCAAAAGACAACCCGACATTGGCTATGTAGGTTTCCTCATCGGATGGCCTGGGCATCATATCATCCACAAAATTATTGAGGAAGGAAAATCCTTTGACCTTCATGTTGATGGTATTTTTCCAACTGCTGCCCAGTTGATGATCATTGTAAAAAAGTGACCGGTCGAAGCTAATCCGCTGTGGCAAATCGCCTTCCCCAGCCATCGGTTCACTCAAACCAATTTCAAGGAAGGAATAGAGCGTGTAGGGCACCACTCCAATTTTTTGGAAGCCAACGCCAACGAACTTGAGTCCAGCTACTTTGTCTTCAACACCAAGCAGGGCGCGGTTTGCGGAATCTCCGACTAGCTGCAGGGTGGGTATTAAAGGCCTGTAGGATGGCGTAATACGCATGTCCGCATCGGGCAACCAATCCTTCTTGGTGGTGGTGATAGTGATCTCATTGCCTTCACGGCAATTCTTTTTTGACGAGTCGTAACGGATTAAAAATTTATCGGCAAACAGCGTCATTCCAGGATTTGTATAGGGGACATTCAAAATCGGAGAAACGGCGGTCAGAGTTAAAGTATTCAAGCTGGGTACTTCTGTGACAGGAAATTGATTGTCGTTTAATGAAGCGACCGTTCCGTCGAGTCCGGTAAGTTTAAGCTTATCCCCAACTACAAAATCGTGAGAATAAGAAGTGGTCACCGTCATGGTGGACCCATTGAAAACAATACTGGCCACTTCGGCACCGGTGCGCACAAATGCTCCAGCTTCAATTTGAATCTCATCCCCACATTTTGCAAGGTCCAAGCCTTTCTGAAGGTTTTCACGATTGACGGGCGAGAGTGTGCCGCCTTCGGATGTGATTCGAATGACACCGCCTGGTCCCGACCGAAGGAACCAAATACCCAAGAACGCAAGAATAGCCGCCCCTGTCAGTAAGGGTGCCAATATTAGCCAAAGAGTTTTATTTTTGAAAGCCTGAAGCTGCATGAAGAAACTGGTGAAGCTTCAATTCTACTGGCGAAGCTTTAATTCTACAAGATCAATGGTCCCAGGAAAGCGATTGTTCGCTATGATGGGAAATTCTTATGACCACAATCACACACCTGGAATGCAGTGTCACTGGCGAACGGTATGAAGCCGGTAAACTGCACAATCTTTCCACAGGCGGCTGGCCCCTGTTGGTTCGATACGATTTGCAAAAGGTGAAAGAAAACTGGAATCGTGATTGGTTGGCCAATGGACCCCGAAGCATGTGGCGCTATGCCCCAGTGCTTCCGGCCCAAAAACCAAGTTCAATCATCAGCCTTGGCGAGGGTTGGACCCCTTTGCTTCGGTTGAGCCGGATGGGATCGAAATTGGGTATGAAAGAACTTTGGCTGAAGGATGAAGGGATCAATCCTACAGGATCTTTCAAGGCCAGAGGACTTTCCTGCTGCATCACTATGTGTGCCGAATTAGGTGTGAAAAAAGTAGCTATTCCTTCGGCAGGTAACGCTGCCAGCGCCATGGCTGCTTACGCTGCGGCAGCAGGTATGGAAGCTCATATCTTTATGCCTAAGGACGTTCCGCAATCCAATTTCATTGAGTGCAAGGCGTTTGGAGCGCATGTGACTTTGATTGACGGATTAATCAGCGACTGCGCGAAAATTGTGGGCGATCGTAAGGAAGCCGAAGGCTGGTTCGACGTTTCAACGCTGAAAGAACCCTATCGCATTGAAGGCAAGAAGACCATGGGGTATGAATTGGCTGAGCAGATGCGGTGGAACTTGCCTGATGTAATTTTTTACCCAACTGGCGGAGGCGTTGGCATCATCGGCATGTGGAAGGCGTTTGATGAAATGGAGAAGATTGGCTGGATCGGGTCGAAGCGACCGAAGATGATCGCAGTGCAGGTGGAAGGCTGCCAGCCTGTTGTGCGGGCCTTTGAACAAGGCGCGGAACGCAGTGAATTCTGGCAGAACGCCACAACCTGCGCCAGCGGTTTGCGTGTACCCAAGCCCTTGGGAGACTTTTTAATTCTGAAAGCTGTTCGGGAATCTGGTGGGACAGCCATTGCCGTGAGCGATGATGAATTGCTGGATGCGGGGGTCCGCTTGGCCGCTGATGAAGGGCAGTTTATTGCACCAGAAGGCGCGGCCTGTGTAGCGGCTCTGGAGAAATTGCTGGCCAGTGGATTCTTGAAGCCCGAAGAACAGATGGTGATTTACAATACTGGTTCCGGGTTGAAATACCTGGAAGCTTATTCAACGCTTTACCCGCGTTAAGGTGTCTGCGGAAATCGCAACTTCTAAACCCTAACAGTGTTTTAATGACCTTATGCCTTTTCGCGTGATTGTTGCAGTGCTGATGGTGTGCCTTGCTGGTCAGGGCCTCAACGGTCAAACTTGCAGTTCCATAATTTTGACCCCAAGTTCAGCCACGGCAAAAGCGGCCGGAGATAACCTTACCTTTTCGGCTTCAGGAAATCCCACGAATTGTTTGAAGGCAGCTACTTCCGATGTTCCATGGATCACAGTTTCGTTTGGCGGAGGCATGTCAAATCCATCGACGTTCGGAATCACGGTTGCGGCGAACCCCAGTTCCCAAGCACGCGTCGGTTCGGTCAATGTGAACGGTTCGTCGTTCAGCGTGACGCAATCGGGCATCACTTGTTCCTATAGTGTTGGCAATGGCAGCGCCACCGTCGGAAGTGCAGCAGGCTCGGGCACAATCAATTTGAATTCACCAACAGGCTGTAATTGGACAGCTTTGCCAAGTGATTCCTGGCTAAGACCAGCAGATACTTCTGGTTCAGGATCGAGCACAATAACCTACAGTTACGACGCCAATACGACAGCAGCTTCAAGGTCGGCATCGATTCAAATCGGCACTGCAACTTTCAATGTCACGCAATCGGCAGCTTGTAGCTTCACACTCAATCCTGGTTCCCAATCGATTAGTTCCTCAGCCCTTACTGGGTCCATCGCCATTACAGCGAACGTTTCCAGTTGTAGCCGTACCGCCGTTAGCGATGCAACGTGGTTGACCATGTCTTCAGGAGCATCGGGCACTGGAAACGGAACCATTGCCTGGACGGCCACGGTGAACAACACGCCCAATGCCCGTACAGCTCGTATTACTGTTGGCGATGCCGTGTTCACGCTGCAACAAGCGGGCGGCAGTTGTGTGTATTTGATTTCTCCGGCAACGGCAACAGCGGTAGCAACGGGAGGATCAGGAAGCTTCAATATAACCACGCCATGCACTTGGCAGGTGGCATCGACAGCGATGTGGTTAACGGTGACATCGGACCAAAGTGGATCAGGCAACAGCCTAGTTAGCTGGGCGGCCACGGCGAATGCAACAGCCCAGGCAAGAACGGCTAGCATCACCATTGGTACAGCAGCCTTCACGGTAGCGCAAGCTGCGGCATCCTGCGACGTGAACATATCGCAAACCACTTTGGCTGCGGCAGCGGAAGGAATTTCCAGTAACTTGGAAATCATTACGAACGTCGGCTGCAATTGGACAGCAACATCGAATGTTCCTTGGATCACATTTCAAAGTGCGGCCGCTGGAAACGGCGATGGCACGCTGGCTTTTTCAGTAGCAGCCAATGTGACGGCAACTACAAGAACTGGAAGTCTACTTGTGAATAACAAGGTGTTGACGGTGACCCAGTTGGGCCAGAACTGTGCAGTTGCCATTAGTCCGGCAAACGCTTCAGTGCTTGCATCCGGATCCAGCGGCAGCATTGCAGTAACCACCAACTGCGCTTGGACCGCCCGGAGTTCAGCCGCATGGTTAACGCTGACAGGGGCCCAGTCTGGCAGTGCAAACGGCCAGGTTGATTATGGCGTGGCGGTCAATCCAGGGGCCGCAATTCGAACGGGCACCATCACCATCAATGGGCAAATATTTACTGTTACTCAATCAGGCGGAAGTTGCACCTTAACTTTATTACCCACATCTGCCAGCATTGCTGGGACCACAAGCACTGGCAGATTCAACGTGCAAGGTTCAGCAGGATGCAGTTGGCAGCCCGCATCAGATTCCCCGTGGCTCACCATTCCATCCTGGTCTAGCGTGAATGGAAGTGGCGCGGTGGATTTTGCAGCATCGGCAAATCCTTCAGGCACGCCAAGGGCTGGGACCATCAAGGTAGGCTCAGAAACGTTCAGCGTGAATCAAGCTGGTTCTTTACCAGTTATTTCTTTGAATGGAGTTGTGAATGCTGCCAGCTATGCGTCGGCAGCCATCTCTCCGGGACTGATTGTGACTGTGTTCGGCACTTTTCTGGGACCGCAAACTTTGGCGACAGCGCAAGTATCGACCGACGGAAAATCGCTCACCAAAGATTTACAGAGTTCGCAGGTTTTGTTTGATGGAGTGCCTGGGGCCATGATTTATTCCAGTGCCACGCAAGCGAGCGCGGTGGTTCCCTACTCCGTTTCAGGCAAACCCAACACCAAAGTTACTGTGCAATATCAAGGCATCACTTCCGCTGAAGTGACGGTTCCGGTGACTGCAGTGGTGCCTGCAATCTTCACGTTGGATCAATCAGGCAAAGGGCAAGGCGCGGTGCTACTGAACGATAACGTCAGCGTCAACGGACCTACCAATGCCGCAGCAAGGAATTCCATCATTGTAGTATTTGCTACCGGGGAAGGAATCACTAATCCGGTGGGAGTGGATGGGAAATTAACCGTTGCTCCGTTACCTGTTCCTGTAGCCACTCGAAGCGCCCGCATCGGGAACATTGATGCTCCCATCGTTTATGTTGGCGGGGCTCCGGGATTGGTTGCTGGTTTAGTGCAACTGAATATTCGCGTTCCACAAACAGCTCCAGTGGGCAACGCCGTACCACTGGTAATCACCATAGGCGCGGCCACAACACAAGCCAACGTTACGATTGCGGTACGCTAAGTCTGATGCGGATTCTGGGGATCATTCTGGCAGGAGGAGCGGGCAGTCTGTGCCGCTATTGGGTTTCTATTTGGGGCAATTCGTTGGGATCGCGCATGCCACTTGGAACCCTTGCAGTAAACATTGCCGGATGTTTCATTATTGGTTTAGTAGGCGCGCTGTTCCTGAAACGACCAGAGCAAGAAACTTTGCGAATCATTCTGATTACTGGGTTTCTTGGTGGCTTCACAACATTTTCCGCCTATAGCTGGGAAACCATTGCGCTATTCCGTCAAGGCTCCATAGAAAGTGCACTGGCCTACGTGCTTGCCAGCAATTTGGGTGGGTTGACCGCAGCTTGGTTGGGTTACCGGTTAGGCCCTTAGTAACAAAATAAACGACAATAGAAACATGTTTGTGACGATTGACGGAGTAAAGCTGCAACTGGCCCATCCTGTGGAATGGGAAGTGGCCTGGGTTGGCCAAGAAGATGTTATGCGGCAGTTACTGGCAGCTTGGCTGGTTATTGAAGAACGCGACGTGCCCATGAATCCGCGCCTTGTGGGGAAACCTGGCGTAGGCAAAACAACGCTTGCTTATGCAGCGGCAAAACGGTTGGGTCAGGAAATTTTTCTGCTACAAGCAACGTCCGATACTCGCCCGGAAGATTTACTGATCACGCCTGTGATTGAAGGCGAAGGCAAGTTGAAGTATGTGGCCAGTCCGCTGGTATCGGCCATGATTCGCGGCGGCATTTGCATTCTGGATGAAGGCAACAGAATGAGCGAAAAGAGCTGGGCTTCCATGGCACCGCTGCTGGATACGCGCCGCTATGTGGAATCCATTGTGACTGGGTTGAAGATCAAAGCCGACCCACGATTTCGAATTGTGGCCACCATGAATGACGACGCTTCCACATTCGATTTACCGGAATATATTCACTCGCGATTACAGCCGCAAATTCTGATTGATTTCCCAGGGTTCGATGAAGAGCTGGCGATTCTGAAACAAAACCTGCCATTTTCAGAAGATGAAATGTTGGAATATGTAGCGGAATTCCTGCAGCATGCCCACGCTGGGGATGAACACTATACAGCCCGCGATGGCATCAACATTGCCCGCTATGCAACCAAGCTGATTCATATGGCCAAGGATAGGTATGGTGCGCGCACTGCGCTGCATCAATCCATTCTCCACACGCTCGGCGAAGAGGCCCTGCGCTATGTCCCCAGAACTTGAACTTTTTTCCAGCCTGAAGCGGGGACGGTTCACTTACTTTCCAGTTGTTCCGGGACGCAGTGAATTCGCCGCCGCAGTTCGCCAGGAAATTCTAAAGTTGAACCCCAAAGTGGTTGCCGTAGAATTGCCACAGGCACTGGAACGGCACGCTATGCAAGCCGTTAAACGACTTCCAGAAATGTCCGTGGTGGTGTTTCCAGAGCCGCTACAGAATGCTTTGGAAGAAGATTCGCTGATTTATGTCCCGTTTGAACCAGCCGATCCTTTTGTGGAAGCATTGCGAACGGCCCATGCCATTCATGCCGAACCATTGTTCATTGAGCCAAGCCTGGGACAGCGGCCCCATGTAGCCGATAACTATCCCGATCCTTACGTGATCCACTCCATCGGGATTGATTCTTATGTGGAGCAATGGAGGTTGCACAAGTCCGGCAGATCACAGGAAATGGAACAGCATGCGGCTGGCATGGCTTACCGATTACAAGGGACAGATCCATCGGCCAGCATCTTTGTGGTTGTTTCGTTAAACCTGCTGGACGCCCTGTTAGAGGCGATGGAAATTCCGCAAGAGGAACCGCCAGAAGAAGTGACCTCCCCTTCGGACGTTCAATTGCTGAACCTCCATCCTGATTGTCTGGCGGAAATTACTACCGACTACCCGTATCATCAGGCGCGCTATGAAGCTTGGCGCATTGGTGGACAGGAAAATGAATATGTGGATCGGCGTCATGTGAACTTCGCTCTGCTAAAGGAAGCGGAGCTGTTCTATGAGGCCAATACTGGCGATAAGGTTACCCCCTGGCATCGACGGTTGTTGGCGCGATTCACACGAAATCTCGCACAAATTGAGCACCAGTTGGTTTGCGGATTGTTTGATCTCACTACTGCAGCGCGGGCCATTGTAGATGACAATTACGCGTGGGAAGTTTGGGAGTTGGCCAACCGTTACGAGTTTCAACGGGACCATTGCCCGGAGCTGGAAACCGTGCGAATTTCCGCCGACGAAATTTTTCTCAACACTCGTCGTATCCGCCTGCAGCGCCGTCTTCCCAGGCCCAAACAACGTTTGAAGCCAGCAACATTGAAGAGTCGCAAAATGGAAAAGCACGCTGGCGAATGGACATCGCAACTGGACGGCAGTTCTATTTGTTCTTTCCCTCCAGAGGATCTGGTAATTGAAGATTATGGACGTTGGTTGAAGCAGAAAGCGAAAAGTATCCTTTCTGCGGATCGATCACGAACTGAGAAATTCACGACGTCGATTTTGGATGGCGTAGACATTCGGGAAACCATCCGGAATTGGCACGAAGGAAAGATCTACGTTCAGGAACATTCCCGTGTTTCCGGTGAAGTGGGTGCCGTTGTCGTAATTTTTGATGAAGACAAAAACGATCGCTACACCTACTTAACAACTTGGTTGGGTGAAAATCAGAACGAAAGTGATATGGCCTTTTACTCCACTCATCCATTTGAAAAAGTGGTTGGGCCAGGCATTGGCAGAGCTGAATACGGTGGCTACCTGATGACGCTTCCTCCGCGACGAATGTTCGACGTGTGGAGCGATCCAGACTACGACTTTGCTGAATCAAAGTCGGAAAGGCTGCTGATGGCGGCATTGGATTACTCAATGGAAAAGCACGTGGTTTATGTTGCCGAAAAACCACCGCGAACGGTGTTCCGGTCTATCGCAGCAAAATTAGGGAGGCAGATCATCTACATTCCTGTGGGCCAACTTTCACCCACAAAACTAAAACGGGTGAGGGTGGTTCACGTGCTGGATTCCCATCAGCGTCGCAACAATGCCAAGGACTATCTTTGGTAACGGCTTTCCTCTAAACATAGGCCACGGCTTTGCCCAGAACCGAACGATTTGCTAAATCTCGTAACATGCGGGGGACTTCATTTAAAGGTCCAGAAGAACCCACCACTGGCATAATTTTCCCTTGCGCGTACATGCGCATCAATGCGGCATGAGCTTGAGCCGGGTAATCAGGATTGTTGACTAAATGGCCTCCCCAGAACACACCGACGAGAGACATATTTTTCAGAAGCGCGCGATTCGCCGCCAGCGTAGGGATGCGGCCTGACGCAAATCCAATCACCAAATGACGACCAAACGGAGCGATGCATTTATTCGAGAGATCGAAAATATCGCCACCCACGGGGTCGTAAATCACATCTGCACCGCGGTTCCCGGTGAGCTTCTTCACTTCGTCCACCCAGGAAGCGTTCGTATAATCCAAAACAAATTGTGCTCCTTGTTCCAAAGCGAAATTTCGTTTGGCTTCAGTGGAAGCCGTTGCAATCACCTGGGCACCCATAGCGCGACCCAACTGAATGGCACTCATGCCCACCCCGCTGGCACCCGCGTGAACAAGCAACCATTCGCCTTCCTGAAGCTTGGCGCGGCTTTCTAACGCAAACAAAGATGTCTGATAAACAATGGGGAGGGCCGCTGCTATACCGAAATCCATTGCATCGGGCATGGGCAATACTTTGGTGGATGGCGCAATGCAGTATTCAGCAAAAGAGCCGCCTGCCGGAAGTGCGATGACCCGCGTGCCCAGTGCCCAATTGGGAACGCCATCACCAACCGCATCCACAATGCCCGATACTTCAGCACCTGGAGTAAAGGGAAACGGAGGCTTCACTTGATACTTACCTTGAACCTGAAGCACGTCGAAAAAGTTTAGCGCTGCGGCCATCACTTTAATGCGAATCTGACCCGCCGATGGAACGGGCACAAGAACATCGCTCCAAATCATTTCTTCTGGTTCACCCCAGCCATGCATTAACCAAGCTTTCATTGTGTCTCCCAAGTTTTCTAGCAACCCCGATGATCGCACGGCTGGTCGTGTACACTTCTAAAGGACGTACCGAGTCCCGTTTGGAAAATCTTGATTTAGAAAAGTAGGAGCGCGTTTTTAATGAGAAGAAGAGAGTTTTTGCATTCCCTAGCCGCAGGTGCCATTGCCCTACCCTTGCATCTGAAAGCTGCACCCTTGCTTGGAAAAGTGAAGGTCACCGATGTGAAATGTATGATCATCCGCGGCACCTGGGATTGGAACCTGGTGAAGATTGAAACCGACGCTGGAATTTCTGGGATCGGAGAAGCATATTGGGGTCCAGGTGTAAAAGATCTGATCCTGAAGCAATTGAAGCCGTTGATCATTGGTGAAGATCCGTTGAACGTGGATAAGCTGTACACCAAGATGTTGATGCGCAGCGCCGGTGCAGGGGCCATTGGTGGAGTAACCGTAACGGCTGCCAGTGGCATTGAGATCGCCCTGTGGGATTTAGCAGGCAAACTCTTAAACACGCCCGCGGTGAATCTGCTGGGTGGCAAGTTTCGCGACAAAGTGCGTTTCTACCGGACGCTGCAAACCATCAATCCAATCGACAGTCGTGCCGCGTACAAAGAGACTATTGCGAAGGCGCGAGAGGAAAAGTTTGGTTGGAATGCGTTCAAGTTTCAAGGCGACGGAATTCCGCTTGCCGCCGATCCTGCATTTCAGGAAGTGGGGCACGACGCCTATAATCGCAACCTGACAGCCAAGGACCTGCGCCGCATTACACAAGGGATGGAATGGGTTCGTGAAGAGTTGGGTCCAGACTTTGACTTCGCCGTGGAAGCCCATTGGCGGTACGATACACGGGATGCCATTAAGATGGCGAAAGCGATTGAACATGTGAAGCCGATGTGGCTGGAAGATCCGGTTCCGCCAGATAACGTCGAAGCCATGGCCAGGGTAACCCATGCCGTTGAAGTGCCGATTTGCACTGGCGAAAATCTGTATACAAAGCAGGGATTCCGTAAACTCATTGAGCTGCAGGCCTGTGACGCAGTCCACATAGACATACCGAAGAGTGGCGGATTATTGGAATCAAAGCGCATTCACGATCACGCAGATATGTACTATATTTGGTCGGCGGCGCATAATCCGGCAAGTCCTGTAGGAACAATCGCATCAGCTCATGCTGCTGCCAGCATGCGTAACTTTCGCATTCACGAATTGGCAAAGTACATTGACTGGTGGCAAGATTTGATTGTCTACGACGGGCCAATCATCAAGGATGGCTATCTGACAATCAGCAATAAGCCGGGTTATGGACTTTCGCTGAACGAAGATGTCGCCCGACGCCATTTAGCACCTGACGAAACCTGGTGGGGTTAATCGGGTGTAAGTCTCGAGATCCACTTCAATCCATTTACTCATTATGTCGACAAGCTGCCTACAGCCATGTACACTTTGAGTGAACCCGGTGTTGTCAACGCCGGAAGCATCGATAAAGGATTGGGAAAAAGTGACATCGGGAAAATTAGTCCAAGGCGTTCATGCAGCCGTGGGAACTCCAAGAGACAGCGCCGGACGTTTAGACGAATCTGCGTTGCGGGCCGTATTGGATTACCTCATGAAAGAGGGAATCAAAGGCTTTGCCATCAATGGAGCCACCGGCGAGTATTGTTTAACCACTCCCCAAGAGTTGTCGCGAGTTGTTGCCATCGCCATCGAAATGACAAAGGGCCGGGCCGATGTAATTTGTGGAATCGGATCGGCTGGCATTCACGGATGTGTTGAAAATATTCGCATGGCAAGCGTGGATGGCGTCAAAGCATTGCTGCTGCCCATGCCGTACTTCTTCCCATACGCACAAACTGATTTGGATGCGTTTTGTCGAGAAGTTGCACACAAAACTGACCGTCCGATCCTGATGTACAATCTTCCATTTTCTTCAGCACTCACCGCAGATACGGTGGAACGGTTACTGGAAGATTGCCCCAACATTATTGGAATTAAGGATAGCAGTGGCTCCCTTGAAATCCTTCGGCGACTTACTGCCGCGCAGCCCAGTGCCTGCCGCATTGTAGGCAGTGATGGCGTTTTGGAACAAGCCCTATTGGAAGGCTGCTGCGATGGAGTCATTTCCGGAGTGGCCAGTATTCTGCCCCACCTGATCTTTTCTCTTTACAATGAAAGCCCGAAATTGCAGAACGAAATGTTCGTCCAGGCGGCAATTTCGCTGAAGAATTATATTGGCGCCATCAGCCACTTTCCAGTTCCTTGGGGCTTGAAACTATCCGGTGAATTACTGGGCATCGTCCCGGCCAGCTTTTCTCAGCCTCTATCGGAAGAACGCCGTGTGCAGGCGGCAACGTTAAAGGCATGGTTCGCTGCGCAACGGGAATTGGTTCCTGAGAAGGTCCTGCGTTGACACCTGCTAGAACCTGGCTGACCATTGCCCTTCTGTTTCTTGCGGCAGCTGTCAACTACATTGATCGCGGCAGTCTTTCCGTTGCGGCACCCAGTCTGATCAACGAATTCTCACTCTCTCCAGTTCAAATGGGCTTTCTACTTTCAGCCTTCTTTTGGACCTACACTGCATTCCAACTACTGGCAGGTTGGATGGTGGACCGCTATCCCATCACCTGGGTTTTCGGCATTGGATATTTTCTGTGGTCAGCGGCCACTATGGGTTCAGCCTTCGCTGCTGGAGTGGTGTCATTAGCAGTGTTGCGCATGTTGCTGGGCATGGGCGAAAGCGTGGCCTTCCCCTGTTATTCAAAGATCATCGCGGCTGGCTTTCCACTGGAACGGCGCGGCCTGCCGAATGCCCTGCTTGAAGCCGGAACCAAATTAGGACCAGCAATCGGAACGCTGGTGGGTGGTCTGCTGGTGGCCAATTATGGATGGCGAACTATGTTTTTTACTTTGGGATTGGGGAGCTTGTTTTGGCTAATCCCGTGGTCCATTTGGGCACCGCGTCCAGAGGCTGGGGCGGCGCGTGCCACAGTCTCAGCCACTGGACCTTCCATGTTACGCATCCTCAAGCGGCGTGACGCCTGGGGCACCTTCATTGGCAATTTTTGCTACACCTACGCCTACTATTTTTTGCTCACCTGGCTTCCGTCCTATCTGGTTAAAGAGCGCCACGTTTCCCTGGCAGAGATGGGCGTAATGGGATCCATCCCGTTTTTGTTCAGTGCTATTTCAGCAGTGATTTGCGGATGGGCATCGGATGCCTGGATACGCCGCGGCGGCTCTCCCACAAGGGTAAGAAAGACATTCGTCATCACTGGACTGCTGCTTTCCACAATCATGGTTCCCGCAGCGCTGGTTGAAAATCTGAGCGTTTCCATTGCGCTGCTCAGCGTGGCCTATGCTGCGTTTGGTATTTACGCATCCAATCATTGGGCCATCACGCAAACCCTTGCCGGGACCGAAGCAGCGGGAACATGGACCGGTTTGCAAAACACCATTGGCAACCTTTCGGGAATTATTGCCCCAATCGCAACCGGTTATGTGGTTCAACAAACAGGCAGTTTCTTCTGGGCATTTGTATCGCCGGCGGCACTGGCGTTGGTTGGTGTGTGCTGCTACTTGTTTCTGGTAGGATCAGTAGCTCCAGTTGATTGGACCGAGCCTGAAATTACATGATGCTTGCAGAACTGTGGCTGATGCGCATCCACATACTGAAACGAGTTCGTACCAGTGCAAAGGTCGCTTTTGCTCGCTTTGCGCTGGCTAATTGCTTGTTGGCGCAATCACCAAAAACAACTGCTCCACCGCTGCAACCGATTGCCTACAGTCACAAGACGCACATTGCCGTGGGACTGAAATGCCAGGAATGTCACACCAATCCCGAACCGGGTGAGCAGATGACATTTCCCGTCACAACCAAGTGCATGGCCTGCCATCAAACGATTGCTGCCGATAGACCAGCGATCCAGAAGTTGTCCGAGTATCATCGCAATAAAGAACCAATTCCCTGGGTGCGCGTTTATCGCAATCCAGATTGGATCTGGTTCAGCCATCGCGTTCACATTGAAGGTGGAGCGAAATGCGAAACCTGCCATGGGCCAGTGGCGCAACGCGATACGCTTTGGAAAGAAATGGCTATTACAATGGAAAGTTGTATGAACTGCCATCGCGAAAACAAAGTAAGCAACGCGTGTACCTATTGCCACGAGGGACGATAAACGAGACTATGAAAGCAGCATTGATATTTCTTTTCATCGGCACCTTGCCGCAAATAGGCGCGCAATCAATGGATGGCGATTGGCCTGTTTATGGCCACGATCCGGGTGGGCAGCGCTACTCACCGCTGAAGCAGATCAATACGAAAAATGTGGATCAACTGCATCCTGCATGGATTTACCATACCCGCGAAGACGTTGCCGCATCATCCCGAACCTTCGTTCCGCCAGATATGGATGCGCGCCCTAACTCTGCGTCAAATCCTGCTGTTGCGGCAACCAAAACACCGCCGCCGCGACGTGGCCGACCACGCGCTTCACAAGCAACTCCCATCGTCATCAATCATGTGATGTATCTGCCCACAGCATATGATCGGGTTGTCGCGCTGGATCCGGAAACAGGCAAGGAAATATGGAAATATCAGGTTAAAGGTGGTGGACCGTCTACCCGTGGCGTGGCTTATTGGCCGGGAGATAAACAGACTCCACCTCGCATTGTCTTTGGCACAAACACGGGCAAGTTGATCGTCCTTGATGCAAAGACCGGTCAGCCGATCCTCACGTTTGGCAATCAAGGAGAAGTAGATTTGCGGCAAGGTGTGGCTGACAATTTTCCCAATGCAAGCTATGGAGTGGAATCGCCGCCGTTGATCTACAAAGACCTGGCCATACTTGGTTCCAATGTTCAGGAGACTCCTAGCAAGGGCGCCCGTGGCGATATGCGTGCCTTCGACGTGCGCACAGGCAAGCTGGTGTGGACTTTTCACACCGTACCGCTGGACGGTGAAGCTGGCGCTGAGACATGGGAGACTCCCGAGAGTCGTGTGGATCGTTCAGGTACAAATGACTGGGGTTTCATGACGCTTGATGCGGAACGAGGCGTGGTGTATGTGCCGCTTGGTTCGCCAAGTTACGATTTTTACGGAGCGGATCGGTTAGGCAAGAATCTGTACGCCAACTGTTTGGTGGCACTCAATGCCGCCACTGGCAAGTTAGTTTGGCACTTCCAATTTACACATCACGATCTTTGGGATTACGATCCTGCAGCGCCGCCCGCATTGGTTGAAGTCACCAAGGACGGCAAAAAGATTCCCGCCGTAGTTGAAGTCACCAAAATGGGTCTGGCCTTTTTCTTGGACCGGCGCGACGGTAAACCTGTCTTCGGCATTGAAGAACGGGCCGTGCCCAAGAGTCTGGTTCCGGGGGAAGTGAGTTGGCCAACGCAGCCTTTTCCTATTAAGCCGAAGCCGTTGACCCGCGTCAGCATCAAGCGCGAAGACATTGCCACGGTGACTCCAGAACATAAGAAGTTCTGCGAAGACTTGTGGGATAAAGATGGCGGCATGCACAACAACGGCCCCTACACCACTTACAATCCCGACAAGACTGCGGTGATCTTTCCAGGCACGCTAGGCGGCGCGAATTGGGGCGGTGTTTCATTTGACCCAACGCTAAATTTCGTCATCGTCAATACAATGGATCTGGGGCAAATTGGGCGCGTCGTAAAGCAGCCGGAAGAAAGTCGCATGTCGTATTCGCGCACCAGCACATTTGGTCCGTTTGGACGCTTTTGGAATCCCGATAATTTCTGGCCTTGTCAGCAACCGCCCTGGGGACAGTTACAGGCGATCAACACGAACACTGGGGAAATTGCCTGGTCCGTGACGCTTGGTATAACGGACGAACTGGAAGCGAAAGGGGTCCAAAATACTGGAGCTCTGAGTCTTGGCGGACCCATCAGCACGGCTGGCGGATTGACGTTTATTGCGGCAACCAACGACAGCCGTTTCCGCGCCTTCGATTCGCGCACCGGCAAGCAGTTGTGGGTCACAAAGCTGGATGCTGGGGGCCATGCCACCCCGATCACGTATCAAGGTCGCAATGGCAAGCAGTATGTTTTGATTGTGGCTACGGGTTCGAACTTCTTCGACCGTAGCACCGCTGATACAGTAGTTGCATTCACTTTGCCCGACGCGAAGAAGTAAGGAGAATCAAATATGAGAATTCAATTTATACATGCAGCATTCCTTTTGCTATTGGCGATTCCAGAAGCTCTGACCGCCCAGCCACAGCGACCTCCTCCAACTGATCCATCGCCGCAAACAAGCCCTAGAAAAAAGCGGCTTCTGGCCATTGGCGATGCCCAGACATATGGCTTTCAGCATGAGTCGGTGTCCCACGCGTTGGCTGTCATTGAACGGCTTGGTCGCGATTCCGGCATCTATGAAACCACCATTCGCACTGATGCTCAATTACTAACCAAGCACCCCGTTATTCTGGCCAATGGAAAATCTCGAAACATTAAAAACTTGAATGACTTTGACGCAGTGTTCTTTTATACCGCCGGTAATCCGGTGATGAGCGATCAACAAAAAGCTGATTTTCTCTCGTTCATCAAAGAAGACGGAAAAGGCTTTATTGGGGGGCACAGCGCCACTACAACGTTTTATGAGTGGCCTGAATTCGGTTCTATGATTGGGGGCTATTTCGATGATCACCCATGGGGTGTCTTCGATGCTCCGGTGATTGTGGAAGATCCTAACTTTCCAGCGATGAAAGCCTTCCCCCGCAGCTTCACCCTGCGTGACGAAATCTATCAACTGAAAGCACCCTATTCGCGCGATAAAGTACGCGTCCTGGCACGGCTGGATGCAAGTAAGTTAGATCTGAAGAATCCTCGCGTCCATCGCACCGATAAAGATTTCCCTGTCGCCTGGGCCGCTCAAGTGGGTAAGGGACGCGTGTTCAATTCGTCCATCGGCCATCCCGACGCATCGTGGGATCGCCCTGATGTGCAGACAATGTGGCTGGAAGCGATCAAGTGGGCCATGGGATTAACCAACGCTGACGTGACTCCGCGTCCGCTGTCCGCATCCCTACCCACACAAACACCAACGACCGCCGCTGTGAAAGAGCGCTTTGCCGATGAGATTGAACTCTATCTCAAATAGGATCAGACGAATCCGCCGCCACAGAATGGGATCCTATTCATTGGCAGCAGTATCTTCCGCCGCTGGACGAATCTCAAGGCACAGATGGCTCCGCTGCCAGTTTTCAATCGTGCGTTCGGTGGATCGCAAACGCCTGAACTTTTGCACTACATGGACAAGATTGTACTGCCATATTCACCCAAAATGATTGTCTACTACTGCGGAAGCAACGATGTTGGCGCAGGTCGATCCGCTGAACAGATTGCCGATGGCTTCCGTCAGTTCGTAGCGCGAGTGCAGCAGCAATCGCCCATCACCAAGATCTTTTATGTTTCCATTAATCGCGCGCCACAAAAGCAAGATAAGTGGGATGTGGTGGATGCTGCCAATTCCTCAGTGAAAGCATTTTGCTCGCAAGACAAACGGTTGGAATACATTGATGTCAATCCGGCACTTTTTGATGCGACAGGCCAAGCTCGTCTGGATCGTTATCTGCCCGACAAGCTTCATTTCAAAGCGCCCGCATACAATGATTTCACCGCCATTATCAAGCCTGTGATCGAAAAGCCTGGCAGGAATTGCAAAGACCCTAAATCGCCAATTACTTTTCGGCCTTCGACTTATCGTAATGTCCCAGCCCGGGCTTATAGCTCTTCTCGTCGATAAATTGCCGGATGCCTTCCTTTCTCCCTTCCGTCTTATCATGCGAATTGGCCGCTTCCTGCGCACGAATCAGGAAATCTTCGGCATTGTCATACGTCATTTCCATGGATCGCCGCACAGCATCTTTGGTTGCCTTCAACGCCACCCAATTCTTTTGCAGTAGCTTTTGTGCCACCTCCGTAACCCGACCCTCCAGTTCCACCAATGGCATGGATTCATTTACCAAACCGACACGAGCCGCCGTCTGCCCATCCATCGTTTCGCCAAGCAGTGCATGATACATGGCCGTGCGCATTGGCATCAATGTGGTGGCCACTTTCGTCGCACACCCGCCGGGTAGAATTCCCCAATTAATTTCCGACAATCCAAACTGAGCTTCATTGGCACAGAACGCCAAATCACAGCCGAATAACGGTCCGTATCCGCCGCCAAACACCAACCATTCACCATTGCGATGGTTGTTTTCTGATACCAGCGCAATCGCCTCCACCAGCCGTATGCTTCACTCTGGGCCTTTCGGATACCGCGCATTCCTTGGGCTTCTGTCTCACGAAAATATTCTTTCAGGTCCATGCCTGCGGACCATGCCGCACCTTCGCCTTTCAGAACAAGCACCCCCACATCATCGCGAAATTCCAGTTCGTCCAGAACTTCCATCATCCGACGATTGAGCTTGGGATTCATGCAATTGCGCTTTTCCGGACGATTGAAACTCACCCAGGCAATGCCGTTGCTCACAGTATAGGCAACCGTATCTTTCTCGTCACTCTCTTCTTTCTCTTTTTTCTCAGTTGCCAATTTGATCTCCTCCCTTAAATCGGATAATGACCCGGTTGAGTCTCAATGGTGATCCAGCGCAGTTCAGTAAAGGCGTCGATTCCTGCCTTCCCTCCAAACCTTCCATACCCCGATGCCTTCACTCCACCAAAGGGCATTTGCGCTTCGTCATGAACGGTCGGTCCGTTAATGTGGCAGATGCCTGACTTGATCTGCTTTGCCACTTGCAAGCCTCGGGCTATGTCAGCCGTAAAGATTGAGGCCGCCAAACCGTATTCGGTATCGTTGGCCAGGCGGATCGCCTCTGCCTCATCCTTGGCCCGAATCACTGCAACCACTGGACCAAAGCTTTCTTCGCGGAACAGTCGCATGGTCGGCGTAACATGATCCACCACTGTTGCGGGCATCAACACACCGTTCGATGGTCCTCCGGTCAACAGCACCGCGCCGTTGCTCACTGCATCGGCCACCAGGCCTTCCACACGCAGCACTGCTTTCCGATCCACAACCGCACCCAGGGCAGCCTTACCTTCACGCGGATCGCCTACGGCAAGTGACGCTGCCTTCACTTTGAACTTCGCAGCAAACGCATCTGCCACTGCATCCACTACGATGATCCGCTCGGTAGACATGCAGATTTGCCCCTGGTTCATGAACGCACCAAAAGCCGCCGCCTTCACCGCCTCATCCAGATCTGCATCTTTCAACACAATCAACGGAGCTTTGCCACCAAGTTCCAGCAGCACAGGCTTCAAATGTTCTGCCGCACGCTTCGCCACAATGCGACCCACAGCAGTGGAACCTGTGAAATTGATGCGTCGCACGGCGGGATGGTCAATCAATGCACCCACAACATCGGCAGCATCTTCCGGAGCGTTGGTCACAATGTTCACCACTCCATCCGGGAAATCTGCTTCCTTGAACGCTTCTACAATCAAACTATGTGTTCGTGGACAAATTTCAGAAGCTTTCAGGATCACAGTGTTCCCGCAAGCCAGCGGTACGGCAATGGCCCGCGCGCCCAGAACCACAGGCCCATTCCAAGGTGCAATTCCCAAGATGACTCCAACCGGTTCTCGCAGTGCCATGGCAATGCAACCGGGCTTGTCAGAAGGAATCACCTCGCCACCAATTTGAGTGGTCAGCGCAGCAGCTTCGCGGATCATCTCCGCTGCCAGTGCGACGTTGAACATTGCCCAGCCTTTGGTTGATCCAGTTTCGCTCATCATCGCTTCAGCGAATTCCCCAGCTTTTGCAGCCAAGATGGATGCCGCTTTGTTCAGCAGTTCACGACGTGCATTTGGGCCCAGCGCAGACCACGCCGCCAGTGCGAGGTTCGCCTTGTCTGCAACCTGCCCCGCTTCAATCGCCGACATTGCGTGCGACGTGGATGCAACTTCACCCGTCAATGGGTTGATACGGTCAAAAGTCTTCATGTTTTCCTTTGTTCTTCTAAACGTCGTTCTTCATCGATGGCGGTGTGAAAACCGGTATTTGCCGCAGGCACGCCTGCATAAATCGCCACTTGCAACAGGACCTCTTTCAGATCGGTCAGCTCCAGTTCACTGGCCAGACCAGTACGAACGTGCAGCCGAAACTCTTCCCAACGTCCCAGTGACGCAGTCATCGCCAGCACCAGCAGACGCCTGACTCGCAGATCAAGACCGGGCCTGGTCCACACCGTTCCCCAAGCGTAGCGAGTGATCATCTGTTGAAAATCGCTTGTAAAATCAGTAGTCCCAGCAATCGATCTGTCCACATGCGCGTTGCCCAACACAGCTCGACGGACGCTCAACCCGGCATCGGATACATCGTCAGCCATTGCCGGAAGTAGAAAATCGAACAGTGCCGCAGAGAATGCAGAAGGACGTTCCACATTCGATAAATGCGCCGCATCCAGCATCAATACGCCAGCGCCAACGATGCCTTCAAACAGCACTTCTCCATGACCCGCATAGGGAGTGGAAATATCCTGCAAACCGGCAATCACAAGCGTTGGTACTTTGATGTCTGCAAGCAGTGTGCAGTGGTCCATGTCGCGGATGGCCGCGCAACATCCTGCGTAACCCACAGGGTTGGTTTGGCGCAACACGGTACGAATCGATTCCACCGTGGCGTTTGGTGAATCCAACATGCGTCCACAAAAGAATCGCTCCATCACCGTTTTGTGAACGGCCCTCATTCCTTGTTTTAAGACACTCGTTCGCCGCGTCTCAAACAGATTTGGATTGTCCACTTTTGGTGATGTATTGGCCAGGACAAGCCCTGACAAAAGCTCGCCTGCATTGGCTCCCAGCCACTGCCCAATCATTCCGCCCAGCGATAAACCGCAGTATGCAAAACGTTCCCGCTTCGCTGCCTTCACCGCCGCAAGTACATCACCTCCTAACTCAGCAATTGTGTAGTCGCCAGTAGGAGCATCTGATGCACCATGACCACGAAGGTCCAGGCGCAGCACCTGAAACCGGGTTAACATAGCGGGCATTTGCAGGTCCCACATGCCATGATCGGTGCCTAACGAATGCACCAGAACCAGCAGGGGCTTACTGGCCAAGCCCTCCAGACGATAGTAAATTCGGCAGCCGTTGGAATCAACAAAAGGCATCTATTATTCCTTCCCTTCTAGGAGCCGCAACCGGAAGATTTCGGCACTACCCAAATAATCTGCGGGCTCACGCAATCCTGGAATATCTGGCGGTGACCCCGTCATCCGCACCGCTTCATCCACTTCCTTGTGAGCTGCATCCCGACCAATTTCCGACGCTCGTAACATCATAGCTTTTTCAGCAAAAACTGCTCCTTCCGTCGACTCAATATTGCTCCGCATTCTTGTCGCATCCACAATTAACCCATCAGTCACTTCGGCCATCGATTCCGCCGCCACACCTGCCGATTGCACAATCCCCTGCACCGTGGTCCATTCCGATTGCCACCCACCCACAGCCCGTTCGTGTTCCTGCAACATGCCCGATAGGAAATTAGACATCAGGCCCGGCGTGCGCTTGGCCGCCGCAATCGTCAGCATACAAGCAGTGGGATTCCGTTTGTGAGGCATGGTGGAAGATCCGCCTCTTCCGTTGCCTCCCGGCTCAGCCGCTTCGCCAACTTCGTATTGCATCAGCAAAGCAATGTCCAGCGCCATCTTGCCCAGGCTCGCCGTATAAATACTCAGTGCCGCCATCAATGCTGCCAGTCGATCCCTATGCCCATGCCACGGACCGTCGGGGCACTTCAAATTCAGTTCCACGGCCAGCACGTCACTCACCGCCATGCCCTTGTCTCCTAATGCCGCAAGGGTCCCACTGGCCCCGCCAAACTGCAAGTACGCTGCCTCATCGAAACGACTTTCCACTCGCCGCCAGCCGCGCCGCACAGCAGCCAACCAACCCGCAGCCTTCAATCCAAACGTGATCGGTGGTGCCGGTTGCAACAAGGTGCGCCCCAGCATTACGGTGTTGCTGTGTTCATTGGAAATCCTCCGCAGTGCTTGCAAAATACGTTGATGGTCACGTTCCAATATTTTTCGACATTGGCCCAACAGCAGCACCATGCACGTGTCAATGACGTCCTGACTAGTTGCACCCCAATGCACAAATCCCGATGCCGCAGCGTTCTGCGCACGAACCGCTTCGGTCAGCATGCGGACCATTGGGATAGCTGGCGTTCCAGCTCGAAAAGATTCGCGTACCAGTCTAGGAATATCAAAACTTTGGGCCATGGCCGCTTGGGTAATCACCCTTGCGGCATCGGCTGGAATCAATGCCACTTGCGCTTCAGCCTTGGCCAGCGCCCCTTCGAAGCGCAGCATGGTCTGCAAAACAACCTCATCAGAGAAAATTTCCGATAAGGCTTCCGTTGCCGCCAAGCTGTCGATCAATCGAGTAGACATGAATTGATCTTATACGTCTTATAAATCAAAAAAGACAGTTTCTGCTTCCCCTTGCAAACGAATCTCAATAGACCACGTATTCGCCTGCCCCGGAGTTGGCTTGGCCATCAGCGTAGTTCGTCGATCCTCAGGTACCAGAGCCAGCACCGGATCATTGGCATTCAAAGCCTCGCCATCGAAATAAACGCGCGTGTGCAACTGCTTCAAAAGTCCTCGCGCAAACACCGCCACATTAATATGCGGTGCCTGCAATCCGCCGCAGGAACCCGGCTTTACCGTTTCAAAAATACACGTGCCATTGGAATCTGTCTCCAGCCGACCGAAGCCACAAAAGTTGGGGTCAGCATTGCAGGATTGAGAATCCAACGCATGCCCATACCGGCCATGTGCATCAGCCTGCCACAGTTCAATCATGGAATCAGCCGGTGTTGGAGCACCCTCACCATCCACCACTCGGAACACTAACCGCAAGCGTTCTCCCTGTGCACCCTCGCCAGCTAAAATCCCCAATGCGGCATTGGTGGTAAGTGCATAGTGGAAAAACGGACCCACCGTTTGGGAGGCACTCGGTGTCAAATTCATTTCCCGTGCTCCTCAAACGGAGTAGCTTTCCGTCCCCTTAATACAATGTCGAAACGATACCCCAACGCCCATTCCGGCTCGGTCATCGACAAATCAAATTGCGACACTAACCGCTCCTGCGCATCTTTGTCGCGAACGGAATGCAGCACCGGATCAAGCTGCAGAAGAGGATCGTTTGGAAAGTACATCTGCGTCACCAGGCGAGACACAAATGCTGTCCCAAACAACGAAAAATGAATGTGCGCTGGTCGCCATGCGTTGTGATGATTTCGCCAAGGGTACGCACCAGGCTTGATTGTCACAAACCGGTAATTTCCATCCTGGTCGGTAATCATCCGTCCAGCACCAAGAAAGTTTGGATCCAGCGGCGCCGGATGATTGTCCCGCTTGTGTTGATAGCGCCCTGCTGCATTGGCTTGCCATAGTTCAACCATGGCGTTGGGCACGCCTTTGCCATCTTCGTCCAGAATTCGACCCGCCACAATAATCCGCTCACCCTGTGGCGGCTCCGCAAAGTGCAATGTTAAATCGTTGTCCGTTGGGCCAATCGGATTGTGCCCGTAAACTGGGCCTGTCAGTTCGCTGAGGGTGTGCGGTAACGCAATTAACGGTCGCAAGGGCGCGCGTACGATGGTGGACTTGTAGCCTGGGCTTAAAAACTCTGGTTGGCTGCCGGGTTTCATTCTGGGGTATTCATTCATTCGTGTCCTCCGTCGGAACCGTGCGCCTTCGCTGTACGCGCCAGTAGATCTCGCAACACTTCCAATTCATCTTTGCCTGGTGGCACAGTTTCAGTCACTTCCTCAGCGAACTGCATTGGCCAACCAGTGGCTTCCACAACCTGCTCACGACTGATCCCAGGGTGCAGACTAGTCACCATCATCTCACTGGTTTCAGGGTCGGGTCGTAGAATACACAAATCACTTACCAGCAGTGCTGGACCCTTGGTTTTGAAACCTAAGTCACGTCGTTCACGTCAGGTCCGCCCATGCCCCAATGAGGTTAAAAAATCCAACTGCTTCACAAAACTACGAGCCCCTTGCCGCATGATGATGAAGATCTGCCCACATCCAGTGGCTATCTCCGTTGCGCCGCCGCTACCTGGTAATCGAACTTTCGGTTTAGCATAAGGTCCAATCACCGTGCTGTTCAGATTCGCAAACCGATCTACCTGAGCACCACCTAAGAAGCCTACTGAAATACGACCACCCTGCAACCAGTAGCGGAAAATCTCTGGCACCGAAACAGTTGTCAAAGCGGTTTCGCACAACTCACCATCGCCAATAGAAAGGGGCAGCACTTCTGGCTTTGTCTTCAACGTACCCGATTCATAAATCAACTTGATGTGCGGCGCATGAGTCAGCCTTGCCAGGTTGCACGCCGCCGATGGCAACCCGATTCCAACAAAACAAACATCCTCATTCTTCAGCGCCCGAGCTGCGGCAACGGTCATCATTTCAGTAGGAGTGTAGGTCATCGCAACACATTCTCCCGCATCCATTCCTGAAACTTTTCACGCTCGCGCGCAATGTCGTCCCAGGCAATGTAGAAGGCGTTGTCTCTGGCATAGTAGCCATGGGCATACGATGGGTGCGCTCCATTGGGTGCCAGCACCACCGCACTCAGCGTCCATTCCGGAAGAATCACCGCGTTGGAACTGCGTGGCCCAAAGTCATCCACGATTTCTTCCACCGTCACCACCGCGCGCCGCGCCGCCAACACTGCTTCTTTTTGAACACCAATGATTCCTTCAATCAGGACGTTCCCTGCCCTGTCCGCTTTTTGCGCATGAACAATAGTTACATCAGGACGCAAGGAAGGAATGCATGTGAGTTCTTCACCGCTAAAAGGGCATTGCACAAAGCGGATGTCCGGGTTGACGCTGGGCAAATCACTACCGCGATAGCCACGAAAAAAGGGGCAAGGCAATCCCGCAGCACCCGCGTCATAAGCGTTGGCCATGGCCGCATGACTGTGCTCGACAATTTCTAATGGTTGAGGCCAACCCCGTTCCACGGCATCACGAAAACGGTGCAGCGAACCAACGCCTGGATTTCCGCCCCAGGAAAATACCAGCTTACGAGCTAAGCCCATGCCAATCATCTGGTCATATAGCAGGTCGGGAGTCATGCGGATAAGGGTCAGGTCACGACGACCTTGGCGAATAATCTCATGCCCCGCAGCAAAAGGAATCAGGTGCGTAAATCCTTCCAAGGCGACCTGATCGCCGTCCATTACGTTTTTAGAGATAGCGTTTTGTAGACTTAAGAATTCCATGGAGCCGCGCGAATATCGCCGATAAGGGCGATATTCGCATACAGCTCGCCCTCCCGTCAAGACCATTTAGCGTGCGATAATCGGCGAGTGCTGGATTATAAACAATTTGAAGGCAATCCCGACTTTGTGCTCTCCCTAGCCCGCGGCTTAACGGTCATTGAAGCTTTTCAAGACCGACCCGATGGGGTAACCGTTGGCGAGGTGTCTAACAAAACCGCGCTTTCCAGGGCAGCCGTTCGTCGACTATTGATTACGCTGGAGCACCTGGGCTATGCCAGCCGCAACGGTTCCAAATTTCAATTGGGAAGCCGGGTATTGCGACTTGGATTCTCGTTTCTTTCGTCGCATTCGCTGGCCACGCTTGCCCTGCCTATTCTGGAAGAAATCAGCGCCTCCATCCACGAATCCAGTTCATTGAGTGTTTTGGAAGGGGACCAGATCGTGTACCTGGCCAGGTCGGCCACTAATCGAGTCATGTCGGTGGGCTTATCCATTGGCAGTCGGCTGCCAGCCTACTGCACGTCCATGGGTCGGGTGCTTCTTGGAGCGCTGTCTGATTCGGAATTAAAGACCTACCTGAAACACGTTGAATTGAAGGCCCACACACCCAAAAGCATTACTCAAAAGTCGAAACTAGTGGCAGAACTGCGGATTGTGCGGGCTCAAGGTTATTCGATAGTGGATGAAGAGTTGGAACTGGGACTGCGGTCAATTGCTGTTCCAGTGGTAACGCGAAACGGTCGCACCGTTGCGGCTATGAACACAGGTGTGCACGCTTCCCGAGTGACGATTGAAGAAATGACTGTGCGATTTCTGCCAGTTCTACGAGAAGGCGCGCTGTCACTTGGACGGGCATTGGGATGACCGCCAATTTCCTTTTTTAAAGTCTGAATCAGCGAGCGTGAACGGGGTCCGCCATTGGCGTCGGCGCCTCATCACCGGTCAAACCAAGTCCAGGCCAAGCTGGATCGGCAGCCGGATTCTTCACCGGAACAATAGCCCCAGACTTTTTTCGCCATGCAGCCAGCTTCGCCGCCAACCGTTTCGCAATGAGCGGATGCGCGGCCACCAGATTTACCTTCTCCCCCTCATCCACTGCTAAATGAAATAACTCCTGCCGACCATCCTTGAAAAATTCAATGAGCTTCCACTCGCCATCGCGAATCGCACTTCCCGGTTCCCCGCCCTGATTTGAATAGTGCGGATAATGCCAGTACAGTTCACGTTGCTTCAAACTCCCGCCCCGCAACAGAGGCAACAGGCTAACGCCATCCACGTCGCCCGCCGCCAGCCCTGCGCCATCGCACACCGTCGGAAAGAAATCAACGCTCGATACCGGAGTTCTCACCACACTTCCCGCCTTCACCACACCAGGAAAACGCACAATCAGAGGCTCCCGGATTCCACCTTCGTAAAGATGGCCCTTGCCTGCTCGTAACGGCGCGTTGTCCGTCACCGCCTGCTTTGACTTACCTTCATAGCGCAAGCCACCGTTATCGGAGAAAAATAGAACCATCGTTCGCTCGGCCATCCCCGTCTGCGCCAGCGCTTCCAGGACACGCCCTACACTTGTATCCAAGCTCTCTACCATTGCTGCGTAAATCGGATTGTACCGGCCATTCGCTTTCGCCTGATGCTTGGCCACCTCCGCACTTCTGGCACCCAACGGAATATGAACCGTGTAGTGCGCTAAATAAATCAGAAATGGATTATTCTTGTTCTGCTCAATGAACTTCACTGCCGCATCGGTCAACTTCTCAGTCAGGAAATCGTCCTCGCTGGCAGTGATGCCAGGTAATTCAAAGGGTCCAAAATAGGGCTTGCCACTGCGAGGCGGACTGCCACTTTCGTTGCCGCCAACGTTCACATCAAAACCCTGATCGGTTGGAGAAAATCCGTTGCCTCCTAAGTGCCACTTGCCGATGCTGGCACTTTTGTAACCCAGCGGCTTCAACTTTTCGGCAAGCGTAAGTTCGGCAAGGTTCAATTGGGTGGCAGATTTCGGCGTCGTAATGGGGCCTTTCGGGTCTGAAGCGCGGCCCGGAATCCAATCGGTCACTCCAGTGCGCACCGGATACTTGCCCGTAAGAATGCTGGCGCGCGTCGGCGAACAGACCGGGCACGCCGCGTAAGCATCCGTGAATCGCGCGCCTTCTTGAGCCAGCCGATCCAGGTTCGGTGTTTTGAAATACTGGTTGCCGTAGCACTCCAAATCGTTGCGGCCAAGATCGTCGGCCAGAATGATCACGAAGTTCGTCTTCGCCCGTACTTGGGAAAGACCGGGCATCGCACCTGCGGCCAGCGTCATCAGAAATTGTCGTCTGTCCAATGTCATCTCCTAATATTTGATCTTCAACCCAAAGTGTAGGTAGCGCGGGAAACCGGGCGTAGAAGTAACCTTCCCAAACAACGTGCTGGTGGGATCACCGTTGGGCACCGCCAAATTGGAATGGTTCAACGCGTTCAACATCTCCGCGCGGAACTGAATGTGCCATTTCTCATGAACTGCGAAATTCTTCACCGCAGAAATATCCCAGATCTGCACACCCGGCGAACGAATTCCGGAAAAGCGAGTGGAGAGTGTCCGCAAATTGGAAACAAGTTGCTGAGCCGAATTGCGGTTGAACGCATCCACATTGAACCAACGGTCCAGGCTTTGGCCTCGTCCTTCGGCGGCATCGGCAAGGCTTGTTAACAGCAGCGCATTCCCAAAGCCCAGCGCCGGACCGGTATTGATTTGGCTGGTCAGTTGCAACTGCCATCCTCCTGCAACTTGCGTCAACACAGGGTTCGCCTTCGAAAGAAACTGCTTACCCTTACCGAAAGGCAACTCATAAATCCCGCTCAACGAAAGGCGATGGGCGCGGTCCAAATCGGAAATCAATTTTTCTGGAAAGGCATCCCCGCCATTCAAATAGGCCGTGGACTCCATCATCTTCGACCATACATAATTCCCCTGCGCAGTGAAGCCATTTTGAAAGCGGCGGTCAACCGACACCTGCAATGAGTGATACCAGGAGTAGCCTTGCGGAAGGTTTCCGGTAATGCTTGTAAACTGCGGATAGGGGCGCAGCAGTTGAGTGCGGGCCACCGTGGTGCCCGCGATGTTGGAGCCAGGAAGAGGGAAGAACGGATTGGGGAATGTCTGGCTTAGGAAATTATTCACCGTGTTATCGCGCACGCCGGTTGTCGAAAGGACAGTGTTCGGAATTGCGTCAAACTGACGGTTAGCCGCTAGTCTTGTGCCACGATTGCCAATATAACTGACATCCAGTAACACCTGTCCCGGCAACTGCTGCTGCACGCCCAAACTCCAGCGCTGCATATATGGGTTCCAAGGCTTGGGGTTGAAGAAACTTACATTGCGACCGAGGAATGTAGAAAGACCCTGCGAAGATCCTCCGGGCGCTGGCCACAGGTTCGGAAACGGATTTGCCAGCGACGCGATAAACGATTGGCCATTGTTGATGGACGGCGTAAGCGTCGTTGCCAGGGAGTAGCCAGACTGAATGGCGCTGCTTCGGTCCGCACCAACCGGAACAAAGAAAATACCATAGCCCGCGCGGATCACGCTGCGGCTTGTGGGACTAAAAGCTATGCCGACGCGTGGTGCAAAGTTCGCCTTGGCACCTTGCCAAAGAGCTCGCGGCTGGCCATTGACGTTGGCAAAAGTCAGGCCGCCATTCACCTTGAATTGCGATGAAGGAAGTTCCGGCAAGGGATTCTTCACATAATTGGCAATAGCCGTGGCTGCGATCGGGTTGGCCGTCTGGAAATCGAAGCTGCTGACGCTGCGATTGAAGCGCTCGGTCATGGGGGAATCGTAATCATAGCGGATGCCCAGGTTCAACGTAAGTCGAGGACTGACCCGCCAATCGTCCTGCACATAGAAGCCTGTGGTTTTTGATTGATCGGCGAAGGAATCGTTCACATTCACCTGCCCACCAGTGGGCAAGCCGTACAGAAATGACGCAAGCCCCTGTCCGATTGGCGCGGCTGGCGAATTGTCTAACGGTCCGCCGGTCCAAGCTGAGCCAAAACTTTCCTGCGGTACGGAATTGTTGAAGTCCTTGTTGTGTTCCCGGTAAACACGGAACTCCGCACCAACGCGCAGCAGATGCTTGCCGCGAGTCCAGGACATGCTATCGGACGCAGTGAAATAGTTGGAAAACGTGCGCGCGATGTTGGCTGTGCCTATCGCCTGATAGCCGCTGATATTGAGGTTGGGGAAGGTGTATGCTTCCGCTGGAATCGCACCCAACAACAGTGGATTGAATCCCGCACCTGCTAGATCGAAACCAGCAATCAACGGATAGCTGGATTGCTCAAACCGTGTCAGACCGAAGCGAAGGTTGTTCACCAGTGTCGGTGAAAGAATGTAGACATCGTCAATTACGCCGCCGTAGTTATAGCGGTAACGGTCGCTGCCGTTCACTGTGTTGTCGAACGTTTGACCGGAACTGAATAGCTGATACCACTGCGAGTAGCGTCCAAACACACGGTGTTTTTCGCTGAAGTTATGATCCACCTTGCCGGTATAGGTCCGATATTCGTTGTATGAAGTGGGAAAGCGCTGAAAATTACTCAGCCCGTTGATGGTGCCTGGAACATTCGGCACGGGCCAATACTGCATTAGCCCCAGCGCGGTCTTGTCCAGCCGATTTTGCGGAATAATGTTACCTGGAACGGGCTGGCGTGCAAAGCGTCCGCCCGCTGCAGGCGTGGTACTGAACGGATCGTAAATCTGATAGTTAGCGTCCAGCTTCAGAAGTGCAGAAAAATCGCCCTGCCGCTGCGCCAGGGTCGGGACGGTGAAAAACGTGTTGCCGCGCTCCACTCCAGGACGGGTCAATCCTTCAAACGAGAAAATCCAAAACGTTTTATTGCGACCGTCATAAACTTTTGGAACTACTACCGGACCAGACATTGTTGCGCCGAAACGATTCAAAATATTGCGCGGATTCACTGAGCCAATCTTCGCATCGGTCACCGGACCCGTTGCTGGATTGTAGAGCGCCTGCCGTTGGAACAGGTCCAGCGACTGCAGGTGCTGGTTGTTATGGAACCAGTATATAGCCAGATGTGGCTTGTTGCCTCCGCCGCGCAGCACCACATTGACGTTCCCCCCAGGTGAACGACCAATGCTTGCGTCGTAAGCCGCCGTCTGCACCTTGAACTCAGCAACCAGTTCAGTAGGTGGAGCGAAGGCTGCGTTTGTTCCCCACATGCTTGGCGTGCCATCAATCGTGAATTCAGTGTTACCACTGCGCACGCCGTTCACCGTCAAGCTGGACATCACCTCCACTGCCGGCCCCAGGCTGGGGTGGTTCGGTGCCGCCAGATTGACCACACCTGGTGCCAGACGCGCCAATGAAAGTGCGTTGCCGCCGGGCAGCGGCAGGTCCAGAATTCGTCGTGAATCCACCACGCGGCCAATGCTCGCCGTGGAACTTTCCAGCAAACTCGTTTGCGCCGAAACGGTCAACGATTCCGAAACCTGACCGACGGTCAGCGTGATATCCAGCGCCAATCGATCCCCTACGCGGACTTGCAGATTTTTGACGTCGTAGGTCTTGAAACCGTTGGCCGTAGCCGCCAGAAAATACATGCCCGGTTGTAGAAACCCCACTTCGTAAACACCAACGCCGTTGCTGGTGGCGGTGGTTTTCACTCCAGTTTCAGTATTGTTTAGGGTAACCAGCGCACCGGGGACAATGGATCCGGAAGGATCGGCGATGCGACCACCAATACGGCCGCGCGAATCCTGCGCGGGTAACAGAATAGAGCTGATGAGAGCGATCAATACCAAGCGACGAAACATAATACATACCCCTTGTAATAGGGATCATTTCATGTCGCAGAATGTAAGTCAATGTGTCAAGTCAAATGGACACGCCACCAGTTACTCAGTACTCACTGTGGTCGAGTCGATCCAACATCGCTTGCGCCGGATTTCGCAGCCAGTTAAACAACATACCAAGGAACAATAGCGCCGCAAATCCGGTGGCCAAAAGGAATCCATACTTTGGATAACCGGCAAAATCACTCAGAGCTCCCATGGCCAGTGGACCAACTGCGGCGCCTCCACAACTGAAAAACAAAATGACACCGGCAACCGCACCATGCTGCGATTTAGGGAAGCAGCTAATGCCCTTTGTGTTGATTGTGGGATACATGACAGACATAAACAGGCCGGAAAGCGGTAACAAAAAAACCGCCGCGTCAATTCCGCCAATCATGCTGCCAGCAAAGCACACCAGAATGGCAAAGCTGACAATCACCATGACCAGTGTCCAGCTCCACGTTGCCAACATCCAGGCTCCAAGAAAGCGGCCACCTGCTCGTAGAACAAAAAAGATAGAGATGGCAGAAATGGCAAAGAATGTAGCCGACCCCTTATATTCCAGTAGCAATGTTGGCATCCAAACGTAGATTGCGCATTCCACCGCAACGTATAAAAACGCCGCCAGAGAAAAGCCCAGAGCGTAGGGATTTTTCATCATGTGGAACGTGCGTTTCAAGTCGACAGGTTCATCACTGGCCTTCATCGTGCTGGGATAGCGGACCATGGAGCCTGCAACGATCAACGCCACGCATATGGTTGCCGCAATGACGTAAAGCCACTTCCACGATGTTCCAGCATCCAGCAATTTGGCGACAATGGCCGGTCCAATAATTGCCCCCACTCCAAAAAAGCCCTCAACGGTGTTCATCATGGATGTGTGTGTTGCCGTGGAATCGGCTATATCGCCAATCAAAGCCAAGGCTCCCGTTTTGAAAATTCCGATCGCGACTCCTGAAACTGCCAGCAATCCTGCAAAGAACCAAAACGAATTGCCGACGGCGAATAAGTAGGAATTTGCAGCAAACAATAGCAAGCCGAATAGGATGGTTTTCTTACGACCCCATTTGTCCGCCAGAAACCCGAACAGAATGCCCGATAATCCGATGGCGGCCATGGGGACGTAGTGAAACGCCGCGGCCTGGGTCATCGTAATATGAAATTCCTTAATGATCTGCGGAATGATGACGCCTACCGCATCGGTGGTCATCGCAAACATCATAAACATTAAATAGGTAAGTAGTTTGAGGCACAGACCTGATTATCAACCTGCACTTACAGCCAACGGGTAAGACTGAATCGGTGATGGCGACGATTGGATTGTATTTCAGCAAGACACCTCCCAAGCGTTTTCAAATGTTGTTGCAACTGGAACATGATGGAGGGATAGACATTCCGCCGGGTGTAATGGGGGCAGCGGTTACGGATCACCAATCAGTGTGGATCTGCTGGCAATTTATCCGCATGCGCACTACATTGGCAAGCAGCTGGAGGCGTGGGCAGAGTTGCCCGGAGGTAAGCGAAAGCCGCTGCTGCGCATCAACAAATGGGACATCAATTGGCAAGGGACATATACGTTCAAAGAACCGGTTACGTTGCCTGCCGGAACGATGGTGGCCATGCGCATCACTTATGACAACCGGGCAACGAACCCCAGGAATCCGCATTAGCCGCCACGCCGCGTGCGCGCGGGAAATCGAAGTGATGATGAGATGGGGCATGTGTGGCTACAGGTGCTACCTAAACAGAACGGGCCACAGGATGGGCGATTGCTACTGCAAGAAGCGTTGATGCGGCGACGCCTGGAAAAGTATCCGGCAGACTTTCTTGCTCACTTCAACTTGGGTGCGGCGCTGCAAGCGCTGGACCGTGATGCCGAGGCAGTTGGATATCTTGGGCGGGCTGTCCGACTGAGTCCGACTTCTGCTGCCGCCCGCAACACATTTGCTGTTTCGCTAATGGGTACGGACCGCCATCCCGAAGCAATTTCCCAACTGCGAGAGGCACTGCGAGTGAACCCTTCTTACACCAACACGCGGTATAACTTGGCCCGTGCGTTAACAGCTACTGGTGAGATAAAACAGGCAATCAGCGAGTATGAAGGCTTTTTGAAACAGTATCCTGAAGACACGCAGGCGCACGCTTTAGTGGGCGGATTGTACGCGTCGCAGAAGCAATTAACGACGGTTGGACCGATATTTATTTTGGAACGGGGGCTCCGCAGTTTGAAACTTTGTTGCCGAATCGAATGTTTCGCAATGATCGCGGCAAACGCTTTCAGGATGTGACAACCGGTGGCGGGTTTGGTCAACTACAGAAGGGTCACGCAGTGTCATTCGCCGATTTTGATCGCGATGGCGATGAAGACGTGTTCGAGGTTTTGGGAGGTGCTTTCCCTGGTGATCGGTATTTTAGTGCGCTGCTTGAAAATCCTGGTCACAGTAATCATTGGATTGGGCTGCGGTTGGAAGGGCAGAAATCAAATCGCGCAGCAATGGGTGCCCGAGTGCGAGTGGTGGTCAAAGACGCCGATGGAAGTCTGCGGACGATTCATCGAGTAGTAAATTCCGGAACCAGCTTTGGCGATGCCCCTTTTGAAATACATGCAGGGCTGGGAGCAAGCGGCAAGGTGATGTCCATCGCAGTGGATTGGCCAGCAGGTGGACATCAGCAATTCGGGGCAGTCGCCAGAGATGGTATCTACAAGCTGCGGGAAGGTGTGGATACGCCAAAGCTGATCCGAGTGCAACCGTTTCGGTTTGCGAAAGAGGCGCATAATCACAATAAGTGACTACGGGACCAGCCAGGCACCGACCGCTTTCCATGGGCTGGTTTGTACGCCGCCGAGTGTTTGCGCTGCGGTCCATATGCCCTTGGCACCGGTGAAGCTGTTGTTGAACGTCATGTTCAGATTCAGTGTAAGTTGGTTGCCAGTCTTGACCACGCTTGACCGGACAGCACTAACTTGGCATTGACTGTTCTGAATTGTGTTTGTACCTGTAAGTGGAATGTTAGTGGCAGCAGCACCGTCGCCATTGTCGGGATATAAGTAGAGCATATTTCCCGGCGCGTAATAGGCAACATAGCAGGCTTGTCGACCATCAATCGAAGTGTTCGTCAGCGCCCAGACCGTTTGCAGATTATTCGCAGAATTGGCGTCCTGGTAGGTGAACGAAAGTGTTTGGTTGGACGTCGTACCGGTGGCAGGGGACATGGCGGCTGCACGTGGGTAAGTTAGAGAAGGCTCGGGGATTTGAGATACTCCCAGGGTTTGCCAGCCGGAACTTACATCGTACACAGTTTGCGCGGCAAGGTAGATGACTTTGTTACCAGTGAACGCTGCTTTGAAGGAAACGTTCAAAGTTAGAGTAAGTACATTGCCACTGCTAGAGGTCGAAGATCCGCTGGAAAAGATTGTACATTGGCTGTTGCTGACTGACCCCGTGGCACCCAGTGTCAGGCCTTGGGACAATCCGCTACCAGGGCCTTGATCATTGACCAGATACAGTACTTGCAAGGGTTGTGAATAGGCGATGTAACAGGCCCCATCGCCATTGAGATATTGGTTGATGAGGGCGTTGACCACACCCAATTGCTGATAGCCTTGCGGGTGCGAAAACTTCAAGATGAAAGTTTGCGTGGAACCGCTGGCGGTTACGGGTCCGGAATCGGTAGGGGTGGCGGTGCTGGCGGCTTGGATGATAGAAAACGTTTTATCGCCAACGGTGATGTTGCCAGTTCGGGCTGGGCCGAAGTTGGCTTCATAGGTGTAGACAAGTATGTTTGCCGAGGATGGTGACGCACTCAACCATACGACATTCGAGCTTAGAGCTGGCGTGCAGTCTGTGCGATTCGTGCCATAACCCCAAGTCCCAATTCCGGAAGTGGGTCCTACATTTAAACTCGTCAATCCTAACGTGTATTGGCAGGTGTTAGCTGCGAAGAGTTGAAAATTTGCCGTGTACGTGGCGGCTGTCGCAGGTGCCGCAATTGTTCGAACAGGATTGACTGAGTTATCCTCCCAACGGACAAACGAATATACGTCCTGGCCAGGGACGTAAGAGGAGGTGACGATACAATTTGCACCGGCTGCCCAAGTGAGCGTTTGGGGCGTTGTGTAAGCAGAATACAAAGAGAACGGCGGCGAAGGATGAGAGGAGTAAGAATCGCACCCCTGCCCTTCTGAGGAGAAAACAGCACCGGAAGGCACGCTGTTGATAGTGACTGATACTGTTTTGCTACCTGCGATAAATGTATAGTCATTCCATCGCCAAGTCCCGGAGAGGAATGAACCCAAGCGGACGTAAAGTGTGCGCGAATCCGTGGGCAGGTTGGTTACTAATTGAGAGAGTGAAGTGCCTGCTGCCTGAATGTATACGTCGGAACTGCCAATGCCAGTTGTTCCCACTGTCAACTGGTATTGGGTCACGTTGACACCCGCATTCCAATTGAACGTTACAGGAGATGAAGTGAGCGCGGATCCGGGCAAGGGGCTGGTGAGAGAAGCCTTTGTGATAGCGCCTGAGGTGGTCACGGTGAGCGTCACAGGAATGGAAGCACCGGAATCGGAGTTCACTGCGCCTGAATATGTACCTGGTGTCAGCCCTGAAGTATCGAACGAAACAGTAACGCTTGCGGGGAGAATCGCGCCTGCGGGATTGACAGATAGCCATGGCTGATTGGTGGAGAACTTAGCGAAGAACGGAATGCCATTGGGCGTAAATGATATGGTCTGTGGCGCCGGAGCGGTGGAGCCTTCCACTGCGGTGGCAGACAGAGAGGAAGGACTAGATACGCTGCAATTATTGAAGCATCCAGAAGCTACCAGGCCGCGTCCATCGAAACGGGGAATGGGCGCTGTGGCATCGGCAGTATCCACGGTTGTGGTTGGAGCGAACAATCCGGCAAGGGCTGCTGATCCGGCAACAGGGGCTGAGTAAGCAGCTAAGATTCCGAAGCGAATTGTTTCCTGTTGGAGTGCATCAGAGGTGGTAATTTCCCAGACGGCAACCGCCGATCCGTTGGTGATTGTGATTGGCGCAATACCGAATTGCGTTGTCCCGAATAGAGCTGTGCTGGTTTGTGCTACGGGGGCGTATGTTCCCGCGCCTTGTGCATCGGTAACTGTCAATTGCGCGGCTGGCGAATTGGTGTTGGTTTGACGAACCGTCGCGTAAAGTTTAACGCCTGCTGGAACGTTGTCAAACTTAGCCATCAAACGTGTTCCTTGTGAAGCCAACCCAGCTATGTTTAGGCCATTGGTTGTTACGAACAACGGGTTATAGAAATACGATTCCGTATTGTAAATGGAACCGGGACTATTCTGGCTTAAGGGTGTACTTCCCGTTGTACCGGCGTTCCGCTTCTTGAAAACAGACGCAAACCCTTCCTTAACTGTAAACACAAAGTTCCCAATGCCACCGACTGCAGATGAGGAGGCTATTAGTGATGCATTTGCTCCGCCTGCTTTTAGAAACGTAAGGGCACCCAATTTGTTACCACCCCATTCGGCAAATTCAGAAGTCTTTCCAGGCTGGATGAATCCCACTGTTTGTTTTGAATTTTGAATAGAGATTCCTGGGGCGGATACAAATGCGAAAACTTGGTTGGGAATTATCGTCGAACTGATTCCAATGCGTGTGACGTTGGCGCGCAGATTTGTGAAGCGGACTACACGTGTATTTCCTGCACCGGGAGCATCAATCGGAACGGACCAGGAAAGTTGGCCCGGCCCAGTAATGCGACCTTGAAATATATTGGTGTTGGTTCCGTTCAAATAATCGACGCCGCTAGCGCCAACGCCATTGATTGTGCAGGTGGACGTGGTGCAAGGAACTTGTCCCACGAAAGGGGAGGGTTCGTCCATCAAAAGCAGTGCCTCAGAAAGATTGGAATTCAGCAGACGACTGGAGATCTCTGTGTTGAGGGATAACTGAACATTTGTGATTGGGACTGGAACACCGTTCGCCGTGGGTGTTCCGCCGGTGCAATTTAAGACAAAGTCGCCTATCAATTCCGTGGCTCCCTCAGCCCGTACAAGTGGCACTCCTGCATTTGTGGTGCACACCATTGGACTGGAAGTGGCGATGCCACCGCTGGCCGCAGTCACTGTCAACTGAACATAAACCCACTGCGGGCTGTTCTCTGAGCCTGGAGACAACACTGAAATGTAGCCGACAAATACACCAACCGGAAGGGATGCAGGATCAACCGTAACGGTCAGGCTTGCTGGTGTTACAAGAGAGGAAGGATTGACGCTTAGCCAACTTCCTGCGGGGGAATCACCAAGCGCACCTGGGATCGACGGACCACTTATGGCGGTGGCGGAGTAACTGAGAGGCCCGTCTGTACTACGGATGGGGATGGTCGAACTGGGCGCGGCTCCGCTTCCTTTTTGATAAGTCAGGTTGATAGAACTTGGGACAAGAAGGCAATTTGAATTTGAGCAGGCTTTGGCCGTCGCACTGACCAATGGTTCAAATCGGGGAACGGAAGCACTAGTGTGATCCTCCACCGAGGAACCGAGTGGTGCCAACGATCCGCTGACGCTTGTCGTGCCAGTTTTGGGCGATGCATACGCTACTACAAGTCCGAAAGCCAACTGATCCAAATCCGTAGCACTTGCTGAAAGCAATTCCCATACAGCAGTTCCCGATCCGTTGACCAGCGTTATGGGTGAAATGCCTACAGGTGCGGTGCAACCAGTGCAGGATGCGGTAGTGGTCTGCGTTACTTCGTTGTAAACCCCTGCCCCGTTGGCCCCGGTGGCAATCAGCTTGGCCGCAACGCCGACGCTGCTGGCCGAGGCGATCGGTGAGATTGTGGCGTAAAGCGCCACCCCTGCGGGGATGTTATTGAACCTCACCATTAAGCGGGTGCCATTGGTAGCCAGGCCTGCGGTATTCAATCCGTTGGTTGCCGGAAACGTGGTGTTGTAATAGCCAGATTCAGAGTTATAGTTTGTGCCCAGCGTGCTTTGGTTGGCCAATGCAGTAGGCGTGGCGACGGAGGTGGCGGTGTTGCGTTTATTGAACGTGGTGGTAAATAGTTCGCTGAATTTCAGCAGATGATTTACCGTTCCTCCGCTGGCATTTATTGCAGTCACAAGCGCCACGTTCTGGCCTGATTGCTGCTGCAGGTCAAGCCCGAATACCGCCGTGTCTGTAGCAGAGCGCAAACAAAAGTTGAGACTTGGCACAACGATGCCCACCGTCCGCTGAGGGTTGTTAATCGGCACGCTTGAGGTACCGGTAATGGACAGGTACATATTGACCTGCGGTGGCTCGTTGGAGGAGATGCCGGTGTTCAACCGGGTAGCATCGGCTCGCACATTCGTAATGCGAAGCGTGGTGACGCCGCCGGAGGCCGGTGTGGGAATGGGTACGCCAACAAAAACAATTGCGTTCGGACCACTTTGCCGACCCTGAAAAGTATTCACGTCAATAGTAGGAGAGGCAGGTTCATTGATGAACAAAAGAGCCTCGTTAAAAGGGTCATTCAAGACTCTGCTGGACACGTTGGTGTTGAGGAATACTTGGACATTCGTGATTGCGGATGTCCCTGGGTTCCCGCCAGTGCATTGCAAGATCACATCCTTGACCAGTTCGGCCTTACCTTCGGCACGAATGAATTTTGGAGCAGGGTCCAGGTAGCTAGCGCAAGCGAAAAAAGGATTGAATTGCCCCCAACTGGTCCCAATGGCGAGGACAAAAAGCACCACACGAAACGCGGCGACCAAAGCATTCGTCAAGGGAGTTGAGGTTGATTTCATAATTCATTCTAGTTGATTTATCAAAAATGCGATGCGTTCACAACACAAAACTACAAATCCCCAAATTTGGGGGACTGTCTGCGGCGCCAAACCAGCGTATACTTCAAATTGGAAAAGACAATAATCAATATATGCGCAGGAAATTTAGCTACAAGTCGAAGCAAAATGTTGTTTGGTGCACTCTTCGTAATGCGTTGCTATCAGGCTTTTTAGTAACGTGTGTCTGCGTGCCAATGTGCGGACAGTTCACGCAACGGGGTCTGAAGCTTTTTGGCAGCGAAGCATTGGGTGATTGAGATCGGCAATGGAACTGACTTTGAACCTGAACATCGCATTCAAGTCAGTTTTCAGCGGCGCACGCGGTGTGTGGACGGCGGTTCAAACACTTGGTGGTGCGCAGACCAGCACGTGGAAGGCAGTGGGCGCGTGGCTTGTGCCGTAGAGGCTGGATGACAACATACGCTCCCATCCCACAAAGCAAGCCTCTGCCAATACGCCCGTGTTACATTGTTGAGTTGATATGAAAAGTCCAGCCTTGGTTATCGTTGGTTCAGGCGGCCACGCGAAAGTGATCTTAGAAATCTTCGAACGCCTGGGCACTTTCGACGTCATTGGATTTACAAGTCCCTCCATTGACGACCATTTGTTTCACTATCCGCACCTTGGGTCTGATTCCATCTTGCCTGCTCTGTTCACCGACGGAGCCCGACACGCTTTTCCCGCTGTCGGCGATAACCGGATTCGCCATCGCCTTGATGCCGAACTCAAAGCCCTGGGCTTCTTGCTGCCCAATGCGATCAGCCCTCATGCCGTGGTGTCGAAGCGCACCAGCTTGGGATCAGGCATTGCAATTATGGCGGGCGCCGTCGTTAATGCAGATTCCAGAATTGGCGATGGTACCGTTATCAACACTGGAGCGACAGTGGACCATGATTGCCACATCGGCGCTTCAGTTCACATTGCACCAGGTGTTCATCTGGCCGGGAATGTCTCGGTAGGCGAAGGTAGTTTTCTTGGGATTGGTTGCTCCGTTGTTCCAGGGATATCCATTGGTGCCTGGGTTACCGTAGGCGCTGGCGCGGCAGTCATCCGTGACATTCCCAATCACTCCACCGTTGTCGGCGTCCCCTCTTCTCGACGGTTGAACACCGGGAAATCGGCGTGAAAGTAATCATCGCGAGCACCGTGGTTCCCTTCGTATTCGGCGGCTATACCGTCATTGTGGATTCCTTAGCTGACTGTCTAAAAGCGCGAGGACACGAAGTGGAGGTTCTGCAATTTCCCTTCTCATCAAACTACAAGGATTTGATGGAACAAATGCTAGCTTTCCGATTGCTGGATCTAAGCCAACATGGCGACCGCCTGATAACCGTCCGCTTCCCTAGCTACCTTCTTCGACATCCCAATAAAGTTGTCTGGTTCATCCATCATCATCGTGGTGCATATGATCTTTGGGGTACCCAATATCAGGACATCCCAATGACTCCCGAAGGAGTTGGTTATCGCGATGCCGTGCGCTCCGCTGATGCTGCCGGGCTCACGGAATGTCAGCACGTCTTTAGTAATTCGCAAGTGGTGGCAGACCGGTTGATGCAATACAACGGGGTGAAAGCTGAGGTACTGTATCCGCCATTGCCTGACGCGCAACGCTATACCTGCAAGGGTTACGGCGATTTTATCCTCTATATGGGTCGTCTGGTGCATCACAAACGACAGTGGCTGGCATTGGAAGCCATGCGTCATGTTGTATCGGGAGTAAAACTGATTATTGCCGGCAAGCCTGACCCCGATACGATGGCTTACGTTACAGAATTGCGCGAATTTATGCGCCGTCACAGCCTGGAAGATCGCGTGAAAATCCTGGCCGATTGGGTGGACGAAAATCAGAAAGTTGAACTATTCGCCCAATGTCTGGCAGCGGCTTATTTCCCCGTGGATGAGGATTCCTATGGGTACCCCAGCTTGGAGGCTCATCATGCAAAAAAGCCGGTGCTCACCACAACCGATTCGGGAGGGACGCTGGAGCTTATTTCCGACGGACTGAATGGTTTGGTTACTTCGCCTGAACCAGAAGCCATTGCCGCCGCCATGGATAAATTATTTACTAATCGTACCAAAACAAAGTCAATGGGTGAAGCGGGTGAGGCCAAGCTCCACCAGTTAGGTATTTCCTGGGATCATGTTGCGGAAAGGATCCTCGCTTGAAGATTCTGGTGGCGAACAATTGCGTCCCGTTTGTGATTGGTGGCGCGGAGCATCTGGCAGATGCGCTAACCCGCAAACTGAATGAATTTGGTCATGAAGCCATGTTGCTTCGCATCCCCTTCCAGTGGGAACCACCGAACAAGATTCTTGAAAGTATACTTGCCTGCCGTCTAATGCGCCTGCCCAACGTGGATCGCGTGATTGCCTTAAAATTTCCCGCCTATTTTTTACCTCATGACAATAAATTACTGTGGATGGTCCATCAGTTTCGCCAAGTTTACGATTTATGGGGCACTCCCTTTCAGGGCATGGCCTCCACACCGGAAAACTTAGCCATTCGGAACTCGATCATCGCATCGGACAATTCGTATCTGCCGGAGGCTCGGAAAATCTACACGAATTCTTCCGTCACATCGGACCGCCTGAAGAAATTTAACGGGATGGATTCCCAAGTGTTACACCCTCCACTTCTTGATACACAGCATCTTCACCAAGGGCCGTATGGGGATTACATTTTCTGTGCTGGCCGAGTTACTGCATCCAAGCGACAGCACTTACTGGTGGAAGCCATGCAGTATGTCAAAAGTGGAGTCAAGTTGATAATTGCCGGACGCACCGAAGCACCTGAAGATGACTTACGAATCACTCAACTTTTAAGGAACCCGGATATCGCCGCAAGGGTTCAGTTTTTCAATCGCTTTATTACCGAACAGGAAAAGGCAAATTGGTTCTCTTCCTCACTAGGTGCCGCCTATATCCCGTACGATGAGGACTCATATGGCTACGTCACGCTAGAGGCGTTTTACTCAGGAAAGCCCGTGATTACAACTACTGATTCAGGTGGCATCCTATCTGTGGTGCGCCAGAACCAGACCGGGTTTGTTGTGGAACCAAATGCGCTTGCACTGGCCGCAGCCATGGACCAACTGTTTCTCGATAAACAGCGAGCTCAGCAGTTAGGCGCCGCAGGTCTGGAACTGGTACGGAGCATGAATCTGACCTGGGAGCATGTTGTCCACTTACTGACAAAGCCTTGACGTATCATCCACAAAATACAATTTATAACAATTAACCGAATAATTTAGCGCATCGAAATGAGTAAGTTGGACTATAATCTAAATTTCAGTCTTAATCTGGTACTTTTGGGAACACAAGATGCATGCAATATTCGTTGCGCTAGTAATTCTGGTGATCTCTTCGCAAGTCCATGCGGCAGGGACCGTGAAATCTCTGGATTCCGCGCCGTTGGCTTTCCAGCCCAACCGTGGGCAGTGGCATTCATCGGCATCTTTTGGCGTTCATGCGCCGGGCTATTCCGCATTTTTCCAGGCCGCAGATGTTACGTACAGGCTGCAGAGTGGGGATCGGCAAGCTGAAGTGAAAATTCACTGGTCTGGTTCTTTGGCAAAAAGGGACATTGTGGCTGTGGATCAGTTGCCGGGCGTCTCAAATTACTATGTAGGAAACGATTCATCGCGTTGGATTTCCGGATTGCCTACTTACCGCCGACTGCGCGTCAACCAACTCTATCCAGGGATTGATTTGATTTATTACGGAACCGGTCGGCAAATGGAATACGATTTGGAGGTCGCTCCGGGGGCTGATGCCAGTAGGATCAAGCTTGCTGTAGAAGGTGGAAAGTCTCGCATAGACGACGAAGGGAATCTTATACTCGAAACGAGCGCAGGGACATTTATCCAGCACCAACCGGTTGCCTATCAAGAGATCCATGGCATCCGCACATCGGTTAGTTCACGATACGTGGTGAATCGCGACGGCACCGTGAAACTGGCGCTGGGACGTTATGACCGACGGCATAAGTTAGTGATCGACCCGACAATCGCATAGGGGGCCACCTTGGGATCAGTCACAAATGGCGGTGGTAGCGCATCGGCCGTGGCTCTTGATTCTTTCGGAAATGTCTTCGTCGCAGGGCAAACATCCGCAACAGATTTTCCACTGATCAATGCTTACGATAATACTTTGGGCACAACGTGCTGCGGATACTCTGATGCATTCGTTACCAAATTTAATCCTGATGGGTCAACTGTTTTATTCTCCATGTCGCGGCAATATGAGAATGTCCTATTTGAGCAAAGTAGAAATGTCCTATTGACTGGATTGATCCTGGAGATTGGAAATCCAAGGAACGCTACTGATGACGCAAACCGATCGAGACCGATTGGTGGCCCTGAAAAAGGC
>JANXSF010000010.1 GCA_025352795.1 Acidobacteriota bacterium
GTCTCGGGCTCGCTTTAACCAATCCAGCCAGTCCCGTTCTTGTTGACTCATTGCAATTCGTTCCATCCTTCAGCCTTACGGCTGTCAATAGGAACTTTCTACTTTGCCCAAATAGGAACTTTTCACTTTGCCGCGACAGAACTGGCCTGCGGACTTACTGAATACTGTCTCATAAGTTAAAATGTCAAGGAACGCCTCAGAATGGTTAAATACCTGCCGCACGTTCTCTGGAGAAATGAAGCCGCTGCTGCTGCGTGTGTACCACGCAAACTGATACAGAGAGTCTGGGTCTCGCACGGGCAGCGGGCGCAGCACGGCGGCGTTGAACACTGTGAACAGCGCGGTATTCAGGCCAAGCCCCAATCCTATGGTAGCCACCACGGTGATGGCGAACCACGGTTCCCGCAAGACACGTTTCAACGCATAGCGCAAATCTTGAAGGGTGGATTCAATCAGCGAAATGCCCCTTGTATCGCGGCATGCTTCCTTCACCTGGTCCAAACCGCCGAACGAAATTTTCGCCTTCCTCGCTGCTTCTGCTTCCACCAACCCCGAGGCTTGATGCTTCTGCGCCTCCATCGATAAGTGGAATTGCAGTTCATCTTCCAGATCATCTTCGGCGCGTGTCTTCCAAAACACTGCGCGGATTCGGAGTTTCAGGCTGTTCCAATTCATTTCAGGCATGCTCCAATACTTTGCCAATGGCGGAGGACAGTCGATCCCAATTTCCCCTCTCAAGTTGCAGTTGCTTTTTACCAGCAGACGTCAATTGGTAAAAGCGCGCGCGACGGCCAAGTTCGGAAACACCCCATTCGGCGGCGATCCAGCCTTGATGCTCAAGCCTGTGCAAGGCCGGATAGAGAGAGCCCTGATTGACTTGCAGTACGTCTTCAGAAATCTGTTGGATCCGTTCGGAAATTGCCCATCCATGCATTGGATCGCCTTGCAGCGTGCGTAGGATGAGTAAATCAAGGGTGCCTTGAAGCAGGTCCAGCCGTTTAGGTTTAGTCATGGTGTCGAATGTCTACAGTTTGCCCATTCTGTTGTCGAATGTCAACACCAAGATTCAACGGCTACAGTTTCAAGCGCTAACCTTGCTTTCCCGAATCGCTGCCGCCGCTATCTGTGCAATGTCCAGCAACTGCGGAGGATGATCACTCACTTTATCCAATGCATCGCGGAACATCGTATTGCAGAACGGGCAGGCTGCCGCTACGATATCGGCACCAGTATCCACCAGTTGTTTCGCCCGCACGTGACTTACCCTGTCCCCTGTTTCTTCCCCTAAGAAAGCCAACCCGCCACCAGCTCCGCAACAGAAACCTCGCTCACGATTTCGCGGTGCCTCCACTAAGCTTCCAGCCTGCGCAGCCACTTTCCTTGGCTCATCGTAAATGTCCTGGTATCGACCCAAATAGCAGGGATCATGGTAGACCACCGTCTTACCAGAAGGTGCCTGCGGCTCTTCCTCTTTCCACTTGGCCAACACTTGGCTATGATGCTCAATGTGAATGTTCGCGCCGAACTCTTTGTAATCCTCACCCAAAGTTCTTACACAGTGCGGGCAGATCGACAGCATTTTGCTAGCGGCACCTACGGCGTTAATCTGCTCCAGATTCTGTTCGGCCAGCGTTTGAAAAAGCAGATCGTTCCCTAACCGCCGCGCTGAATCGCCAGAGCAACGTTCCTTCTTCAACACTCCAAAACTTGTGCCACGATGACGCAGCACTTCCACCAACGAGGAAACAATTTCACGACCCTGCGGATCGTAACTGCCCATGCATCCCATCCACAAACAATATTCCTGCGTGCCGTCAAATAGGGGTAGTTCCAGCTTCTGAATGAATTTGTCACGCTCGCTGGAAGAGAAGCCCAGTGGGTTGCCGTTGCGTTCCAGATTCAGGAATAACTTGGTGCCGTAGCTGTCATCATACGTCCCCGTGTTCACCGCCCCACGGCGCAGACCAATGATGATGGGCAGGTGCTCAATCCCCAATGGACATAGGAATTCGCAAGCCCCGCAGGTGGTGCATTGGAACGCGTCTTCCATCGCCAAATGCTTGCCCAGCAGCGGCTCTTCACTAGCCGGGCCGAACTCGTTCAAGTAGGCCCGTGCTCCAAGAATAATTTCTTTCGGGTTCAGGCTCTTGCCGGTGTTGTTGGCCGGACAATGCTCCGTGCAGCGGCCGCACTCCACGCAAGAAAACGCTTGCAAAGAGACCAGTTGCGTGACATCCTTACCCGTCACCATGCCGAAATCTTCATCTCCAACCAGCGGTGGTATGGCACTGAACTTGCCGCGTGAAAGGAATACGGAAAGCGGACTTAATAACAAATGCATGTGCTTGGTATGCGGAATCAGAGGCATGAAAATCAGTAGCGCCGCGGTGTGCATCCACCAGATGATTTTGTATTCCGTGCCGTGAGGTTCCAACCAATAATCAGCCAGGTAGGTTGCCATCAGCGTGAAAATCAGCAGCGCGATTCCCACCGATTCCATACTCAATTCGCCTAACCAGCGCGGTTGAATGATCAACCTGCGGAATGCCAACGCCAAAATTGAGATGCCCACCACCACTCCGAACGCTGCGGCCAATGCGAAATAGAATCGACCGAAGACTTGGTTCGGGGAAAGGAAGCTCAGTCCCAGTGGCGTAGCAAAATGATTCAGCGTGACCAGGGCGAAGGCACAGAATCCCCAAAAGACAAAGGCATGCGCCAGTCCCGGCAACGGTCTGTACTGGATCACTTTCGATTGGCACAGTACCTCAAAAATGAAATTCCAAATCCGTTTGGCCAGCGGATGCAAAGTGAAATTAGGATCTTTCTTCGATGCCCGAATGATGTTCACCACCCGCGCCGCTCGCATCGCAAAGCCTGCCATGCTTACCGCCAGCAGCATCAGGAACACGGCTACTTCCACGCTTGAAAATGCAGTCATATGGATTCCTTACGATACAATGAAATGTCTTTGGAGGACACGTTGAAATTTCTCATTTCTGGATCTGCGGGATTTGTTGCTTCGCATCTTGTGGACCGGCTCTTATTAGATGGACATTCCGTTACCGGGCTGGATAATTTCCTTACTGGTCACAAACGAAACCTGGCTCACCTGGATGGCCACCCCAATTTTCACTTCGTTGAATGCGACGTTACCCAGACCATTCCCAATCTTGGCCACTTCGATACAGTGATCCACGCCGCCTCACCAGCCAGTCCCAAGGATTATCTGGATCATCCGATTGAGACGCTGGAAGTGGGTTCCACCGGCTCGCGCAATATGCTTGATATTGCCCATAAGTCTGACGCCCGCTACCTTGTCACCTCTACCTCAGAATGTTATGGCGACCCGCTGGAGCATCCGCAGCAGGAATCCTATTGGGGCAACGTAAATCCTGTTGGCCCTCGCAGTTGTTACGATGAAGCCAAGCGTTACGCGGAAGCTATCACCATGGCTTATCATCGCAAGCACGGCGTACGCACCACTATTGCCCGCATCTTCAATACTTATGGGCCACGCATGAAGCTGAACGATGGTCGCGTTGTCCCTGCTTTTCTCGATCAGGCACTTCGTGGGGAACCCATCACCATGTTCGGCGATGGAACCCAGACCCGTAGCTTTTGCTACGTTAGCGATCTTGTGGAAGGCCTCTACCGCTTGTCCCAATCCGATGAACGCTACCCTGTAAACCTGGGCAATCCACGCGAACTTACTATGCTGCAATTTGCAGAGGCCATCAAGAAATTAACTGGGGCCACCTCGCCGATCGTTCATCAACCGTTACCGCAGGACGACCCCAAACGCCGACGTCCCGACATCACCAAAGCCAAGACCATTCTCGGTTGGGAGCCGCGTGTCTCTTTGGAAGATGGTCTTACGCAAACCATCAACTATTTTCGACCTCTATTACTTACGTAGCGCAGGCGCGTCAATCGTTTTCGCCCATACCTTAATGGCGGCTGCTTTGCCCAACGGCACCGCCGTTTGATTGATGCGCAAAGTCAGCGTATCGTCGTAATTTCGTGCCGTGATTTCCAGTAACGATCCTGGCCGGATTCCCAGCGCATGCAGATATTCAAGCAACTGCCGGTCCCGTTCATAAACGCTCACCACTTGTGCCGCCGTGTTCACGGGAAGTTCATTCAATGGCAGGAAGCCCCGCTCTCTGCGTGCCGCTGGCGTGTCTAATTCCCTTTGATTTCCGTGCGGACAAGCCGCTTCCGTACCCAGCCTTTCCATTAAACGCTGTTCGAACTCGGCGGAAACGGCGTGCTCTAGTTGCTCTGCTTCATCGTGTACCATAAACCATTCCATGCCGAAAATCTCTGTCAGCATACGCTCAATCAAATGGTGCCGATTGAGGATGTGCATCGCAATTTCGCGACCCTCAGGAGCCAAGCCAATCTGGCCTTCTTTAGCCACTACAATCAGACCGTCGCGCTTCAATCGTTTAATAGCCATGGTCACTGCCGGGGCTGAAACTTTCAACCAGCGGGCCAGTGTGGCCGCAATAACAACCTCTCCTTCGCTTTCCGCTTCAGCGATGGTTTTAAGGTAGTTCTCTTTGGAAATGGTGATTTTCAATTGGCTCTTTGAATTGTAACCCGGCTGAACCCCTGCTATTCTCATGTTTATCCCTATGTGTAACGCAAAAATGCTCCTTTTTTCTTGCGCGGTAATGCTGACGGCTACCACCACAGCTTTTTCTGCGGAAAAGGTTGACCTAACCACGGTCCACCGTATCAAGTCCGAAGCCTTCGAAAACTCGCAGGTTATGGATCACATGTTCTACCTGACCGATGTTAACGGTCCACGCCTCACCGGCTCCCCTGGATACGAGAAGGCTGCCAACTGGGTGGTCAAAAAGATGAAAGATATGGGGACAGAAAATGCTCATCTTGAAAAGTGGGGCCCTTTTGGCAAAGGCTGGACCTTTGACCGATTCTCAATGCACATGCTGGAACCGTCCTATACGCCAATTGCCGGATTTCCTTTAGCCTGGAGCGCCGCAACGCAAGGCGTGTTCACTGGCGAACCCATTGCCGCAGTGCTCAGCGCCACATCCACGGACGAAGAGCGCGCCAAGTTCAAGGGTAAGTTGAAAGGCAAGATGGTGCTGCTGGATCTGCCACGTGACGTGAAACTGCACGTCACCGCCGATGGACGCCGCTATACAGCCGACGAACTTGCAGAACAAGCCATATCGACAGACCCGGCCATGTTGGGTGCAGGTGGTTTTGGCGCACGGCGCCCAGGTGCAGCCGCAGGCGGCGCGCCATTCAATCGCGAAATGATTGCCGAACGTCGCAGAAAGTTCCATCAATGGCTGCTTGACGAAGGCGTGGCCGCAGTGATTACCAACGGCTACAACGGCGATGGTGGCACGGTGTTCGCCTCCTCTGCTGGCGGACGCGAAGACAAAGACGTGATTCCGCCGCCTTATGTCGCCATCACACCAGAGCATTACAATCGCATCTATCGCTTAGTCGATAAGAAAATTCCAGTGAAGCTGGAACTGGATATCCAAGCCAAAGTGCTAGACCAAACCAAGGAATCTTTCAATGTAATTGCCGAAATTCCCGGTGGCAAAAAGAAGGATGAAATTGTGATGATTGGGGCTCACCTGGATTCATGGCATGGTGGCACAGGTGCTACTGATAACGCCGCTGGCTCTGCCGTGATGATTGAAGTAATGCGCATTCTGAAATCGCTGGATCTGAAAATGGATCGTACCGTTCGTCTTGCTCTGTGGAGTGGCGAGGAACAAGGGTTGCTTGGGTCCGCTGCTTATGTGAAGGAACACTTCGCCGATACTGCCACCATGAAGCCCACTTCGGAACATTCCAAGTTGGCCGCTTATTACAACCTGGATAATGGATCGGGCAAGGTTCGCGGTATTTATTTGCAGGGTAACGATATGGCTCGTCCCGTTTTTGAAGAATACCTGAAGCCTTTCGCCGACCTTGGCGCAAAGACCATCACCATTCGAAACACTGGCGGAACCGATCACCTCTCTTTCAACGCCGTTGGTCTGCCTGGCTTCCAGTTCATTCAAGACCCGCTGGAATACAACACGCGCAACCATCACTCCAATTACGATGTGTACGATTACATCCAAAAGAGCGACCTTATGCAGGCCTCCGCCGTCATCGCCTCATTCGTTTATCACACCGCTAATCGTGAAGAGTTGCTGCCCCGCAAGCCCATGCCTAAGCCTGTAAAGCCTCGCGGACAGCCCGAAGGAAAAAAAGATGCACCGTCTGGTTTGTAGTTTCGTTCTTGCCGCAAGCTGCTGTCTGGCCGGGGGCGTGTTCAAAGAAAATATTGAATTCGCCACCGTCGATGGCGGTGAAATTCTGCTTCTCGACGCCTGGGTTCCCGATGGCCCTGGACCCTTCCCGGCAGTCATCGTCGTCCATGGCGGTGGGTTCATTAATGGCGATAAGCAGACCTACGTGAAGCCCTTGTTTGAACCGCTTCGCAATAGCGGCTTTGCCTGGTTTACTATCAACTACCGGCTGGCGCCCAAAGTGCATTTTCCGGTTCCGCAGCAGGATCTGGGCCGCGCCATTAAATGGGTGAAGGCCAATGCTAAGCAGTACAAAGTGGACGTCGCTAAAATCGCATTGATGGGCGAATCTGCCGGTGCTTCCATTGTAAATTACGTTGCGGTTCATCCTGGACCCGGCGAAGAAGTAAGCGCAGTAGTAAGCCTGTATAGTGTCAACGATTGGACGCAGCGGTCCAAGCAGCGCGATGGGTTGGGTGCGAATTTGTCGAAGTTACTGGGACTTCCACCAGAGCTAACGTCGTCCACGCTTGAAAAGTTGAAAGAGATTTCGCCCATCACCTACGTGAGCAAAAACTCGCCGCCTTTTTATTTGATTCACGGAACCAGAGATGTGCAGGTACCCTACGATCAATCAGTTTTGATGTGTGAAGAGTTCCACGCTGTCGGAGCAAAGTGTGAACTACTCACCTTGCCCGGCGGCGGACACGGCATGGCTGGCTGGGAAAAAATCCCCGGCATATTACATTACAAGGAGAAAATGATTCAGTGGTTGAAACAGGTGTGGAACAAGTAGTTGTGGATCAAGTAAATGAACAAATGACCAAGGCCGAAAGTGTCATTGCGCTGGAACGCGAGTGTGTACTGGGCAACTATAGCCGCTATCCCATGGTGTTGGAACGCGGCAAGGGTTGCTATTTGTACGACACCGATGGCCGCCGTTATCTGGATCTAATTTCCGGAATCGGGGTGAACGCCCTTGGCCATGCGCATCCGCGTGTGGTGCGTGCCATTCGCGAACAGTCCACCCGTCTGATTCACTGCTCCAATCTTTACTACCACGAGTATCAAGGCAAGCTGGCCAAAAAACTGATTGACGCCAGCGGACTGGACCGCGTGTTTTTCTGCAACTCCGGTACAGAAGCTGTCGAAGGCGCTGTAAAGATCATGCGCTCTCATGGCAACGGTATTGGCAACGGCAAGCTGGAAATGGTTTCGCTAAACAACTCCTTCCACGGTCGCACCATGGGCGCGCTTGCTTTAACAGGTCAGCCGAAATATCAAAAAGATTTCGCACCAATGCTGGAAGGTGTACGGTTCATTGACGCCAATAACCTGGAACAACTGGAAGCTGTTGTCAGCGATAAAACTGCGGGCATCATCATTGAAGGGATTCAAGGAGAAGGCGGCGTTTATCCCATGACCGCGGCGTTTCTTGAAAAAGCTCGCGAACTTGCCGACAAGCATAATGCCTTACTTGTGTTTGATGCAATTCAGTGTGGCGTTGGCCGCACCGGAACCTACTTTTCGCATCAGGCGATTGCCCCCCATGTGAAGCCCGATGTGATGGTGACGGCCAAACCCCTCTCTTGCGGTCTGCCGTTAGGTGTGGTGATGGTCAACGAACGTGCGGCAGCCGCAATCCGCCCTGGTATGCACGGAACCACCTTTGGCGGCGGTGCCCTAACCACCCGCGTGGCGCTCGAGTTCATGGAAATTCTAGTGGACCTGCTGCCGCAAATCACTCGTGTAGGTGAATATTTTCGCCAGGAACTACGCGAACTTGGTCGTAAACATTCCTTTGTGCAGGAAGTGCGCGGCATGGGCCTGATGATCGGCGTACAGTTGGCCATCCCCGGCAAAGACATGGTCCTTGAAGGGATGAAGCACGGCCTGCTTTTCAACTGCACGCACGACACAGTATTACGTTTCCTGCCACCCTACATCCTTACCGAGAAAGAAGTGGACAAGGCAATTTCAGGGTTACGAAAAGTATTTCGTAGTATCTGACTATCCGCAGATTACCCAGATGACAAAAAGAAGTTGCTGAATGTTATCTGCGTTCATCTGCGCCATCTGGATAGAAAGCTTTTCAAGAGACGCATACGTATCCTACAGCAAATCGTCGCGACGCATGGTTTCCAACATCTTCACCACATCAGAAACCTTCTGTGCCTCATTCCGATTGGCGATCAATAAAGCATCCTTGGTCTCTACAACAACCAGGTTGCTGACGCCTACAATAGCCACCAGCTTTCCGCTGCGCACGTCCACATAGTTCCCTGTGGAATTCACGGCCACTGCCGAACCGTTCACCACGTTGTCGCCCTTTTCCTTGGCTGCAAGTTCATATACTGCATTCCAACTGCCCACGTCGTTCCAGCCGTAATCGTCACAGGCCAGGCCAATCACGTTTTTCGCTTTTTCCATGATGGCCACATCCACGGAGAGGTTGTCGCACAGGGGAAACAGTTTTTTCAGTTGGCTGGCGAAGTTCTTCTCATCGGGCTGCGGAATTTTCTTCAGGATCTCCGCCGTGTTCGGCAAATGCTCTGCCAGGGACTGCAACACGGTGTCTGTTCGCCAAAAGAACATGCCCGCATTCCAGAAATAATTCTTGGACTTCACGTATTGAACGGCCTTCTTCGCATCGGGTTTTTCGTGAAACGAAACCACTGGGATGGGCGCGAGGCTGCCCGCTTTGGTTCCCTTTGGAAATTGAATGTAACCGTAGCCGGTTTCTGCCCAACGGGGCTCCATGCCCAACACCGCAATGCTGCCCTTTTCCGCCACTGCAAAAGCTGGCTTTACGAACTGCAAATAACGTTTGGGATTCTCAATAATATGATCTGCGGGGAACACCCCCATCACCGCGTTGGGATCAATTCTATTTAGCACCTGGGCCACCAGTCCAATCGCCGGCGCTGTGTTGCGCTGTAGCGGTTCAGCCAAAATCTGATGTGGCGGAACGTCGGGCAACTGTTTGATGATCTCTTTGCGCAACAGATCGTTGGTAATCACCCAGATCCGTTCCGGCGGCAGCAGTGTCCGTAAACGATCCACGGTCTGCTGGATCAACGTCCGTTCGCCAAAGAAATTCAACACCTGCTTAGCCGATTTCTTTCTGCTCCGCGGCCAAAAGCGCGTGCCCCGTCCCCCGGCCAAAATCAGCCCGTAGTAATGATTTGTTTTTGCCATGCCAGAAAGTTTAATATCCAATCGGGACAGATTTTACGCGAGAGAACGTCTTTTCCCAGCGTGTCTTGCTGAAAAAATTCATGCCCACGTCAATAAAATGACTGATATCCCAACTTACCCAAGCCTCGGTTGGAGCGTCGTAGGACCACCACACGAAAAGGGGTTTGCCAATAATATTTTCACGAGGTACGAATCCCCAAAAGCGGCTATCGTCGGAGTTGTCGCGGTTATCGCCCATGGCAAAGTAGAAAGATTCAGGAACAACCAATTCGCCATCTTTTACGTGATCTCGCAACATGTCTTTGGCCCGTTCCCGGTAAGCAGCAAAGTTAGGATCGGGTGGAAAGTTGTCACGATAAACCTGAAGATTTTTATCGGTGTGCTGTTTGTAGCGTTCCTCAATGGGCTTGCCATTCAACACTAATTGCTTATCCACAATGCGAATGTGATCGCCAGGAATGCCAATCACGCGCTTCACATAATTTTGAGAAATGTTCAACGGATAACGGAACACAATTACATCGCCACGCTTCACTTCCTCATAGGGAAGCAGCATTTTGCCAATCCCACTGGAAGGCGAATAAGCCAGCTTATCCACAAACATGTGATCGCCAATCATGATGGTGGTTTCCATAGACGCTGTGGGCACCACAAACGCTTGCACCAAGGTCGCCGTACCGAAAATCAGGATCAGGATATTCATCGCCCAATCGGCAATCCAATGACGCGGTTCTATGGGGATTTCAGGTTCTTTTTTCTTGAAAAAATCAAGGAACATAGTAGTCTATTTCTCCGGCAAGTCACTCCGGGCTGGGATAGCCTCGGATCAATTGAAAACTGCGTCGCCAACGGGTTTTAGTGAAAAAGTTTGTAGCCAGATCTTTCACATGATCCATGCTGATACTCGGGCTGGAAAGTCTGTCTGTAGACGTTTCATAGGACCAATAAATGATCAGCGGTTTGCCAATAATATTCTTTCGCGGAACAAAACCCCAGTAGCGGCTATCCAAAGAAAAATCGCGATTATCGCCCATCGCAAAAAAGCAGTCATCGGGCACTACAATTTCACCGTTCACCGTGTTGTACTGCAACATTTCTGTGGCTGAATCGTCAACCCTCATGTTCGGTGCAGATGGGAAGTTGTCGCGGTAGGAATCGTAAAAGTCGGTCTTATGATATTTATACGGTTCATCAATTTTCTTACCATTGCGGAATAATTGCTTATTCTCCAACCGGATGCGGTCCCCAGGAATGCCGATCACCCGTTTAACAAACGTCAGCTTGATATCGGTAGGCCAGCGAAACACAATGATGTCGCCGCGTTTCAACGGGCTATAAGGCAGAAAATATTTGCTCACTTGGCCGGGCGGCGCATAAGCCAATTTGTCCACCAACAGGTGATCGCCAATAAGCAGCGTATCTTCCATGGACCCTGTAGGGATCACAAACGCCTGTACCAGTGTCGTAGTGCCGAACAGCAATAACAGGACAGTAACTGTCCATTCGGCAATGGTGTTACGAGGGCTATCTTCGTCGTTCTTGGCCGCCAGCAAATTCTTGGCGATATCGCCAACGCCACCTTGCGGCACTTCCACGCTTACATCTTCCAATGTTGCCTCTTTGGTCCCATTTTACGCCTACTCAAACAATAACGCTTTCAGATAGTGAAACAGTTCCACTAAGGACACGTAAACATTCAATAGGCCAAGTCCAGACAGCGCACCACGAAAATATGGGTTCAACCAGACATCTTCGCTCACCCGCAGCCAATCTTGAATTCCGTTCTGCTGCCAGGTGTCCATCCAGGGATAAACCATCAGGAATGCACCCAGTTCAAAACACAAAATAATCCAGGCCAGCCAGCCTAATTTCGCCAACCAACCAATCTTCGGTTTGCCTGGTAATTCGACTTCTTCCAGTTCGGGATGTTCCTGTTCTGCCATCAATCGGCGACCTCGAATTCCTCAAATAAGCTGATTTGCGACGCCACTTGACCACGTTTGAACTTGGCTTCCGGGCTAACCGCAGCCACTGGCTGATAACCCATTCGATGCTGTGGCGTGGGTCCGAATTCAGCTAATGCGGCCAAATGTTCCGGTGTGCAATAGCCCTTATGTTTCGCCAAGCCATATTGCGGATACACCACATTCCATTGGACCATAGCAGCGTCTCGCTCCACCTTGGCTAAGATCGAAGCCGCAGCAATAGAACGTGACCGGGCATCGCCCTTTACTAACGAAAGTTGCTCAATGGGAAGTTCTACGGAAAGGAAATCGAGCAAGGCGTAATCTGCTTTGAGGGGAAGGGAACGGAGTGCGCGCAAAGTAGCCAGCCGGGATGCTTGGTAAATGTTCAATCGCAGAATGTCCGCTACGCTTGCTGCCGATACGGCATAGCTTGCCGCTTTTGTACGGATCTCTACAGCCAGACGCTCGCGTTCTTCAGCCGTCAATTGCTTGCTGTCGTTCAAGCCGCGAATTGGTTTTTGGGGATCCAGCACGGCAGCAGCAGCGTACACCGGGCCAAATAAACAGCCCCGACCCGCTTCATCGGCGCCAGCAACCACACAGAATCCCGCTTTGTAAGCCTTACGCTCAAAGTAAAGGTTGCAAGTGTATCGCCGCGCGCCGGCAGCAGTCACAGTAGGTTACGTGCGCTCTTTCAGACGGGCAGCTTTGCCCTTCAATCCGCGCAGGAAGAACAACTTGGCGCGGCGTACGCGGCCCGTGCGGACCACATCAATATGATCAATCACCGGAGCATGGATAGGAAAAATACGTTCCACTCCCGTGCCGAAGCTGATCTTGCGAACAAGAATACTTTGGCTCATTCCCGCACCGCGACGGGCAATCAAAGTGCCCTCAAACGCCTGCAGGCGCTCTTTTTCGCCTTCCTTGATTTTTACGTGAACTTTCAATGTGTCACCGGGACGCATTTCAGGGTGATCTGTGCGCTTGTTGGCATCAAAAACTTTCTTCAGTGAAGCGTTGGTCATGAGACGAATTCCTTGCTATTAACTACAAACTCTTATTGTAACAGGCCAAATCAAGCGACGGGTGACCCAGGCAACAGATCTGGTCGATTCCTGGCCGTTTTTTCCATGGCTGCCTTGCGACGCCATCGCCGAATCTCTTCGTGGTTTCCACCCACCAGCACATCGGGCACCTTCCAGCCCCGAAATTCCGCCGGTCGCGTATACTGCGGGCAATCAAGCAAGCCGGACTCCGTTGAAAACGACTCCTGCACCGAACTCGCCTCATTCCCCAACACCCCCGGCAACAACCGGGCCACAGTATCCACCACTAACGCAGCAGCCAATTCGCCGCCACTCAAAACAAAATCGCCAATGGAGAGCTCTTCGTCAGCCAAATGCGTGACCACCCGCTCATCCACCCCTTCATACCTGCCGCAAATCAGCAGCAATTCTTGTTCCCCAGCCAGCCGACGCGCCACCGCCTGATTGAACAGCTTGCCCTGGGCCGATAACAGAATGATTTTCTGATCGGGCTGCCGTTCAGGAAAAATCTCTTCCGCTGCCAGGAATATCGGTTCGGCTTTCATCAGCATGCCTTCGCAGCCGCCAAATGGCCGATCGTCCACTGTTTTATGCCGATCCGTAGTCCACTTGCGCAGGTCGTGAATCTGAATATCCAACAGCCCACTCTTGGCCGCCCGGGCCACAACACCATGCTCAAACGGACCCCGGAAGTATTCCGGAAAAATCGTGAGCAAATGAAATTTCATGGCCTCAATTCAGTTCCCGCAGACCTTCCGGCAAGGTGGCCCGAATCAACTTCTTTTTCGGGCTGATCTCAACCAAAATATTCTTAACGTAGGGCACAAGCAAGTTACCTTCCACTTCCAGCAATCCAGTGCCGCTGTTTTCCAGAAACCCGACCACTTTACCAATTGGCTGGCCACTTTCGGCATCCACCATTTGGCAGCCGATAAGGTCCGAATAGTAGAATGCGCCTTCTTCCAAGGGTGCACGTTCGGATGAACTAACGGCTACCTGCCAACCACGAAAGGCTTCGGCATCGTTCATGGAATCCACGCCATCAAACTTGAAAACCAGGCGTGCCTGATGTTGCCAGACTTCTTCTAGTTTGTGCTTGCCTTTGGGTTTGCCGGTAGGGTCCAACAGCATCACTTCATCCATGGAATCGTAACGTTCCGGACCATGGTCAGATAGGCTATCGGCGACAATTTCGCCACGGACTCCGCGCGGCCGGATGAGTACGGCTAAGATAATCCAATCGTCGTCAGATTCAGGGGACAGAAACCTACTCCAGAATTTCCAGCGTAAAGCGCCGATTCAACTTGGTCCCCGCTGCACCCAGCAAAGTACGAATAGAACGCGCCGTCCGACCCTGCTTGCCGATCACCTTGCCAATATCCGACGCAGCAACCTTCAATTCAAACACCGAGGTCTGTTCCCCTTCCACTTCATGAACCGACACCTGCTCTGGGACATCCACTAAAGCCTTGGCAATGTCTTCGATAAGTTCCTTGATTTGGGCCATGCGAAAAGAATCCTCTTGCTTGGGTCTGAATGCTTGAGTCTGTGGTGCTAGAAGTCTGAATTTGTTAGACGGCAGCAGCTGCAGGCACTGCCGGGTAAGTCTTCAGCAACCGGGTTACCGTAGCAGAAGGCTGTGCGCCGTTCTTGATCCAATGGGCCACGCGGTCGTGATCCAATTTCACTTCGGCAGGCTGCCGCACAGGGTTGTAATGTCCTAAAACTTCCAGGGCCAATCCGTTACGAGCCCGTTCTTTATCAATCACCACCAAACGGTAGGTCGGCTTTTTCTTTGCGCCAAATCGCGCCAGTCTGATCATCAGCATGTTATGTCTCTTACTCCAGTATCCACTAAAACTTGAAATTCGCCAGACTACCTGGCATTTTAAACTTGGACAGCTTCTTGCCCAGCATCCCTTGCCCCTGCAAACTGCCCGTGAAAGCTTTCATCATTTTCCGTGCTTCAGCATACTGCTTCAGCAGGTTATTCACATCGTTGACGGTGGTTCCGCTGCCTTTGGCAATGCGACGACGACGAGCCCCATTAATCAACATATGATTATCGCGCTCTTTTGGTGTCATGGAATCAATGATCGCCACCACGCGTCCAATTTCTTTGGGATCCACTTTGGCGTTTTTCAGCGCCTTCATCGGGCCAATCTGCGGCAACATGCCCAGCAGTGACTCCATGGAACCTAACTTCGCCAACTGCTTCATCTGATCCCGGAAATCGCCCAGCGAGAACTCGTTGTCCATCAGCTTGCGCTGCATTTCCTCAGCAGACTTATTGTCGATGTTCGCCTGAATCTTCTCAATGAAGCTGAGTACATCGCCCATGCCCAGAATGCGATTGGCCGCGCGATCAGGATGGAACGGCTCAAACGCATCGGACTTTTCGCCGATGCCCACAAATTTTAACGGCTGCCCAGTAACCGTGCGGATAGAAAGCGCCGCGCCACCACGGGCATCGCCGTCCATCTTTGTAAGGATAACGCCGGTGATGCCCAGGCGTTTATGAAACTCTTCAGCAGACTTCACGGCGTCCTGCCCAGTCATGGCATCGGCCACAAACAGGATTTCCACCGGATTCAGACTAGCTTTCAATTCTTCCAATTCCACCATCAACGAATCGTCAATGTGGAGACGACCGGCGGTGTCCACAATCAGGACGTCGCGACCAGTCTGAACAGCTTCTTTACGAGCACTCTTCGCCAGTTCCAGAGGCTTCGTTTCGCCTTCCACGCCCTGGTAAATGGGAATCTTGATGTCTTTAGCAACGATCCGCAATTGTTCCCGAGCAGCCGGACGGTAAACGTCGACGGAGACCAGCATCGGAGTGTGCGATTCTTTGGCCAACCATTTTGCCAGCTTGCCGCTGGAAGTAGTTTTACCGGAACCTTGCAGACCAACGATCATGATGACCGAGGGAGGTTCGTTAGCAAAGCGCAGCCGAGCAGCATGGGTGCCGAGGATTTTGATCAGCTCTTCGTGGACAATTTTGACTACTTGCTGACCGGGGGAAAGAGAGTTCAGAACTTCTTCGCCAAGGGCTTTTTCCTTGACAGCTTCGAGCAGTTGTTTGACCACACGGAAATGCACGTCTGCTTCAAGAAGAGCGACGCGGATCTCCCGCAACGCGGCTTCCATATTCTCAGCCGTCAATTTCCCTTCGCCGCGCAGGTTTTTGAAGACCTTCTGCAGCTTGTCGCTTAATGCTTCAAACATGTTTGCTTTTATCGGAACCGGGTAAGCGGGTAAACGCGTGTCGGCGGACTACCAGGGTAGACATCTCTATTATTGCACGGCGACGAGGCGGTGGGCTTTGAGCTAACTCTGTCATTATGAAATTCTTGCCTTCAATTCTTCAATCGACAATGGTGGTTTTCGCCTGTGAAGCATCTCGTGGCAGTTCGGGCAAACTGGGCGCAAGTCCCTACTGGCATGAACCTTGTATCTGCGTCCTATCATCGAAAGCGGGGTGAGGTGATGGACGTGAATGAATCCGACCCCAATATCTCCATAGATTCTTCCAAAGTCGAAGCCGCAAACACTACACATGGCCCCAAAAAGTTTGATGCACTGCCTTCTAGCGCCAGGATCGCGTTCAAAACGATTGATTTGAATCGTGGTCCTGCCTCCCTCGATTATGTCCAATACTTCCGTTTCGGATGGAAGTAAGTATGCTTCGGAATCCTTATTTGGTTTCGTTCTGATTTTAGCAACCCATATAAGAAGCGGAACCACTTTGGAAACATCACTCGGGCTATCGAGATCTACATAATACGGTGTTAACTTGGCCCATTCGCTCCCCATCGCACGCCGTTTTTCTAATATCGATGAATCACGGCTAGCAATAAGGGCATTCATTGACTCCCAATCCGATTCCTGACAACGGAGGTAAACCCTAACCCCATCCCTCCGATGGGTAGCGTATGCGAATTTACCGTTCTTGCCTAGAGAGCAGATACTCTTCGCGTGCTTCATTGAAACATCCCCTATCTCCGATTGGACGAGAGACACTATTAGATCGCAAACATGTCGGCTTGCTGGTGTTGATTTCTCATGTTGGGTCATCGCGCCAATTCTATCAACCTACTATCCAGAGTTTGAAGAATCAAGGTGATCGGACGACGGGGCTATCTCCGAATCTGGGATCACAAGTGCTTCATCAACGTCTCAATCAATGCGAATCAATCAATGCGGAATCAATACGGAATCAATGCGGGACAGACTGGACATTTCTCAGATTCTCCGTCAACTGCTCGCCAGCAAGGAGCCTGTACCCTGTGTCAAGCACAAACGTCATTGCAATACCCACCAAAGCAAGCTAACGTAAGACCACGATCGACCTCAAAATGCAAATCCCAGCAACAAAAGAAGTCGAGGAATCAATGCGGGACAGACTGGACATTTCTCAGATTCTCCGTCAACTGCTCGTCAGCAGGCAGTCCGTCCACCGTGCCAACCACAAACGTAATTGCAATACCCACCAAAGCGAGCTACCGTAAGACCATGATCGACCTCAAAATGCAAATCCCAGCAACAAAAGAAGTCGAGGTGGATACCGAGACTTTAGCCGCTATTGATCGTGGTATCAAGCAGGCTAAAGAGGACCTTAGTGTTCCGCTTGAAGATGTGTGGGCGCTGATCCCCAAGTGGATTTCCAAGTTCGAATCTCAGAGCAAGCGCTAATTGATTTAGAAAACATTCTTTCCATCATCAATGTAGAGGCTTGGTAATGACGTTGGATTGAGGCAGCAAACGCAACAAGGCCTCCGCGGTAGCGACCCAGCGGTTTGCTACCATCAAATCAGAGGCATCCATGGAACAGAGTTCACTCCACAGCGCCAAAAGGCTATCCCCGCCAGTGCGTACTGCACTCGAGCAATTGTTGGGCCGCACCTTGGGCGACAACGAGGCAATCAGCGTGCGTGCCTACCAACCGCATGAGGCTCCAACACCAAAGCAGCAACGGGCTGTTTCTGATGAGTTACGCAAGTATTTCGCTAAGATCGACGAGAAGACTAAAGATGTTTCCGAAGCCGAACAGATAGAGGTTTTTGACGAAGCCATGCGCAGCGTGAGGCCCGGTTATCGGTCTATTCGGTGAGGATCACCCTCGACTCAGCCATCCTTGTCCGCGCAAATCAGCGAGCATCAGGTCCGGCGAAAGCACTGTTTCATGAAATTCTTGATCGTGGTCATAGCTTGGTTCTTTCCGGATCCGTGCTCGAAGAAGTAGAACGGGTCCTCCATTACCCACGACTTCTGAATCGATTTTCCTTGACGGAAATTGAGATCACCCAGTTCTTCGCTCTTCTTGTCACTTCTGCAGAGATTGTTGAGGCCGACGATACTATTGCCGCTCCCATTCGTGACCCAAACGACTTGCACATTCTTCAAACTGCAATCAGCGGCAAAGTAGATTATCTCTGCACGCTTGACGAGCATTTTTATGAAGCCAAAGTTGTCGCGTTCTGTTCAAATTGGGGCATCAAGGTTATATCGGATTTGGACCTGTTGCGTCTGATTCGAGCCTAAGCCAATTGCATCGAACACATTCGTATAAGGAGGAACACAATCATGCCTAGAACTAAAAACGCACTCAAAATTCTACAAAGCGTAACCGGCAACAACGAAATCCTCAAAGCCAGTATCGCCAAGACGAAAATTAACTTTGCGGTCGCCCAAATGATCTACGACGCCCGCACCAGCGCCGGTCTATCCCAAGCGAACTCGCCGCGCTCATCGGGTCCAAGCAGTGAGACGTAGTGGAGACTTCCTCGAATTCCTGGGCCTATCGCCACTAACTCTAAACGAATTGTCATCCGCAGATGCACGCAGATAAACGAACCCACAAACGCATGCTCTTTTCGTCTTTATCTGCGTGCATCAGCGGCTACAAATCCGTCAAAACCCAGATCCGTGCCAACTGTTTTTCGCAAATCCTCAATGTCTGGAAAGTCAACATCAGCCCATGTACCCAAAACCGAAACCAGTTGCGATGACCATTGAGTTCGAGCCCGCTCCACAATAAGCCCCGCGATATATCGGCTTTGCGACAACCCACTGGAATCCAATTGTTTACGGAGCAATTGCTCCGTCGCTTCGTCTAGGTATATTGTCAGTTGCGGCATATCGTACTCGTTATAGTAAGCGATAGATCAAATTTCTAATCTCCACACTAATTCTTTCAAGCGCCCCGTTTCGCAGGGAACAAGAATCCTTCCTCAATGAAATGCTGGTCGAACGCGAACGCCTTTCGAACCTCAAGCTGCCTCATCAACGCAAAGCTGGAGCAATCCACAAGGCTCAACTTTCTTCGCCGTGCCGCCAGCGAAGCAGTCATGGCAATCCTGTGTAATGGCTCGTCGATCCACTTCACTTTAAGAACAGGACGAAGATCATCCTCGATCGCTCGAACTGCATCCAGCCCCAAGCGGTGCTGCGCCAACGCACAACATTCAACAAGAACGTAGTTACTCGTAAGCAGTGTTTCCCCAGAATCCAGTACGGAAACCCAAGTCGCTTTGGCCTTGTTATGCTCCTTATCATCCTGGTCCAGAATTGCATAGATTGCCGAGGTATCAACAAAAATCATGAGTTGCCAAAAGCATTCGCTAAATGCTGGTCATGTCCACGACTTCCATCGGTTGATCCCGACGCAAATCGTCCTATAACACCCTTTGCGCGTTCCAGTCGATTTGGTTCGCCAGACTGTTCCATCAGAAGGTCCACGCCCTTCCGTACCAACTCAGCCAGAGACTGATTCCGGGCCGCTGACATTTCCCGCAACGCTACAGCCTGCACTTCCGTCAACTGGATTTGAGTTCTTACCATGCTTACATGCTATCACGAAGTGATTACATGTGTACTCACCCCCGCTCCAACCACTGCTTGTAACTAACCCGTCCCAACTCAAACAAATCCGTCGTCCTCGCGTACCAACCGCCCCCATGCATCCGCCCAATCACGCCGAGCTGATTAGCATGTACGTGTAGCGTCGCGGCATCCACATACGCATCGTCAATATGCAGATGAATCACTTCGCCTAGCAGCACCGAAGTGTTTCCGATCTCTACAATCGAATGATACTTGCACTCCATATGAACCGGCGATGCGGCGATCCTCGGGGGCTTCACCCGTACACTGGGCAAGGTTGCCAAAGCAGCTATTTCCAGTTCATTGATGCCGTGTGGAAACTCCGTGCCTGTCTGGTTCATCTGCTCTGCCAAAGTTTCAGTCACAAGCTGAATTACAAATTCTCCACAAGCCATCATGTTGCTGGCAGTGTCCTTCAACATGCCATTGCTGCGGCTAATGCCCAGCACCACAATCGCCGGGTCTGACCCCATCAAATTGAAAAAACTGAACGGTGCGGCATTGATTTGCCCAGCAGCGTCCATGGTGGTCACCCAGGCAATCGGACGCGGCAAAACTACCGATGAAAGCAACTTGTGACGATCACGGACTGGCAAAGTGGGGATATCGAATTCCATTGTGGTTTACTCTAACAGAATGACGTCTCGCGACAAATTTGTACATGCCCTGCTCTTCGTACTGTTCGGAATCCTTGTCCCCTGGTTCAAGGGACTTCCCTTTATGGATCTACAGTTGCTGGCCGTGTATTCCTGTCTGGGATTTCTATTCGTTTCACCCAGAGTGGTGGATGATGTATTCGGCGCTGGTAAACGGGTGGACCTGCTTTCGCTGGCAAAAAGCATTGCCTACGGCTGGATCGCGTCCATGGCGATGATCGCGTTGGGCCTCATCACCGTCAACATTGGACTGCCCCGACTCGTCCTGCCACCAGCGGTTGTTCTGCTCAGCCTGGCCATTCTTAGCCTGCTACTTTCCATAATCGTAGGATCACTTTCCGCCGTTGTTGCCCAGCAATCCACTACACCAGACAAGGCCAAAAGCATTTTGCGAATCTCGTTTCTGCTGCTGCTCTGCGTCATGTTGGCGTCGCCGCGGCTGCTCAGCGATTCTTTGCAAGACCAATTTTTATCACTCACAATAGCTGATAAATTCGCGCGGTTCACGCTTTGGACAGCACCAATCCTGGCCATGTCGGCAGCGGCCTCAGTCGTTTGGGCAGTGCGTCGCGGTAAACTGGTAAATTAAATGAAAATTACTGCTAAAGCCCCGTGCCGAGTTGATCTGGCCGGCGGAACTCTGGATATTTGGCCCTTATACTTGTACCATCCGCACGCGGTTACCGTGAATTTTGCGGTGAATCGGTACACTTCTTGCACTGTCCAAACGCGAACCGATACAAAAATTGTGCTTCGTTCCCGTGATCTGAAATCTGAAGAAGTATTCGATTCGCTAGCCGCGTTGCAGGCCGCCAAAAAGTATAAGTTGCCGTTGGCCGCCTATCTGGTGAAGTTTTTTGCGCCCATAGCTGGTATTGAAGTGGAAACATTTTCCGAAGCACCAGCAGGTGCCGGAATCTCTGGCTCCTCCTCATTGATGATCACCCTTGCCAGTGCCCTAAATAAATTGACCAGGCGCAGTTATTCGCTTGAGCAGATTCGCGAAGTGGCCCAAAATGTGGAAGCGCAAATCATCCAGGTGCCCACCGGTTGTCAGGATTATTATCCGGCTATGTACGGTGGCGTAAGTGCCATTGAACTGCGTGTGGATGGATTGCACCGCAAAGCAATCCCCATTGATTTTGAGGAGCTGAATGCCCGCACAGTGCTTGTCTATACCGGTGAGCCGCGCAATTCCGGCATCAACAATTGGGAAGTGACCAAGGCCCACATTGATGGCGATAAGCAAGTGTTCCAAAACTTTTCCAAAATCGCGAAGATCGCTGTTCGCATGCGTGCCGCTTTGGAAAACGGGGACTGGCAGGAGACCGGTAAGCTGGTGCGCGAAGAATGGTCGCATCGTCGCAAGAATGCGCCGGGCATCACCACTCCATTGATTGACAGTTTGATAGAATCCACGCGCAAGGCCGGTGCCATGGGTGCCAAGGTTTGCGGTGCAGGCGGCGGCGGATGCGTATTCTTCCTGGTTGAAAAAGGCACCAAAGAAAGAGTGTCGGAACTGATCGGAAAGCAAGGCGTGGAAGTGCTGCCAGTAACTGTTGCGCCCCGTGGAGTCTCCGTTACCGTGAAGACGTAAGATCATGGAGGAAACAGGACTTAGTAAATCGGGTGCAATTGTTCGCGTAGGTGTCTTCCTGTTTCTGGCCTTCACTGGTCAATTAATTCTTCCCTGGCTTATTTTGCCATTTGGATTGTTGGTGGCTGCTGCGTTGGGTACCTTTGCATCGGCAGCATTGGCCACCTTGTTATGTTTGCGGATGTTTGAACGTTCGCCACTGGCCGATGTCGGCTTACGATGGCACGCATCTGCCCTAAAAAACGTCGGGACCGGTTTATGCATTGGCATTGGTGCCGCGCTCCTGGTGACCGTAGTCCCATGCTTGTTGCGCATGGCCGAATATCAATCCCACCCGGAAACGCCGTTTCAACTTTCAAGCATCCTGTTTGTTTCCGTGATCCTTGTATTTGGGGTCATTGGAGAGGAAATCCTGTTCCGTGGATATGGCTTTCAACTGCTTGCTGGTACATTCGGCGAATACCAATCGCTGCTGCCAGTATCCGTACTGTTCGCTGCGGTTCATGCGGGCAATCCCAATTCCACATCGCTCAGTTTGTTCATCACATTTTTATGGGGAGTGCTGCTTGGATTCGCTTTCCTTCGAAGCGGTGATTTGTGGCTGCCCATTGCTATTCATTTCGGATGGAATGTTACACTTCCACTGGCAGGCGTGCAGTTAAGTGGGTTTACAATGGGGTTAACTGGATACAATTTGGTTTGGAAAGCCAGTGATTTATGGAGCGGTGGAACCTATGGGCCGGAAGGTGGTTTGGTGACTTTGCTGGTAATTCCGTTGGTGTTTTATGCCATCTATCGCGCCCCGCTGGAACGTCAAACCCCGTTTCTGATGCAGAACCTGTATTCTCAAATTAAGGAGGAATAACGCCATGCGCCAATTGATGTTGCTTAGCTTATCCTTCGCCTTAGTTGCCAACGCCAAAGTAAAGCTTTCTGACGAAGAGAGAATTGAAATCCTTCGCGGACTTTCATCGGAATACGCGACGGCCAAAACCATGATCCCCCGATCAAAGAAACCGTTGGTCATTCAGTCAGACGGGCTGATGAAAGATAAAGCTGCCTGGGACGATGCCATGAAGGAATTTGGCCCCGCCGCCCGCTCCGGTGAACTGGTGCAGATCACCAAGATCACCATTGAAGACAACAAGATTCTGTTCGAACTTAACCACGGTTTGAAGACCGGCAAGAAGTGGTATGAACACATTGATGTGGGCATGGGGGGCAGCACAACTCCAGTGGGCAGGGCTGATCAAGTAGCCACCGCAGGCACCTATTTATCCTTGAAATTTCCAGAGAAATTGCATGACATTGACTCGGTAAAGATCAAGGCGATTCTGAAGCCAATCCTCGATTTTGAAAAGCGTACGGTGACGGAAAACTATGTCGATCAACTGCCCGAACCAGTGAAGAATGCCATTAAAGAAAAGCGTGCGATAGAAGGCATGGATAGGGAACAGGTGATCATGGCGCTAGGGCGTCCACGCAATAAGGAACGCCGTACAATTGATGGCGATGAGATTGAAGATTGGATGTACGGCCTACCACCAGGTAAAATCACTTTCATCACTTTCACGTCGAATAAAGTGTCAAAAGTGAAAGATTCCTACGCTGGATTAGGCGGTTCCACAGCACCAAACCTACCCGTTCAGTAAAAGTCCTCGAATTGAAGTTAGTTCTTCTTACTAAGAAACTTGCGCTTCACATCGGGCCAAAACTCTTTCAGCACCTGGGAAAACGCATCAGTAGCAAGCTGTGAGTAAAGCCTTGAAACATTATCAGAAAGTTTGCGTTCCCCCGGATAGTAAGCGTTGGCGATCCCAACACCCATCGCGTTGCCGAGCACTTCTGAATAGTTGAAATTCCAACGGCCACTGTCATTTTTAGCAACAAAAATACGACTTGCGGCGTACCCTAACCGTCCACCTACGCTGCCTTCGCCTTTGCGAAAATATCGTGGATCTTGATGGAAAACGCTGGGCATCACAGATTCCGCAAGAAAATTGCCAATGGAAGTATCCGCTGTGGCTGTAGCAAAACGATGGGCGAACCCTTTCACGCCTTGGCCAAATTGCGGATGTTGATCGGTAAGCTGACCCAAGCCCGATAGCACAGCACTTACACCGAATATTGGATAGTCCGTAGAGTCCTTGAAGCCAATATAAAACTTACGACGAACTGTCAGCGGTTCATAAGGGGCATTCAGGTTGCCAGTCCTGTAATTGGGTAGAACGCCAAAAATTCTCTTGTCGATTTGATCCGCAGTAGTTACCGCATCGGGCACCGGTATGGTGTCCGACGCTGTTTGCGGAGCAACCACGGGATCTTTTATTGTTGAAGCATCTTGAGCTGAAAGTGGTTGTACCAAGCAGTACACACACACTCCAACCGTCAGCACAATTCGTTTGAACATGGAATTCCTCTTTTGTACTTAGGTGCTTCCACCGTTTGAAAGGTTTCCAATTAATCTGATTTTTAACAAACTTATTTGTTCGTCGCTATGAAATCAATGGCGTTGCTGTGGGGTTCTCTACCAATTGCAGTGACGCCGGTTCCACAATAACGGGGATGCGCACGGTAAACGTGGAACCATGGCCTAAAGTGCTTTTGGCTTCCACTTCGCCCCCTAATAAGCGCGCAAATTCTCGACTAATCTTCAGGCCCAATCCGCTACCCTCATATTTACGAGTTGTAGGGGCATCATCAGCTTGCACAAAAGGCTGGAAAATCCGCTCTAATTGATCCTCACTCATGCCAATTCCATTGTCTTCAATTCGGCAGCAAAACCAGTTTTGGCTATCGAATTCTTCAATGGAAACTTTCATGCGCACTTCGCCCTTAGATGTGAATTTATGGGCATTATTTATCAAATTGAGTACCAACTGCTGCAACTTCATGACGTCCGTAGTTAGGATCACGTCTTCAACAGGTGCATCTACAAAAAACTGATTGCCGTTCTTCCTCGCCAAAAGTTCCGATTCTCCCACCACGTATTCCATGATAATTTGCAGCGACTGGGGTTCCAAATTGACGTCATTACGACCCGTTTCAATTTTCGACAGATCCAGAACTTGATTAATCATTCCAAGTTGAAGGTTTCCAGCAAAACGAATGCGGCCTAGATCAGGGAGAAGGTCCAGTTGACCGCGGTCGCGCAACTCCTCTTCCAGAATTTGACTGTATCCAATAATAGCGTTCAGTGGAGTGCGCAGTTCATGGCTCATATTGGTCATAAAGTTCGATTTCAAGCGGTTCGCTTCCAGAGCAACTTTCTGCGACTCTTCCAATTCCAGCATATGGATTTCCAGCTGATGCAGTACATCAAGGGCCTTCCAGTAATTACTGTTTTGTTCCTTTCCCTGTTGCAGAAGGTAGGTCAAATAGCAGCTATAAAGCAGCGCTAAAACCCACCCCTGGTTACCGGTAAAAAGGTGCGTCACTGTTGCGGGACCAATCATCATCACTTCCAGCAAAGCCAGCAGCCGCCAATCGATCGCATAAGCGGTCATAATGGCTGCGGTAGATCCCGTGAGGCAGAGTTGAACCACCAGAAATTCCCAACTGGAATTGCCACCCTTTAACAGAACTGCTACCAGAAAGCTGCCCCATTGCGCAGCGGCAACAATGGACGTGATGCGCATTTTACGAGCGAATTTACGCAGCTCAATGGGTCCAACCGCAACGGTGGCATGCCAGTAGTAACGACAAATACTGATGCTCACAGTAGTGATCCACATCGCCGCCAGAAGCAGCGGTGTGGTTGCTGCCAGATTGGTGCCCGCAGTGAGAATGGCCAGGAACATTGGATATGCCCAAGTGGATTCCACCATGTTGCGACAAAGCCGCCTCTCCGCCGTTTCCCAAGATGGGTGATTCGGGTCTTCACCTTCAGCCAAGTTAAAACTCATTTACTGGTTAATCGACTGGTGAAGTCCAATTCTGCATACCGGTTCTCAAATTAGAATCGAGGGAAATACCTTAGGCTATTTCCCAGTACTAATTCGATTCAACTAGTACCGGAACACTCGAAATACTGTTGATTGAAAAAGCAGTTGAGGATAGACTGAACTTGGATCAAGCAGCAACAAGATATACGAAATCAACACGTTAGTCTTCCAAACTACGGAACACCCAAGCGGGCTCAATCTTACACCTTCCCCGGCTAATTGGTTTGTTCTTCTGGATGCTGCTTGACCCACTACTTACAAAAATAATTGTCAGGAACCTACCAGTTGCTCCTGGTGTCCAAATATCCATGGCAATGACAACCTCCTCTAACAAAGCGCAAATCAACGTAACTCCCTTGATTGATGTCCTGCTGGTTTTGCTGATCATCTTTATGGTGATTGTTCCAACGCAATCGAATGGGCTGGCGATTGATCTGCCGCAACCCGCCCTGGATGCCACTCCGCAGCAACCCGTTCCGAACACGGTCGTCCTGACCATTGACCGGGACCATCAACTACTGCTGAATTCCGAACCGATTGCACTGGAAGCTCTGGGTGCCCGGCTGCGTCAAATCTATGCTCTGCGTGGCTTAAAGGTGCTGTTTTTGAAAGGCACCACGGAACTGGAATTCGGACACGTAACTCAGTTGATCGACATCGCCAAAGGGTCTGGCATTGATCATGTGGCCCTGATGACTAACTGACTGCTTTGCCCAGCAGCGGTCGTGACGATGCACTTTTGACAATGGCCACGCCCACTAAGATGACTAACATAGCCAGTAACTCGCGCCAACCGAAAGGTTCGTTATAGAAAAGCACACCCAACGCTGCAGCCACTGCCGGATTCACGTAGTTATAAATGGAAACAATGCTCAGCGGCAATCTTTCCAAAGCGAAAACATAGGAACTGAAGCCGACCATAGATCCAAAGACGACCAGGTAAATCATGGCCAGGTTACTATTCAATTTCCATACAATGGGGGCATGCGGAATTAACAATCCCAGTGGTAGAAACACCAACCCGCAAGCGAGGTTTTGTATGGCTCCGCTGACAAAAGGATGTGTTTCCAGCCGCTGCCTGCGCTGTAGTATGGAAGCGCCATTCCAGAATAATCCTCCGAAGTTTAGAAGTAGAAATCCTTTTAAAACAGGACCGTCGAAACTGCCCCAACCATTTTGGGGAAGCAGTAACAGAATGACACCGCAGAATCCTACCAGCAGTCCGATCAACGCTCTGGGCTGGATACGATCTCCACCGGTTACGCGCTCAATTCCAATCAACCAAAAGGGTCCGGTGGTGACCATCACGGCGGCAAGGGAACTGGGGATCCAGGTTTCGGCAAATACTAGCGCACCGGTACCGAATCCCAACATCATCAATCCATATAGTGAAGTCAGCCACAATTGCTGACCTTTAGGGAACGGGCTCTTCATGGCGAATGTAATGCCGATCATGAGGATGCCAGCCACCAGAAATCGAATTCCGACAAGGAGTAAGGGAGGAAAACCTTCCAGAGCCATGCGGATTCCCAAGTAAGTGGTGCCCCAGAAAAAGCACACAGAAGTTAAAGCTAAGTAAGGGAAAAAGAGAGGATGCCGACCCATTTCCCAGTTTAACACTGCCACTAAACAGAATACTGTTTGAACATATAATACACAGACATCAGCAGCCCGATTCCAATGACAACTTTGCGTACCGAAGTTGACGAAAAGCGCAGCGATAGGCGCGCCCCCAAGTATCCCCCAGCAATCGCCGAGGCAGCCATAGGTAGCGCGAATCGCCATTCCACCTTGCCTTCCATGGCGAACCATAACGCCGCAACACCGTTGATCAGCGTCGCCAAAATGGCCTTCAGGGCATTCATCTGATGCACATCACGCAAGCCCATGTAAGCCAGCGAGCTCAACATCAAAATGCCGATCCCCGCGCCAAAGTATCCTCCGTAAATGGACACCAGTAACTGGGCGCAGGCCAGCATCGCCAAGTGTCCCGTGCTGTGATCGCCGCCTGCTGTTTGACTCTTGGCCATCTTTGCGACAAGTGGTTGCATCATAAATAGCACCGTTGCCAACAGGATCAACCACGGCACCAGCGCCGCAAAGTATTTTTCATCCGTGCGGGTTACTACAACCGTTCCCAATAATCCGCCCACAAGACTTGGTGCGAATAGCCACCACAGCAACTTCGGCGGATGGGCAACGTCCTGCCGATACGCCCAAGCGCTGGCGATCGACCCAGGCAACAAGGCCATAGTACTGGTGCCGTTGGCCATCACAGGGGAGAGCACGGCCAATAGGGCAGGGAAGGTGAGCAAGGTTCCGCCACCTGCAATTGCGTTAACGGCACCGGCTAGAAAAGCACTGGCACACAGGGCCACGTATAAAAGTACGGAATCGGTCAAATCAAATCCTCACGAACTGCACGACCTTCCAGAAATTCACAATGCAAGCGGAACCCAAGTCGTTCATAGACCCGACGGGCATTGGGCTTTGATTGTTCCACACTCAAGACGATAGTGCTGATACCCATTTCCAACAAGTGTACTGTGACAGCACTGGTGAGTTGCGCTGCCAAGCCTTTTCCGCGACGATCGCGACGCGTGTAAACATTGCCCACCGCTGCCACGCTTTCCTGTTGTACCACTTGATGCGTTCCGGCCACGGCGATTAATTCCGACCCTTCCCACAGGCCGTAGAACACGCCTTCGGTCAACATGGATGGGTAGAAAAAATAGGGTTGATTCCCATCGGCAACACCATCGGCATACAGTGTTTGCAGGGCGATCAAGTCGGTCTCTGACAATCGTTGGGCACCTTCAACACAGGTTGGGGTCCAGTGGGCAAGATCCAGGACAAAGCGGCCCATCAGCTTTGGCTCAACCATCCGGTAGCGTCCGGCGAGCATTCCGGCATCGGCCACGCGGATGTTTACGAATACAGCGGGCTCGTTGAATTCATCTAGAATTGCTGGGTTGGCATTCAGCCAAAACAGAATAGGGAAACCTAGACCACGATAGAACACTACCATGCCATTGCAAGCTTCCGTGCAATGGAACGTGCAATGTTCATAGGACCCTGGAGCAAGGTGGCCCAGAATGTAAGCTGACCAGGGACGGTCCTGATTCAGTATGGTGCGAATTGTATCCAGCTCACGAAGCAGTGGCACTATCTTAGTGATTTTGGCAGTTAGGGCACAACGGCAATGTCCACCATGTCATGAAAACTGTCGCCGGAATCAATGGCAAAGGAAACGTTGTTTCCTGTAGGACCGTTCCCTGGGACCTTCAAATTCAGTTGATACAAACCGACCAGCCCCGGTGCCATGCCTTGAAATAGAATTTCGGCAGGCTTGCCGCCAATGTAGACGGCAAGAGTTCCAGGGACAAGGCTCAACGGATTGGACGGTGCCAGTGCTCCATCGCGAACTGCCGGAGTGACGCTACCCAGCCCAGTGAGAAATACCAGCACTACATCGCCGCGCTTGGCTGGGTTCGCCGCGGATACCAACGTGTAATCTGCTTTCAAAATCGCTCCTGGCCCAGTTCCGGCGGAAGGCACAGTGAAAATCCCCGGGCTGGTTCTTGCCAGCGGTAGTTCCACGGCGTTGGATGTTTTGCCACCACTGGTTACTACAAAGCTGGCCGTGGCCCCCGTGACTCCGAAAGGAACCAGGCAACTAATTTGACCAGCGCTCACAAAATACAATGGTGCCGGAGTGTTGTTCACCAGCACTTGCACGCCACCTAATGTTGCTGGGAACGGCGCCCCGGCGGCAATTGTTGTGGCGGTGGCAAATCCTGCACCAAAAATGGATAGGAACTCGCCTGGCGATACCGGTGCACCGACTGGGGCAAAGCTGGCAGCATTCACAATCCCTTGCGGATTGATGTAGAAAGTGCCCGCTGCACTGGCCGCCGTTGCCCGAATGCCAAAGCCGATTTCGTAGTTATTGGAATCCGTGATGGACAGTCCATTCACAATATAGTTTGCGCCTTCTGTTCCCAATGCCAGTCGATTGGTTTCCACCGACCCACTGCCATCGGCGGTGATGGCGTAGTTACTGCCACCAGTGAAATCCAGCACGCCTTCCAGTTGCCTGACACGACGGCTGGAAACCAGCTTGCCTGTTCCATTGGCATTGGCTGAACCTCCATAACTGCCTGGGCGATTCGGTTCCATCTTCATGCCGGCGGTAAAGAACAGGTTGCGCAGACTACCTGCATTGGCTGTTCCTGAAAATGCTTTTGTGGCGATGAAAAGGTCGTGCCCACCGGCTGTGTTAGAGCCGCCAATCACAAAATTAGTGTCGGCAGAAAAGTAGATTTGCCGACTCCCTGAAAGCAGTTGTGACAGTGCTGAAGAGGTCGAAGCAAGTGGAAACGTCGCCGTGCCCGATCCATCGGCAGTCAATGCATACGATGCCGCAGCCACGGTTTGCGCAATTACTTTGTCTTGCAGGTTGGCCGCTTTGCCACTAACAGCGACATCACCAAAGCTGCCCGTGCCATTGGGTTTCAAGGGAAACGATGTGCTGCGTACGTTGGCTGCGGTGCCTCCGGGAAATTCCAGGGTCGATGCAAAGTATGTTCCGATGAGAGCGCTGGTCTGCACTCCAAGTCCCGTGGTGGGGGCGGGCACCGCAATCAGGAAATCGTAAACTCCGGCGGTCTCTTGTGTGGACCCGACCAATGCGCCTGGGCCCAGACCGCATCGAATTACGGCCCCATCGGTCCTTTGGAAATTAGTGAGCGAGAAATATCCGGTGGCTTGCACCGTGTATTTGCCCGACCCTGTCAGCGGAAGCGGTGCCGCTGCCCCCACCAACTGGCTACCCAGGTATGTGAAATTACCGGATCCATCAAAGGTCAGTGATCCATAGAAGGTGCGTGCATCGGTGATGGCACCGGCTGCGTTCACGTTCAACATCAGATGGCGCGCATTGTATTTACCGTTCAATGAACCATTGCCCAGCGACTGGCCGAACAACGCGGCAGACGCTAGTGTTAGAAGGACGGAAAGCCTGAACATACCCATATCACCATTCTATAAACCAAATGGGGAGAAGAAGTAGCGGCAAATTGCTAAGACATGCTAGGGAATCTTGCTTAGTTAATTACTCCACAACTCTTGTTTTTGGATTGGGTTCACTTAAACGTAACGACAATTCAACGATGTGACGATAAACAAGTTACATGGGGAATCTTATGCGCAATCCAATTCGACAAGCAGTTCTACTCCTTCTTCCCGCAGCAGCTTTGTTGCAAGCCCAGGCCCCCGTTGTTAGTATTGACGACCAAGGTATTGCCGATCACGCCAACTGTTCCTTCTTTGGGGAGAAGCGCGATAAAATCGTCGCCGGTGGTAAGTACGCTTTATCCTCTAACAACGCATCGTTCATGACTGTTGAAGTGGCCAACCGCCTTGCCCCCGTGGAATACTTTGTACCTGGGGGAAGCCGCACTTACTCCCAACAGCAACTGGACCAACGAGGCACCATTGATCGAAATCTATTTGGTGAAATGCAGAAAGCAGGCGTTACCCCGGCTGACCGTACTAACGATTTTGAATATATGCGGCGCGTTACACTGGATCTTACTGGTCGCATCCCTGACCCGCTTCGCGTGCAATCTTTCCTGGCCGATACTCGCACAAACAAGCGCGAATTGCTGGTAGATGAATTGCTAGCTAAGCCGGAGTGGACAGATAAGTGGGCAATGTATTTCGGCGACTTGTTAAAGATCGTATCGCGCAATGCACAGATTCCGCGCTACCCCGAGGGTGTTTCCGCTTTCCAGAAATGGATTCGTGATTCTCTTACTTCCAACAAGCCCTACAACCAAATGGCGACAGAGCTGATCACAGCGACTGGAACCGATAGCTACACCCAAGGCGATTTAAATTTCATTGTTGGCGGAGTGGTCACTGGTGGTCCGCAACAGGATATTTGGGATTCGCAAGCCGTGCTCATCTCGTCAACCTTTCTGGGCATTTCTCATCTGAATTGTCTGCTTTGCCACAACGGTCGCGGCCATCTGGATACCTTAAGCGTTTGGGGCCGTAGTACAACCCGGCAACAGGCTTGGGGCATGTCCAGCTTCATGGCCAAGACTCTTGCATCGCGCACGAATGTCGATCCGGCAAGTAACAACCCGCCTTATTATTGGGCCGTAAATGAGGACCCTCGATTCAGAACGGACTACCCTTTGAACACTACAACCGGAAATCGTCCGGCGCGGCAGCCCATTGGGACACAATCGACGATTGCTCCGCTATATATGTTTAGCGGACGCGGAGCGAAGCCTGGTGAAAACTATCGTGTGGCATTTGCCCGGGAAGTGACCACTGACTTTCAGTTTTCAAGAGCTGCAGTGAACTATATGTGGTCCCAGTTTTTTGGCAAAGGCATTGTGGAACCTGTCGACGGATTCGACCCGGCACGGTTAGATCCGAACAATCCGCCTCCTCAGGGATGGGCCATTCAGCCCACCAATCCACAACTGCTCACCGAACTTGCGCAGGATTTTATCAACAGCAAATACAATCTGAAAGGCCTGATGAAGCAAATTGTTACTTCAGACGCCTATCAACTTTCTTCACGCTATAACGGCACTTGGGATGCATCCTGGGAAAAACTATTTGCGCGCAAATTCGTTCGCCGACTTTGGGGAGAGGAGATTCATGATGCAGTGGTGCAGTCCAGTGGATTGCTGCCTGCCTACAACCTGCAACGCTACTATCCAAATTCATCGGCCACTGAAAACTGGGCCATGCGTTCGCCGGAAACTGTTGCCACCCCGGACAACAACGGCGCGGTTTCCCTTTTCCTTGATTCCTTTTTGAGAGGTAACCGCGATGATGAGGATCGTCAGCCCGATGGGTCCATTTCGCAATCCTTGAGTTTGATGAACGATGCGTTTGTGATGACTCGGATCCGCGGCACGGGCAACGGTAATCTTTTGCTGGTGAAAAACCTCAGCCTTGCCGACGATCCATTGATCAACACGCTGTTCCTGAACGTTCTATCCCGTTATCCCACACCGGCGGAAATGACGGCTTCTCAAGCGCAGTTGAAAACCGGCACGCGCACCCAGGCGGCGGAAGATTTGCTGTGGTCGCTCTACAACAAAGTGGATTTTATTTTTAATTACTAGGGAGAACCTATCATGATTTACGGCGAAGATAAACACTCAAAAATTCTTGGACGCAGGCCGCTGAACCACACAATGTTCTCTCAGCAACCACACCTTTCCCGACGCCGTTTCTTTGAAATTGCTGGAGCGGGCGTCACCGGTTCTTATCTGTTGGGCAGTGCCAAGGTGCACGCCGCCGATTCCCGGCCATCGGTCACAACGCAAAGCAAAGCCAAGGCATGCATCTTTATTCTGATGACCGGAGCCCCCAGCCATACGGATACTTTCGATTTGAAAATGGTGAACGGCATCACCCCCAGCAAGTTTACGCCGACCATGATCAATGGCATCAACTGGCCGCAGGGGCTTTTTCCGGGCATTGGCGGGCAGCTTTCGAAAGTGGCCATTGTTCGTTCCATGCGCTCATGGGCGCTGGTCCACAACCTGGCCCAAACCTGGACGCAAATCGGACGATCCCCGGCGGCTGCGTTAGGTGACGTTGCTCCTAATGTGGGCAGTGTGGTGGCTCTTGAAAAAGAACGCGAACGTACGGTTGGCCAAGTTTTCCCCACTTTCCTTGCATTGAATTCAGGCAGTGCCATTGGACCCGGCTATCTATCGGCTAATTACGCACCCTTCAAAGTGATTCCGGCCACCACCGGTCTTACTAATACAACGAATGTGGACGGTGCCGGACGCCTGGATAGCCGATTGCGTTTTCTGCATTCGATAGACGATCCGTTGCGAGTCAATTCGCCATTGGGCAAGGCTCCCCAAGATTACGATGCATTCTATTCAGCGGCTCGGGGCATGATGTACAACCCCAGCGTCACCACCGCCTTTTCCTATTCCGCTGCCGATAGCGTCCGCTACGGAGGTTCCGGTTTTGGCAACGCCTGCCTGGTTGCTAAGCAAGTGCTAGCGGCGAATGGGGGGACTCGTTTTATTCAAATCAACCTGGGTAACTGGGATATGCACAACGATATTTACGGCACATTGAACCCTGCCGGAAACAACTTGTTCACGCTGGGCAAGCAGTTCGACGGTGGCGTTGGCGCGCTACTCGCCGATCTGGAATCGACTGGCTTGTTAAAAGACACATTGGTTGTGATGGTGGGCGAGTTCGGTCGTACGGTAGGAGTGTTGTCGGCTACCGAGGGTCGGGACCATTTCGTGCAGCAGTTCGCTGCTTTTGCCGGTGCAGGGATTAAGGGCGGACGCACTATCGGGTCGACTAAACCGGATGGTTCAGACACGGTGGATTTCGGTTGGAAGTACAATCGCTATTTCCGTCCGGAGGATTTGCAGTCGACAGTGTATTCGGCGCTGGGCATTGATTGGACCAAGCAATTGGATACCCCATTTGGACGGACGTTCGAATACATTCCAGCGGCGGGGGATGGTGTTTATGCGCCGATGGATGAGTTGTGGGCGTAGGGCCAACTTCGGAATAGGGACTTAAGCCAATGCCGTAGGAAAGCTCATTGCGCTAAGTGGTAATGATGGGGAATTGGGTTCGTTTCGCAAACAGCAATTCTTGGATTTCAGGCCGGATTGGCAGGGGCAAGGTTCGTTGCGGCCGACTTTGGGATCGGGCCGGACGTAAGGTTGCTTGGTGAATAACGGGATATTGGGTTCGTTTTGCAGAATTAGTTTTATGCGTGGACTGGTGGCTAAGAGTCTGCGGTATTCGTTGAGCAATTTGAGTAAACTGCGTTCGGTGCGGAGTCGGAAGGCGATGAGGCGGTCTACTTCTTTGGACTCGGATAGTAGCGGGTCTCCTGCTTGTTCGGACAGGCTGACTTCAAGACAATTAGCTCGCTGAAGGTTCCAGACAGCGAGAATGATTTGGTTGAACAGGGTGTCTTCGACCGGGGATTGGGGGCAGAGTTCGATTTTGTAGGATTGGATAAGGGCTTCGAAGTCGCGGAGGTCGTCTGCGGTGAGGAGGACGGCTTGTTTTGCGTAGAAGCCATATTTGCTGGCGTTGGCGGCAGAGCGGATTTTGCCTTGAGGTGTTAGGGGTCCAGTGGAATGCTGGGCGTTAGCGGTGTTGGCGGCGATTTGGGATGCGGATGCCATGGGAATCTCCTTGGCGCGGATTGTCGCATGGTGGGCGGCGGGGGCTGGGTGGGTGGCGAGGGGTAAGTGGTGGAGGGTGTGTGGGTTGGGGATTTGGAAATGGGTTGTGATTGGTGTTTTTGGGGGTGGCGTCGCGAGTAGTTTGGTAGGATGGTTCCAACTTGTTGAAGAATCAAACAACTTCGGAAACCACTACAATGCCGCCTGTCCGGCAACCAGCGAATCACATTTGTATTGACATTACGACGCTGGAACTACTGGCTGGCTGGACGGTTGAAGACGCAACGAATGATGCAGAAGCGATTCGTGCGGCGAACCAGGAGTTTGTGGAATTCAAGAAAACGATGAACGAAAATCGTGGGATGGATCTGACCTCAAGTTGACTCACAATCAAACTGATAATATCGAAACAGAGGCCTTGCCTAGAATGACCGTCAGCATCAGCATTCGACCAGCACTTGAAGATCGGCTTGCAGCGCGTGCTCGCTCGACTGTCAAAGTCTCTCGAAGATTTTATTCAGACGGTACTGGAACGCGAAGCTGCTTTGGTTGAGGTAAATGGTTTTTCTGGGTTGACCGGGGCGGAAAAAGCAAGGGCGTTCCATGAGTGGCCCAAAAGCTTTCCCGCCAATCTGCCGGTTCTATCGCTTGAAAATGTGAGCCGCGAACAGAATTATCTTTGTAAGTAAGTCCAAGGTTCTATTCGCGTAGCCAAAATCACATTCACTTGCGAATGGCAATGGTATTTTCCAAATAGGATTTCGTATATGAACGTAAGCATCCAGGATCTTTCGGCACATGTGATTGCTAGCTATGAGGCTTCGGCTCGGACTCTGGGAATCCCATTGGACGAATTCCTCCGCGCACAACTCATTAAGAATGCTCCAGAGCCGTCGGCGGTTTTGATGAGCCCGGATGAATGGGACAAGGCTTTAGATGAGTGCTTCGATAGCTTTCCGGCAACTTAACCTCTTCCCGATACTGCTTTCGACCGGGAAAATATCTATAGTCGCGAAGACAATTGGTAAGGATGGATTGTCTAGTCGATACGAATCTGCTTATCGGCTCCTACTCGCAATTCACTCTTTGAAAAAGTTCATATATACGTATATATGAGGGGGATAAGGCCACTTACCTACCTCGACATCCGACACGGAATTGAATACCAAAACTATGTTTCAGTACCCTGCGATTTTTGAACGCGACCCCAAGGCTGGTAGCTATACCGTCAACTTTCCCGACTTCGGATATGGCGTCACACAAGGTGCTACCCTCGCTGATGCGGAGGAGATGGCGGCGGATCTGCTGGCGTCGCTCATGATGGACTGCATGGAGACACGTGCTGATTTTCCTAAGGCAGGAAAGAGCCGTGGCAAGGTGATTCGACAGGTTGCTCTTCCTGTTTTGTTAGATGCCAAAGCCAATTTGTATGTAGCTATGCGGGCGGCTGGTGTTCGCAAAGCGGAATTGGCTCGGCGGTTGGGATGCCAGAAGTCGCAGATTGATCGGCTGCTTGATTTTAAGAACTCCACTCGTATGGAACAGATGGAGGCGGCATTTCGGGTGCTTGAGAAGAAGCTTGTGATTGAAGTGCAAAATGCTGCTTAGTTGCAGGCGAAAGCGCCCAATGTCATTAGTTTGCTTTGAATCGGGATGAAGACTTCGCTCGCAAGCGAGCTGGCTGGCGGAATAGCCTACCCCACAAGCGCAGTTTTCAACAGTTGCCGTGCCGGTTTGGATTTCTTTTGCAACTAGGGTTTTGGTTTCGTAGAATTTACAAGGAATACCAGGCGACATCCATATAGAATTCACCAACCTTTGTTGGGTAACTTGTGGTTGAAAGACCGCTCCCTCGCGGTCACGGCTCGGTAACATATGCCCCACATCTGAATCATTGGACCCAGGAGGGCTCAGCCCCACAGTTCGTGGATTGGTGCATACTCATCCGCTACGCCGGATTGCGGTACATACTCGAAGCCTCGGCCAAATGGGTCGTCGCGACGGATGGTTGTCCAGTCTATTCCCATTGCCGAATAAATTGTGGCTTCAATGTCTTCGGCGCGGATGTCGCGATTGCGTGACCAGCCAGGGTCTGCGGTCACTGCTCCACGATCATCGGTTGCGCCGATGGCACGGCGTCCGCGGATGCCAGCTCCGGCGAATAAGGCCGATTGTTGCAGGAAGTGGTCGCGGCCACCGTTGGTGTTCAACGCTCCAATGGTGCGACCGAATTCGCCCATTGCTACGATCAACGTCTGGTCGAGCAGATTCTCTTTACGCAGATCTTCGATTAGAGTGCCCAGGCCGGAATCGAATTGGCGACCCAGGGAATTGACGTTGCTGGGATTCATACCAGTCTGATAAATATTCGAGTGCAGATCCCAACTGCCGACGTTGATTTGAATAAAACGGGTCCCCATATCGGCGCGGATCAAATTGCGCGCAGTGACGCAGGCATTGCCGAATGTGGAATTGCCGTACTTCACCCGATCCACTGTATCGGCGGTAAAGGCCTTGGTGATGTCGGCGTTGTACATCAGCTTGCGAGCGTTGGAGTTCACCAGTTCGTTTTCCAAACTGGCGGCCCCTAAAGTGCCCCCGCGCAGTTCATCGTCCAGATCGGCAACTAAGGGAAAGCGCCGTTCGAACACGGCTTGGCCTCCGGAAAATGTAGTGTTGGGGAGCCCGCCACCGGCGCTTCCGATGAAGAATGGAGCGTGATCTGGTGCCAGATATCCTTGTCCGGGACCACCGCCGCTATTCAATGCGATGAAGCCGGGAAGAGTTTTATTGCCCGGACGCGACGACATTTCAAGAGACACTACCGAACCAATATGAGGCGCGATTTTGGCTAACTGCGAGGTTGGGTTGCGACCGATTTGCAGCCAGGTTTGGGACAAGCTATGAACCGCAGCCCAGGGCTTGATGGACCTTACCAGCGAAACGTTATCGAAGTTTTCGCCGATGCGGGGGAACAGTCCGCGAGGCCAGATGACTCCGTCGTAAGTGGTGGGGTCGAAGGTGGCGGGGAGCCAGGGCCCGGTCTTGAGATCGAAACTATCGACGTGGCTGGGGGCACCGGTCATCAACACGAAGACGCAGAATTTGGCTTTGCCGATGGGAGATGCCGCCGCTTGGGCAATGCCTTCCATGGGGCGCGAGGGCATTAGATAATAGCCACCCAACGCAGATGCAGCGTGGCGAAAGAATACACGTCGGTTGAGGTGTGGGCGCTTCCAAAACCAGGAGCCGCGAGTCTTGCTCCAATCTTTTCCGAATCGATCTTTCATGGTGTTCCCCTAGTAGTTGAACAGGAAATCGGTCTTTTGCACTAGCGCCCAGGCCAAATCTTCAAGAGCTGCGGAGCGCAATGCGGCGGTGGTGGCTTTACTTAAAAAAGCCATGGCCTTGGTATATTCGGTTTCCGTTGGGACACGGGCCAGATAGGCTAGATATAGCTCTTCCAGCATTTTTCCGTTGTCGGTGATTTTCAAGATTGCTGCCAAATTAGGGGCAGTTGCCACGCGCGTTCGATTATAAATGAAACCATCATTCATCAATGCCAGGCGTTGTTGAATGGACACTTGCTGGGTGCGCAATTGTGTATCGCGATTGCCGCGCAGGAAGTAATCCATGAAGACGCGGGCATTGCCTTGATTGCCTTGCGGTTCAGTGGCATCGGGCATGCGCCAGGCGTAGCGCACGGTGTCGGTGCCATAGCCGCCAATGGGATATTCCTGAATCAGACCAGAGGCGTCCATTAATGTATCGTGAATTTCTTCACCTTCCAGGCGTCGTGCAAAATGGCGGGCGAACAAGGGAACGTATTCCAACTTCCATTCATCGTCGTAACGGGAACTGAGTTGGTAGGCGGTGGAGCTAACCATCAAACGGATGGATTCGCGGAGCCCGTAGTTGGAATTCACCATGAACGCTGCTAACTGTTCCAGAAGCTCGGGGTGGGTGGCTTGCAGGGTCCAGGGATCTGCGGGCGGATTCTTTGGATCAAGCCGGGCGGGGTCCATTTGATCGACAGGTTCAACCAATCCCATGGTGAACAACTGCTTCCAAATACGATTGGACATGTTGCGGGCAAACATGGGGTCGACTACTAACTGGGAAGCGAAGGCTTCGCGCCAATTGACGCTATTCGATGTTACTTTGCCATCGCGATATTCGGGGGTGAGATTTACTAACGTCCCAATTTTAATTCGGTTGGGGCGATTGCCGTAGTTGGTGTTCAGGTCATAAGTCCCGGTGGTGCGATCGCTGACGTCGAAGCTGTTGGAATAGGGACTGCCGCCGGGGATATTGCCACGACCAGTCAAATTGGCGCGTGAAAAGAATGCAGCCATTTTGTAGGCTTCCATGCGTGTGGTGCGTTTTCCCCAGGCGCTGAGTTGTTCCAGATGGCCGCGGCCGTCATGACAAAGCAGGCAATCATAATGGCCCATGCCTAAAAACATGGATGCGGCGCGGGAGAATGCAGTGTCGTAACGATCCTGCACGGGACCACCGGGGGTGACAGTTTTCACCATGAAATTGTTTTGACCGGAATCATAATTGTTGCCGGAGTTGGCAATCATTTCGTAGGCCAAATCTTTAATCGGACGGTTTTCATTGATGGCCATCCGGAAGTATTCATAAAAGGCGTTGCGACCTTCGTTTTGTAGGTTGACGTTGATGGAAGTGCGGTTGTTTTGCACTAGCTCGCCGAACCAGTTAGCCCAACGATAGGTGAAATCGGGAGAGTTGAGGAGGCGGTCAATTATTTCGTCGCGCTTGTTCTCATTTGGATCGGCGAGGAAGGCGCGGGCTTCGGACACTTTGGGGGCTCGGCCAATGAGATCCAGGTAGATGCGGCGGACAAATTCGGCATCGGTGGAAAGTGGGGCCACTTGCACCCGGGCTTTTTCCGCTTTGCCTAGAATTTCCTGATCAATGAAATTTACCCAACGTAAGGAAGAGGGTGGAACGGCGCGAGCACTGCGAATCCCGACGGCTGATTTGGGTTGGAATTGCCGGATGCGGGAGTTAGTGGATTCAATGGCTCGACGCTGGGCGTTGAGGAAATCGTCAGGAGCGTTGCGGAAGGAACAGTTGTCACCGCTACTTTCGGCACCTAAGCGAGTAAAAGTGGCCGCAGCCAAGAAAAGGATAGATTTTCCCCAGGACATTGAAACTCCCTAACATCGATACTACATCTGGTTGAGGCGGGAAGGAAGGACTAAATGTTAAGAATGTAATCTTAAAATTATTTCACTGAAGCGAAAAGGAACCATGGGAGCTTTTTCTACGGAAATTTAGAAGCTCATTGGCGCGGCGGAGGCAAGAAGCCCGCCTGTATCAAAACAATTCTGAATATTTTTCGGAACAAATTGCTCCTGTCGACGTACTAGGGCGAGACGCTCCTGTAGAGCGTCAAAAGGAGCATCGTATTGCAGCCGAAACAGGAACTGATTCAGGGGACGCTTGACCTGATCGTGATGAAAACTCTGACCGCCTTGGGTGCCATGCATGGCTACCGAATCGCTATGCGGATACAGCAGGTGTCAACTGACATCCTCCAACTCAATCAGGGATCGCTCTATCCGGCTCTCTTGCGCCTCGAACAGCGCGGCCTGATCAGCTCCGAATGGGGGAGTTCCGACAACAACCGACGTGCTCGCTTCTATTCGATTACCGAGACTGGCCGCAAACAGCTCGACACGGAAGTGACGGCTTGGAGAGCCTCGGTTGCCCTAATGGAAAAATTCTTGGAGGTCTGATCTTATGTCTCGTCTACTCAATCTCTTTCGCAAAAAACGACTCGATAGCCAGATGCATGAGGAGTTCCAGTTCCATCTAGATCATCTCGTCGCACAACTGATGAGCACAGGAATGACCAGGGAGCGAGCTCTTGCCGAGTCACGGCGGCAGTTCGGTTCGTTGGAATTGGTGCGCGACGAATATCGAGACCAGCGAGGGTTACCTTGGCTCTCCGAACTGCTTGTCGACCTCCGGCACGGTGTCCGTTTGATGAAGCGCAACGGGGGCTTCACGGTCGTCGCCGTGTTGACCATGGCGATCGGCATCGGCGCGACCGCCTCAATATTCAGCTTCGTTAACGCGGTCTACCTTCGCCCCGCGCCTTATCCTAACGCCGACAGGCTGGTGGATGTAGTGAACGAAATACGTGGATCATGGAATGGGTCAAGTCATTCCAGCCGACGTTACCTCTACTTTAAAGAGAGAGCGAAGCTGCTGGAGGAGGTTGCTGCGTGGAGAGGTGGTGGTGCGTCGACACTCGTGGTGCGAGGAGAAGCCGAGGAGGTTGAGTTGCGCTCTGTATCAAGCAACTACTTTCGAACTCTGGGAATATCCCCGCAAGCGGGCCGATTCTTTCTGCAAGAAGAAGACACGGTGGGCGGAGCGAAGGTAGCAGTTCTCGGATTCAGTTTATGGCAACGGCGCTTCGGGGGCAGCCTGGACGTCTTGAATCAATCAATCGAGGTCGGCGGCGAAGTGCTCACTATCGTGGGGGTGGCAAAGCCGGATTCGGTGGTTAAGGCTGGGCTCTTCGTTCCGTTGCGGGCCCGACCGATCAATGACGGGGGTAATACTTCGGTGGCAGGACTCCTGCGGTCCGGCGTGACTCTCCAGCAAGGCTCGGCAGAACTCGCTAATCTGATGCAGGCTTACAAACGCGAGTTTGCGTCGGGGCACGGTCGGGAGTTTCACTCCGAAGCAACCGCTCGGGCTGTTCCCTTCGGCAGCACGGTTCGCCAATCTGCAAGACCGCTGTGGATCTTGTCAGCAGCGGTGGGCCTCATGCTGCTTGTGGCGTGCGGAAACATTGCGAATCTACTCCTGGCGCGTGCGACGGTTCGCACTCGGGAAATCGCCATACGCGTCAGCATGGGTGCCGGACGCGGCCGCTTGGTCCGGCAAATGCTGGCGGAGAGCCTGCTGATCTCACTGCTGGGCTCGGCGGTTGGGCTGGTGCTTGCGTACGCATCACTGCCTCTGCTGATCAAACTGAACCCGCTGCCGATAGCAACCCTGACACCCGTGAGTATCGACTCAATCGTGGTCGGCTTTTCGATGATCCTTGCTGTCATGACCGCCCTATTGTTTGGGCTCTATCCAGCTTTCGCAGCTAGCCAACAGGATACAAATATTGCACTCAAGGAAAAGGCCGCCAACAGCACTTCCCGAAGTGGCACGGGATGGTTACGGCGGGCACTGGTCGCAGCCGAAGTCGCGATGAGTTTAGTGCTGTTGATTGGAGCTGGGTTGTTCGTGCGAAGTCTGGTCAACCTAATTCGAGCCGAGACTGGCGTTGACTCCTCGAATGTTCTGGTCAGCAAAATGCCATTGCAGGGAAATCGTTATGATTCAACAGCTAAGTCTTTGGCGTTGTTCCGACGAGGGCTTGACCGTTTGCGTGAAAACCCAATGATCGAGACATCTGCTATTTCCAACAACCTTCCAATGGATAGAGGCCTCAATCTAGTCGCCTGGCTGCCGGCAACGGAAAATGCAGATGAACCAAAGTTGATGGACTGGCGATTCGTTACCCCGTCGTATTTCCAATCACTCAGAATTCCCCCAATGACGGGAAGGTTATTCGAGGACACTGATAGTGCCACCTCCGCCGGTGTTGCGGTGATCAGCCGCGAATTTGCCAGGCGCTACTTCAAGGATCAAGATCCAATTGGGCAACCGATTCACATCATGCGGGATTCACCAGACCGCGATCGTCCGAGGGTAATTGTAGGCGTAGTTGGCGACGTGAAATCAGAGAACTTCCGGGTTGCAGGCCAGCCCACTGTTTACGTCCCTTTAGAACAAGTACCCGACGCGCTGTTGAAGGCCGCCGTTTCTTTTTACCCTGTCTGCTGGATTGTCCGAACCAAGGCTGGAGCTTATGGCCAGGAGTTCGATACGCAGATGAAGACGCTTGATCCGATGCAGCCGTTCTCTGGCTTCCAACCACTTGAGAGATTGCGCGACGCGGCGTTGCGCAGAGACCAGTCGATGATGTTCCTTTTGAGTGGCTTTGCCGCGGTGGCTCTATTTCTGGCTGCAACCGGCATCTATGGCGTCATGGCTTACACGGTCGCCCAACGAACGAACGAAATTGGGATACGCATGGCGCTAGGCGCGACCGGTGCATCCATGGTCACCATGGTTGTACGGCAAGGATTGCTGGTCACATTGGTGGGTATCGCGAGCGGAGTGATTGGAGCGATTACCCTTTCCAAACTGCTGGCCTCTTTTGTATTCGGCGTGGAAGCAACCGATCCAGCCACTTTCGCAGTTGCTTCGGCTGTGATGATTTTGACGGCAATTGTGGCGAGTCTCATTCCCGCGATTAGGATCAGCAGAATGGATTTGGTTCGCGCCATACGGTCAGAATAGTAGCGGCGTCTAAGTTCAACGCTGCGGGAACTCCGTCTTTCTACTTAAAAGTGCAATCCCAATGCTGATGGAATATCGTCAAGTCTGGCTAGACAGCCAGTGGCGCCTGCCGCCAGTAAAGTACTGCTACCAGTTGTAGTTGCCAAGCAGTAAACAATGGTGCCTGCCTGCTTGGCGGAGATTACACCGGACACCGCATCTTCTATAACAACGCAACGGCTGGGGGGAAGCTGGAGAGCTTCGCAGGACTTGCTATAGATCTCTGGGTCGGGCTTGCTGTTTGCAACATCGTCACTGGAGAGTACCGACTTGAAGCAATGTCTTAATTTGTTGATATCGAGGAACGATTCCACGCTGCTGCGTGACCCTGAGGAGGCCAGGGCAAGGGGCAGGTTGCTCGATAACATTTGAACCAGATCGTGCGCACCAGGAAAGATGGGGTTGCTCTCACGCATGGCTTTGAGTGCTGCTGCGGACTTCGCCATCGCCAATTCTCCAATTTGGAGGTTGCTGAGTTGCCAGCCGTATTTTCCATTCAACTGCTGGAACGCGTCGAACGTTTTACGACCGGCTTGTTCGGCGTAATCGAATTCCACGATGCCTAACGGACGAAGAACCTCCAGAAACGCGGCGTGGTGGATGGAGCTTGAATCTAACAACACACCGTCCATATCGAAAATCACGGCGGCGAAATTGCAGGGCATTACTGAAACCGGAATCGGAGCAGTGTCCACAGGGCGATCAAGCCATCGACGGCGCGGATTTTCTTGCCCTCCTCTGCTGAGCGAGGGTAGTAACGAATGGGCACCTCGGCGATTGGCAGGCCCAGCCGGATCAGCCTGGCGGTGATTTCGTGATCGGTTTCAAAACCGGCAGTGAGCAGATGCATCCTTTGGACGGCAGGGGCCGGGTAAAGTTTGTAGGCGGTGAGCGTGTCGCTAATCCATCGGCCATAAAGGCATGCGGTCCAACAGGAAAGGACTCCACCGGCGAGCCATGGCCCGAAGGATTGGCTGGGGTGACGACCAGGGAACAATGTCCAGCCGTGTTGCAGTTCCGCCTGACCCAAAGTACGACTGCCGTAGACCACCTCGGAACCTGCGGCCACACGGCGCAGCATGGGCAGATAATCTTGCGGATCGTATTCCAGGTCAGCGTCCTGAATCAGAATGTAATCGCCGGTGGCTTCGCGCATGCCGCGCTGGACCGCTTTTCCCTTGCCTTGATTGGGGATCTGGCGTAGGACGCGGACATCTGGAAACGCCGCGGCTTGCGCTGAGGTTTGATCGTCCGAACCGTCATCGACCACGATGAGCTCTTTGCGAAAGCCCAGAGATTCCGTATCCACGGCCAACACTTTTTCAAGTAATTGGGCGATAGTTCGTTCTTCGTTGTAGGCCGGGATGACAATGGAAAGTGTTTTCATGGCGATTAGGCTGCTAAGCGGTAACGGATGAGGGTGAGTAAGGAACGGAGCCCGTCGAGCACGCTGATTTTCTTACCTTGGCTGCGCGTACGTGGCGCATATTCGACGGGCAGTTCCAGCAGGTATTCATGGCGCAAAGCCAGCTTGGCAACAATTTCAGTATCAATCTCACGACCCTTAGATTCCAGGTGCAGCGAGCGCAGCAGAGCGCCGTCAAAGACTTTGACACTGGTGAGAATGTCCGTTACGTAGCGGTTATAAAGTAGCAGCGTCAGGACGCTGAGCAGCATGCCTCCGTATTTGGAGGTGAGATAGAGTTTCTGACTCTTTTCGTAGATACGTTTTAGTTCCTTAGAAAGATCAAGGACCTTGACGCTACGAGTGCCGAAGACGGCTTTGGAATTAGTTTTGGGAAGCGTGGCGACGCATTGGAACAGGTCGCTAACCAGATATTCACCATCGGACGGGAAGAAGGCAATGTAATTTCCACGGGCTGCTTCAATACCACGTCGTAGGGCTGATCCCATGCCCGCGGAACCCTTGACGTAGGCGGCATTTTGGCGTTCCAGAAGTCGAACACCGCGCACGGAGCGGGCGATCTGGCAAGTGTTGTCCGTAGAGCCACCATCGACGACGAGGATTTCTTTACTGAGTCCGAGGGACTGAAAGTCCAGGCCGACCAGCGATTCCAAAACTTGGTGCAGCGTTTTTTCTTCATTGAGAGCGGGCACTATGATGGTGATCAAGTGGTGGAGTTCCGTCAATTCCAAGTCAATGCGCGATTGCACTGCTTGCCGAATCTGATCCAAAAAGAAGCCACCCGAATGCCGCCCCGCTGAAGACTCCCAGTTGCGCACGCGCACGGTATCCAATTGATAAGGAAATTCGGATGGGCGGAAAGGAATGAATTTGCCTTCCGTCTCAGCCCCTTCACGATGGGTCTGGACCAGAAATTGCGTAACCAGATCCTGCCAGTCCACGCGATTTTGGCCACGACGATTCATGGTGTCCATAAACTTTCTGGCCAGGTCGTTCATGTCGTCCTCAGGGATGTCGAAATCGCGACGTGTGTTGCCCACAAATATCTTATCGGCGCGCTTATTGGCGGCGATGGATTCGGCGACACTTTCGGTGAGGTAGGAAGGAAACAGGGATGAATGTTGCGTGCCAGGCCCGTAGACGATGACGTCGGCTTCAAGTAAAGCAGCAGCAGCTTCCGGGTTGAGGCGAGGCGAGCGTGAGCCTTGGCGCAACACGTTCATCCAGCCGCCTGCGGGTTCGGCTTGCCCTTCAATACTCCCTAGAAATGTGTCTTGATCCACCAGGAAGAGCTCCCGGATTTTGGCGGCACTTTGGGAAGCAACAATGTCGCCTTCCTGTAGTAGAACTGTGCCGTCCTCCTTGGCTGCTACCAGAAATAAGTTTTCGCCCTGGGTGATATTCACCAGACAATTTGCGGGCACTTCGTAGAGGGCGCAGAAGGCGCGCACGGTTGCGTTGAAATCAAATTGTTCGCACACATAGCAACCGGCAAAGATCAAGTTGCCTAGGGCGCAATCGGTGAAATCGAAGGCCCGGCCCAGCGTGAGTTGTTGTCGATGGTAGAGCAGGAAAGATTGGAGGAATAAATTCAGGATGCGCCATTGGCGGAAATCGAGTTGCCCGCATGTTTCAGCGATGGGTTGGGGCAGGGCAGACAGGTCACCGGTGCAAATTGCGTCCAGAATGTTCAGCGCATATTGAGGCGTGGCACCAATCGGCAAGCGAATATCGGAAAGTGTTTTCAGGCTGCGTTGACAGCGCTCGGTGACAGGCATCAGTCGGCTGACGTTCTTACGGACGTCGGAAGGCCCCAGCATGCCAGGAAAGAATCGGCGCAGGCGACCAGTGGAATGTCCATCGTCATAGGCGTTGATGAGGATGCGCAAATCGATTTGCGGGTGCTGGCGCAACACTTCGGTGATGGAGTGCGTTCCACTGCCGCCGGAGAACAGAACAACTTTGATTTTGGTGCGCTTGGCCGGTGGTGCGGTACTTGCCTGTGCCGGAATGGACGCTGCTTGCGAGGCCTCTACAGTATCTACGCTCACTTGCGATTCTCCAATACAGTGGCCAGCATTTCGGCATCGTCAGCAGAGTTGACGCCAGTGGTTTCTTCTACGGTCATCACTTGCGGAGTGAGTACCTGAAGGCCGACAGCCGATGCGAGCGCAATCAGAGGCAGGAAATTTTGTTCTTTGGTGAGCGCACCGGCCAAGCTTGCATCGGCACCATGGTCCTGCCACAACCTACGCAGCACTGCGGTTTCAAATGCGAAAAAGCCTGCATCGGATTCGCCATCGGCGGGCATGACGTCGCCTTCGCGGGCTTGTAGGATGGCTTTCAGGTGACCCGCTGCGTCGCGCTCAAAGTGGATGTAGGGTTTGCTGCGCAACACGGTAGGACAAGTGACATCAGGCGAGAGTGGGCCGGAATGCAGGCGCAGGGTCATGGAAACATGTTCGGGTAGCAAGGCGGTTTGATCACCCCAGACGATGGCCACACGCGGCGTATCGACCACTGCCAGACCGATGGCAACGGCATCGCCCATACCTTTTGGTTCAGGCTGAATGACCACCTGTCCACGAGTGCCCCTTTGAATGAGAGCGTCGCGTAAAGCGGCTGCGCCTGTAGTGGAAGCTACGAGAATGATTTTTGCCTCGGCGGGGAACAGGTCGAGGAGCCAATCGAGGATCGGGCGTCCAGCGACCTGGTAGAGAATCTTGGGCAGGTGGAAACCGAGTCGTGATCCGCGGCCTGCTGCGGGTATGATCACCGACCATTCGTGACCTTCCAGATGCCGTGCGGCGCAGCTGTCCCATTCGCCTGTTTTGAGGGTGGTGTGGCCCTGGTGAATCCATTCCAGGTTTTGGCGGATGATCTGATCTTCCATGTTCAGGCTGCACCTTGCAAAGCTTTCGTAAACGTTTTGGCAAGCTGGGTGCATTCCCGACAATTGGTGGCTTCTGGGGGCATAGGAATGTTACTCTGCCTCAAGTGACTTATTCCGCCAATCTGTTTGAAACTGTTGCCTGCCCGCTGTGTGGCGGATCTGACCAGGAAGTGATTAAGCCCGCCAAATACCCGGCCAACATCAGCGCCGAAGAACTGGAAAGAGCGTTCAGCGCATCGAGCGATCATCAACTGCTGGACCAGGTAGTCCGTTGCCGGGCCTGCGACATGTACTTTCTGAGCCCGCGCCCTAAGTCCGACCTGATTATTCGTGGCTATAGCGATGCCGTTGACCCCGTATTCGTCGCCCAGAATCCGCAACGTGTGGAAGTTTTCACTCGCAATTTGCGAAGCGCATTGAAGTCTATCGGCTGGGATAGCGGGACAGGGAAATCCTTTCTTGATGTGGGTTGTGCCGGTGGTGCCAGCCTGGTTGCTGCTCGAACTTTGGGCTTCAATGTGACGGGCATTGAACCCAGCCGCTGGATGACGGAATTCGGTCGCAAAACTTACGATGTGGACATTCGTCAGGGAACGCTGGAGGCCGATACCTTCGCGCCGCAAAGCTTCGATCTGATCAGCCTGTGGGACGTTCTGGAACACATCCCCGATCCCAATGAACTGTTGCGAATTGTTCTTGGCTTGCTGAAACCCGGTGGCGTTTTCATTGTCACTTATCCGGACATTGGCAGCTTGGCGCAAAAAATTCTGCGGGACCGTTGGCCCTTCTGGCTGAGCGTCCATTTGAACTACTACACCCCCAAGACCATGCGGGTGCAATTGGAGAAGTCCGGGTTCCAGGTTTTGGAGTTTCGTTCTTACTGGATGACTTTGCCCTTGCCCTACACCTTGGAGCGAGCTGCGGCTTACATTCCGCCGATGGGTGCCGTCGCCAAGTTGGTGCGGGGAGTGGGTCTGGGTAACCTTTCGTTCACTTACAATATGGGGCAGACTTTGGTGATTACCCGCGCTCGCACCAGTTGAGTTTCGTTCGTAGATTATGAAGGCGTGACGGTCAGCCTTATCGCTGCGAAAGTACATGTTGCCTTCAAAAAAAGCTACCTGATGGTAGCCCTTGGAAATCAGCAGCGGTTCGCGCTTTTGCCTGTCTTCATCACTGATGAACCAACCCGCTTTGCCCAAGCCGATAACCAGGAAGCGAGGCTTGGCTGTATCCAATAATGGCTCGAACTTCATCATCGGATTGAAGCTTGAGGGCCAGTTGAAACCACCATCGTTGGGCGCGTTGTAATTGATAAAAATGTTGTGATCGAAATAGCGTTCCACGGCTACGGCAATATAGCCGCCGCCGATGGAATCCCGACCAGTTTGCCCATGGGATTTCAGGAATTCTGCAACCATGCCACTGGCACAGTATTTTTGGTTCCAGTCATACCAGGCAGTCTGCGCTGACCAACCGATTTGAACTGTGAGGAAGAAGAAACTGACCACCGTGAAGCAGCGTTCGAATCTGTCTTTCCGCAGGGCGTTGATGGGCTTTTCCATAAAAGAAGCAGTGACCGAATAGACCCACAACAGGAAGGGAAATCCCAAGTGCCAATAATTAAAATATTTGCCGCCAGAAAAGGCACACAGCCCCAGCAGGCCGGGGAAGAACACAAACATCAAGTTGGTTCGCCACAAACGGTACCCAGTGGTAGCTAAAAGAAGCATGGTTGCCAGTCCCGTGCCTGCCAAGCTCTGCACCATATAGAAATATCCGCGCTCCACTCGAAGCCATTCAAACTTAAAAGGCATGGTGATGAAGTCCAGGTCAGGGGGCGGAATAATAATCCAAAGGGTGAAGAGTCCGCCAATTCCCAATACGAGGTTAGCGATAAGAAGCTTTCGCCTAGCTGCCGTTGCAAGCAAAGCCCATTGGCGCAAAATCGGCCACATTGTGCCTATATGAATAGCCAAGCTGACAATGGCTGCATGGATGCTGGAAAAGATCATCAGGAAAATGACAGTGCACCAGATGTATTGCTTGTCTACCACCCTCGTACGAAGGTGCAGAAGCATGACCAACATAAGCGGGACCATAACATAGCTGCGCGCAACCACCGCATACTGAAAGGCGATGTAATAAGTAAATGGAACCATCAGTACCATGTAGGTGGGTAAATTTCGTAGGCGCAAGAACAGGAATATGGCTAGAGAACTGAATGCGGCTCCTAAATATGACAAAAAGGCCACCGGGGCACCCATTTTGGCGAACGGCATAATGAGGATGTGCCACAGGGGAGGCGTCCCTTCATAGCGAATCCGCTCAAAGATAAGTTGGAACAGGCTGACATCGCGACTCAGCAGCCAGGCTTGCGATTCATCGGCCCAAGGTTCGTGGCGCGAGGCGGTGAAGAAAACAAACAGGAAATGGGTCAGCCACACTAGCAGTCGTAAGGAGTTTTGCTCAGGGAATAGTGCCCAGACCCCGGTGGTCGGCACACTTTGAAAGTTTCGAGTTTCGCTGAGCGAGGCTTCCATAAGTAGCAATCGGCAGTCTTAGAAAGGGTCTTTAATTCTTATGTGGGGACATTTTGTGCTCAGGTGATTGCGGTGAGGATTTAGATGTGATAAACCTTACGGCATACTGAGTAAGTTAAGGGGTTTTCATGCGTTCTCTCAAGTTAGTCGCTCTGCTGTCTATTATTGCGTCTTGCGCTCTGGCCCAGACCGAACGGGGCAGCATCACGGGTGTCGTTACTGACCCCAGTGGTGCCGCTGTAGCTGGGGCTGAACTTTCGTTGATCCATCGCGATACCAACGCTGCGGCAAAAGCCACCACCACCAGTTCCGGCGAGTTCGGTTTGCCCAACTTGTTACCGGGCACCTATCGCGTGGATATCAGCGCCCCTGGCTTCAAGCGATTCGTTCGTCAAAACATTACCATCTCCGCAGCCAGCACGGTGCGGATTGATGCACAGTTGCAGCTTGGTCAAGTGAGCGAAACCATTGAGGTGACTGCCGCCGTAGCCACCATTCAAACTGACGATGCCAAGGTGTCCACACAAGTAGAAAACAAGTTGGTGGATGAACTTCCATTGCAGGTGGCGGGAACTATGCGGAGTCCGTTCAATTTAGTCGCAGTCGTGCCTGAAGCGCAGGGCTCGGGACAATCGCTGTCATTGGGCGGCGGTCAAGTGGCGGCATGGGATGCAACGCTCGATGGCCATAGCGTGGGCACCAATCGATCTGGAGATACGGCTGAGGCGGCGCTGAATACGCCCTCGCTGGATTCGTTGACGGAATTCACGGTGGATACCAACGGGTTCAAAGCGGAGTACGGCCAAGCGGCTGGCGGCGTGATGTCGTTTGCATCGAAGTCAGGCACCAATAAGTTTCATGGTTCGGCCTATGACTTTCTGCGCAATGACTACTTGGATGCTCGTGGGTTTTTTGCGAAGGCCAAGAACGTCTACCGACAAAACGATTTCGGCTTCACCGTTTCCGGACCTATCTGGATTCCTAAGCTTTATAACGGCCGCAACCGCAGTTTCTTTTTTATCTCCTATGAAGGCTTTCGCAATCGTGTGGGCAGCAATGGAACTAACCTTACGGTTCCCACCGCTGAAATGTATAACGGTGACTTCAGTAAGTGGGTTGATCAGTCCGCTAAACTAATTCCCATTTACGATCCGTCAACCACGCGCGCCGCTGCTACTGGCGCCGGTTCCATCCGTGACTTGTTTCCTAACAATCAAATTCCTAGCAGCCGCTTTTCTGCAACAGCGGTGAACATCGCCAACATAGCGAAAGTGGTTGTGCCGAATCGGGGTGCTGTGCCCGGCACTCGCGAGTATGTCACCAGTAACTACCTGGTAAATGGCGGTACTCTGATTTCACCAACGAATAAGTGGAGTGCCAAGGGCGATCAACTGCTGGGTTCCAAACATCGAGTAAGCTTTCTGTGGAACGCCACTAACTATCGGAACAAGCCCACCGGCCAAACGCCAGGCCTGCCCGAACCACTTTGGAATGGCCAGATCACTGCATGGGATACCGCTGCGTATCGACTTGCGCATGATTGGACCATATCCTCGCGGATGATCAATCATCTTTCGTTCTCCGCCAATACGTTCACTAAGAACGCTTACTCAATCAACGTAGATAAGAATTGGAAAGACAAAGTTTGCATCAAGAATGTAGTGGATTGTAATCAGAATTTCCCCACCATCAACTTCACTGAATTCACAGGATGGGGTTCGGCTTCCTTCAATGGAACAGATCAGCCGGGCTGGGGCTTGAAGAATGATTTGAGTTACATTCGCCAATCGCATACTTTCAAGTTTGGCTTTCAACATCAGAATCAGAATGCGAATGGATTTGGTCAACAGGACATTGCTGGTCGTGCCGATTTCAATTTCCTATCCACCAGCATCCCCGGTTCTACAGTGTTTCCAGCCAGCGGCGGTAGTTCGTTTGCCTCCTTCCTGCTGGGTGAAGCCTATCTGGGTCGCACTGAAACCATCCGTCAAGTGACGCAGAAATATCCGTACTTTGGATTCTACGCGCAGGACGATTGGCGTGTGACTCGCAAACTGACTGTGAACTTTGGATTGCGTTACGACTTCACTCAGCCTCCGACAAACCTGAAAGACGAATATTCCGATTTCAATCCAACACGCCCCAATCCAGGGGCTGATGGACGTCTGGGGGCGTTGTGGTTTGCAGGCTTTGGAACGGGACGTGAAAACTCGCGCAGCCTGGTTCCTGGCTGGTATGGCGGCATTGGTCCCCGTTTGGGCGCAGCTTACGCAGTGGATAAAAAGACCACCATTCGCGCTGGATTAGGACGCAGCTTTTCGCGCATCACAGCAGTTCAGGGTAGTGGACATTTTGCTGGTTTCATTGGACAGTATCAGTTCGATAATTCCAATCAGGGCATAACGCCAACGTTCAAGTTAGATGCTGGGCTGCCTGCCTACAAGTTGCCGCCATCCATTGACCCCGGATTCTCTAACGGCAATACAGTGGATTGGTGGCAAGGTCAGGATGCAACGCGTGCGCCTGAAACCTGGTCCTGGACGTTCAACATGCAACGCCAGTTGACCTCCACAACAGTGATTGAAGCTGGTTACAACGCTTCCGCCGGGGCTCACTTACAATCTGGCATTTTGAATTACAATCAGGTTCCGACGTCGGCGCTGAACAGTATGGTGGCTCAGTTCGGGGCCACCCAGGCGTTGAATATTCTACGTTCTGACATTAATTCTGCGGCGGCGAAGAGTGCAGGGTTTCTGCCCCCTTACCCCAGCTTCGCCACGCAGTCATTGCGCTCTGTGGCACAATCCTTGCGACCGTTCCCGCAATATTCAACTGTCGTAACGGGTGCGCAAAACGGCGATAAGAGCGGCCATTCCAGCTATCATGCGTTGGTCATCAAGGCCAACAGCCGCTTTTCTAAATCAGTTACTGGCCAGTGGAGCTACGCGTTTTCTAAGTTACTCACTAATTCCGATACTTACTTTGCCAATTCCGCCACAGCGGCTATGGACCAATATAATCGACGTTTGGAAAAGTCCATTGGTCAATATGATCGCACCCACACTTTGAAATTTTCCACGGTCTACAATTTACCTCTCGGCAAAGGGCAGCGTTGGTTTACAAAAGGATTTATGAGTCAGGCTGTCGGAGGTTGGCGTTTGGCGGGGATTCAGGTGTACAACAGCGGTGCTCCACTGGCCTTGTCTCGCAACAATCCATTACCGATTTTCAACGGCACCACTCGTCCGTTGGTGGATAGCTATGACAACTGGCGCATCGCGACCATTGGAGATCACTTCGACCCGGCAGTGGATCGCTATTTCAAGCCGAAAGCCGCTTTTGGAGTCCAGCCGCCTGCTGGTTTCGGCAATGCGACTCGTTACAATCCCAAGGTTCGTGGCTTCTTTGGTAAGTCGGAAAACTTGAGCCTTTCAAAGACCTTCGTGATTCGGGAAAGCATCAAGTTAGATTTCCGCGGCGAGGCTTTTAACCTGTTCAACCGGGTAGTGTTTGCGAATCCGAGTTTGAATCTGGATGCCATCAACTTTGGTCAGGTTACAAGCCAGGCGAATGAGCCAAGGACCATGCAGGTAGCGTTGAAGGCTTACTGGTAGGTTGCTTCAGTTGCATCCCTGCCTAAGTCCACTTAGTTTTCTGCAATCGGACAGGTTCAAGTGTTGGAGACCGCTCCCTAGCGGTCACGGCTCTGTAGCATCAGTGCGTTACCGAGCCTTGACCGCAAGGTAGCAGTCTTTTTAACCAAAAGTTGTCCCAAAAAAGTTGGAGATTCTACAGGGATGCGGGAAAACTAAATGGCATTGGGCGATTCCGCCTGCCAGCTCGCTTGCGAGCGAAGTTTTCATTCCAATTTCCAAAAAACTACTACAGCATATTCTCATCGAAGGATGAGCCTGAAGGTCGGCCTTTAGACCGGGCTCCTTTGTGTTTTCTTGTTTTCTTGTTTTGTTGTTTGGATTGGTAAAGGCACAACACAACCGCAGTCGAGGCGGTGGGAATGTGGGAATC
>JANXSF010000014.1 GCA_025352795.1 Acidobacteriota bacterium
AACTTGCCGCATTGCTGTTCACTGAATTCATCGAACCGGTTCTCATCCAAGATCTGGTTCAATCCTTCGTAAAAGGGATGGCTGGCCGCTTGCACCAGCGATGTCCTCTCGATCCAGAAACCATCCTGCTGGTTTCTCCTAGGTTTGCCTAACGCCATAAACTACTCTGACGTTGCACAACTTTCGAAGGTCACTTCGCCCCACACTTTTTCTCGATTTTCACCACGGGCTGCTAGAAGAGGTCCGAACCAAGCTCTCGCAAATTCCAGGGTCGATGGCGGAGTTGATCATTGCCGGGACGAGCGCTTTGCCTACCGAACATTCCCAAGTAACGAATCATACAGACTAACTAGACGACTTACCATGCGTTCCACTGTGAACTTACTTTCTAACATCTGCCGACCAGCTTGACCCATGCTGGATGCGAGCGCAGGATCTTTCAATAGCACCAGTATTTTTTCCGCCATAGCTTGCGCATCTTCTGATTCAACTAGAAAGCCGGTTTGCCCATCTTCCACAACTTCAGGATTGCCACCTACCCGAGTGGCCACTGCTGGGAGGCTGTGGGCCATGGCTTCCAGCAACGCGTTGGACAGGCCTTCACTCCGGGACGGCAAACAGAACACGTCGCCCAAAGGCAGGATGGTGTTGACGTCGGCGCGCAATCCTAAAAATAGGACGTTGTTCGTCAATCCTAATTCCTCTCGCAGTGCCCATAGTTGTTCTGAGTAGGGAACGTCATGAAAATGGCCTGCGATCAAAAAAGCAGCCTGAGGAAATTGTTTGCACACGATGGCCGCAGCCCGGATAAGCACGTCGAATCCTTTCACTGGGCGAACATTCCCGACACTTAGAATCACATGCGAGGCGTGCTCCACACCCAATGACTTTCGAGTAAGTTGATCCTTTGCAGGGTTCAATTGGTCTAACTCAATTCCGTTGTAAACAGTAACTACTTTGTTAGGGTTTAGCCCATCTTCCCGAATGGCAAATTCGCGTACCTGGTTAGACACTGCCTGCACCTGATCATACATTGGACCTAACAAGCGATAGAACAGGGAATGTCGGCTGCGTCGCAGAATGCCCATATCCCGACGGCTAGAAATCAGTAGCGGACGGCGACTTAGTTTGGCGACTAGTCCTCCCCACAAATCTGAAGTTTCAAAGAACGTATGAACAATGTCCACCTTCTCGCGACGAATTAGACTGCGCAATCGAAATGCCATTTTGACTGCATGCCAATCTGAAATCGTGGTCAGCTCGAAAACATAAAATGGACAATCAAAAACAGTTCTATCCGCATTTTTTCCATGGAAAGTAACTACTGAACAGCGGAACCTATCCTTTGGCAGGTGGCGAGTCATTCGAACCAAAGCACCTTCCGCTCCACCATGGGCATCGAAAAATTCATCGATGAAGAACAGCACATGAATGCGCGTATCGGCACTGTTTTGCTGCATCATCGCGGACTTACTCCAAGCAGCGCAGCTACTTCCTTATCAATCAAATCATGAACAACTTTCTGAGCCCACAACGGTCGAAAAGTGTGGCCCCCATTGGCGATGCGAATGCACTGAAACGGATCACGAGCCCCGGCAGGCGGCAGATGTCCTTCTTCCTCAAGCTCACGCAATAAAGGCTCACCTTCGGTAAACACCATTGTTAAACGACTGCCATTGCGGGCCACTTTAGTCAGTGCACTTTTGAATTCTCCCGTGGGAATCTGAAGATGCGAATGCGTTTGAAGGCCTGAAAATATGTGACTGGCGGCTTGCTTCAGCCGTTTCACCTGCACTTGCCCATGCATGAATCGTCGCCAGGTGTCCACATTGCGAAAACCTTCGGATGTGCGACGCAGGTCGCGACGACGGTCCACTTCCGGGTCCCAAACAAACAGCCGCGGATTGATCAGAATTGCTCCGCAAACAGACGCTTTCTGGGCAGCAGCATGAAAGGCCAGAAACGCTCCAGAACACAACCCCACAACAATGAATCGCTTGGCACCAATTCGCGAACTAAGACATTCCATGGCCTGTTCCACTTGGTCTACTAAGTGCTCCTGATACAACCCTGACACATCCAGATTCTGCTCCCCGTCGCTTTCGCCGATGCCTCCCAAATCCAAGCGGACAGCCGGTAAGCCCTTAGCCGCCCAACGACGAGCCGCGTCCACCCACATCCGGTTTGGACCTGTATGACGAGCCGCTCCAGGGTTCAAGAACAGCATGCAGCAATCTGTTGTTAGCGTGTCTTTCCTGTTAGTAAGTAGCTCAGTAAGAATCGCGAAGTTATTGCCCGACAAACGCGGAATCAAGCAGACGGATTCGCGCACTCCATCGACCGCAGCGTGATGGGAAGACATCGCGTTGGCCACAGCCTTCGGTGCGGTACGTTGCCGATCCGCCACCAGCCACTGATAGATTCTGCGGAACGTTTCCACCGGAGCCACCACTTCATGAGGCAGATTCATCAGCCCATTGAAACCATGGCCGGGCTGAGTATCCACTCGGCATCCAGCAGTGGAAAGGCTGGCCTGCAGCTTTGCATCGCAAGGAAGTTCATCGCGGGAAAGCATCAAAACCCTGCGGCCAGGCATGGCCGGAAGCTTGGTCAGGTCCAGAGCTTCTAATGCAGATTGCGTCTCAGGCGTGATGAGGTAGCCTGCTGTTTCTAACCCAGCCGATGGTTGGCGTGGGACTTCATCGCCATTGGAATACTCTGGCACTTCCATATTGCGGAAGGCGCGCAGTTCACGAATCATGGAACGTCCGCTGGCGTACGGACCCCATAGAACTAAATCCTGTAACTGGGCTCCGGCAGCAGCAGCGGCGGCTACCGCTAACATGCTACCCAATCGGATGCCGACCACTGCAACCTCAGTTACTCCACTTACTCGACGCAGCTCTTGTGTTGCATCGCTGATGGACTGGATCCAGGCGGCGACCAATCCGGAATCCTGATGTGTGCCAGAACTATCGGCGGTGGCAGGCAGGTCAAACCGCAGCGTTGGAACTCCCTGTGCTGCAAGGGTTCGTGCGAATTCACGCAGGGGGCGATAGGAGCAGACATCTTCCCATCCGAAGGGAGGCACAATCAGCACTCCCAAATTGAATGTTGCCGCAGCAGGACAATCGAAATGCGCAAGGATCGAATATGCACCTGACCGGAACCAACTGTGGGATGAAGTCAAAGCTTAGCCCCAAGAGTAAGTGACAATCGACCTTCGGCGTTGATGGCAGTTACTACTACTTGTTCGGCCTGCGCACCAGGTTCAACGGGTATCAACATCATGCGCCTGCGAACCCCTGGTTCCATACTGAAATACGCATCGTCAGCACGGTAACCTTTGGCTGACACGCGGACCCCATAGGCCAACCTTCGTGAACTCAACTCCACTTCAATCCGACCATCTTTCATCACATTGGAATGGCCGGTAAGACCAAGTTCTGCCATGGGCAACTGCTGTGCCGTGCGTCCCAGTGGAAAGCGGAACGATTGCGCAATGGGAGTCTTTCTATCAGCCAAATATAGACTGGCGACCACTAAATCGTGCCCAGGCGGACCGAAGCGATAGGCGTAGGCCGCGTCTACGAAGCGACCAAACATGCGATCCACTCCAATGGTTATGGACTGATGAGGTGGGATAACAACAGCGTGACTGGCTTCCTCAATTTGCTTTTCACTATTGCGATACAAGGCCACGCGCAGGTTGGCATGGAGTGTTTGCGGCGTGTCGTTCGACGCATGAACGTCAATGCCGTTCAAACCTTCGTCAGTGGTCCATACCGTGCGCTGAGCAAGTGCCCGTTTCAAGAACCAGTATGCTGATTTCGGATTGCCTGCGGAATCAAGAATGCCCCATCCAGCACCTGGTTCCAAATCACTACTCCACAGAATGATGCCGCCACCACAGGGTGATTGAGGACGTCGCCATTCCCCAAATACTTCCGTCATTACTTCGCCTGAAACCATGCGGGAAAGATCCCAATAGCGATGGGCATCGGTGTAGCGCACGGTGGCCGCATCAACGGAAAACAATAGTTTCAGATAGTGATCGCGAACATCTTCAAAATCCCAACCAGCACCGCCATCACGAGGAACGCCTCGTTTCCAGGCAGGGTGAGTTGGTGAAATTCCACCCGGTGTGGCAACGGCCATGGCCTCAATCATTTCCGGTTCGGGTACATTGGCGAAGGCCAGGCATTCCGATGCAAAGTGAACTTCAGCACGGCGCACATCTTCAAGTGGCCGCAGGTAAGCACCTACACCAAAATAGTTGGCCACACCGCTGCGTGTGTAAAACGGCAGATCGCCGCCATAAGGTGCCGACGGTATATAAGGAACTCCAGGGCAACAGCGGGCGGCGATAGTTGGCAACTGATCGCCAAAAAATGGGCCGCGTCCCATAGTAGGATCTAGTCCCATCATCGCCACTTGTTGTTCAATTTCGGAATTGCCGCATATGACGGCAGTGCTGGGATGACGCGCCAGGCGCGAAAGTTCACGATCCGCTTCGGCACTCACCAAGGTATGAAAAGCTTCGTCGGCAAATGGGTAGTCCATGTTGGCGAACATCATGTCTTGCCACACCAGCAGTCCCAGTTCGTCACAAAGTTTATGGAACGTATCGTCTTCGTAAACGGTGGTTCCAGCAAGACGAATCATGTTGATGCCACCATCGCGCAGTAATTCCAGCCTGCGACGAATCACATCTTGCGGAGCGGAAAGAGCAACGGCATCGTGTGGCATCCAGGCCACTCCTCGGCAGAACACAGGAACATCGTTCACGTGCACGCCCAGGCCCTCACCGCGCGAATCTATGGAGCGAAATCCTGCTGGGATGTCCTCCATGATCGTCTCCCCGAACGTGATCTTCACGGGATATAGCGCAGGCGCGCCGTGAGTGTGTGGCCACCACTTTTCGACAGAAGGGATGCGCATTGTAGCGTGCACATTCGTGCCGTCCCATTGAAGCGGAGTGCTGTGTTCGCCGACTTTCAAAGTCCCTGGAACCGGGCCTGAAACGCCTCGCGCGTGGAACTTTACTTCAATGACGCCAGCATCACCATCCAGATACACTTTTCGAAAGTAGTCGTCAATCGTTATGCCGCTACGGCGGAGCAGATGGACCGGACGCCATGGACCAACCGGTTCCGGTTCAGGAGCAAAGCCTGGAGCACGACCCAACAAAGTGGTGCGGAACCAGCGCAACTGTTGTTCCGCCACAACGCGAGTTCGCCAACGGGAAGCAGGCTGTTGTCTGCGCTTTTCACGAAGAACAGTAGTAAGTGATCGACACACAATCACCAGTTCATTCTGCTTTTGAATTATGTTTGTAACATCCACTTCATGCGGTGTAAACATGGAGTTACTCTGCAGGATTGGTTGGCTATTCAGCCAGACCTCGGCAACCGTGGCGATCCCTTTCATGCTCAATAAAAGTGTCTCTTCGGGCAGTGCGGGGTTAGTCTTGAAACGGCAGCGAAACCAATGGTCACAGGCATCGAAACGAATTTCTGATCCACGCTGCCACTGCTTGGCATCGCGCAAGATAGAAGCTACCGTTGCCGGGACTTTTGCTGCAGTAAACGAGAGGCCAGTTATATCGGCAGGGGTCTGCAAGCGATCCAACGTGGAGGCCAATGTGGAGGCCATCTCCCACCCTTCCGTTAAAGCAATCGCTGTATTGCTCATTGCGAAATTCGACCTAGCCCTTCCAGCGCACATTCCCAATCATTGGCCAACTGTTGAATAGCAGGCGCTACATCAAACACCCGCCTGCGCGCCAATTTGAACAGCAGCGCTTTCGATCCGGCAACCTGTCTTCCTAAAGCATCGGCAGTCAGTGTATCTTCCGGGGCCAACCATTCAGCAAAGCTTTTAGCCAATTCAAACGCCGCACCGCACTGACGAACGGTGGCAAAGGCGTAAGCGTGATAACCGTTTTCCGTACCTGCCAATAACAGCGGAAGATCTTGTGTAAGCCGCTGCCCAAAAGTTAGCCAGGGATTCTGCTTCGGTCTGCGTGTAAGTTGCCTGGCCAACGTTGCCCTGGCCGCACAAAGCAGATCAGCACCCGTCAACCGTGGCCCCGCGTCAAACCTGACGATTTCCGTATAGGGAGGCAGCACATCATCGGCATACGTGCGCCCCAGGCGAAAGATACCTCGAAAATCTTCACCGCAAAGTTCGTAGTATCCGGCCCCGTGAAAATAGCGCAAGCGTTCAGCCGCTACATCAATCGCCTCAATCGCTATGGACGATTTCACATGTGCTTTTCGATACGCCGTAGCAGCCGTATCGGGCATAAAAAACGAGTCGGCTTCAAGGATGATGGTGCGGCCCGCCGTTAACTGCTCAACCACATGATCTGTAGTTGGCCGATAGAGCTGCATTTCATGAACGTCCATTCCATACAGAGTTTCCAGATCTTCTGGTGGCGGCTTGAAGAAGGTCCACTGATCCCCTTCAAAAGTCACAGTGATGGCAAACGCCATGCAACTTTCTGCTGGAATGCGATGGGCATGCAGTAACTCAATCCAAATATCGACGTAACAATTGGATTCACGAAATGTACGATCAGGGCCATGCAAGGGACTAACAGCATATGCGTTTGGATCAAGGCCAAGAAGGCTGAGCATTGGTTTTATTCCGGCCAGAGTTGAGTCTTAATGTTACTCGGCCAATGGCTGAGTTTCATGCCGTGCTTACGAAACAGAGCAAGGGTGATGCGTTCCAAACCAAAGCCCAGACAAGCGCTATTGGCCACGCTGCCATCGTGCAGTTGAATTCCAAATGCAGTGCCAAAGTGCTCCTGATGATAGTTGAATGAGGAAACTGCCGTAGGTCCAGGGGAAGCTATGGGGACTAGCACTTCAAACTTCAAGCCCTGCGCCAGTTGACTCTTGGCCAGCATTTTTCCACCACGTCCAAAGAAGGGATCAGAAGCCACATCCAGTGTTGCGTTCAAACCAACTTGCTGGAAGATATTGGTGGCACGGGCCATCCAAGTTTCACGCCACGCCAAGACTTCGACCTCTGTCCCAATGCGAACCATTTCCCGCTGATGAAACATTTGCAAGCGTGCCGGATCGCCAGAAGGTTCGTTGCGAAATACATAGGATCCGCCTAAGTCAAGAGTAACTCCCCCTTGCGGTAATGGACCACGAAGAGCCATGGCCGGATAGGCCGGATAACATGCCGCTGGCACTAACACCACGTCGGTCATGGAAAGATGCATGCTCCAATCTTCACCGCGACTCGCCCGTTCCACTAAAGTCATGGCTTCTGTTTCTTTACCAGCAAAACTGAAAATAGCACCACACAAGTGCGGGAACGATTTAAGGTATCCTGCTTTTTCCAATGTGCGCCTGGGGATTACTGGAGGGAAGCGTGGACGTTCCGGCATATCCACCGCGCCGGTGCGTGTTACCAGTGCGTCGAACGCATTGCGGACATCTTCAAACACCATGCCACGCCCGTAAACTCCTGGCTCTCCGCTGGGCAGAATGTGACCTTCAGCAATCAGCTCTGCAAGAAACGTCTGCTCTTCGGGAGTTCCAATGGCGGTGCTCATTTCCCTCCTCGATACACCAACAACAAGGCGGCATTCGTGGAATGAATTCGGTCGTTAGCAACCATGAGTGCACCGGAAAGTGAATCGCGTAAGTGACGCCCCACAGAGTAAGGTGTGCCGTTCTTATAACCTAAGATCCCAGTTACTCGCAACGCGCTCTGACAAGCTTCCGCTGCTGCTTCAGAGGCCGATATTTTCAAATTGTTAATGCGCACGGCATAACCGATGGTGGAGAGCTGTTGACGATTTTCCCCTTCCAAAAACCCGTTATATTCGTCAGTGGATGCGCGGACCAATGCACGAAACTGAGCCATGTGGGCGCACAGTTCCGACAATCGTAACGCAGCAGGTGGCGTTGTGCCAGGATTCTGCCGAGCTTGCATCCGAACAAAATTCTGAGCTCTATCAAAAGCATCCGATGCCGTACCCATCCATACATGAGCCCATAAAATATGAGAAAAGGGCACCACCGTTTCTGCCGCTATTGTTGAAAACGGGACGCTCATCACTTGTTCAGCCAAACAGGTGGCCCGAATTACGAATCCTGGACTGCATGTGCCGCGCATTCCCAAAGTGTCCCAATCACCGGTCTGTTTCATTTCCGTCTGATCCACATGGGTCAGCACCAGCACCTGATCACTTCCCTCGGCACCAGCGTGACGGCGAGTGGTAGTTAGTAAGTCATCGGCATGACCACCATAAGATATTGTGGACGCCTGTTTTTCAAATTGCACCAGGTGACTTGCATCTTCCACAGGCGCGATAGCCGCAACACTGCGGCGCATTTCACCGCCCACGCCCACTTCAGAAGTGACCGAAGCAATCAGTCGTTGCTCTGCCGCAATTTGCCGTAAATAGTTTTCAAACCACGCTGATCCGCCCAAGTGCCGGACAATGCTGCCAACCTGAATCTGATGCATGGCAAAAACCATACCGCTGGCGGTGCATCGGCGAGAAATTTCAAAGGTCACTTCGGCAAGATCTGGAAAAGAAATCCCCATCCCGCCAAGCTCCTGGGGAATGTAACAGCCCAGCGCCCCGGCGGCTTTCAGCGCTTGAATAGCTTCTGCGGGGAACCGACCTTTACGATCCACGTCATCAGCGTGTTCAGCGGCAAGCTTCAGCGCTTCTCGAAATGCGGGCGCAGTAAGCAGCGCTTCGGTGGCGACGGCGGTTTGCACGCTCATGCGGCCTCCTGTTGTAAAGTTCCAATGGCTCCGGCGATCGCGTTGACGCTGGCAAAGACATCGCGGCTGAGCATAGAATCAGGGAATTCAACACCAAATTCATTCTCCAGTCCTAGCATCAACATGACACTGGCGTGTGAGGTCATTCCAGCTTGGTACAGATCTTCGGAATCGGTCAACCCACTGGCGTCGATTGGGAGACGGGCGTGCACTCCGATCAATTTACGAATCTCATCTTTCAACGGGTTCCCTCCAAGTAAAGAATAAACGTTCCCATCCCATTCACGCAATCAATCGTCAATCAGATTAGTACTAGAATTAGTCCTAGGATTTTACAAACTATTTTCCCATAGAAGCTATACTATTCCCTGATGGGTTACGCAATTCCAGTTCAGGACGGGGTGAACCAGGCGGTGTATTTCTCACCGAGGGTTTATAGCCGTTACCAATCCAGGCATTTGACGCCGCGCGAAGCTATCTGTCTTCAAAAGTATCAACAATTTATTGCCGACAAAGATGTTCTTGACGTCGGGGTAGGTACTGGTAGGACCACCGGATATCTTGCACCGCTGGCTCGTAATTATGAAGCGGTGGATTATTCGCCGGTGATGGTAGCTTACGCCAGAAAAGCCATGCCCGACGTTAGTATTCAGCAGGCAGACTTTCGCGATCTATCTACGTTCAGGAACGAAACTTTCGATTTTGTATTTGCCACGGATAATGTCATTGACGCCTTGGCCCATGAAGATCGACTGCGAGCGCTAGGAGAGGCGTGCCGTGTGCTTCGTCCGGGGAAAATCCTGGCACTTTCCGCTCACAATTTGAATTACACAAAAGCGTTTTCAGGACCTGAATTCGACTACCATTCAAACCCGCGCATATTCGCTGCGAACTTCGTTCAATATCTTCGACGTCTGAAGAATTACAAGCGAGTAGGCCGCTTACGAACGACTAACTCGGATTACGCCCTGTTGAATGACACGGGTCACGATTTTGCGTGTCTACATTATTACACGGCTCGTTCCATTATGAAGGGGCAATTGGAAAGTGTAGGATTGCGATTGGTGGAAGTGTTTGATAATGATGGCCGATCAATTGAGGAAGGCGAGGACGATAGGGATAGCCCGAGTCTTCTTTATGTAGCGGAGCGGTTGTAGGGGTTATTGGAGCAAGCAGCCTTCTGGTGCGTCCTATAATTTCAGCAGTTTTGCTTTAGGCAAAATGTTTGTTAACGTGTGGCCATTCTATAACTGGGGGGCTGAATGCCTAATGCCCCATATTCACCATATTCATATTAGGAGATCAAGGCGTTCGAGAAGGGGCTCGAGAAACTACTTGGCGGAAAATGGCAGCGTCATCGTTCACTTGGACGAAATCGAGAAGGCCATTCATCTGGTAATCGAACACCTGAACAATCAGCACATCGCCGTCGCCGAACTTCCTGAAGACTACTACTGGGAAATCTCAGAAGAGCAGCGTTACGACCCGGCTCAGAATCCAAAGGATCTGAGCTTGGGCCAACTTTCAGAGGATTGGGATCGTGTTCAGCAGATTGTGAAAGGAGATGCGCCGCCTGTAGGGTACGCGCTTGTGTGGCTGGCCAGTCTTCTTAGAAAGATTGGCTCCGCGAATGTTGCGTGATACAAGGTTATGCGCGAATCCAAGGCACAGAGATCTTGATTCTGGGGGATTCCGGGACAGGTGAACCACTTCCGGAATCTTTAGTTTTTCAATAGAAAACGCGAGGAACCGCGTGAATTAAAAATTGAGTCAGCGGGCTGTCTGGATTGTCATTGTTGAGTTTGCGCTCGGTTGGTGAGGGCCTTATTTATGGCGTGGCAACATTTCATCGTGAACAGCCGTTTCGAAGATCAATGTAGCCACAACCACTGCGGCTTGCTTTAAGTCATCCGGCACTAAATGCTCATACAAATCGGCATTTGTGTGGTGGGTGCGGCTGTCGTAATCCAAGGGATCCTGTTTGAACGAAGGTGTGGGAATTCCCACGTGATCAAAAATTGCGCAGTCACCGCCACAATCTCCGCGACCTGTTACCATGGTTGCGCCTAAGTCACGCAACGGTTCCAACCATTGCTGGAAAAGCGGCATCAATGCCGGGTCCCCGGTGCTAATCCCGCGCGGATTTTGCCTCCACCTGCGTCCAGCGTATAAGCGGCAGAAATTCGCATGTGATCGGGCTTCGGCTGCACCGGACCAGCTAGGCTGCGCAGAAAATCGGGAAGGCCCATTTGGTTAGATACCTGAGATACGCGCAAATCCGCCAAGTGCTGGTGCACATACGCGCGGGCACCCAACGAACCTTGCTCTTCGCCCGTCCACAACGCAAGCCGGATGGTTCGTGCCGGTTGTACGCCAACGGCCTTCAGAATGCGCATGGCTTCCATGGCGATGACCACACCAGCACCGTCATCAGTTGCGCCCGTCCCTGCGGCCCAACTATCCAGATGCGCCGTCAGCATCACAAGTTCGTGCTAGTGCAGCGGGTCCACGCCTGGGATGTCGGCGAAGAGATTGAACGCTTCCTTATCCACTGATCCGAGTCGTGTATCCACGTTTATTTCGGCGTGGACAGGCACACCGCTTTGAATTAATCGCGAAAGCCGTCCGTAGTGTTCGACGGCCAACACCAGTAAAGGAACTTGAATCGCCTTTTCCCGTTTATAAACAAACCATCCGAACGTATAATTGGTATCCACATAAATGGTCCCACCGCTAACTCCCCCTTGTGCATTGTTGCCACTTGGGACTAACACTGCGGCAACTCCTTCGGCGGCGAAAAATCTTCCAGCCCGCTCCATTCGCTCGAAATAAAGGCGGATTGGTTCCAAGTTGGGTTCACTGGCGGGTTGGCTAGTGGGTTGGCTAGTGTGTGGTGCCGCAAATTCATTCAGTTGTGCTTCACTCCACCGTTCAAATAGCGGCTTATCCACTGGAGTTACGACAGGTGCTGAAGGAGCGGAAATAAACAGAACAATTTTGCCGCGAAGCTTTCCACGGAAAGGCTCGAAGTCTTTCTCATTGGAAAATCCTTTGATCGCGACCACCTCGCCAGTAACGGGTCCGCGGGTAGGCGGAGACCAAGGGGTCGCACGCGCCATGAGCGGCGACGTGTCAGGCCGAGTCATGCGAATCCACACATTACGTTCCTGCCAACTCATGCCGAACTTGCCCCAACTTTCGGTCCGGACATTCACGCAACATGCACTATTCAGGATTTTTTCAGCCCAAGTGATGGCTTTGTCTAAATTCGGCGAGCCCGTCAAGCGTGGTCCAATGCCATCCATCAGTTGCGTTGCGTAAGTCATCACCTGGGAATGTTGCAAGCCTTCTTCCCGGATCATGGCGCGGATTGTGGAAGGCGATGAAGGTTGGGCAAGTAAGTTGCTAGCCGCCATCATTGCAGCCAGGGCCAATTTGCTGTAAAGCATAGGAATAGTCTACAAGCTTACGATGAGAAAAACTGATTCAGCCTGGAACCTACCCTTTCAGCATGATGTGAAACGGAGGTCCGTGAACAGATGCTAAGTAAATGTGGCACAGGGTGAGTACGAAATTGGGCACAGTAGAGAAGACCCGCAATTCGCAGAGCGGGTAACTAAGCTTGGAATTAACTGCTTGTAAATGAGTTTAAGTGGTGCGCCCGGAGTGATTCGAACACCCGGCCTTCTGGTTCGTAGCCAGACGCTCTATCCAGCTGAGCTACGGGCGCAACAGGGGTTTAACAGTTCTTCTATAGATTAACACAGCTCATCGCTATTGTCCGCTGATGGTGACGTCCCGCTTGGCATCGCCGGATTCGATGTGGAACACGTTTGGACCTGCCGCCGGGCCCAGTATCACGGATACTTCCCATAGACCGGGATTAAATGGGTCGTACGATTTCAAATCACCCACCCGTCCATCGCCAGAAACCACCGTGATTTTGGGCGTTTCTGTTGTGATCGGCACACCCGTTGCGTCTAGCAACACGAAATCCAAGGTCTGGCTGGAATTCACCCGCCCGGAAATAGGCAGGAATTGGGTTAAAAGCTTCACCTTTGTGGGGACGTAAGTTGGCGCAGCATACCAGTAGGCCATTCGCGATTCTACAGGCGAATTGATACCCTTGACCGTTACGAATCCCTGGTATTCGCCATTGGCGATATTCTTCCCCCGAAAACTCAAATTCACCTTTCTACTTTCTCCGGCTGGAATTTGCACGGTGGCTGGATCAACCACCGCAGACATCGCATCTGTGCTGGCTACGGCAATGGAAAACGTATCGGCATCTTTGCCAAGATTGGTGATTTGAATTTCGCGAGATCGGTCTGGATTGCGATCGCCCACTCCGAAAGTCACTGATACCGGGGACAAAACGGTGTTAGTGGCAACTGCCGAATCCAGATTCAGGATCCCAGCGCCAGCCACCATTACTGGGGCAAATGTGCCATCGGTCAGTATCATGGGTGACGTGCTGTTGACCAACAGAGACCGGTATTGAGCAACGGTCAGCCCAGGCCGAGCCCCTTTCACCACGGCCATTGCTCCGGCCATTGCTGGTGAGGAAAAACTGGTGCCATCAATTACCGTGTACCCACTTTTGGCATAGACGGATCCGGCGGGGAATTTGCTTTGCGCAGCAGTGGAAACGTCGGTACCCACGGCTACCAGGTCGGGCTTGATGCCCATGTCTACCGATGGTCCGCGGGAGCTGAAATCCGCAAGTTTCTTGGTGTCCTGGACAACTGCCAATGCCGAAAACTGCAACGTCGCTGTAGCCGATCCGGCTTTGATGCGATCCTTCAATTTGAACCCGTCTACATTGCTGATTGCCAATGCTGGAAGTTGCGCCGTTCCCACATCCATGCGAAATACATTCGGTAATGTTGGAGCAGCGTAAATTATGCCGGAGACCGCACCGGCTGACTGCGCATTATTCAATTTTGTTTCGAAAGGACAAATTCCGCGCAGGATGAGTGCCACTTTCCCTTGGAAGGTTCCGCTGGCCACGGCGTTGCACAACATGCCCGTAGGATCGTTATCCGATGCTGCATCTTTCAATTCTGCGGAGACAGCTTGGGGCGGCACCGGACCATTGCCAGGCAGCCCAACAAACGTTTGTTCATCCACTTTCACTCCTGCTGAAAAAAAGCGCCCGTTGTAGGATGCCCCGGCGGAGATGGCCGAAGATGCCACTGCCGGGGAGGATACGGTGAACGCGTCCGGTCCTTCATTCCCGGTTGCCACCACAACGATCACACCTGCCGCAGATGCCCGGTCCACGGCGTCGGCAAACACGTCCAGATCAATTCGCGATACGGGGTTGAAACCCAGGCTCATATTGATGACGTCCATGCCATCGGACACGGCGTCGTCAATCGCCTTGATGATTGCGCTTCCTCCACCACGATCCCCATTTTCACCGCCAAACACCCGATACACACCCAGATAAGCCTTGGGTGCGAACCCGGTAATCAAGCCATAGGGTCCAGTATTTGAGACCCCTGCTGCAACCATGGCCACCGCTGTTCCATGCCCCATGTGATCGGCAATATCATAATTGGGGCTCACCCGATTCAGCCGATCATACTGACGGCCCACAATCAATTTTTTGGAAAGTGTGGGGAGAATTTCATCATCGCTAGCTTTGGGATAACCGGTGAGCGTGGCTAAGGAATCGTCCTGGAACCCGGCATGGTCGCGATCAATTCCTGAATCCAAAATTCCAATCTTCATGCCAGCCCCAGCGCTGCCCTGGCCCCCAATGCGTGCCCAAGCTTCAGGCACATGATGCACTGCCGACATGACGTCTAAGTTGGGGTGGATTTGATAAACCGGAAAGACGTTGGCCACGCCGGGCATGGCTCTTAACGCGTCGGGATCTTTGGATTCAACGATTAAAGCGTTGGCGACTAATTCCACGGAATCCAGAACGATAGCCTTGCTGCCCATGGCCTGGCGCACCTGCAATTGTTGAGCCCGAACGGCAACGCGGCGCGACACCATAGCGCGCCTAACTTGGGCGTGATCGCCGCCGATTGCTGATTTGACGATGGCCGGTTCGCCCGTCAGTTGCACAATATACTGATCTGGAATAATTTGAGCTGTAAGGTGAACAACGAATGCGAGTTGTAAGAAAAAGTATTTAGTACGAAGCATTTTTAATAATATCTTCTGAATTATTTATCGGCAGGAACATGCATTTACTTGCCACATTGCTTCTACATTGAACACATCCAGGCCATAAACGTTGCTGCGGCAGGCGCATTGTTACACGGGTCTAAGCGAGAATGTCCTGAATCACGGTACCTTCCACGTCCGTCAACCGGAAATCGCGGCCACTGTAGCGGTAGGTTAAACGTGTGTGATCCAAGCCAAGCTGATGTAGAATTGTGGCCTGCACATCGTGCGGATGCACTGGTTTTTCCACTGCCTTGAAGCCGAATTCATCGGTTGCCCCGTAGACTGTACCACCCTTGATGCCACCGCCTGCAAGCAACATACTAAAGCCGTGGTTGTTGTGATCGCGCCCATTCTGCACGTTCACCAAGCCACTTACTTCAACAGAAGGTGTGCGGCCAAACTCACCGCCTACCAGCACAATGGTTTCATCCAACATGCCGCGTTGTTTTAAGTCTTCAATGAGCGCGGCAATGGCTGGGTCGGCTTCAGCGGCCAGCACTTTATGACGCATAATATCGTCGTGATTGTCCCAGGGTTGGAAATTACCGAAGTAGATCTGCACCGTGCGGACACCTTTCTCAATCAGTCGCCGAGCCATTAAACAGCCACGACCAAAATTAGTGTTGCCGTATTTGGCACGGGTGACTTCTGATTCCTTGGTGAGGTCGAATACTTCAGGGGCTTCGGTTTGCATGCGGTAGGCCACTTCCATGGATTCCAGGCTGTTGTTCACCTCAGGATCGTCAGTGCGCATGCGGTTCAGTTTGCTGAGAAGGTCAATTTGATGACGCTGTGTTTCGGCGGAACGCTGGGCGTTGATGTAAGGAATTAATTGATCGGCCTTTTCATCATTCTTTATGTGGACGCCTTGATGTGCAGCGGGTAGAAATGCGGAGGTCCAAAGTTGTGGACCGACGGTTGGAATGCCCGGGCACATTACCATATAGCCGGGCAGATTCTTGTTCATACTACCTAACCCATAGCTCAGCCAAGATCCAAATGAAGGGCGACCAGGTAACGGCACGCCGCAGTTCCAGGTGAACAGGGAAGGTTCGTGATTGGGGCGTTCCACGTGCATGGATCGGATCACGGCAAACTCGTCGATAACGCCACCTGTCTTAGCAAAGAGCTCGGAAACTTCAATGCCGCTTTTGCCATATTTTTGGAATTTGAAAGGGCTGCCCAGCAGTGTGCCGGTCTTCCGTTCTGTCTTTAAATTTCCCACGGGGCTAAGCTTGCCGTGCATTTTCTGAAGCATGGGCTTGGGGTCAAATGTGTCTACGTGGGAAGGCCCACCATTGAGAAACAGAAAGATGAAGTGCTTGGCTTTGGGTGTGAAGTGAGTGCCACCGGAAAGCATGTCGGCCATGCCCACGGTTCCGAAACCGGCACTCATTGTTTGAATCATTTCACGACGATTTAGCATAATTGTGCCTTCCTAATTCACATACAGAAATTCATTGGAACTCATCAGTACTTGTAGATATTCCGGCCAGGCATCGGCACCATGGGCCACATACGCTTGGCCTAACTTTTGTTCTTCAGCTTCCGGTGCCCTGCCAAAAAGCAGTCGATAGGCTTCGCTGATTCTTTGGGTCTCAGGGATTTTTTCCAATCGCTTCACCAGTTGTTTGGCACTATCCATGACCATGCCACTATTCAACAGAAACAAGCGCTGCAAAGGAACGTTAGTGGCCACGCGCTGTTCACTGGTTTGATTGGGATTCGGAAAATCAAACAGAGCCAGCATGTTGTCTAACTTCTTTCGACTGACGTAACCGTATAGCGTGCGCTTATGGTTTGCATCATCAATGGGCTTGGCCTGACCGGCGGCAGTTTCGTCCAACGTTCCAGCGGCGAAAAGCAGCGAATCGCGCAGTGCTTCCGCGTCCAGCCGCTTGCGATTCGCCTTCCACAGTAGACGATTATCGGGGTCCTTTGTAGCGAAGGCGCTGTTATCGGCCGTGCCTTGTTGGTAGGTTGCACTCAACACAATTTCGCGATGCATTGCCTTGATAGACCAGCCGCTCTCCACAAAGTTCGAAGCCAGATAATCCAAAAGTTCGGGGTGCGAAGGCTTCTCTCCCAATGCCCCAAAGTTACTGGTGGTGCGGACAATACCATCGCCAAAATGCCACTGCCACAAGCGATTCACCATTACGCGAGGCGTCAAGGGATTGGTAGGGCTGGCGATAGCTTCAGCCAATTCCAGACGTCCGCTACCTTTGGTAAAGGGTTTGGGATGGCCGTCATCACACAGCACGGTAAGAAACGCTGGTGGAGCATCGTCGCCCAATGTAGAAGCGTTGCCACGCACATGGATGCGTTGTTTCAGCAGCTTTTCTTTGTCCGCTAAAGCGTGAAGGAACGGGAATTTTTCCGGCACAGCTTTCTTATCCAAGTCGAGGCGAGTACGCAGTAAATCCTGGTGGCGTTTCCATTCCCCGGAAAGGAAGCGGTCAATTTTCTTGTCGCCATAAAACATCACTCCGCCTGTTCCAAACAGATCGCGCCACAGAAAATATTTATCGCGTTCCAGCGATGCCAGGTCTGCCTGACTCAGGTCGCCGCGTTTGGAAGAGCCACCCAGTGTGATGTTGTTTTTTTCATCAATCTCTTTCTTTTCACGATTCACGGCCAGGGCAAGTTGCTCAAATTCTTGCGCTAGTTTTTGCCAGTCATCACCATCTTTTGCGGCACGTAATTTGGACAGATACGTATGTTCGTGTTCTTTGCGCTTGACGTATTTCTGCCATTTTTCAAGCGTTTCACCGTCCAGGCCGGTGGGGTCAAGGCCGTCTTTAGGACCGCGCCCAAATGCGGCCAGAACATAATCAGCGGTGCGATTGGAAAGGATAGTGGCCAGTTCATCGCCTTGCCGCTGCAGGAAATCTTTGAGTTCCTTTTCAACGCCGTCAGCACGCTTCTTTTTGGCTTCGTAGCTATCCACCACGTCCTTGGCGGCTAGCGGATATTCCTTGTATTCAGAGCTGTTGAAGATACCCAAAAGTGAGTAGTAATCCTTGGTGGGAATGGGGTCGAATTTATGATCGTGACATTGGGCGCAAGCGACGGTCAATCCAAGAAAGCCGCGAGTGGTGACGTCTACGCGGTCATCTTGAAATTCCGGACTCAGACCATACATACCTAAGGCGGGCAACAGTTTCGGATCGTTCATGTGATCGGCAGCCAGTTGGGCTTTGACGAATTTATCGTAGGGCATGTCGGCATTGAAGGCATCCACAACCCAATCGCGATAGCGGAAGGCGTTGGGCGCGGGCTCTTCCATGGTGGAATTTAACTTGTCATCGGAATAGCGGGCAACATCCAGCCAATAGCGACCCCAGCGCTCGCCATAACGTTTCCCGGCAAGCAGACGATCGACAACTTTGCGGTAAGCGTCGGGGCTTTTATCAGCCAGGAACTCGGCCGTTTCTGCAGGCGTAGGAGGTAAGCCGCTAAGGTCGTAACTGACGCGACGCAGCAGTGTCAGTCGCGATGCGGGCTTGTTGGGCGTTATGCCATTTTGCTCTAACTTGGCCAGGATAAAATTATCGACAGGCGTTTTTACCCAAGCCGAATTTTTCACTTGCGGGGGAGCGGATTTCTTAACGGGTTGAAATGCCCAAAAGGATTTTTGATCGGGACGGATGACGTATTCTTTGGACTTGGTAGCGGTGGGTGAATCGGGCCAACGGGCACCTGTCTTGATCCATTCCTTCAAGTCGGAAATTTCGGCATCGGCCAGTTTTGCGCCATTGGGGGGCATCTTTAGACGGTCGTGTTCCCAGGTGACTACCTTCATTAGAAGGCTTTCATCGGGATTGCCCAAAACAATGGCGGCACCTGATTTTCCGCCTTGCAACAGGCCAACGCGCGAGGTAAGTTCCAGGCCACCCATCTTCGATTGGGCATGGCAGGAATAACAATTTTTGGCCAGCACGGGGCGCACCCGCATTTCAAAAAATTCCGCTGGAGAATCGGCGGCATGTCCGGTTAAGGCAAAGAGCGTGGCGATGCCGAGCAGTCTTCTCATGCCGTTATTTTATGCTATTCACAGACGTGTAGTTGGGGAGGAAGGGTGGAGAGCTCCGACTAGTAGTTACGAGACGAACTCTCGCAAATTCTTGGTTAACAGCATCGGGATAAGCCCTTTCTCTGATTGCGAAAAATATATCGACCCGTTCTTGCGGGCTAATCCGACTTCTTGCAAGCGAATCAGCCGCATCGGCTTCGTCGAAGCTTTTGAAAATGCGAACGACTTTCTCCATGAGCATAATATGGGGACAGCCCGCGTGTTTCCTGTTTTCCATGGAGCGATTCAATATGGAAACATGCGGGCTATCCCCATATTAAACATATTATGCTCCCATATTAACGGGGTGGCAAAGACATACAATGGTGCTTGCCGAGTTCGGCTACAGCTCAGATTCAGGAGGGGCACCCCGATGAACGATACCCGTCAACATGCCCACCAATTGATTGACCGCTTGCCCGAGATGCAGCTTTCCGGCTTGGTCCAATTCTTGGAAACGATCATTGATCCCGTCACGACTGCGTTGCGCAATGCGCCGATTGATGACGAACCAGAAACTGACGACGAAAAAGCCGCTGTTGCCGAAGCCCACGACTGGCTTCAGAAGAATGGCGGTAGGGGCATTCCTCACGACGAAGCCATGCGACGGCTTGGACTCTAGTAGTGTAGATTGGATGGACCGGGACAGCCCTGAAAGACATGGCCCGTCTTGATAAGGGCATCGCCCGCCGAATCAAACAAGAAGCCGAGCGATTGGCTGAAACCGGCAATGGCAATGTGAAAAAGCTTCAGGGAATTGATCCACCCGAGTTCCGTCTTCGCGTGGGCGACTATCGCGTGCGCTTCCACAACGACGGCGTAACAGTCACTGTACTCCGGGTGCTCCACCGCCGCGAAGCTTACCGATGATTTGTTGCTGGCTGGTTGACTGCCACTTATACTTACCGTGCATCGCGAATCGGTTTTACTTCAAACGCCAAAGCATTACTAACTCCCGAGGCTGTGTTCACTGTAACCGCCACCATCCCAGGAATAACATTCGGCGCGATGTCGAAAATGGCTGTAACTGCCGTTGCACTAGTCACTAAGTTGGTAATCGTAATGCCGGGAATGGAGTTGATGGATGCTCCGCCCAAATTGATCCCAAGAATGGATACCTGCAAGCTTGTTCCAGGCCTCCCACTATTCGGAGTCAGGGATGTCAGCATTGGACCCGACCCAGTTATAGTGAACACCAGCGCATTACTGGCCCCAGCAGCAGTGTTCACCGTGACGTTGCGTGGGCCAACGGCTGCCCCAGCGGCTATTGAGAAGGTGGCTACAATTTGCGTCGAAGTTACTGCCACGGTAGTGATAGTTACTCCGATGATTGGATTGATTAACCCTCCAGTTAAACCGTTGCCGCTGATCACCACCGGCACTACTGCACTGGGTGCGCCTGAAGGCGGCGTGATGTTTGTCAGCGCGAGTCCTGTTGAAGAAGTGATAGAAAAAGTCAGTGCATTACTTGTACCGTTCAGGTTGGTCACCGTGATGCTTCTTGCTCCCAGCGTTGCCCCTGCGGCCACAGTAAACATGGCCGAAATTTGCGTGGCACTGGCGGCTAAGATCGTCATGGTAACCCCAGCGATTGGATTTATGGACGAAGCGTTTAGGTTGTTTCCGCTAATGGTCACCGGAACACTCTGTCCTTGCCCGATGCTGGTTGGATTCATAAAAAGCAGCATTGGTGCCTGATTCGGCAAGCCCGGCAGAACATCGAAATTCAAACTATTACTGGTCCCCAATGGGGTTTGAACTTTTAAGGAATTCCTTCTGGCAGCGAAGCTGGCAATATTGAGGGTGGCCATCAGCAAGTTACTACTGACAATAACGATGTTAGAAACAGTAACACTAAATGGATCTACCATAAGGATTGAAGTGGGGTTTGTGAAGTTAGTGCCCGCGATACTTACATTGATGGAACTGCCCTGCGTCCCATTTAGAGGATCCATGGAATACAGCGCTGGAGGTCCCAATGGGCTATTGATGTTGAAAGTGAGTGCATTGCTTGTGCCGCCCGTCGTAGTAACGGTAACAAATTGCGGTCCTGCGGGAGCATTTAGTGGGATGCTGAAAGTGACCGATATCTGATTGGCTGTTGAAATAAGTCCGCTTAAACTGATGCCATCGCCGACGCTGATCGACCCCCCGGCCAAGTTACTGCCAGTGAGTGTTACAGCGACACTGGTGCCTTGTGTGCCACTGGATGGGTTGATGTTATTGAGAATTGGAGCAAGCGGAATTACAGAGAAGTTTAATTTATTGGTGGTCCCAGTGGCTGAGGTTAATGAAAGGTTCCGGATACCCAACGATGCATTGGGGTCAATGAAAAAAGTGGCAGTAACAAGCTCTGCAGATTTCACTGAGTTGCTGATGGTAATTCCAGCCATCGGATTAATGCTGGCCCCGGTTAAGTTGAAACCGGTGATGGCCACCGATACTGTAGAACCGCGTGACGCGACCTCTGGATTGATAGAGGTGATCACAGGATCGGTCAGGTTCATGGCGCAGTATCCACCAGAAGCGTTTACCCAGTTTTGTTGAATTAAGTAGTTATATCCACCAAGAGTAATGTTAGCTTTGGAACCATTGGCAGTAAGGAATGTGTTGCCGAAAGTCCAAGCGCACTTATCGGCATTTTCATCACCACGACTATCAAACCAGGCATCTATATTGGGATCCGTGACCGCTTCTTCCAGTTCATGGGCCATCACATTGACCATGGCGTCAACGGCAGGATTGCTATTTGGGCTGAATGCTGTCTGTTCCGCGCAATTTGCCAATGCCGCAGGCGTTTTCTTGGGTACTACGGCGTACTTGATCTCTGGATCTGTAATCTGCTTTTCATTTTGATAGTGATAGTGATAGCCACAATATCCCGAAGTCTCAATGACGTCATCGGAAGTTAGAACAAAGTAGACTCCATTGGGATCTTTGGGAAGACCTGCGGCAATAGCCGCTGATACGATTCGTACGGCAGCTATCTGGCCAACAATCAGACCTTGGGAGTAACTGTCATTCACCTCACCAGCCAAGGTTACGGACTTACTCACGAAGTTGGAACTGGCATCGTAGTAAGTGGTGTTAATGGCATAGTGTGGCGACCCGCCAATGGAGTTGGCAAAGTTACGGAGGATGGTTTTTCCTGCAAGATCTCCACTCCAATCGCCATACCAGATGAAGTAAACATGGGTGGTGCCCAGCATCACAGGTCCGCCATGGTAGGTAATTGCGATGACTCGTTCCAGGGCAGTGAGAGCACTGATTCCGGCAACTGGCCTCGGTTTCAGATGAGGCTGTTGAGCCACAGATGCCGATGGGGTTTGGGAATAGGAAGGGAGCGAGAGCGCGGCGCAGGCAAAGAATCCAGCTCGGAGGAGGGCTGACATATTTTTGAATGACTCCCAAAAGTAAGTACGGTACGGGGTGATAGTACCATAACTTCTATTTCTATCAAAGTTATTATCAAGCATAACGAGTCTTCTAAATGATTCAATCAGAAACAACTTAGTCTTTCGTTGTGCAGCGCTACAGCATCATAATAGATGCGCTTTAATGACTATTGAGTGACTATTGCGCAACGCAAACGTTGCTAACTCAGTGCATGTAACTCATTTCTATAGAGATTCGCTGGGTCTGCTGGTGCGATAGGTTCGTGTCAAGAAATTAGATAGGATTCAAAGGTGATCCGCCAACTCGAATCACGCTATTCTAAAAAAGATAGTAATTTGCAAAACATGAAGTATTTATACACCCGCAGCCTTCCGGCGAACCTTGCTTTTGTCGCAGCATTTTTCATTTTCATCCTTGCTCCAGTGCAGAGCTATGCGGTGGACTTGCTTCCTCAGACCAGCGCCCTTTTTGATAAGCATATTTCCAACATTGAGGCGCGCCTGGAACAAAGGTATCGTCAACCAGCATTCCTCTCCGTTCCCAGTTCCGGAGAAAAGGATCAGCAGTTGCGCGGGGGCACTATCTTAGTGCAACCTTCGGTGGGCAATGGCAATTTGGAAGTGAAAGGCGGTCAGATTCAGGATTGGACGGGGGCGTTGTTCATACCCTCGGCTAAGATGGCGGATGTTCTTAAAATCGCCCAGGATTTTGGTCGACACGCCGAAATTTTTAAACCCGATATCACTGCTGTTAAGGTACGCGCGCATGAGGGGAACCGCTTCCAAGTTTATATGCGTTTCGTGAAATCCAAGTTCATGCTCACCGATGTGTTGGACGCCGAATACGATATTCATTTTGTCCAGAACGATCCCAAACGGGCTTATAGCTACGGTCGCACAACCAGAGTAGTTGAAGTAGTGGATGCAGGTAAGCCAAGCGAGCATGAATTGCCAGAAGGGAAGGATCGCGGATTGCTATGGCGCACTGCCGGCTATTGGCTTTTTGAAGAACGAGATGGCGGGGTGTATGTGGAATGGCAATCCGTAAGCCTGACGCGCGATATTCCGTTAGGCATGGGAAAGCTGTTTGGACCTATTTTGCGGAGCTTACCGGCGGAATCTGTACGCAGCAGTTTGGACAAAACACGCAACGCAGTGGTTCGCCACATGAACACGAAGTAAGCAACTTAATAGGTGCGAAAAGCCAGCTAACCGGCTTTTCACACCTGAACAAGTAACCTGTTAGAAGTAGAACTTAGCCCCTAACTGAATTTTCCGGGAACTACTTGCCACTGAACTGCGAATGCGTCCGAACGTAGTGCTCGTGATGTCTGATGTTGGCGCTGCGAACATGGTGGAGTTAGTGAAGTTAGTGGCATCGGCCCGTACTTCAAGCCGCATCCTTTCGCTCAATTGAACCTTCTTCAGCAGCGATGCGTCGAAGACAATAAAGTGCGGTCCAACAAAGAAGTTCCGACCCGTATTGCCAAACTCACCCGCACCGGGTGTGCTTAGCCGAGCCCGCTGAGCAGCATCGAAGTACCAGATCAAGCCCGTGCCCGAATCAAGGAATGGCGTACCGTCGCCACGTCCGCATCCAGTGCAATTTGCGGTCGATTGGTTGACGTTGCTTACTGTATTGCTGCCAGCGAAAACCGTGAACGGTCGACCACTGGAGATGCGTCCCAAACCAGTTACTTCCCATCCGCCGAGGATCTTATCGACGACGCCCGAAGCGTTGCCCAGGAAGTGTTTGCCTTTGCCAAAGGGCAGGTCATACACCCAGTTGGTTTGCAAAATATGGCGGCGATCAAAATCAGAAGGCGCATAGTTCAACCGCCGATTGTTGATGTCGAACGGTGTACTGCCAGCAGTTTGCGCGTTGCCTGAACCGACCACAGTAAGTGTTGGATCGAATGAACGAGTATCCAGTGACTTGGCCCAGGTGTAACTCACATGAAAGGAGACGCCGTTGGTTAGACGGCGTTCCAACTGCGCTTCCAGTGCGTGGTAAGTGGAAAAGTCATTGGAATCCAGCACGTTCAAACCAGAAGTGGTTCCGTTTCCGGCAAATTGAGGAAAAGGGATTAGCGCAAATGGTTGGCCAGCCGAAAGCTGAGTTACCGACGACGTGCCTTGCATGCGTGCTGCGAGCGACCCTGCAATAGCGCCCACCGAATTCAGCTTTAGTTGCGGTGCATATTGCTTGCGCACCATGTCCGATGCTGTATCCCCGGCAACTATGCGAGAGTCCGCTTTGAATAGTGTATTGATCAACGCCGATTGGCCGTTATTCTGAATGACTTTGAATGCATCCAGGAACCCACTTGAGTAAATCGAAGTTTGATTCACATTGTAAGCACCCAGTAAGTGATACGCTCGGCGGCCAATGTAGGCAACATCAATGACGGTGTTCTTGGCAACTTCACGTTGAATATTGAAAGCCCATTGATGAGTCTTTGGCGTCTTCAAATTCGGATCAATCACCGTATTGGATGCGGAACTGAAAGGTGCGGGCTGGGTTAAGCTGCTGGGTTTGAGCCCCGCAACACTCAGCTCAGGAAGGTTGCGCAAGCGTCCGCCGCCTTGGCCGAAATCGGTATTGATGGCGGCATAAGCTCCGCCCGGAAGGCTGGGCAAAATCGTAGAGGCAATCACAAACATATTGATGCGGTCATAAGCGATGCGGTAGTTACCACGGATGGACGTTTTACCAGTCTTGAAAGGATCCCAGGCAAAGCCCAAGGATGGGCCGAAATTTCCGAATTGGCTCTTGAATAAATCGCCTGGAACCCATTTCACAGTGTTGCTGGCTGGGCTGCCAGCCACCACCGCTTGGTTCGGAACCAATATGCTGTTGGCCGGAGTGCTGGGTGCCATGCGGATTTCCCAGCGCAAGCCGATATCTATGGTCAAGTTGGGGCGAACCTTCCAGGAGTCCTGACCGTAGAATTCGTATTCGGGATAACGCATATCAAACAGGAATGGGCTCTTGGTGAACTGATCGCCCTGCGCCACAAAGCCACGCTGAATCTGCCCAACTCGTCCCAATAAGAAGTTGATGTGCGATTGAAAGTTCGGCCGGTCATTGGCCACTTGCAGATCAGTGGGAATGCCAAAAGCTGTCGGATCAACGGTGTTAATACCGGTTGAAAAATTGACTTCTTCCGCTGCATTCAAACCAGCCACCGAACCGCGCTTGTCTTCTTCACGAACGCGCCTCAGGTTGAAACCAGTCTTAAAGCTGTGCGCCCCACGGTTGAAGGAAAGGTTATCCACCACCTGCCAGGTGCTCACAATGCGTTCATTGCCGAAAGAATATTGCCAGGTATTATCTACTGGCGATCCCGAAATTGCAATGCTCGTGAGCGACGCCAGCGGCTGGTCGAAATTGGGGTAGTAGCGGTTCTGGCCCACCACCAATTCATTAGTCATATTCGCGTTCGGGGATGTACGCCAATTGAATGCGAAATTCCGAGCCCGACGCAATGTGTTCACCAGGCAAGTCCCACCAGGGAATACTGGTTGGCCACCATTGACAACGTCGCAAAGGCTGTCATCATTGCCCCAAACGTAACGACCGTACACTGTGTTCTTGCTGTTGATCACGTGATCAATCTTCAGTGTCTGGTCATGCTGGCGTTCGGAAGCCTGGGCGGAAAAGTTGTAGCCGGCGGTATTCAATCCATCGCCTACGGCAAAGTTGTTGGGCAGTGGAGTTGCTTTGATCATGGCCTGCAGGCTAGGATCCAGACCCAATTTCTGAGGATCGGAAGTGATCACATTGTAAGTGCCGATGTTCAACCCAGCAACCGGATTCCCGCTGGCATCGATTGAAGCTCCAGCGACACCTGCTGGGGTATTGCGTCCGCCTTTTACATAACGCAGAATGCCATCGCGAGCCGATTGCGTATACACCGTGCGTGCCGTAGAAGCACTGGAGCGCGCGCGCAAGGCTTGGATTTCAAAAAAGAAAAATGTCTTGTTTCTGATGATTGGCCCACCAATGCCGCCGCCAAAAATATTCTGCTGCAGTTGGGGTTTTCCTAAGCCATCAATGTTGTTCTGAAACTCGCCCGCATTCAGCCGCGGTGTGCGATAGAACCAGAACCCGTTGCCATGAATTTCATTGGTGCCGGAGCGCGTCATCATGGCCACCTGGGCGCCACTGTTACGACCCGTTTCCGCAGTGTTATTCCCGGTCTGCACACGAACTTCAGCCAGCATATCGGGGTTGACGCGGAACGATGTGGTTTCTGAGCCACCTTGGCTTGAATCATTGACGTCAATCCCATCCAGCGTATAGTTCCAGGCACGATCCCGTGCGCCATGCACATGGCTTCCGCCGCCAGTATTCGAACCACTTACTACGCCGGGCTGCATGAATACTAAGTTGACTGGGTTACGACCGCGGCTACCCACAATCGGCAGATCCATCAATGCTTTTTGAGAAATCAAGTTACCGTAGTTACCCGACGTGGAAGTCTGAACAGCTTCATAAGAACCATCTACTGTTACTTGTTCTACTAAGGCACCAATTTCCAATTTGATGTTGAGTGTGGCAGGTTGGCCGATAGAAACCTGAATCTGGCGTGCCACAAATCGCTTGAAGCCCGCCGATTCCGCAGCAATTTCATAAGAGCCCGGCTGGACCGCTTCAAACACATACGTGCCTGCGGAAGAAGTGATTGTGGTGAAGGCTACCTTGGTGCCTTCGTGAGTAAGTTTAATGGCAGCCCCGGGGACAGACGCCCCTCCAGGATCAAGCACAGAACCCAGAATTCTGGAGGTGGTTCCTTGGCCAAACGCAGTAGTGCAGGCGCAAAGGAACGCCGATGTGAGGAAAAGCCCCTTGTAAGTCATATTATTTATCCTAGCGTAATATTTGACTGTCATATAGGATAGGCTGAGCGGAACACCTATGAAGCAACTCTTTTTTCAATTCTTAATTCTGGCCGTCCCAGCGCTGGCGCAGGCTCCCCGTTGGACCGAAAAGCAGGCCAATGAATGGTATGACAAACAGCCTTGGCTGGCTGGTGGAAACTACATTCCCGCATCAGCCATCAACGAATTGGAAATGTGGCAGGCGGAAACGTTTGACCCCAAGCGCATTGACCTTGAGCTGGGTTGGGCCCAGGCCATTGGCATGAATACCATGCGGGTGTTTCTGCACGATCTGCCTTGGCAGCAGGATGCCGCAGGGTTCCGCAAACGTATCGATCAATTCCTGACCATCGCCGCGAAGCACAAAATTAAGCCGATGTTTGTTCTGTTCGATTCCTGCTGGGATCCGTTTCCGAAGTTAGGCGAACAGCGCAAACCCACCCCAGGCGTGCACAATTCGGGATGGGTGCAAGCTCCCGGCTCAGATGCGCTCACCGATAAATCGCAATATGGAAGGCTGGAAGTCTACGTGAAGGGAGTTGTAAGTGCCTTCCGAAACGATAAGCGAGTCCTCGCCTGGGACCTTTGGAATGAACCTGATAATTTGAATAATTCCAGTTACAAGTCGAAAGAACCAGCAGGTAAAGTGGAGTTAGTGCAAGCGTTGTTGCCGCAAGTTTTCCAATGGGCCAGAGCGGCAAAGCCCACGCAACCCCTGACCAGCGGCATTTGGAAAGGTGGATGGAATGGCCCAGAAAAGATGAATGCCATGGAGCGAATCCAGTTGGACTATTCCGATGTGATTTCGTTCCACAACTACGGCGCTCCACCGGAATTTGAACGCATCATTGTGGAGTTGCAGCGCCACCACCGACCCATTCTGTGCACGGAGTACATGGCAAGGGGCAATAACAGCACCTTTGCAGGGAGCATGCCGATTGCCAAGAAATATAAGGTGGCGGCCTATAACTGGGGTCTGGTGGCCGGTAAAACGCAGACCTTTTTACCATGGGATTCCTGGCAGAAGCCATACGTGGATCGCGAGCCGGCAATTTGGTTTCATGAAGTGTTTAAGACCGATGGGTCGTCTTATAAGGCAGAGGAAGTGGAACTGATTCGGCGGCTGACCACTCATTAATTACGGCATAATAGTGTTCTATGAACGTTCTTGTCACCGGTGGTGCCGGTTATATTGGTAGCCATGCAACAAAGGCTTTGGCTCGTGCCGGACACCTTCCCGTAACATTCGATAACCTGCAACGCGGACATCGCGAGAATGTGAAGTGGGGTCCGCTGGTGGACGCGGATTTGGCCGACGAATCGGATATTGTAAAAGCGCTGAAACAATATGAAATAACTGATGTCATGCATTTTGCAGCCTACGCTTACGTCGGCGAATCCATGCAGCATCCGCGCATGTATTTCACCAACAACTTCTGCAATACGTTGAACCTTCTTAATGCAATGCATGAGGCTCAGGTGAAACGCATTGTATTTTCGTCTACTTGTGCGACCTACGGCTCACTGGTTTCGTTACCCATTCGTGAGGATCATCCGCAACGCCCGGTGAACCCTTATGGCGAATCGAAATTGTTTATTGAAAAAATGCTTCGCTGGGCTGGCGAATGCGAAAAACTGGATTGGGTTGCCCTGCGCTATTTCAACGCTGCCGGTGCCGATCCGGATGGCGAAACGGGTGAAGATCACGACCCCGAACCACACGTGATTCCACGTGCCCTGGCCGCAGCAAATGGTGGCGAGCCGCTGGGCGTGTTCGGAACCGATTACCCAACCCGCGACGGAACCGCCGTTCGCGATTATGTGCACGTCACAGATATTGCCGATGCCCACGTCCGCGCGCTGGCATATCTGCAAAACGGCGGAGCATCCACCGCACTGAACCTGGGCACTGGCAACGGTCACACCGTGTTTGAACTGATTCAGGCAGTGGATTCTGAGTTAGGCGTGAAGACACCGTACCGCTTGGAGGGCCGGCGTGAAGGCGATCCGCCAGAGCTTGTTGCCGATCCATCGCTGGCACGTCAGACTCTCGGATGGGAATGCCATCATTCTGATTTGAAAACCATTGTAAGGACTGCCTGGGCCTACTACAAACGCAATGGCGGACACAGGGGTCATTAGCGCTAGCTACAGTTTTTTAGAAATTGGAAACTTCTCTAACGACCGGAGTGGCGTTTGTGGGGCAGGCGATTCCACCTGCCAAGTCCGCTAGCGGACTTTCTTCACACCTTCGAGTGCCTGGGAAACTTCTGAAATTGGGAAAACTATATGACAGCAGGCGAAACGGCATGCTCCACAAATGCAGGCATTCAGCCTACGGACTTCGCAACTTCACTCTAAACGTTTAAAAGACCGCCCCCTTGCGGTCACGGCTCCGTAGAATCAATACGTTACAGAGCCGTGACCTCAAGGGAGCGGTCTTTTAACCACAAGTTATCCCAACAAGCGTTGGAATTACTGAAAGTGGGGCAGGCGATTCCGCCTGCCCGTTTTCATTCCAATCTCAAGAAAACTACATGACATCGGGCACTAATACTTGCTAGCAGTTCCAGTCAGGATATGATTCACAGCGCCATTGTAGTTGCTATTTTGTGCTCTTCCCACCATTAGGATCTGAGAATAAGCTCCGTCGGCGAAAACGAACTCATATTCGGTTAGGAACGGACCCACCATCATGGACATGTTGCCACCAGAACAATCTGGATACACCTGGTAGACACCATTGGTCGATGCATTGCGGAAAATCGAGCTGGTTCCAACTAATCCTCCCATGTTCACCCGCCCACCGACGTTGGTACTGATGATTCCCCGCATGGCACTGCGCGATCTGGGATCGGCAGCATTGATAAGATAAGCCGGGTTCAACCATCCAATAGCACTGATACCGGCACCGCGAGACCAGGTTGCTGTCCGCGTTGTGAAGGTCCAGCCGGTTGGGGCAAATGCTGCATCCAACAGTAGGCTGGCATTCGCCGGACATGCTGCCGGAGCATCGATGCGCACGGCCGATGCCTTTGCTATCTTGGGTTGATTCCCGGCTGAGGGGAGGTAGACCTCATTGACCATGTACATTTCCTTGCAATCGTTGCTGAAGGCAAACTGCCACAGCGTTCCTTCAGACCCGGTTGCAAACTGCAGCGTTCCACCAAATCCGTCAAGTTGGGCCTTGCCCGCAATCGACAAGAAACGGATCAAATTTCCATTGTCATTGAGCGATTGTGTTCCCGTCAGATTCAGAATCTGTTGACCAGCATTGCGAGGATCGGAAATGCGGTTTATAGAGAACCTTCCAACAGAGGCAAAGGAAGGCGTATTAAGAAAATCTTGAGTCGCCGCCTGGAATGCCCAAGTGGTGTTATTGAGAGAATCGGCAGGGCAACCGGCCGTACCCAGGTTCGTATTCTTGCGGGCATATCCGCTGAGCACTTCAAAATTACCATTGTCGGTCTGACGAGTGAGCGTTGTGCTGAGTAGGAACAATTGGTTGTAGGATCCATCGGCAAATACGAATTCGTACTGCACCGCTGCTGGGCCTACTTGGAATTGGAGTGTACCACCGGAACAGTCACCGTACACCTGATACTGTCCACCGCTGATCGCATTCCGATAAACTGTCAGGCCGGGTCCGGCGTTGGCTGTTACATTTGCAGTAAGTATGCCTCTGGCGTTGGGATCTCGACCGTTCGATACGAATCGGGGAATCAGTGTGCCAATACCACTTAGCCCACCTGTCTCTTGGTAAGTACCTTGCTCAGTGTGGAAAGACCAGCCCGTTGGCGCAGAGGTAACATCCAAAAGTAAATAGGGGTTAGCTGGGCAAGGCTGTTGACTATCGATCCGCAACGCTTTTCCGTCCAGTACCTGGTTGATACTTGGATTACCCAGCTTTTCGCTCACTAAATCAATTTCGCTGCAGCTATTACCGAAAACGAACTGCCAAAGAACTGACTGCCGACCGTAAGAAAACAGCAGCGAGCCGCCCTGTCCTTCCAACTGGGCCGAGCCCACAATATTGGCTAAGCGGGTAATGCCACCGCCTGTGTTAACGGTCATCGTGCCGGTTACTGCAAAGGGGGTTCTTCCTGTCGCCGTTCGGGCCACCTTGAAGGTTCCAATGTAAGCGGCTCCTCCGACGTTAGTAAAGTTGTAATCGGCCTCTTCGGCGTGAAAGGACCAGGTTGTGTTGTTGAGGGGGTCTGCAGGGCACTGCGCCTGGGCTGCAGTAGAAAGCAACAAGGCTGTGGCGGTGGCTAAGACAGTATGACTGAGAGTGATAAATTTCATAGCATCTCCAAATTTGATTTAAGACTAGCGGTACGGGCTAATGGGACGATAGTACCATTACTTTTTAGGGGATACAATCGCATTGTGAACAAAAATCCATTGTTTTCTTATGGATGCAATGTGTTATACAAAACGTAATGATTGTGATAAGAAATTGCTACTGAGGTGTATCTCTAAGGTTTTCAGGAGGATTGGGGGGCTGGGATTCGTTGTCTATGACTGGGGTGCTTACCCTTCGATATATCCGTGACAGGATCGCCGATATTCTTACCTTGAAAGTATGCGATAAGAATGAAGGTTTTGCGCGATACGCGTATGCCTATCTCCGTCATCTTCGAAAATCTTGAATATGGTTCCAGCATTGAGGTAGATCATCGAGAATTAAGGTGTGACCCGCCACCAAATTCAGGCCGTCTTGGGAATTTGCGGCCAAGAGCGCTGGTTTCAACTTCACTTGAAGCCTGTTACGATGTACGGGATGGCCGCGAGTACTAACGACGAACGCGCTTCCGAGTTGCGTGAACTCGGTGAAATGGCCCGCCGGAATCGGGATTTAGTTGCCGCAGAAGCTTGCTACAAGGAGGCTTCCGACCTCTTGCGAGGTTCACCTAACCGCCTCAAGTTCGCCCACACCATCCGCCACTTGGGGGACGTTTATACCGAACAGCACGACTGGTCCCAAGCGGAGCCCTGTTTCGTTGAGGCGTTGGAAATCTACCGAAGCCATCCCTCGCGCTCGACCCTAGACTTTGCCAATGCCATCCGGGCTTATGCCGCGCTGAAGTCCGCTCGGGGAACCCATGAAGAGGCTCGGGTACTTTGGGCCGAAGCGGGTGGGATGTACGAAGCCGTGGGAATTTCAGCGGGAGTGGAAGAATGCAAACGTCGGGTCAACTACCCATCTCATCTGGAGTAAGAAGGATAGACAGAAGGTCAGTTCAATAAATGCTTGGTTGATGCCCAATATTGCGGGTCGAAGAACTGGGTCCGAAGAACTGGGTCGAGCCTGAACTTACCCTTTAATTATGATGTGAAACGGAGGCAGAGCAAGCTGGCACTATTCTTTAGTTTTTGTAGGTTTGAAATCAACCACAAAAAGTTATTAGTTTGAATAGGTTATGGCTTAGTTTAACATCCGACTGCGAGCGAACTCCAAGGTAACAGGTGGCGAGGCAAGTCGGAATCTGCAGTTCGAACAAAGCGAAATCCTCGATATAAAAGCCCAAACTCGCATAAAAAGCTGTAAAACTTTCCTTTTTTGCATCCCGGCACAAACGCGAAAATTGTGCCATTCGGCTCTGCCTCCTTATTGGTGAATAGATAAGGTGTAAGTTCAGGCTGATCGAGTATTTCCCTGAACACCAGGCCGGTTGCCACAGCGCAGCCGGCCAATGGAAGGCGTGGATTTGTTTAACTCTCTTGACGGGTCTACGGGGATCTTCGAACCGCGCCCGGCTGCTGAAGGGATCCGCATCGGGCGGGGTCAATTGGTACGGCAGTGATACGCGTACCAATTGGCTAACGACATCGCGACTTCCCGCGAGTGTTAGACTTTCGAGGCAGGAGGCGAGTTCCTTATGCGGCGTGTCCGTTATTCCGTTGCCATGAGCCTTGATGGTTACATTGCTGGGCCGAAGGGCGAATCCGACTGGATCACCATGGACCCAGATGTTGATTTCAGCAGCCTTTTCAATCAATTCGATACCATCCTCGTGGGCCGTGGGACCTTTGAACCGATGGCTGCAGCAGGTCGCGCGGTAATGCCCGGAATGAAAACGGTCGTGTTTTCGCGAACCCTGCGGCCACAAGACCATCCGGATGTTCTGATCGTTGCCGAGGATCAATGGAACACACTGGCTGCGATGAACGCGAACCCCGGAAAAGATATCTGGCTATTCGGGGGGGGCGCTCTTTCGTAGCTTGGTCGAGGCGGGGATGGTCGATTCGGTTGAGGTTTCCGTAGTGCCAATCTTGTTGGGTGCAGGTGTTGCACTGGCCCCCCAATCCATCGACCCGGGTCAAACTCGCCCTTGCTAGTCACAAGGTCTACGGATCAGGGATCGTCTCTCTTGAGTACTCCGTTTTGCCGATCACGCTTGGGTGACGGCATGCTCGGCAGAAAAATGGTACGGATCCCAATGCTGTACCGGTTTTCGCTGGTAACGAGCCCGCCGAGTTGAGGAGAGCCGTAAAGGCAACTATTGAACATTCGGAAAGTATTCCTTTCCGTACCTTTCTAGCGCGGACGCAGTTTGGGTTAACCCCTGCCGCTCAAGCGCCTCCAAGTAAGTGAAAACTGGGTCAGCCTTGAAAACTTTGAAAACTGGGTCGAAAACTGGGTCAGCCTAAACATGTACTTTGACGAAGATTATAAAAAGGGACAGAGCGGGGTGGTACAAATAGTGAGAATGTCGACGAAGAGAAACCGCTATCTAAGTAATGTCACGAAAATCTCGTTGCGTGATGCCCGAAGTGGCTCATCACGTGACTCAACGCGGAGTAAACCGCGACAATGTCTTTTACTCTCATCAAGATCGGGAGACTTACTTCACATACCGCAGTACGCTTTCTTCTTTTTCCGCAGCCACTGGACAGGAGAAATAGCGGTTCTGCCACAGCTGCCCGGTGCGTCGGCGTCGTGCATTCAGGTATTGTTGCATACCTCCCATTCACTCGACGGAATAGTACCGCTAAACGAATCGGTACGCTCCGGCACGACCACCCAATGCACGTGATTGGTCATCAGACACCAACCCAGAACGCGGACTCCGGCATCTTCGCGCAGGTCCCGCATGAAATTCAGTGAGAACTATTGGGACTTGCGCAGAATTAGTAGTTATACCAGGCGCTGTGTGCTGACCATCCATTGCACTGCAAACATTGAGTAGCTGTATGTTGTTGTAGGCAGGATGGGCAAACGCCACCAGTTTCAAACGTATGCCAGGCAAAACCGCAGTTGCAGCTCCAGGTGTCTTTGGGCTTGGGCTTCCATCGGCAAAGCGGACAGCGTATTTTGGGGCCGGTTATGCCGGTATACGGTTTATCTTTTTCCTTTACGCCGTCTTTTGTGCCCGTGAATATGTCTGTATCGGGCTCCATCACGGTTAGCCGTTTGGTGATGAGTGGTTTAGCCATACGTTTCCATTGTCTACGATATGGATGCTGGAAAGTGTAGCCTGGAAGCATGGATGAAGTGGAAATTTACGCGGCGATTGGCGAAGATGGCTTCAAAAGGCTGATATCAGCATTCTACCGGCAGATTCCGGGAGATGCGATCCTGGGGCCAATGTATCCGCAGGCCGATTTAAAGGGCGCAGAAGAACGGCTGCGAGACTTTCTGGTGGGCCGATTTGGAGGCCCCATGCGTTATGTGGAACAACGCGGGCATCCCCGTTTGCGAATGCGCCATGCGCGGTTTCCTGTGGATCAGGCAGGTCGGGACCGATGGATGCAGTTGATGCGGACAGCTTTGGATGCGGCTGCTTTCGATGCTCCAGTGCGCCATTTATTGGAGCAGTACTTTGAGCAAACGGCCACTTCGATGATGAACCGTCGACCGGTTGAATCGGAATCGCAAAGTTGAGAAAAAACCGAGCCGTGACCGAGGGTGAGTGCAGTCGCCAATATAAGCTGGATTTCAGGACTATCGAGTTGCTGGTCACGCCGCATTGACCTGGAGTACCGTTTGGTATATCAGGTTGCTGGTGATGTAGTAACCGTAATTCAGTGCCGACATCACTATTGATCGCCACACTCCCGCCATCGTGCGATACTCAAACGAATCGGAGTCTCCAACATGCTTTCTCGTCGGACGTTTATCCAGACCAGCAGCGCCACTGCGCTTGCCTCACGCCTATTCGCTGCGGCTGATTCCACTAAGCCTAACCCCGAGCTGGAAACGCTAGGTGCAGTGGCCCTTGCCGAAGCTAAAAAGCTGAAGGCCACTTACTGCGATATCCGCATTATTCGCTATCGTCGCCAGTTTGTTACGGTTCGCTTGAACCCCGAACGGGGAACGGGTAAGACGCTGGAAGTCCCCAATATTTCCGATGGCGGCTCGTTCGGCTTTGGGGTGCGAGTGATTGCCGATGGATCCTGGGGATTCGCTGCTTCCCCCATTGTCACTAAGGCTGAAATCGCCCGCATTACCGGTGAAGCCGTTGCCGTGGCGAAAGCGAATGCTGTGCTCAAGTCCCGACCCGTGCAATTAGCGCCGGTCAAAGCGTATCGGGATCGTTGGCAGACGCCCTTTGAACGGGACCCTTTCGCGGTTTCCATTGAAGAAAAGCTGGAACTCATCCGCACTGCAGCGGCAGCGGCGAAGAAAGACAAGCGAGTGTTCTCTGCTGGTTGTAACATTGGCTTTCGCTCGGAAGATAAGTACTTTGCTTCTTCTGAAGGCAGTTCCATTCAGCAGCTCAACTTACAAACATCCGCACAAGTGAATGCCACAGCGGTGGACCAGGCCAAGGCACTATCAAAAACACGTCGTTATGTTCCGCCGCCAGTTACTGCCGGTTATGAGTTTGTCCCCATTATGAACCTGGTTGAAAACGCGGGTCGTGTTCGCGAAGAAGTGATTGAACATTTGAACGCGCCACCTGTAACTGCCGGTAAGAAAGATTTGGTGCTGTTACCCAACCACTTATGGCTTACCATTCATGAAAGCTTGGGACATTCCACTGAGTTGGATCGGGCATTGGGTTACGAAGCTAACTACGCCGGCACCAGCTTTCTAACTACGGATAAGTTAGGCAAGGCGCGCATTGGCAGTGACATTGTGAATGTCTGGGGAGATCGAACTACAGACCGTGGCCTGGCTACTGTTGGTTACGACGATGACGGCGTGAAGGCCACCAAATTCCCCATCATTGAAAAAGGCATTTTCAAACACTACCAAACCATTCGCGATCAGGCACACTTGATCAACGAAAAGGAATCGCGTGGTTGCTGCTTTGCCGATAACTGGTCCAGCGTCCCCTTCCAGCGAATGCCCAATGTTTGGCTGGAACCGGGCAAGCCTACAACTACGCTGGATGACTTGATTTCAGGCATCGACGATGGCATTTTGATTGACGGCGATGGCAGCTTTTCCATTGACCAGCAGCGCTACAATTTCCAATTTGGCGGCGATGCATACTGGGCCATCAAGAATGGTAAAAAAGCAGGCATGATTTCTCAAGTAGGCTACCAGGCTCGCACCACCGATTTCTGGCAGGCTTGCGACCTCATCGCCGGGCCCGCTTATTGGCAACAATGGGGTGCTACGAATGACGGGAAAGGGGAACCAGCACAGAGTAACTCAGTAAGTCATGGCTGCTCACCTACGCGGTTCCGGCAGATCAATGTCATTCAGACTGACTAAGTGAGATTAGACGGAATTTAGGAACAGGAGTGGTTCACCATTGATTACTAAAGAGCAAGCGCAAAAACTCGTAGAAAAGGTGCTGTCCTTTTCCACCTTCCCGGAGTGCGATATCAGCATCTCCAGTTCTGAGCGTGCTTCTATCCGCTTTGCGCTGAATGGCATTACCACCTCTGGATTCACAGTATCGCAATCCATGTCCATCACTTCAGTGAAGGATGGCCAAACAGGGAGCACCACGCTGGATGAATTCGACGATGCTTCGCTGAAAGCCGCGGTGCAACAGACGGAGACTTTGGCGCGCATTTCCCCAGCCAACCCGGAACGCGAAGAGCCATTGGATGCCCAAAAATATCCTGACATTGAAAACTACGCCACGTCCACCGCTGCCGCCCGCAATCAGGTGATGATTCCGCATGTACAGTCTATCATTGAAGGGGCAAAATCCTCTAGCTTGGTTGCCGCAGGATTCTTTGAACGTGCTGCTTCAACGGCAGCCATCGCCAACAAGAAAGGTAACTTCGGCTACGGTCGCACTACCGATGCCTACTTATCCACCACCATTCGCAATGCCGATGGCAGCAGCTCTGGTTGGGCCAGCCAGCCTGCGGTGAAGATTGAGGACATTGACGGGGCCATTGTGGGCAAGACGGCTATTGAAAAATGTTTGCAATGGAAGAATCCTAAGAAGCTGGATCCCGGCAAGTACACCGTACTGTTGGAACCGACTGCGGTAGGTGATTTGGTGCAGTTGATGGGCTTCAGCATGCAAGCCCGCGCTGCGGAAGAAGGTCGTAGTTTCCTTAGCAAAAAGGGTGGAGGAACGCTGCTGGGCGACAAGCTGTTTCCCGATTTCATCACCTTGCGTACTGATCCCAAAAACAAGCTCTACTCCGTATTGCCCTGGGGTGGTGGCGGGGGTTTTGGTGGAGGCGGCGGTGGTGGGCGCGGCGGTGGTGGCGGAGGCGCTGGCATGCCCGCGGGCAATGCAACCTGGGTGGAAAAAGGGGTGGTTAAATCACTTTTCTACGACCGTTATTATGCCCGCAGCGCAGGTAAGGAACCCACTCCATTTCCAGGCAACTTAGTGTTAGAAGGCGGCAGTAAGTCATTGGCGGAACTAATCGCCAGTGTGGAGCGCGGATTGTTAGTTACTCGTTTCTGGTACATCCGATCTGTGAATCAGCAGACAGTGCAACTTACTGGACTTACTCGCGATGGTTTATTTCTGATTGAAAACGGGAAGGTAACCGGACCCGTGGTGAACTTCCGTTTTAATGAAAGCCCTGTGCGCATGTTGCAAAACGCAGTTGCATTGGGTAAGCCGGTTCGGGTCCGCGGTGGCGAAGGGCAAGGCATGATTGCCCCATCTATGGTGGTGAAAGATTTCCCGTTCACCAGCCTTTCTGAAGCGGTGTAATTCATGCGGTTGGCCGTTCTTATTCTGATCGGACTTCCACTTGTTGCCCAGACCTGCGAATCGGTGGCCAATGATGCCGATGCCCAAGTGTCCGCAGGCAGCTATAAAAAGGCTCAAACGTTAGGTGCCCAAGCGGTGGAACTGTGCCGTGCGGGGAACGATAAAAAGTCCGAAGCCCTTGCCTGGAACAGCATTGGTCTGGCCCATCTTTACCTGGGCGAATATGATGATGCAGTGAGTAACTACCAGAAGGCGCTGGCGCTGGATGAAGCTACCGGTTCTAAGCTATATCAGGTTCGGCGCTGGAATAACATTGGGGCAGCACGCTATTTTCAAGGTCGCTACCAGGATGCGTTCTCTGCTTATCAAGCTGCCGACAAGATACAAAAACAGCCACTTACTCTTGCAAATCAAGCAGTGCTTTTCCAACGACTGGGTCGCTTTGAAGCGGCGCTGGCCATTTACAAGGAAATGCGCGGTCAGCCTGGTTCGCTTTCTCCTAGCGAAGAAGCTCGATTGTTGACCAATCAAGGCACGCTCTACCGCCGCTTAGGCGATCCTTACAAGGCGCTTTCTTTCTACGCGCAAGCTAGGGTTCTTTACGCCAAACAGCAGCATCGCGATGGGCAGATTCTAGTGGAGAAAAATTCAGCCATTGCCCGAGCATTGGATTTAAAAGACTACAAAGCATCACTGGCTGGGTTCGATCGACTGGTTGCGCTAACCATTGCCAGTAAGGATCGGCGTGAGCTGATGCAGGCGTATTTATATCGAGCTGAAGTGAAATCGCAGATGAAAGATCCCGCTGGTGCCGCCTCGGATTGGAGCATGGCCCGCGCTTTAGCGTCGGAAATAAAAGCCCCTGACGATGAGTGGAAAGCGCTGCATGGAATGGCCAGCGTGGCCGCTCCGGAAAAAGCGATTGAGTATGAAACTGAGGCGCTGCGGATCATTGAAGGTATGCGATTGAACTTGGCATCACGCACGCTGCGACCGGAATTTCTGGCCGATAAACGCGACGTGTATGACGGCTTAATTTCCAAGCTGGCAGCATTGCCGCAGCCGCCTCTGGATCGTATTTTGGAGTTGATGGAACGGGCCCGGGCGCGTATGTTTCAAGATCAGTTACGGCGCGCTGTAATTATGCCGACCATCACAATCCGCGACATTCAGCAACACCTGGATGACAAGACCGCGGTGTGGAGTTACTGGGCACATGCGCCAAACCCGTTAATGCTGTGGATCACTCGCCAAGGCGCAGGCCTGGGCAGTTTTCCAGACAAGGGCATTGAGCGGTTGTGGATCATCGCCGATGGTCAGCAAAGTTCCCAGTCCATGGACACGCTGCCCTGGCAATCAAATCAGATGCTGATTGAACGATTTGAAATCGCGCATGTTCCGGCGGCGGCTTTGCTGGTGGATACGCAATTTGATACGCAATCCCCACGCAGAGGTTGGCTATGGCCCTGGCAAAGGCAAGCGCTGGCGTTTGGAAATCCTGCAGCGGGGACAGCAACGCTTTTGCCGGGAGATGAACGATGGCAGCAATTAAGCTACGCAGCGGAAGAGACGGCATCGCTACCGCGCCTTTTATCGGGCAGGGTGGAAGTTAGAAACGGTTTGGATGCCGATAAAAAATACCTGGGACGCGCGGCAGGGGTTCAGTTGCTGCACATTGCCACGCACGGCGCAGCCAATGAAGAAGAGCCCGACCGATCGCGACTGCTGTTCGCCCGCGGCGAATATCTGTTCCTCAACGAGGTTTATAATCTGGACTTAAAAGGTGTGGAGTTGGCCACCCTTTCTGCCTGCGAAACAGAGCGCGGGCGCTTTGTAAAAGGCGAAGGAGTGATGAGTTTAGGGCGGGCATTTCTTACTGCTGGAGCCCGATCCACTATCACTACATTGTGGCGAGTGGATGACGCCGCAACAGCCCATTTCATGGAAATCTTTTACACTCATTTGAGTCAGGGAGAGACCAAAGCACATGCCTTGCGCGAAGCTAAATTACGATTTCTGCACTCTGGGACGAAGTGGGCAGCACCCCAATATTGGGGTGCCTTTGTTTTAACAGGGGATGGATTTAGTCCGTTGGGACGAGTGGTATCTGTTGGCCAAATGATGATGCTAGGGGCTGGCTTATTGTTCGTCTGCGGGCTTATGGAACTGGTACGCCGAAGACGTTGATGGGGTAAACATCCAGCGCCGTTTGGTCAATCAAAATACCCAGCACACGGACGGGAATTAAAGAGCGAACTTTGACCACACTGACTACTGTGGGCTTCACTCCAAAAAGCTCCTGCACGGTGCGAGTCATCTTCATATAAGCCGGTACTTGCACTAGTGTCTCACCTAATTTCACCCCGAAGGCATCGGTCATTTGCAATCGTACATCGGCGGCAGTTGCCGTGGCATTTTCAAGGGCGATGCCTGTATCCTGATTCTGTCCGAAAGCCGGGTTCGCTGTAGGAACTTCAACCAGGCTATACTCACTGCCGGAAAACAAGGGGACTGCTTGAGCCAACACCGCATCGGTGCTGATTCCAGAAGATTGCCCACGCAGGTAAGAATAGTATTCCACACTGGTTTTGTCAGGATTGTTAATGCGCACGCGCGCTCCGTCCAATTGGAAATCAGCTTTGTTGGTGAGGATCAGGGTATTGGAATTCACAAACTGAGTTAGAATTGCACCGGCAGGATCCAGGGTAACTTTGGAGCCTTTATCGAAGCCGCTGCCAACGATTGTAATTGGGTCCCCTGCTTTAATTTTGCCGCCGCCTGGCAACACATTATAGACGGCTGGGTTGGTGCCTACCGTGATCAAGCCCGGCTTGATGGTGGATGCCAGCGTAGCTCCTAGCAAGCCTGAAAAGACAGAAGTACTGGTGTTGAGACTTACAAAGGATGCACTTCCTGGAAACTTGTCTGCGCGAATCTTCATTGCGATGGTCAAAATGGGGTAGCCAAGTACGGTCCCAAAGGTGCCGTTCGGTGAAGTGAAGTGCAGGCTCAGCCGTCCGTTGGAAACAATGGCAGTGCCACTTACATCGCCGCCAGGAGCAATCAGATTAATGCCCAAAACATCGCTGAACATGGCTGTATCGTATACAAAGTTCACCTTGCCGGTAGAAATGGGAGAGGGTTCTGTAAGCAGCAACTTCACCTGCACCACACCACCTGCCGGGGCCGTTTCGCTACTCAGCCGTAGAGAGAGAACGCCTGGGGTTCCACCTCCACCGCCTACAACGGGCTTGCTTCCGCTGGCCATCAGAACGGTGCTAATTAAAATGAAAGGTGCTAGAAAACGAATGAAACTCATAATCAATCTCCGATGATTTACTTAATTATTTTATTTAACTTTGCCTTACTTAACAGCGACTCGAAACTTCCGTGTTTCTGAGTCCGCTATTTGCTTACCTTGGCCGTCGTAGGCGATCACTTTCCATAGGATGGTCTTGCCTGGCAACAACTGTTTTTTGAGCGATTCCGGAATAACCAGTTCGGTAGTGGTGCTGGTTCCATTCCATAATTCCACATGATCCACTTCAAATACTATCACCCGATAGGCGGAACTGCTTGTTAACTTCTCCCATCGGAACAAAGATGGAGTAAGATTAATATCTTCAATTGGCTCAATCAGTTGAATGCTTGTGGCACGTAAGGTGGATACATTAGGAATGTCGCCAGGGAATGTCGGTTCCGGGGTACTGGCATTGCGAGTAAGCATGGTGCCAGCCACAACAACCATCAAGGCCGCCATTCCAAACGAAACTTGTGGAGCGAAAATCTGCTTCCACCAGGGAGCCGGGGCAATGGCCGATTGCACCGTTTTCGCTGTTTTCGCAGCTACAAACCGCAGGTCGGCGACTTCTTCGGGACGCGCTTCAGCCGCTTCAAACTCAAGATAAAGCGTCAGTTCGCTCTTGCAATGGGCGCATTCCTTCAAATGATTCTCAATTTGAAGTGGGCGGGTAGAATGCACCAATTCATCCAGAGGCGGACAATCGGCAGTGACTTCAAGTGCCCGGCGCATTAATTCGTTCTCCCCGTCATGGGTTGGCATTGGGTGTCCCCTCTTTCCATCGAGCCACGGCCGCATTCAATTTGCGTCTGGCGCTGACTACGTGCGCTTTTGCTCCGCTGGAGTTGGTTAATCCCAACAGCCGCGTGATTGCATCTAAAGGCATTTCGTCCACATAATGCAGCGTCATCACACGCTGTTCGGTCGGTTCCAGCGATTCCTGCATGAACTGTCGCATCAGATTGGTTAATTGCGAGCTTTCCAGTTGCGCATGAGCATCCGGCGAAGTGTCGGCCATGACCAGTTCCAAAGCAGGTTCCATAGATTGTTCGGGTGCTGCCTGTGTGGACCGCCAACGGTTTCGGCAATGATTCCGCGTTACCGTAAAAAGCCAGGTAGAAAATTTCGCATCGCCGCGAAAAGATTCCAAGTGTTTGTGAACATTGAGAAAAACTTCTTGAGCCAAGTCGGCGGCTGATTCCTTGTTCCCGGTAAATCGCAGGCACCAGAGCGATACTTTCTGGTAGTTGCGCTGAAATAGAAGGTTCAGATGCGGGTCGCCTGCTTGAGATCCCCGTGCACGGAACTGGGCAATCAGTTCCTCGTCGGAGAGTTTGTCCATAGTTGCGATTATAACTGTAACGCTGCACGGATATTAGGACAGATGTAAAACCTTAACGGAACAGGAAAATGTAACTATTTTTAATTTGAATTCTCTTCAGGCCTTTGAAACACCGCTCCCTCGCGGTCACGGCTCTATAGAATCAGTGCGTTACAGAGCCGTGACCGCTAGGGGAGCGGTCTTTTAACCCCACGTCTGGTCGGCAGATGCCGCGTTTTGACCGACGGATGAAGGCGACCAGATAATCCACGTCCTCGCCACCAATGGTTTCCAGTTGCTGCAGAGCATCCTTAAGTTTCAGATTTAATTGATACAGAGTTCGATACGCCAGCTTCAGTCGGGCAATTCGATCCTGCGTAAACCCCGAACGCCGCAATCCCACTTTGTTTAACCCAACGGGTGCTACATAAAGTCCGCTGTAAAGGAAGAATGGAGGTACATCTTTGTTCACCCGCACACTGCCCCCCACCATGGCCAGCCTCCCGACCCTGGAAAACTGGTGGATGCCCACGCCGCCGGAAACAAATGCCTGATCCTCAATTTCCACGTAACCAGCCACTAGTGCACAACTGGCGATGGTGCAACCTGACCCGATGATGGCGTTGTGGGCAATGTGGCCCGACGTCATCACGTAATTGTCATCCCCAATGATGGTGGAAGATTCCGGCTTGGTGCCGCGGGAAATGGTGTAGTGCTCCCGAATCTTGTTTCTGTGCCCCAACGTTAGATAACTGCGCTCCCCCGTGAAATTTTTGTCTAACGGATCGGTACCAAGCACAGTATGGGCTGAAATTTCATTGCCATCGCCCAGAGTGGTCCAGCGTTTCAAGAAAACGTAGGGTTCCAGCACACAATTGGCACCAACAACCACATCTTGTTCGACAATACAAAAATCGCCGATAACGGTCTGTGGACCAATCCGCGCTTCCGGGTGCACTCGGGCAAGTGGGGAAATCTGCGCGGAAGGATCAATCAGCATCTCTTACTAGAGATAGCGCACTTTAGATCCATGGCGCGCTTCCAATGTGGACGCCAGCTCTTCTGGTGCCAAAATCATTTGCGATTCTCCGATCTCAACCGGCTTACCGGACAGATTTAAGCGCAGAGCAATTTCCTGGAATCGCTGCACAACATTGATCTCGTTGAGATTCTTAATTGGATGGTGAACGGTGCGGCAAGGGTAAACCAGGCGCAGTTCGTTGCACTCCAATTCAATGCGCAACAGCACCCAGTATCCCGAGGCCGCCAACATCAACAAGGCGAACCCGTAGAACCAATATGCAATGGATTCCTGATGCGGGAATCGCGAGTAGGAGTATCCCAAGGCCCCAATCAGCGGTGGCACCATGAAAAACATGCGCCGTACCAGGGAAGAACGAATGGAGAGGGGTTCCTTTGGAGGAGGCCCAAAAGCGTCTTTGGCAATACGATGGCGCAGAATACTGTACAACTGTGGATAATCCTTAAACTGTTTGTGAATGGACAAAACGCCCCGTTGGCTATGCAGATTCAGGCGATGGAGAGTGGGCTTTTGTTCCACCGATTCAATTTCCGACCAGGTAAATGCCTTGGTCCAAAACATGCGGCGAAGAGAGATTTTGTCTTCCTCAAGCTTCAGTTCGGTGAAAACAATATTCACCACCAGGAAGGGGATCAAGGAACAGGCAAGGAAGGCCCAAACTCGCGACATACCCCCCGGTGCCAGTTGAATATTCCCGACAATAATCCCTTCAAGAATCAACAAGGGGATGAAGCCTAAAAGGCTAACGGCAATCCGTAAGGATTTGGGGTAGCGGAACGTTAATATTTTCGTTTTCGACATCAGAACTCCTGCCATCCGCGGAAGTCAGCAACTCAGCGGAGAATTAAACACCTGAGCAGCACCAGGAAGGGCTGTAAATAGATCTATCGTCAGTGAAGAGAAAAATATCCACTGCTGGAGGCGGAATATTTTGATGGCACAAAGCACTTGGAGAAGGAAGAACTGGGTCAGCCTGAACTTACCCCTTAACCATGATGTGAAACGGAGGCAGAGCCATCTGGCACGTTTCCTCGTTTCGGCAGATTTGAAGACAATCACAAAAGGTGCTTAGATTGATTAAGTTATGGCTTAATTTAATATTCGTCTGCGAGCGAACCCCAAGGAACGATGGCGTGGCAAATCGGAATCTGCGAGCGCGAATAAAAGCGATATCCTCGGTACCCACGCCGAAACTCGCCTAGAGAGCCGTAAAACTGGCCTTTTTTGCATCTCTGGGTGAACACGAAATTGTGCCAGTCAGATCTGCCTCCTTATTGGTGAGTCGAAAAGGTGTAAGTTCAGGCTGACCCAGTATTCCACATTGGATGAAGGGTATCCTCTGGCTTTATGCTACAACACTGCTATGGGTCCAACCTGATCGTGCGCTTCCCATGGCGTCGGCGGCCATACCAAACCGGAAGTCTACCCATAACCGGTCAAGCTGGTATGGGTGGACTTCCATCATTCGATACTGAAGAAAACCCCTAGTGCATCTTGCGTCCGTTGGCGGTGACCATTGCCTCTTGAGGAGTGAACACGATTCCTCTGAATTCCTTGCCACCATCGACAATCACAAAGCGCACCACAACTACAGGGAACGACAATCCAGGAATGAAAAGGCTGTACGAGCCTGAGCAGTCACGGTTAACAGTGTAAGTTCCAGCGCCGGCCCGCCCCAACACTGGACCACTGAGGGAGCCTTTCGCGTTTTCCAGTTGCGTAAAACCACCTTCTCCATCAAAGTTGTGAACAACCACCGTCAGAAACTGTTCAAGCGTGCCTATAGCAGTGCTTGGGATCCCGGGCAAAACGGTTGAAGCAGGAGCCGTTCCGTTCACCATGACCCCAAAAGCTCCCTTTAGGTTTAAGTTATTGCAAGGGGCCTCCAGGTTTGCCTGTGCGCAAAGACTGACGGCCGAAAGCAGGAACGAAGCTAGCCGGACATATACGTACTTGTTCATTTGGTAAATCTCCTTAGGTTGGGGTGTTGACCACCCGCCGATTGATCATGCAGCACACTAGCCAATACCACCATGGAGAGAACCTGTAGAGAATCTGTATTTCACCTGAATCCCTGTGGGACAATTGCACTTAGCGTTCAAATAGGCATGGATCAGGTAAATTTCAATCTTGACTTCGAGGCACATGAACTAACTTGCGCCGGTGCGCCTATTAAGCTGGAACGCATCCCTATGGCCGTTCTCTTTCTCCTTGTTCGGCGCAAGGGACAACTGGTGACTCGCGATGAGATCATCGAAACTGTTTGGAGCAAAGATCGCTTTCTGGATGTGGACAACAGCATCAATACGGCGATCCGGAAACTGCGCCGGGCATTTGGAGACAGCCCGGAAAATCCCCTCTATATCCAAACGGTGTCCGGTAGGGGCTACCGGTTCGTTGGTCCCATCACCACTGCAAACTCCCATTCTGGTGCTGGTCAGGAAACGGATCCGGCAAAGCGGGTTGATCTGGTGGAGGATGAAACCATAAGTGGTCCGCTGCCGTTGGGTCAAGCTGCGGAATATGCAGGCCAGATCCTGGATGCGTTAGATGCCGCGCATCGCAAGGGGATCACTTATGGCGAACTTAAGACCGCCAACATCATCGTTACCAGGCAAGGCATCAAGCTACTCGAATTGGGATTGGAGCAACCGGCTGATGCCACTGCCGCGCCCGGCACATTGCAATACATGGCTCCGGAGCAGTTACACGGGGCGCCCGCCAGTGCCCGCACTGATATTTTCGCCTTCGGGTGTGTGTTTTATGAGATGATTTCCGGCCGACCGGCATTTCAAGGTGAGACCACTGCTATTGTCAAGGAGGCGATCCTGGAACGCGAACCAGCGCCACTGGACTTGCCCGCGCCGCTTATGCGCGTGATCGCGACTTGCTTAGCGAAGGACCCTGGCGAACGCTTTCAAAGCGCGCTAGATCTGAAGCGCGCCCTATCCTGGGTGATGGAGCAGCCACCTGTATTGGCCAAGCCTCTGCCGAAGCCAAAATTGCCGTGGATTACTGCTGCCATGCTCGGGCTAATTGTAGCCGCAGGTTCGTGGATGGCTCGGCACAATCTGAACCGGCCAGCCGAAGAAAGCCCTTTAATCCATGTGGATTTGGATGCTGGATCTGGTCCTATCTCTCAGCCCGCCATTTCGCGCGACGGAAAACACATTGCGTTTATATCCAAGGGCTCATTGGCTATCCGCCGCCTTGACGAAGGGAAGTTTAGTATAATTCCTGGAACCGACGGGGCATCTTTCCCCTTCTTTTCGCCGGACGGCCGTTGGGTGGCCTTTTTCGCCAACAACAAGTTGAGGAAAATGCCTGTTGAAGGCGGCGGGGCAGTCACGCTTTGCGAGACCGAATCGGCGGGTGGGGGAACTTGGGGTGATGACGGATACATTGTAGCTTCGATCGATCACGCACGCGGACTTTCGCGGATATCCGCTTCGGGAGGGACGGCGGTACGGATCACAGATTCCAAAGCCGACCCCGCCGGCCAGGGTATCCATTTATGGCCACGATCGCTTCCAGGTGGTAAGGGACTTCTGTTCGGAGCAGCCAACGGAACTTTTCGTGGGTCGCTGCGGGTGCTGACTCCGAAGGGGCAAAAAACGCTGGTGGAAGATTCGTTTCAGGGAATGTACCTCGATAGCGGATACTTGGTCTACCATCAGCGGGGAACTCTATTTGCTGCGCCGATGGATCTGGATCGGCTTGAACTGACGGGGCCTCCCATGCCTCTTGTGGAGGAAGTCGCTTATACAAATTTACGCGCGGATTTCGACCTGAGCGCTTCCGGTTCTTTAGTCTATTACAAAAGCACAGCCCTCAATAAAATCCCGGTGTGGCTATTGTCATCTGGCGAAATCCAACCGCTGCCGGTTAAACCCGGCAAATACACCAGCCCCAGGCTTTCCCCCGACGGAAAACGCCTTGCTGTTTCGCTAATCGAACAAGGGAAGCAAAATCTTTGGGTCTATGATTTAATCCGGCAGACGTTTACGCGCTTGACGTTTTCTGGCGAAGCTGACCTGCTTCCAACGTGGACGCCAGACGGAGAGTTCCTTGCATTCCGGTCGGGAAATTCGCTGTCCTGGATGCGATCCGATGGAAGCGGGAAGCCGGAGCGTTTGGAGGGGGTCAGTCCAAATTCCGGCCCTTCGGATTTCTCCCGTGATGGAAAATGGCTGACCTTCTGGCCTCTTGGGCCAGATTCGGACCTCTGGGTTGTTCCGGTGGAGAGGCCAGCCGGCGGGCTAAAGTTGGGCAAACCCCGGCTTTTGTTGGAACACGCAGGTTCGAAAGGGCGGCCTGTCATCTCGCCCGATGGACGTTGGCTGGCTTATACCTCTAATGAATCCCGCCGCTTTGAAACCTATGTGGCACCATTCATGCCGGAAGGGGGAGCGAAGCAAGGCAAATGGCAAGTCTCGAATGTAGGCGGGTTTGCCCCCATTTGGTCGCCGAATGGGCGTGATTTGTTCTTTCAGAGCACCGATCAGCGCATTCAGGCGGTGGCTTACCGGCAGCGTGGTGATTCGTTCCTGGCCGAAAAGCCACGGTACTGGTCAAAGGCCCGGACTGCAGACTTTTTCGGAGCTTTTGACGTAGCGCCAGACGGCATGCGTGTGGTGGCACTGGTTCCTGCCGAGGATATCGAACCGGAGAAGTTTTTGCGGTTGTTGTTCAATGTTGGTAGTGAATTGCACCGGAAACATGGGGTCCAAACATGGGGTCAGGGGTCCCAAACATGGGGTCAGAGACCTCGAGTCCCTATTGTTGACGAAAATTGGATTTCCTTCTAAAACTAGGTAATCCATTATGATGCAAAGACTTTGCGTTGAAGGGAGGACTTTCATGAACGGATCCCACCTTGCCGAAGAACTGGGTCGAAGAACTGGGTCAGCCTGAACTTACCCTTTTACCATGATTTATAACGGAGGCAGAGCAAGCTGGCACTATTCCTAGTTTCGGCGGATTTGGAGTTAATCGCAAAAGGTTTTTAGTTTGAATAAGTTATGGCTTTGTTCAACATCCGACTGCGAGTGAACCCCAAGTAACAGTTGGCAAGGCAAGTCGCAATCTGCGAGCGCGCACAAAGCGATATCCTCGGTATGCACGCCAAAACTCGCCTAAAGAGCCGTAAAACCGTCCTTTTTTGCATTCGTGGATAAACACGAAATTGTGCCAGTGAGGGCTGCCTCTTTATTGGTAAGTCGAAAAGGTGTAAGTTCAGGCTGACCCAGTATTTCGACCCAGTATTTCGATATTAATTGAGCGCCTCCATTGCTAATGGGCCATCTGTGTAATTGCTGACCTTCCAGCATGCGGTCCATCAAGGATCTTGACTACCGAATACCGCGCAGTCGTGTTGGTGGAAACCGGCGTCGTGTACACACTCGTGGCCCTTGTTCCATTTGTAACTCGGAAAATCTTTCTGGAGCGAACCGCATCTTGATAAGTGCGCCTTCTTGTGGAACTATCGACAACAACATTGTCGCCAGGAGTGTCCGTTTGGTGCAGCACAAGGATCATCATGGACTCTGGAACCTCGCATTCCCCGACCGGGCATTGAAAAGTCATAACTATAAGAGGGCTTGCCTTTGATTGGCTGCCTCCGCATGATGCTAGCAACCAAGCGAGCATGACCATTGCTGAAAGTACTCCGAATACACTTGCCTGGCGATTAGCCATGTGTTGTTTGACTCCGGGAATCATGAACTGTCAACTCTTCGCGGACTGTTTTGCTTCGCGGCCCGCCACCGCCTTCTTTAATCTCTCGATCCGCCGCTGCTGTCGGGGCTTGGCAATGCTTACGGAAAACTTGATTCATTATGCACCTTCGCCGATACTGCGGCTCGCCATTTTCCTGATTGGTGAACAGTAAGCGCAAACGGAGGTATCATGCTGCCACACTATAACAAACCCGGTCAGCCTGAATTACCCTTTAACCCTGATGCGAAACGGAGGCAGAGCCATCTGGCACTTTATCCTAGTTTCGACAGATTTGAAATCAATTGACCACTACATCTACGGCTGGCCCAAACGCGAGTCATGACCTCGCTTTTTGCCGACACCTTCTATTGGATTGCTTTGACCGATGTCGTCAGCACCGAATAACATAAGAAGCTACTTCGAGCGTGAGAAGATCGTCTTGATCCGGCGACCAGACGTCATTCCCGCAACCTATAGCATATTCTCATCGAAGGATGAGCCTGAAGGTCGGCCTTTAGACCGGGCTCCTTTGTGTTTTCTTGTTTTCTTGTTTTGTTGTTTGGATTGGTAAAGGCACAACACAACCGCAGTCGAGGCGGTGGGAATGTGGGAATC
>JANXSF010000021.1 GCA_025352795.1 Acidobacteriota bacterium
GGAATCTTTAGAGCGGCGCACTGGTAAAAAAGTGCAAGGTAATTTTGCTGTGAACCCGGAATTGATTGGCGGGGTCATGGTGCGTGTTGGATCAACAATTTATGACGGCTCAGTGCGTGGCACATTGGATGGCCTGCGCAAGAAGCTAGTGGCTGAGTAATTCGGATAAGAAACTATGGCTCAAATTCGGGCAGATGAAATCGCTCGCGTACTGCGGGACGAAATTGAAAATTACGATAAAGCGGTAAACGTCTCCGAGACCGGTTCGGTAATCTCGGTCGGTGACGGAATTGCCCGTATACACGGTCTGGAACTCGTCATGGCGGGCGAACTGATCGAATTCCCGCACGGCGTGACGGGCATTGCGTTGAACCTGGAAGAAGATCAGGTGGGCGCAGTGTTAATGGGCGATTTCCATCACGTCAAAGAAGGCGATGAAGTCAAACGCACAGGCCGCATTATGTCGGTTCCTGTGGGCAATGGCTTCCTCGGTCGCGTTGTGGATGCGCTAGGTGCTCCGATCGACGGCAAGGGACCCATTCAGAACGATGGCTTCCTGGCCATTGAACGTCTGGCCCCTGGCGTTATTGATCGCAGCCCAGTGAAAGAGCCAATGCAGACCGGCATTAAAGCGATTGACGGTATGATTCCGATTGGCCGCGGCCAGCGCGAATTGATCATCGGTGACCGCCAGACGGGCAAGACCACCATTGCTATTGACACGATCATCAACCAGAAGGGTGGGGACGTGAAATGTATTTACGTCGCCATTGGTCAGAAGCGTTCAACAGTTGCGCAAGTGGTGCAGACTTTGGAACGCAATGGCGCAATGGAGTACACCATTGTTGTGGCTGCTACAGCGTCCGATCCCGCACCTATGCAGTACATTGCACCGTATTCCGGTTGCGCGATGGGCGAATATTTCCGCGATAAAGACGAACATGTTCTGGTTGTATATGACGATCTCTCGAAGCATGCTGCGGCGTATCGTGAAATTTCGCTGTTGCTGCGCCGTCCTCCAGGACGTGAAGCGTTCCCTGGCGACGTGTTTTATCTTCACAGCCGCTTGCTAGAACGTGCTGCTAAATTGAAGACTGGCGGATCGCTGACTGCTCTGCCGTTTATTGAAACGCAAGCAGGCGACGTTTCCGCTTACATTCCAACCAACGTGATTTCAATCACCGATGGTCAGATTTTCCTGGAAGCCGATCTGTTTAACTCAAACGTGCGTCCTGCGATCAACGTGGGTATTTCGGTGAGTCGCGTCGGTGGCAGTGCGCAGATCAAAGCCATGCGTCAGGTAGCCGGTTCGCTTCGTTTGAATCTGGCACAATATCGCGCGCTGGCTGCCTTCGCACAGTTTGGTTCCGATCTTGATCCGGCATCGCAAAAGCAGTTGGCCCGTGGTCAACGTCTTGTAGAGCTGTTGAAGCAGGGTCAGTTCTCGCCCATGTCGGTAGAAAAGCAAGTGCTCAGTATTTTTGCTGGAACCAATGGGTTGCTGGATGAACTGCCAGTGGAAGGCATCCGTAAGTTTGAAGAAGAATTGCACCGCTTTGTAGAAAATTCGTATCCCAACATTCTGCCGACGATTCGCGATAAGAAAAATATTGACGATGCCTTGAAGGCTGAAATGATCAAGGCGATTGGAGACGCGAAGAAACGCTTTCTGGCGGAGAATAAGGCGTAAAGCTGCCATGCCCAGTTTGATCGATTTCCGGCGAAGAATCCGGTCGGTAAAAAACACGCAGCAGATCACCAAGGCCATGAAAATGGTTTCGGCAGCGAAGTTGCGTCGTGCGCAGGAATCGGTGATTGCGGCGCGCCCGTATGCCAATTCGCTGAAAGATATGTTGGGCAACGTGGCCGCAGCATCGAAGAGCATGGACGTGACTCATCCACTGTTGATGCAACGTCCGGAAAAGAATATTCAGGTGATTCTGATTACTGCTGACCGCGGTTTGGCTGGTGCCTTGAACACTAACCTGATTCGTGGTGCGCAGAAGTTCATGGACGAAAAGCCAGGCATTGGCATGCAACTGGAAGCCATTGGACGCAAGGGGCGCGATCATTTCAAGAAGCGTGGTGTCACCATTACTGGTGAGCACTACAACCTAACTAAGAAGTGCACCTACGAAGATACGAAAGCAATTGCGCAATCGATCATTGCCCGCTATGCGAATGCGGAAGTAGATGCGGTTTACCTGATCTTCAACGAATTCAAAAGTGTGATGACGCAGAAGCTGGACGTGCGGCGGCTGCTTCCCATCGTGTTACCGGAAGGCACCGTAGCCAAGGATTATATTTACGAACAGCCTGCGGAAAAGCTGCTGAGTGCGTTGTTGCCGCGTTACGTGGAAGTGGAGTTGTACAAAGCGGTTTTGGAATCGACGGCCGCTGAACATGCAGCCCGTATGACCGCTATGGATTCGGCCAGTTCCAATGCGGCCGATGTAATTGAACGGTTGACGCTGGTGATGAACCGCGTACGCCAAGCCAGTATTACTCGCGAAATTATCGAAGTTGTCAGCGGCGCGTCGGCGCTCGAATAGCGCTCGCCCGATTCGAGGAGAAAGTTTTCTATGTCAGAAGTCGTTGGTAAAGTCATTCAAATCGCCGGACCGGCAGTGGACATTCAGTTCCCTGAAGGTCAGGTTCCAGTTATCTACACTGCTATTCGCATCACCAGCGAAGGCTTCAACGTTCCCACGCCCATTAACATTATTTGCGAAGTGGCGCAACATATTGGCGAGAATCGTGTCCGTACGATTGCGTTGCAGCCTACTGATGGTATGGTTCGCGGCATGAAGTCGGTGAGCTTGGGCAAGCCGGTGACGGTGCCTGTGGGCAAGCAGACTTTGGGTCGCGTGTTGAACGTGATTGGCGAACCGGTGGACATGATGGGTCCGGTGAATGCTACGGTTCACATGCCGATTCATCGTTCGGCTCCAGCATTTGACGAACAGGCAACCGGGTTGACCATGCTTGAAACCGGCATCAAGGTGATCGACCTGATTGAGCCTTACCTCAAGGGTGGCAAGATCGGGTTGTTCGGCGGCGCAGGTGTGGGCAAGACCGTGATCATCATGGAACTGATCAACAACATCGCCATGCATCATGGTGGTGTATCGGTATTCACGGGTGTTGGCGAACGGACCAGGGAAGGGAACGATCTGTGGTTGGAAATGCAGGAATCGGGCATTGTGGATCCCGCCGATTACACCAAGTCGAAAGTGGCGCTTATCTATGGCCAGATGACCGAGCCGCCAGGTGCGCGTCTTCGCGTGGGCCTCACTGGTTTGACGGTTGCGGAGTATTTCCGTGACGAAGAAAATCAGGACGTGCTGCTATTCATCGACAACATTTTCCGCTTTACGCAGGCAGGTTCGGAAGTATCGGCACTGCTGGGTCGTATGCCTTCGGCCGTAGGTTATCAGCCGAACCTGGCAACAGAAATGGGCGAATTGCAGGAACGCATTACTTCTACCAAGAAGGGTTCCATCACTTCGGTGCAAGCGATTTACGTACCGGCGGATGATTACACCGATCCGGCTCCTGCAACGGCGTTCGCTCACTTGGATGCGACGACGAATCTATCGCGCGAAATCGCGGCATTGGGGATTTACCCGGCTGTTGATCCGCTGGCTTCGACGTCACGTATTTTGGATCCAGCTGTGTTGGGTGCCGAACATTACGATTGTGCTCAGCAAGTAAAGCAGACTTTGCAACGTTATAAGGATCTGCAGGATATTATCGCGATTTTGGGCATCGACGAATTGTCAGACAACGACAAGCTGATCGTCGGTCGGGCTCGTAGAATTCAGAACTTCCTTTCGCAACCTTTCCATGTGGCGGAGCAGTTCACGGGCATCAAGGGCAAGTACGTGAAGCTGGCGGACACGATCAAGAGCTTCCAGGCAATTTGCGATGGCAAATATGACGATATTCCTGAGCAGGCATTCTACATGCAGGGGACGATTGAAGACGTATTGCAGCGCGCTGAAGATATGAAGAAGGGCAGCTAAGGCTAGCCGGATATATGGCGGAAACCTTCGTACTTGAAATCACGACGCCGGAACGTCTCATCGCGCGTGAGCCGGTGACGGAAGCGCAGATCCCAGGTCTTGATGGGTACCTGGGTGTATTGCCAGGTCATGCGGCACTGCTCGGCGAACTGGGTTTTGGCGAGTTGAGTTATAAGACAGGCGGCACGTTGCATCATGTGGTTGTCCACGGTGGTTTTGTGGAGATCAACGGAGATACAACGCGCGTGCTGTGCACGTCAGCAGAGATGCCGGATCAGATCGATCTGGAACGGGCGAAGGCTGCGCTGGATAAGGCGCGGAAGCTGCTGGTTTCATCTGGGGACATGGATATTGCTCATGTTCTGGAGGCGTCGAAGCGGGCTGAAGCTCGGGTGTTTGCGGCAAGTAAAGTGGCCGGGAAGAAGTAAGTTTTTTGCAAGGCTTGCAGAAAGCTCCGCAGTTAGAACAACGCCACTGCGCTTCACATCAACTAACGACTGGCTACCGTCTCGCGAAGTAATGCTTCGTGGAGCAGGTTCTTGATGTACGTTTCATAGGTGATTCCCTTCCATTGGGACAGTTTGATCGCCATCTCAATATCTGGCTCACCCAGCCGAATTGTTACCACTCCTGTGACGGGACGATGGAATATACCTCTCACGCCACCTGCTAGGCTCCTAAGTTCCGGGATATCGCTGAAATCAATTTCACTGTCTGGCATTTGAGCAAGCATATCGAGTTCTTTGTGTTGGGTGTTATTAAGTTTCTTCTGCATAGAGATTTCTTTCCCGGGTTAGCCTTTCTCGCTGAGATCAGCCAGATAACTTCTTCCTCTTTATTGAACATGCGCGTATGCGCCACCAGCAAAATCGAATCTCGAACCCAACCAATATTAACCCACCGCTGTTCACCGCCTGTATCCCTATCTTGAATTGAAATTGATGTTGGATCTTCAAATACCAGTTTGGCGGTCTCAAATGTGATGCGATGCTTCTCTTTGTTCGCCCGGTTTTTGTTTTCGTCCCAGGCGAATCGCATCACCATTTAGCTCTATTATCGTGGGGTTAATGGACTTGCAGGAGAAAGACTGTGACAAAGTATGAAGTCATCCTTTACTGGAGCAACGAAGATCAGGCTTTTATAGCCGAAGTCCCGGAACTTCCCGGTTGCGCTGCGGACGGACCAACTCGTCAGGACGCTTTGGCCAATGTCGAAACGGTCAGTGCGCAATGGATCGAAACAGCTCGTGAACTTGGGCGTGCTATCCCTGAACTTAAGGGCCGGTTGATCTTTGCCTAATTTCAGCACCGATGTGAGCGCCGATCTGCCTCATAATGGATTTAGGAAAGTTGAACTTATGACCATCGCTGTCGGCATCGAATTACCTGAACCCGAAATCGCCGAGATCTGCCGACGCCACCAAGTCCGGGAGCTATCCCTGTTTGGTTCCGCTGCACGGGGGGAAATGCGGCCTGATAGCGACATCGACCTCCTGGTCGAATTTCTACCCGGAGCTCGCCCTGGCCTACTGGGTGTATCCGCGGTGATGCGCGAACTCACCGTCCTGATTGGCCGCAGGGTTGATCTGGCCGTCAAGCCTGCATTAAAGCCACTCATCCGGGACGGCGTGCTTGCGGATGCCGGACTCATCTATGCGGCGTGATCATTAACGGCTGCGATTCAACTCCGTTGCGGATATCGCCGGGGGTAGGCATCAACGGACAGTCTCCTCGTTGGTGTACATTAACAAATAGAGGATGAGGCGATATCCCAATTGTAAAAGGCATTCCAGGAGCACACCGGTTTTTCTTTTACAGTTTCGACTGCAATGAACCAATGCATGTTCATGTTCAACGAGAATCGATGTTATGCAAATTTTGGCTAGAACCGCTTGCGCTGGCTCACAACCGGGGATTCTCAACACAAGAACTGAATCGGATTCGGCTAACAATTCAAACGAGCTTGAGACAAATACGGGAGGCATGGCGTGAGCACTGCGGTGATCGTTGATTCCAGAGTGAAAGATGTTTCGGTTACGGATGAGTTCATCACATTCCATCTTGTCGATGGCAGAGTGGTTAGCGTTCCGTTGGTTTGGTCGTGGCGCTTGTGCGGTGCTTCACCGGAGCAACGGAATCATTTTGAAATCCTCGGCGAAGGCCACGGTGTGCATTGGCCTGACGTGGATGAGGACCTCAGCGTGGAAGGAATGCTCTACGGGACTCCGGCCCGGGCGCGAAAGGCTGCTCTTGACCAAATAGCTAAGGACGAGTTCGAGTTTGGTCTGTATCACCGAACGGGCATGCCAGAAGGCGGCCATGACGAGTGAAAGCGGATCTCAGCGTGAAGAGAATGCTCTATGGAATTACCCAGTCTAAAATTGTGAAATAGTAATTTTGCAGCAAGTTACCGTGAGCTGTTAGAATAGTAAAGTTACAGCGATTGTCGGGCTGTGGCGCAGCCTGGTAGCGCGCTTGCTTGGGGTGCAAGAGGTCGCGAGTTCGAATCTCGCCAGCCCGACCATTTCCCCACCTCATTTCTCCAAACGAACAATAGGCTTCCGCAGAACTCAAATTTTAGGGTTGATTAAGATGGCGGAGAGAGAGGGATTCGAACCCTCGGTAGGATTTCTCCTACACACGCTTTCCAAGCGTGCGCCTTAAACCACTCGGCCATCTCTCCGTTTTCAGACTATTCTTGTGAGACTCGCAAGAATTTTGGTTGAGTCGTAAACTCACCCTCAGTTTACCGCGACCCGGTATAGAAAGTCACGCACCCTTAAAAACCACTCCGTCGGTAAGGACTCCAGCGGACCTGATTTCGTCCTGTCGCACCAGACCTCCGCCGTCGATATCCCGGTTGGTCCTAGCAGCCCTTGCACCGCTTGCTCTCTGGGTAGTTTTCCTGCCAAAGCTATGTCCTGCGCCACGTTTCGATCGACAAGAGACATTACATTGGGCCTCGCTGATTTTTCTGTTGGAGAACTTAGTGCCTGGCACAAAAATTCCCTCATGCGGGGATATGCGATTCGATCAGCCCGCGCTTCGGACTCGGGTAGTTTCAGTGATGAAAGTGTATGCTTAGGAACTACCACCTCCAGCACCCGAACTTCCATGGGGTAGGTAATCCATCGATCGGGAATCCACATCTGCGGTTCCACTTTTACTCGTTCGACTTTCGCGTCGGGGGCCACCCACAAATCCAGTAGAAAGTTCAGCGCACCATGTGTGGGAATCTTAGCCGAATACGGCAACTTCACTTCTTCCAATTCCTGCGGCTCTCCGCTGGGCAAGTGCTTCTCCAAATACAAAGTTGCCTTCAAAGCGTTTTCAGGATTTAATCCAATATAGACTGTGATCGGAGTGCCTGCCGGGGCCTCCAGCGTGACATGAAACGAAGTGAACGCGTTGCGCAAAACTGGCGGCGACAAGATCTCGCGACCTTTTTGATTCATGCGGTCTATGGGGAGCACTTGGCCATCTGGCGCGGGACGTTGGAACTCGGAACGGACGTAGATCTCCTGTCCAAAACAGAAGACTGGCAACAGAAGTAGAATCCAGGATTTCATTTAAATACACCAAGGGCAGGCCATATTACGCCTGCCCTGTTATTTTCCGATTTTTTAGGACGCCATGTCGAACTTTTCCTGGTGCACCGACGGGTCGCCCTTTACCATCACAGGCTTTCCCAGGATTCCTTCCAGCTCTTCCAAATAATGGGTCTCAGTGGATTTCAACACTTTGGCCACTTCCGGATTGACGCGCAAGATGACGTCTTTGCCGTCAAACACTTTGGCCATCTTCATTGCTTCCGTGAGAATTTCACCAATCACGGTCTGCACACTCTTCACGTAGCCTGCGCCTTCGCAATAGGGACACGGAGCACATAGTGTGCGTTCCAGACTCTGCTTGACGCGCTTGCGGGTAATTGCCACCAGACCGAAATCGTTGAACTGCAGAATCTTGTACGGGGCACGATCGGACCGCATGGCATCTTCCAAGGCCTGCATCACCTTTGCCCGATTCTTGCGCTCATCCATGTCGATGAAATCGACCACAATGATGCCGCCTAAATCGCGCAATCGCATTTGCCGGACAATTTCTTTCACTGCCTCAGTATTGGTCTTGACGATGGTATCTTCCAGGCGGTTCGATTTGCCGACGAACTTACCCGTATTGATATCAATTGCCACCAAAGCTTCCGTTTGGTTGATTACAATGTAACCGCCGCTCTTCAGCCACACCTTGGGACGAAGCGCTTTTTCCAGTTCCGCTGTGACTCCAAAGGAATCGAAAATCGGCGCTGGACGGGTGTACAAACGTACCCGATTGACTAAAGCAGGTTGAAAGCGTTCAACGAAATGTACAGTGGATTCGTACATCTCTTCGTTATCCAGCCAAATGTTTTTGAAGGTTGTAGTTAACTGGTCGCGCAGGATTCGCTGAACGATGTCCAGATCATGATGCACCAGAACCGGTGCCGGACGACGTTCCGCTTTGGTCTTGATATCCATCCACAGGTTGTGGAGGAATTGCATATCGGCGGCAATGTCTTCTTCCGTCTTGCCTTCGCCAGCGGTGCGAATAATGAAGCCGCCAGTTAAGTTTTGACGATGAGTTTGCAGAATGCGCTTCAACCGCTGACGCTCTTCGTCACTAGCGATCTTGCGGGAGACACCCATGTGCTCCACGGTTGGCATAAACACGCAATAGCGACCCGGTAAGGCGATGTGCGAAGTGATGCGGGCACCTTTCTGGCCGATGGGTTCTTTGGCCACCTGAACCAAAATTTCCTGGCCCGGCTTCAACAATTCTGTGATGGATGGAACTGGTGCACGATTCTGACGACGATCCCCACGTTCCGGCCGCTGCTCAGTTCTTTCTGGACGATCTGTCCGTTCTGGCCGATCAGAGCGCTCGGGTCGATCCGTTCGTTCGGTTCGATCTAACGCCGGGGCTGCGCCAGCAACTTGGCCTTCTACCGCTGCTCCAATCGGTGCGGCAGTTCCTTCTGCTGGGCGGTCAGGACGATCGTTACGACTTCTACCACGACGTCCACGCCGACCACGGGATTGCTGGAACTTAGAGTTCCGGTCCCGATCCCGCACGTTCGCAGTTAGCGGAGCACCGGCAGTTGCGGAACCTTCTTCTCCTTCAGCCAAGGGTTCAGAACCTTCCACTTCTTCCTGCTCATCTTCTTCCACTGAATCGCAAGGTTCGTCGTCACTTGCATGGTTCAGATGGGCTTCCTGGGCATCGGCATCTTCAATTGCTTGAACTACGGAATGCGCCTCATGAGATCCGGCTTTGGCTGTGTGTTCCTGCTCAATGGCAGCGTAGGCCGCTTCTTCGGCTGCTTCTAAACGATTTTCTTCAATGACCTGAATTTCTGGATTTGTCAGCAGCGCGCCTTCGCGTTCAAACGTTGGCTCAATTGCGCTCAGTCCTTCCGATTCCAGTTTGGCGATTGGGGCTGGCGGGGTTGGCGTGACGACCTCAGCAACTACCGGGGTCACAACTGGAGCAAGCTGGGTTACTGAGCGTACTTCCTTAAATGTTTCCGAAGCGCGCTTTTCCACCATGGGAGCAGCCGTCGGAGCAGAGACTGGCCGTCGCGGAGCGAAACTGGTATCTGCTGGAGGAGCGGCATTCGGGTTGCGATATTTGCGTAACGATTCCCCGGGAAGCAGAAATACTTCTTCCGCTGACGGAGCAATCGCAGCAACCATAAGCGGTTCCACAGGCTCAGAAGTGGTCGGCTCTCCGCCAACGATTTCTTCCGCTTCCTCAGAAACGGCATCGGTCGCATTGGCGTATTTTGAATCGGGAAATCCACCCCGTCCACGACGACCGCGGCGTCTGCGCCGACCCTTGTCATCGGTTCCAGGTACACCGGCAACGGAGGCCACTTCGCCATCCACTGCTTGCACTTCTTCGTCCTTCACTGCAATTTCGGTGGGTTCTGGTGCTGCAACTGCGATGGAATCTGAAGTTGCCAAAGAAGCTTCTACAGGTCCACGACGTGCTTCGCCGCCATCCCGATCTCGATTGTTGCGGTCCCGACCACGATCCCGACCGCCGCGATCCCGATTGCCACCGCGATCTCCGCGATCATTGCGTTCACCGCCACGGTCGCCACGATTTTGGCTTGCGGCTACGGAAGCTGTGGCGGAAACGGGCTTGGCCTCGTCTACACCATCCAGATCGTCATTTTCCTCAAAGAAATCGGTGACGTAAAGGAAGCAATCGCGTTCCAGACCTAAGTCCACAAACGCCGACTGCATTCCGGGTAGAACCCGCGTCACTCTTCCTTTGTGGATACTGCCGGCCAGGGAATACTCATTGGCCCGCTGAAAAAACAGTTCTACTAACTGATCATCTTCAAGAACCGCCACTTTTGTTTCGTGACGATTGGAAGAGATTACTAATTCTTTGCTCATTGGCAAATCTCCGTGCTTCGGGCGAGGAGCTCATCCTCACGACGGAGTCCGGATTCAAACCTTGTGGCTTTGTCTTAAAAACTTTGTTCCAATCAGCCGGGTCGAGAAAAGCTCAAAACACCAAACCAACCGTATACTTGTCTGCGGAGCAAAACTCCGCGCCACTTAGAGGACTCTAATCAAAAGTCCATCCACTGCTGAACCCAAAAACCATGCGTGCGAGCAACCGCCGCTTCTTGCATCTCGCTAATTTACAAATCTACGTAGCCGGACATTGTTGACCAGCCCTAACATTAAAAACATGCTCCACATGCTGGATCCGCCGCTGGATAGCAGAGGCAATGGAATACCGGTTACCGGCATTTGCCCCACCACCATTCCGACGTTCACCAGGATGTGAAACAAAAACACCGACGCCACGCCCATGCAGATATACATACCGGCCCGGTCGGGCGCTGTCTGGGCGTTCTGCACCAGTTGCATGAGCAAAAGAAAATACAAACCCATCGTAACCACAACTCCCACGAACCCATGTTCTTCGGCGAACGTGGAAAAAATAAAATCGGTATGCGGCACTGGCAGAAATCGGAGCTGTGTTTGAGTGCCGTGCGTCGCACCCCTGCCCCACATTCCCCCCTGACCTACCGCGATCTTCGACTGAATTACCTGATACCCCGTACCATGCGGATCGGCATAAGGATCCACCATGGTTGCCAGCCTTGCCTTTTGATAGGGCAACAACAAAGGCCAGCCAATTGGTATAGATATCGCCAATAATACTACAAAGCCCAACACGTACTGCCAGCGCAAACCGGCCAAAAATATCCCGACGATCAAAGCAGGAAGATAGGTGAGCGAAGTACCCAGATCCGGTTGTTTCATAACCAGGACCATAGGCAAGCCGACCAACGCGATAAGGCGTAATAAATCCCACAGCTCGACCGTATCTCCTTTAAGCTCGGTCAAACACCGAGCCACCATCAACACAATAACCAGTTTAGCGAATTCTGAGATTTGAAGTCGAAATCCCAGCGGCATGGGAATCCAGCGCGAAGCACCAAACACCTTTTTACCCATGATGAATGTAACGATTAAAAGTACTATCAGCACTATGTATAGGATTGGTACCTGTCCCAACAGCGTGTGGTAATCAATCGTCATGATGATCCACATCAGCATTAAGCCGGTAACCACGTAAATAATTTGCTTCCACCAGGCATCTTTCCAGATGGAATCATGGGTGGCACTGTAGATTTGCAGAATCCCAATCATGCACAAGGTTAGAGTGAGCACCAGCATGGCCCAGTCAATATCTTTGAAGCTGCGATAGGTTGCCATGATTTTAGTTGTCCACCGTGCGACGTGAAAATGGGAGATACGCTACTTGCGGAGGACGCCGTGTGCGGGCCTTCTTATCGAAATAAGCCTTGGCCACATTTCGTGCAATCACCGAAGCATCTTTGCCATGCTCACCAGCCTCGAACAATGCCACAATCGCGATTTCAGGATTCACGCGCGGCGCAAATCCTACGAACCAGGCGTTGTCTTTAATCTCTTTGTGCTTCGCTAGATAATCGTTCGACGCCAATTGTGCCGTTCCCGTCTTACCGCAAAACTCAATGCCAGGAAGCCGTGCTGCGGTGGCTGTGCCGAAGTTGTCATTCACCACGCTGTACATTCCCCCCACAACATTCAAGATGTGGTTGGGTTGCCAGTCAGCCTTCCTTGACGGATCTACTTGGGCTTGATCCTTCAACAAATGCGGCTTGGGCCAAATGCCGCCTACCGCAATACCGCCTACTGCTGCAGCCAATTGCAGTGGCGTCACAATCAATGCACCTTGCCCAATGGCCACGGAAATTGTTTCGCCACCAAACCATTTGGTACGAACCTGCCGTGCCTTCCACTGCGTAGACGGAAGAATTCCCGATTTTTCACTTGGCAAATCGACATTCGTTTTTTGCCCAAGCCCGGTCATCCCGGCATATTCGGCAAGCTTATCAATGCCCAGTAAATTGCCCACATTATAGAAATAAACATCGCAGGATTGGGCCAGAGCGTAACGCAAAGAAACGCTGCCATGCCTGCTATGACATTTGTATGTGTGGCCATAAAAGGTAGCACTGCCAGGACAAAAAAAAGTCGTATTTTCAGTGATCACTCCAGCTTCCAGGCCAGCCATTGCCACGATCGGTTTGAACGTTGACCCTGGGGCCAATTGCGCCTGAATCGCGCGATTCAGCAACGGATTGTCTGGATTGTTGATGATCTGCGCCCAATCGGCTTTACGAATGCGACCGGCGAACTTGTTGGGATCGTACGTTGGGCTGGAAACCATGGCCAGAATTTCACCATTGCGCGGGTCCAGCACAACTACCGATCCGCGCCGACCACCCAACACTAATTCGGCCACAATTTGAATATCCAAATCCAACGTCAATTGAATGGTCTTGCCAGGGATAGCCTGGGTGTTGGAAAGTGTTTCCTGAATCTGACCTTTGTTGTCCACAATCACGCTTTTCACGCCATCCTGACCCATCAGAATATCGTTGTAGTAGCGCTCAATGCCTGCTTTGCCGATCACATCGCCCTGGTTGAATTGTGCAAAATCGGGCGTACTCAATTCCGCTTCACTCATTTCGCCGGTATAGCCAAGAACATGCGCGGCCACGCCGTACTGCGGATACATCCGCTTTGAAGAATGGATCAGTTCCAGTTCTGGAAACGTATCCTGATCGTTATGCGATTCCACAAATTGAATTTCACCGGGCGTCAATCCTTCCTTGATGAAAACCGTTTGATAGCTAGGTTGATTCTTGAACCGTTTCAGACGACTTTCCATCTCTTCCATATCCATGTGCAGCCCTTCGGCGATGGATGGCAAATGTTCTTCCTTGAAATTTGAGCGGGAAAGAATAGCCGAAAAAGTAGAGTGGTTATCCACAATCACGCGACCGTCGCGATCCAGAATTTTACCGCGCGGTGCAATCAGCGGCAAAGATTTAATACGATTTCGGTCCGCTGCTTCGCGATAAGCGGTCACTTCCTGCACTTGAAGCCGCCAGAATCCGGCAATCAGAAAGAGGAAGATGGCTACTGTGATGTATTGAAATACTGTGATTTTATTGCTGGCGAACTTTGCATCGTCGTCACGTAACTGTGGCTTGTCTTGTAGATCGAAATGCGGGTCCCGGGTTTTTGCCGTGAAGATAGGCACTATTTGAATTGACCTGTTAAGGCCGTTCCCTTAGTTTATCCAATAACGCGAACAATGGAACAGCTACTGCCGCATTTAAGACTCCCGCCAACAGAGTCCTGACGGCTGCAAAGCCCCCTTCGTGACCTAGCAGGGCGCTGGTAAGCATCCAATACAACAGTTCATGGAAACAGAAAAAGCAGAAGCCTACCAGGAATCGCAAGCCTGGGTGTTCCACATCAAACCGCAGGCTCAAGGACGATGCAAAATAGCCCACCAACGTTTTCACAATGCCGAACATGCCCAGGGGGTGGTCGGCAAGCGAATCCTGGGCCAACCCAATGGCTGCTCCAGCCAACGTGCCCACAATCTGATTTTGCTTCATCAGCGAAAAGTAAACGGTCACCAGCACCGGCAATTCCAAGTAGGAAAGATACTTGAAGAACATTGGCACGTAGACCTGAAACAGAATCGCCGCCAGTGGCACCAGCAACATCACGGCGGGCTTAAACTTCGATACTCTGTCCTTGCCCCGGCGATCAATCAGGATTTGATTGGAATAGTCGCTCATCGCTTCGGCACTGCGCCCCCTTGCGGTGTAGGATTTGGATTCACAGGCGCGGCAGAGGGGTTCGGCGTACCCGGTGTGATTGGCTTGGGCGGCGGAGGTTCAGCATTATAATCCGGTGCGGGCTGGCCCACCACGCTGCGTTTGGAACCAATTCCCGTATACCGTTCCCGCAGGCGGTCGGCATCGGTCTTCATGCTGTTGATGATCTCCTCCTGCGGTCTGGGTTTTTCATTCAACCCTGGGGGCAAGGGCGTTAGCAGCACCACCGGATTTTGCAAGCCGGGCAGAAAATCGGGAATTCTCTGATGAACTCCTTCAATCACAATCAGCACTTCTTCCAAAACGGATTGAAGACCGGAAGGCACAAATTGGACTTCCTTAAAACTAGTGCCAGGACGAACAATTTCCGCTTTACCGACGGCCAATCCCTTGGGGAAAACTCGATCTTCGCCGGAGGTGAAAAACTCTTCGTCCACTTCAACCTTGTCTTCATTTTGAATGTAATCCACCATTACCCGGCTTTGGCCAATCCCTTTGACGGTTCCATGGACGCGCCCTTTTTGCGAAATGACTCCAGCGCGGAAACTGGTATCGGTAATCAGCAGTACTTGCGATGCAATGGGGTAGCTGGCCACCACTTTACCTACAATTCCATCTTGAGTGATTACCGCCATGCCTCGTTCCACGCCACTGGACGTACCGCGATCCACCAGCACCATTTTGGAATTTGTCCCGGTGCCTGTACCAATAATGCGGGCACCGACTGTGCGGGATGGGGTTTTTGCCTGAAATTTACTGAGCGCTTGCACACGGTCAGCCATTTGCAATTCGTTCTTCAGAAACTGATTTTCAAGCTTGAATTTCCCTAAATCATCTTTCAGCTTTTTGTTTTCTTCACGCAGATCCACCAGGACAAAGTAATTTTGAAAAAATCCAAAGCTGTTGCGGCGGAGGCTTTCCAGCACACGGGCCACCGGAGTTACCGCAGTCACCGCCCACACCCTTACCGATGCCATATCGTTGTCGCTTTTACGCTGATAGGCCACCAGCACAAGTTGTGCCAGAATTACGGTGACAAGCACCGCTAAACTGCGATAACGGCTTAAAATTGCATCCATTGTGGGGAGGGCGGAAGCTATTGGCAGCGCCAATGCCCCTTCCGTTCTACTTTACTCGATGGCGATGCGACGTAGCAGCTTGAAATCAGTCAACATCTTACCGGTTCCCAGCACAACGCTCGCCAGCGGATCTTCGGCAATAGAAACGGGCAAACCAGTTTCTTCGCGGATTCGCTTATCCAGATTCTTGATCATGGCACCGCCGCCGGTCAAGACAATGCCTTTGTCACTGATATCGGCGGACAGTTCCGGTGGAGTGCGTTCCAGGGCCACGCGGATGGCATTCATGATGGTGGCGATGCATTCGGAAAGTGCTTCGCGGATCTCTGAATCGTCAATGGTTAAAGTCTTGGGAACCCCTTCTATCAGGTTGCGACCCTTAATTTCCATGGTCAAAGGACGATCCAGCGGATAGGCCGAACCAATCTGCATCTTGATCTGTTCCCCGGTGCGTTCGCCGATCAAAAGATTATACTTGCGTTTCAGATATTGAATAATGGCTTCGTCCATCTCGTTGCCAGCCACACGCACAGATCGCGAATAGACAATGCCCGATAACGAAATAACCGCCACGTCGGTTGTGCCACCGCCAATATCCACCACCATGTTCCCTGAAGGTTCAGTAATGGGAAGTCCTGCACCAATTGCCGCCACCATCGCCTGTTCCACTAAAAATACTTCAGAGGCTTTAGCGCGATAGGCGGAATCAATAACAGCTCGCTTTTCCACCTGGGTGATTTCGCTGGGCACGCCGATGACAATGCGCGGATGTACCAGCATCTTTCGCCCATGCGCTTTCTGAATAAAATAATTCAGCATGCGCTCAGTGACTTTGAAATCGGCAATCACGCCGTCTTTCATTGGCCGAATCGCAACAATGTTGCCCGGAGTTCGACCCACCATTTCCTTGGCTTCTTTACCAACCGCTTCTACTTCACCGTTGGTCTTGTTGATGGCAACAATGGAAGGCTCATTGACCACAATTCCTTTGCCCTTGGCGTAGACCAGCGTGTTTGCCGTACCAAGATCAATGGCAAGGTCAGAGGAAAATAAGCTGAAAAGTGATCGGAAATTCATGAACTGAAAATAACTCCTGAGCCTTGAAGGAAGGTCTTTGGGAGGAGGTGGCGAACAGCCCAAAGGCAGCTCACCCTGAACTGTAGCATAGGCCACCCAGACGGGCAACCCGTTTACCCGTAACTTCTGAATAAATTACCAGCTTGTTACGGTTGCGATAGAACAAATTTTTTCAAGCTTTCAAAAACTCGCACCAATTCCTGACGGTGCACTTGCTTATCGCGTAGATCCAACTTGGACAACTCTTCGGCCAGTTGCTTGCCTTTTACGGCAATTTCTGGAAACCGTTTTTCCATCAAATTAAGAAACGGTATTCTTTGGTCCCAATCCTTATCGCTGATACCCAATTCCACATCCAGCCACAATAAAACCTGGGCCAAGCGCTGGCATCGTGGAACTCGCGGATGCTGATCAGCCTGGTCATCCTGAGCCATTTTCTCCAGCGCTGGAATGAATTGCCTGACCAAGCCAGGGCGCCAAATAATCCCTCGTCGATCCATCTCATCCCGCATCACGATATGCTGCAACGCGTCCCCTGTCGTGACAGAAAGGCAGCCTGCTTCCCCCGCCAAATATTTGGGTGCGGCATATCCTTGAGCCTTGATCCATAAATGTCCCAACTCATGGGCCAGCAATCCCGTAAACGCCTCCGGATCTTTGGGGGCCAGCAGACGATTCACAAAAATGTATTGATACTTTCCCGATGGTGGATTCAAGCTCAAAGCCTGCGCACTCAAAAATAATTGTTGAAAGGAAGGGGACTCAAAATGCTGGCGGGCAAATGTTCTGTGTGGCTCCTGCTGCGGCAATTCCCCTGGCTCCAGTTGAATCACCACAACTTTAGCGCCGCTTTGTTGAGAAATTTCTGCAGCCCAATTGGCCAACAGGCCCGTCAGCGATAGAATTTGCGCTAGCAATAAGATAGCCACGATATTCACTAGAATAGAAGAAGTTCATGCATCGCCGCCATTTTCTAAGTATTCCCGCTGCTGCTTGCCTTGAAAGCTGCTCCAAACCGAAAGTTTCCGGATTCCCTGGTTACGCCTTTGTAGCCAATCAGGAAGGCAAAGCGGTTGCTGCCGTGGATCTTTCCGCTTTCGCCGTAGCTCGCCATATCCCGTTGGATGGACGCCCCACAGAAATTTTGGCGCACCCTTCCGAACCCAAAGTTTACGCCCTTACACCAGAAAATGGTTCGGTTCATGAGATTGATTCCGCCAACCTGAAGTTCAGTCGTCGCTGGAAAGCCAATCAGCCGCTAACCCACATCCGACTATCCAGCGATGGCGGCATTCTGTGGGCTCTAGCCATAAATCCCCATCGCCTGATTGAAGTCAAGTTACCCGATTGGAAGGTGGGGCGCAGCATCCCATTGCCTGCCGTTCCCGTGGATTTCGATGTTTCAAATGGCTATGCCGTAATTAGCTTTGGCCCGGCAGCCCGGCCCGTTCTGATCCATTTGGAACAGGGAAAAATCATCAATCAATTGGCCGGGGCAGGGCAGTATTCCATTGTACGTTTCCAATCGAATGGGAAAGCGGTCATGGCCGGTGATCCATCGAACAAATTGCTGACCATATTTTCCGTTCCTGACGGGGGCATCTACAGCCATTTGCAACTGGCCGTTCGTCCCGATTACTGGTGTTTCAAGAACGATGGTGGGCAGTTGTTTCTGGCTGGTGAAGGTTCCGATACGCTGGCAATTGTATATCCATACCGGACTGAAGTCGCCGAAACGATTCTGGCCGGTCACGCCCCACGAGGTATGACTACGGTGACCACGCCAGAAGTGGATTACCTGTTCATGGCCAGCCCGCAAACAGGGGACGTGACCATTATGAATATTGCCACCCACAAAGTGATTGCGGTGGTGGCGGTGGGTAAGAATCCAGGTTTCCTGATGGCTACTCCAGACAACGAATTCGTGCTGGTGTTGAATCAGGATTCAGGCGACATGGCCGTGATACGGGTGAAGTCGATTACACGGAATCGGGCAAAGCTGGCACCGCTGTTTAATCTGATCCCCGTAGGGTCCAAGCCAGTGGCTGCAGTCGTGCAGCGGGTATAGGTTGACCCTCCTAGAATTTTATGTCGCCTGCTGAAGAACTAGTTCAAATCGTCGATGAACAGAATCGACCCATCAGCGTTGTCCCTCGAAGTCAGATGAGGCGGCAGCGCTTGCTGCATCGGTGTACCTATGTATTCGTATTCAACTCAAAAGGAGAGCTGTTTATCCAACAGCGCACCCTGACCAAAGATATCTATCCAGGCTTTCTGGATCTGGCTGCAGGTGGGGTCACGCTTGCAGGGGAAAGCTACGATTTCGGGGCTGTAAGGGAGTTGGCCGAAGAATTAGGAATCACTAGAGTGGCTTTGAAAAGTCACGGGGTGTTGTACTTTGAAGACAGCCTTTCCCGAGTCTTTGGTGCTATTTATTCATGCCAATGGGATGGCCCCATGAGCTTTCAGCCGGAAGAAGTTGTGGGCGGATATTTCGTAAACGTAGCAGAAGTGTTTCTGATGGAAGAACGTGGCGAACAAATAACGCCCGATTCGTTGCAGGCGTTCCGTTACTGGGCAACGCCAACGTAGATCATCGGACGTCCCAGCGTTTTCTCCCGAATCGTAATCCGTTTCCCGGCTCGCGTGACTGCGGCTGTTCCTGAATATTGATTGGCAACACGTGCCAAAAACATTGTGTAACTGCGTGTCTGCGATTCACCTGCATCCAGGTAGGCATACAGCGGGCGGGTGAAAATTGTACCCTTCTTCACCAGCACAGGATAAGGCTGATGCAATCCCGTAGTGCCGAATTCCAGGCCTCGGGCAGCAGGCTTGCCATCTTTCACATCTCGCCAAACGTTGAACCAGGGATAGTCTTTAGTGCTCCACAGGTAGCCCACCAACAACTGTTTCGATGCTGTAGTGGCCGTGGTCCATCCCATGTCCGCGTCTACTACGTAAGATACAACGTTAGGATTCGGATCATTCGTCAACTGGCTGACATCCACCGTCTTCTTTTCACTGCGGGCCATGGGCCAGCGCTCAGCCATCTCTTCAGGCTCAGGCATGGGTGCCCATTGCGGAAATCCTTCTCCGGCATTTGCATTTACAACGGTGGTTTCATCCAGGAATGGCGGGGCAATAGATGGATGTTGAACCCAATTGAAAATGCGTCCCAGCGGATTGCGATTGGTCACAGTTTCAGAAACTTCAACCAATGCCGAACCAGGCACAATGCGCGCGGTGCGAACGATCGCTAATTTGGCCAGTGGCAATTCGGCAGACATGGTAACCTCAAATTCCGATTTGCTCAGCACCTTCCACAAAACTTTGGAAGCTTCCCCGTGAAAGGGCATACCGTTGGCTTTTTCAGCATCGGAAGGAGCACCCCAGCGATCCAGACACAGAAAGTGACCCCGAGGTCTAGCCTCGTCTTCTGCACCCTTCTGTTCCCAAGTAAATGGGTTCAGGGGCAGGCCTTTCAACTCGAATCCGGTGATGCCACCGCCGAGTAAATCAATCGTTAAATGTGCTGTTCCAGAGTCAAGGATTACCGAAGGTCGCTCAGCTTGGGAGGTGCCAGCAAGTAAACCAACGAATAGGAATGAACGGAAAGTTGTATACAGCAAAGTTTAGAAAGTTGCCCTGACTTCTTCGCCCTCTTTGAGGCCGGAAAGAATGGAAGTGTGGGTATCGTTACGCATGCCCAGTGCCACTTCGCGAGTTTCAAAACCATTGGCAGTTTTAACGGCAACATAGCCCTTTGTGTTTTCCAGCTTGACCGCCCCCAGCGGGACAACCACTTTGCCATCCTGCTTGCCCAAAACTACGTCGGCAGCAGCGGAAAGATCGGGAATCAATTGCGGGTCAGAACCGGTAATCGCAATGCGTAGCGGTACGTTCCGAATAAAATAATTTTGGCGCCAACCACCAACCGCAATGGGTGTAATGGAATAGACTGCGGCCGGGAAAGATTTGCTGGAGAACGCATCTAAAGTGACCGTGGCTTTTTGGCCAATACGAAAACGTTCACTTTCGGCTTGATTGATTTTGGCTTCTACGGTCATGGTAGCGGTGTTCACTACTTTCATGAATGGCTGGCCAGGGGAAACCTGGTCTCCTAATTCAATCTGCCGCATGGAACTGCCGCCCCAAACACTGGAATAGACAAGTAAGCCGTCAATTGGAGCATGGATGATGAATCGTTCCAAGTCCACTTGATGCCGACCGTAATGTCTTTTATGGCGTTCTAAGGTAAGCTTCAAAATGCCTAAGTTGGCTGCATCGGACTTCTTCTTGTTTTCAATATCGCCCAACAACTGTGTGTAGCGGGCTGTGGCTTCGTCGAAGGCCAATGACAATAATTGTCGTTCCACTTCGGTGCGCACTTCTGCGGCAGATGCTTCCAGCTTCGCTTTGTCCATTTCGGCTTTGGCGGAGGCTACATTCTGACGGATTGTTTCCATGTCCAGAAGCAGTTCTGCTTCACGCTTACGGACGTCCGCTTGGGCCGCTTCGACGGTGTCTTTCACATCTTCCAGATGATCTTCAATGGCTTGTCCATCGATGGAAGCAAGAATCATACCTTTCTTAACCATCGCGCCGGATGGAGCAAGCTTGAGCAGAACCATGGGTCGATTCCCCTCTGGTCCACGAATCATTGGGGCGGTGATGGTGGCGAATTGCCGGGTAGCCGTCTGACCGGCAACGCGGATTACTTGCTGAATAGACCCGATTTCAGCCTTCACCGTGGGGATCACAACCACTGCTGTGGTCTGTTCTGGAGAAGTGCGTAAGCCATACCAAACGGCCAGTGCGACTAAAGCTGCGACCAGTATTCCACCCCATAGTTTGTAAGAGCGTTTGAGCGGTGGAGCAGGTGGCGCTACCAGCTTCGGTGGTTCTGGCGTTGGCGAAGGAGACGTGATTGGGTTTATGAATGCCGACATGATCGCTAATTTCCCCTAAGTGAAGGGCGACAAACGCCTTGAAGAGGTTACAAAGATATTATACTTGGCTCACGCGGAACGCAAGGGGTGGATGCCAGGGAAAGGATTCGATCTCTCAAGTAATGGGGGTATAACCAGACGCCGACTTGAAAGCTGGCCTGTTGGGCTTGAAGGGTGATGTAGTCGACCTGAAGCGTGATATGCGGGACAACATCAAGGGTGACCTGATCGACCTGAAACGCGAAATGTTCGAGCACACGGAAACTGTAGAAACGCGCCTGCTGAACGAGTTCTGGAAGTGGGCGAAAACCTCCGACTCGCGATATAGGCAGGGTACTTCGGCTGTGGGTTTCCTGGATGAACGCGTGCAGGCCGTAGAAGATCGCGTCTCGGAACTGGAACGTAGAAAAGCAGGATAAGCTCTAGCGCAGCCTGAGCTCAGTTCAATTTAACTTGGTGGATTCCGCTTTAGCTTGATTGAAGCTCGGGATGTCCAGATAGCCAGAACTTCCGCAATAGTTTATTGTCCAACCCTCGAAAGTTCCCCCGGAATCGTTGTTGTTTCCACTGTCTCCGTACCCTGCGCTCGAATCGTCACCTTGCTGCCTTTTTCGACGAACTTCTTCATAAAATCCACATCCTCCGCCGCACCCGGTTCAATATCTTCGAATGCAAAAACGCGGTAGTCCCCTGGCGCTAGACCCTTGATCTCGTAACGCCCGCTTTGGTCAGTGACCGCCGTCTTCATCCGGTGACCACCAGAGACGGGGATTGCAAGCACTTGCGCTCCACCGGGACGGACTCCGTTTTCATTCCGTGTTGCCCCCTTCAACGTGCCACCATTCGCGCTTAAGACCACCATGAGTTCTCCAGGAAGAACGCCTCTGCCTAAATCCAGCCCCGTCTCTGTTACTTCGTAGTCACCAATTCGGATGGACTTCACGTAGAGTCCGGCGCGCAGATTGTTTACCAACACTCTATACAGTCCCGGAGTGATGCCTTTCAAACGGAATTTACCCGCATCATCGGCGACGGCCCCAACAAAAGCGCTCTCATCGTCCAAACGCTGTAACGATATCTGCAGCGTGAGGGTCTCTTTGAGTTCAGGGAGACCGGCTGCTGTCTTGGACGCTTCCATCTGGACTTTGCCGGACAGTTCGCCGGGACGGGTCAGAGACAAGGCAATTCCCTTGATGTCCTGATTGCGCACTTCCAATTCGAGCCTGGCGCTGCTCACCGCCCCACCAGTTTCGCCGAACTGATCGGCAGCCAGGATGTAAGAACCAGGTAATACCGTTGGAATTTCGAAACGCCCGTCCACCACCGGCACCGGGCTCTTCTCTGCCAGACCGGCAGAGGCGCGGGGTAACAGATACACCATCACACTGCGCATATCGCCTGTAGATGCCAGGATGCTGCCTTGCAGAGAAACCGTTGGAACACGCCGCAGATGAAAATCTACACTGCGGTGCGCTTGCCCCGGAGCCAGTGCCAGGACCGTGGCGGATCGGGGGTCTTCAGCATTTGGATAGTAGGCTGGGACATAAGCGAATCTTCGTTGCTCAATCATTAGAGGTTCGCCCGAAGTTTTGGCCTGAACAACGTATTGTCCCATCGGCAACTCGAAAATACGGTATTCACCCAGGTCATCGGTCATCCCCTGGCCGGTGGCAATCAACTGCCTTTTGCCGCGGATATAAATGGAGTGCATCGCTTGCACCGACACGTGAACCAATGGTTCGCCGTCTTCGTCAACAACCCGACCAGAGACTGCCCCATAGGGATTCAATTTGATCGTTAGATCTTTCAGTTCCGCCACGGAATCTATGGTGAGAATTGTTCCCTGATAAATGTTCAATCCAGTGCTGGTGTAGTATTGAGGCTCGAAGCCGGTGCGTTCGGCGAATAACCGGTACTTTCCATCATCGACGTTGCGAATCTGGAAAGTTCCGTTGGCCGATGTGGCGGTGGACCGCTCACCTGCCGCACGGTCTTCAGGCTGCAACACCAGACGGGTATTCTTCAACACCTGACCGGAGATGCGGTTGATCACCGAGCCTTCCAAAGTGGCTTTACCCGGTTGTTGCTGAGCCCAACCGATGGGAAGAGCAGTCAAAAGCAGAGTTAACCCGAATATTCTCCGTGTGCCGATGTGCATCGTATTCCTTTATTGAAGAACGCCCACACCCTTTCCAGAATGCAGGGGTGTGGGCGTAGGTTATGAAACTAACTAGACTTTGGGTGGAGTTACAATCGTGATGCTTTGGGAATCAACTGCAGCTCCGGTAGCGGGGTCCGTTACCACAATGTCCACACGGACATTGGCATTGTATGGGGTAAGGTTCCAACCCCAAAGACGGATCTTACCTGACAATCCGGTGACATTGCCGGTCATCACGGAAGGCCCGTAATAGGATGGTGCTATGGCCCCATCGAGATTGGTCACTGTCACTGTTCCCGCTGGGACAAAACCAGCGGAACAACCCTTCAAGATGTACGTGATGGATACGTCATCAAAGGGAAATGTCCATTGTGCAGGGCCGCTGGTCACCGTGAATTTTGAAATCACGGAGCAAGCCTTGCCACCTCCACCCCCGCCAGCAGGCGCACTACCACCGCCAGCGAAACCAGTGCTAGACAAAGTCAGCAGAGCTAGTGTCACGGTTGCCTTACTCGTAACCGAAGCCAAAAAGTTACGCTTAAACATTAAGTAATCCTCCTTATTATATGGAGACACTCGCTTCTTAGAAGTGCCCTACAATAGGACACGCCCCGGAAGGTCGTGGAACAAAAAAGTTTAGGCAAACATCTTGGATGTTATCTGCGTTAATCTGCGCTATCTGCGGATGATTTGTTTTGCTACTTCGATACCCCGAGCCCGTCCACATGCACCTCTAACTGATGATTCACGCGGATGCCGTAGATTCCATCGGTCTTGGCCAAGGCCCCAGTCTTGGGTGCCGTATGCACCACAACCCCGTTGATCACGAAATCCACTTTTTCAGCACCTACCCGTACTTCTAGTGCATTCGTGGATTCGCCGCTTGCATCAGGCTTCTTCACGGCGTCGTTTGCTGTTTTCGGAGCCACATTGCTGGTCGCATCAGCCTCGCGACCTTTAACCAGCCACATCCCATTCTGCGCCACAACAAAGTACAGATAGTTCTGCTGTGCCCCTTCCAGCCCACTGCCGCCAAACACCAGACCGTAAAAATTAGCGTGTCCGCTTGGCTTTATTAATTTGAAGGTACCCTTCACGGTATACGTGCCAGAAGCAGTATTCGTAGGATTCCAGTACACTGCCGCTTTCGGATTGGTCGCGTGGAATCCTGTGCCCATTGTTACGAATTTGATGTCCCCAGTGCCATCGGGATCCGACGCGCTGGTGCTGCGATCAACGCGCATCTTCCACCCCTGCGGTGCTTGGGCGGTAACAGTCGCCACAGTGGCTAGGGCAAGTACTGCAACATAAAAATAATTTTTCATCTGGCGTTTCTCCTTCAATCCCTTGGAGGTTACCACGACTGGGGTAAAGTTTCCCGCCGTTTCTTCCGATTGCCAGTCTTGGGGAAACTATGCCTCCCATGGCAATTATTAAATCGAGGTTCTTGTAACATGAGGCACTTAGCAATTCGGGTCGGCACTGCATTTATTGTGTTTGTTTTGTCACTGCAAGCTGCGGAAACCAGCTTAGGGGTACGCACTCCGCAATTAGGCGCGGTTTTGGATGAACAAAGCAAACAACTTCGCGTTATCGAAGGTGTTCCTGGCTCGGCAAACTTGGGGGCAGGCTCCTCAATTGGCGCAGTGGAGCAGGCCTGGATTTCGCCGCAGAGTAAGCGCGCGCTGGTCCGCCTGGGCGGGGAAACTCCTGGTTTGGCCGTTGTTGACTGGCAGGAACAGTTTCGCGTATTCCGGTCCGATGCTCTGTCCGGTGGTGCCGACTTTGCAGCAATCTCACCCTCTGCTAAGACATTTACCCGTTCCATTGGCGGTAAGATCGAAGCCTGGCAGATCGGGCTTGGATCTCTGAACCTGCTTTGGACCGCCGATGCCCCGGATGGCATTGCCGCATTAGCCATTTCTGATGACGGCGAATTGGTGGCCGTCGTTGCCCCTGCTTCTGTGCAAGTTCTTCAATCTGCTGGACGTAACTCAACTGTGGCGAGCATGGCTGCTTTTGGCGCAATGAGTTTTGCTCACAATTCCCATGCCTTTCTGTTAGGCGAAGAAACAGGTGGAAAAGCACTCTTTTTTGAAGATGCGCTGGGTCAGGCACAGTCGGAAATCCTATGGGAAGTTGCCTCTCCGGAAAGCTTGATAGGTATTAGCTTCAGTGGGGACAATTGGCGAATTGCCCTGGCACTGGCTACGGAAATGTCTGGAAGGGTCCGTTTGACGGACATTTTAGGTCAAAATATGCTCGTTTTTGACACCGTATCGCGCCCAAATGGCCTATTTAGAGCGCAAGGTAACGCTGTTTTTCAGCTCAGTAGCTCCTCAAAAGGGACTATTTTCCTGCTCGATGGCGATTCGCCAGAGCCAAAATTGGTGACCGTTCCCGGTTTGGCAGAAATCAACAGTTTGGAGGTAATCAATGAATAAGTCACAGGTATGGTTACTTGCGGCCTCCCTTGCATTACCGGCGATGAGCCAGGCAGGGGCGGTCCGTGCTAACCCGGGATTTTCTCGCGATAGTGTCCCCCGCAATGACGATGGATCCAGTCCGCTGGTTCAGCTTGGATTCACCATCAACTTCTTTGGACAGATTCGCAATGCCGGCTACGTGAATAACAATGGCAACATCACGTTTGATCGTGCACTCTCCTCCTTTACACCTTTTGGACTGGATGGAACGCAACAGGAGATCATTGCGGCATTCTTTGGCGATGTGGATACGCGCGGTAAAGGTTCCAGTCTGGTAACTTACGGGAACGACGTCGTAAATGGTCACGCCGCATTCGGAATCAATTTCATCAATGTTGGCTATTTTTCTTCACATGACGAAAAGTTGAACTCGTTTCAGTTGATCCTCATTGACCGCAACGATCTTGGTTCTGGCAACTTTGATCTGGAATTGAATTACGACAAAATCAAGTGGGAAACGGGCGAAGCCAGTGGTGGCATAGGTGGATTGGGTGGTGTTTCTGCGGCGGTTGGTTGGTCTAACGGCACCGGGCTCCCAGGCACTTCATACCAACTGAGTGGCTCGCTGATTCCAGGGTCGTTCCTTGATAACGGACCTCGCTCCCTGGTCAATCGAAGACAATACTCCACAGGCACTGGCGTGCCCACCGGTCGCTATACCTTTAGGGCTCGCAATGGTATTTTGCTGCCTGGACTATCCATCGTTTCTTCAACAAAGATCGGCCCGATTTTCGTAGGCGATCCCTTCGCCATGCCGCTTGTTGCAGTGGGGGGCACAACCTACCGTTGGTCCATTCTTACTGATCCTGGCCAGACCATTCCCTGGTTGAATCTGAGTTCGCTTGGAGTACTCAGCGGGACCCCTCCAGCTACAGGGATTTACGAATTTACGGCCAGTGTTTCGAGCAAGGTGGAAGATGCCGACCTGAGCGATGTGCAACGAATGTCCATCACAGTGATTCCTCCAACGCTATCTATTTCTGAAAGAAGTTGTCCGTTGCAGCCGGCGATTGCTGGTGTGCCATACAACGCGAAATTGGCCGTTTCCGGCGGTAGTGGACCTTTTATTTGGTCGTGGGGTGACACAACTATTCCCGGTGTGACTCTTTCCGATGCTGGCGTTGTTGCTGGAACTCCGACGCGGGCGGGCAGCTATGTCTTCAATTTGAAAGTTGCTGGTTCCCGGGTAGGTTCAGCGGAACCAGGAAACCGTCAATGCAGCTTCACAGTGCAAGCTGCGTTACCTGATCCGACCATTGCCGCTTGCCCATCTGCGAATGGAACTCTGGGGGTCCCAATCAACGAACCACAGCGGGCTGGGGGCGGAGATTCACCTTACATTTGGAACACGGCAGGCACACTTCCGCCTGGTTTTTCCCTCAATTCTGACGGAACCCTGTCAGGAATCGCCCAGGCTACTGGAACGTTTCAATTCGTTGTGGCCATCCGCGATCAGAAGGGAAAAACTTCTTCGCGGGAGTGCGCTATTCGAATTGCACAACCAGTGATTAATATCGCCACCGCATGTCCATTGACGGGCGGGGTTACGGGCACCACTTATAGCCGACAACTCGCTGCCAACGGTGGGCTCGCTCCGTACAACTGGTCCACCTTGGGGAATTTCCCTCGCGGACTAGCCCTTGCGCCGGATGGCGCCATCAGCGGACGTCCCAATGAAGGCGGTGCCTATCAATTTCGCTTGCAGGCTGAAGATTCGAATGGGAACAAGGCATCGGTCCCATGCAGTCTGGCCGTGCAGCGAGCCGATTTAAGTATCAACTCCTGCCCTTTGCCTCCGGGAAATTTCGCCGCAGGTTACAGTCAGAGATTGACGGTTGCAGCGGGTCTCGATCCACTCCTGTGGAGTTCGGTGGGACGGCTACCAGCGGGTCTGTCTGTATCGAGTATGGGAGTCTTGAATGGAGTTCCGACAGAAGCGGGGGATTTCGATTTCGAGCTTCGCGTGAAGGATGCCCATGGTCTGACAGCGGCTCAGGAATGCCGTTTGTCCATTGAACCGAGTCAACTAAAAATAACTAGCGGCTGTCCGGCCAACCAGCCCGCCATTGGAAGCAGCTATAGTTTCCAGCCGTCCGTCGATGGGGGGATTGCACCGTATCGTTGGAGCGCCAACGGGACATTGCCTTCGGGCTTAAAGATGAACACCAACGGTGCCATATCGGGATCGGCTACCCAACTTGGTGGATTCACTTTTGAGACGGTAGTGCGCGATTCACGGTCTCGTGAAACAAGCATGACATGCACGGTTTCGACAAAGCTTCCAGGGGTTCCGCAATTGGTATTCACCGGGCCAACAGGAGCAGTGGCACCGGCCACAAATCAGATTCCCATTGCTTTGGAATTGACCGATATCTACCCCCTGCCCATTGAAGTTACGCTAGGTATGAAAACTTCTGCCGAAACCGGTGCGATCAATGGTGAGGTGAACCAGTCCGATCCTACGGTTCGTTTCGCTGGGGGACAGTCAACCTTGGCGGTGACCATTCCGGCCGGGGTAAAGCGTCAACCTCTGAACATAATCTCCAGTGGAACGGTTGCCGGGCAAACCACTATCTTTGCCAGTAAGATTCGAATTGCCGGGGCTGATCTGCCAACGGTTCCGCCAGCTACGAATTTCACGGTTCGGTCGCTTGCTCCAGTATTAACGGATGCCTGCTATCGGATCATTGCTCCGGGGCTGCAACTGGAACTCACCGGTTATTCAACTACCAGGGATCTGACAGCGGCGAATCTTACCTTAAATGGTTCAAAGCTGCCCAGCATCGCCTTGTCTGGCTATGCCGGAGAATATTTCCTCAATGCGCTTTCCATTCGGACAGGGGGAGCATTCTTCATCACGGCACCAATCGTCATGCTGGACCCGTTCAAAGTGAATTCGATTTTGGTGGATGTCACCAATCGAAGCGGTGCCTCGGCATCACGCACTGTGCGGGTGTGTCAGTAAGCTTACTTGACGATGGTGATTGTCTGGATATAATCCAGTCGGGGAAATACACGATCCATATATGCGTTCGTTTCCAGTTCCAAACGGTTGGGCTCAGGACCATTGCCCTTGGGAAGAAGTTCACCGTACAAGAAGCTTAGTTGGTCGGCCACTTCCATCCCTTCCAGCACTTTACCGATAGGGGCAAGTCCATCTTTATCCAACTGTCGATTGTCCTTCAGGTTGATGAAAAGTTGCGTAGTTCGCGAGGCAGGCCCCAGTGCGGCAAAGGTAATGGTACCGCGCATATTTTTTTCTAAGACAGGATCATCGTTGATTCTTAATTGCCGCCATAAGGCTTGCATTTTGGGATCGCGATGGACGCCGAATTGCGCCACAAAACCACGGATCACCCGATGGAATTTCACTTTGTCGTAGTATTTCTGCTCTATCAACTCATAGAAATGATCCACCCCACGCGGTGCCCAATCCCGATGGATCTCCAGTAGGATATCGCCCTTACTGGTGGCCATCTTCGCTTGAAAGATATCGGGGGCATGGGTCGATTCCTTCTTCTTCACCTCCGCTGGCTTTTCAGGAGCGCACCCCGTGAGTGCCAATAGGAGTGCGAACAAGCCCACAACAACCAATTGAACAAACGGACGACCCCTCATTTTGCATCTCGCCAGTTAGGTCCAATTCCGGCTTCCACCAAAAGTGGGACCTGCAACTTAGCCACGTTTTCCATCAATCGCTTAACCATTGCTGCCGCTGCCTGGGCCTCTTCCGGTGGAGCTTCCAATAGAAGTTCATCGTGCACTTGCAACAACACCCGAGACTTCATTTTTTCCTGTTCCAGCTCCTGATCCAACCGGATCATGGCCAGTTTAATCAAATCCGACGCCGAACCTTGCAGAGGTGTGTTCACCGCCGTACGCTCAGCAAACCCTCGCATATTTGGGTTTCGCGATTGGATCTCCGGGATGGGCCTCCGCCTTCCGTGCATGGTCACGGCATAGCCTCTTTCCCGCACTTGCAATATTGTCTGGTCAATCCAACGTTTCACCCCGGCATAGCGTTCAAAATAGTTCTTGATGTAAGTCTGCGCTTCTCCCCTGGGGATGCCCAGCGATTGAGATAATCCAAACGCCGTTTGCCCATACACGATGCCGAAGTTCACAGCCTTGGCGCTTCGGCGCATTTCCGGCGTAACAAATAATGGTGCAGCTCCGAATACTTCGGCCGCTGTTCGGGTATGAATATCTTCGCCGTTGCGGAAGGCATCCAGCAATACCGCGTCCAACGAAAGGTGCGCCAGCAAGCGCAATTCAATTTGGGAATAATCAGCGGCGATCATTACCCAACCAGGTTCGGGCACAAACGCAGCCCGAATTTCGCGACCCAGTGGTGTGCGAATCGGAATATTTTGCAGGTTCGGATCAAAACTGGAAAGCCGTCCGGTAGCAGCGCCCGTCTGGTTGAAAGTGGTGTGGACGCGCCCCGTGCTGGACCGGATCATGGTGGGTAAAGCATCCACATAAGTACTCTTCAATTTCGACATACCGCGAAATTCCAGCACCTTGGCGGCGATCGGATGCTCTACCGCCAGCAATTCTAAAACATCTGCTCCGGTGGAATAATTCTTCGTCTTGCCAGTCTTGCCCTGCACGGGCAGGTTCATCTCCTCAAACATTACTTTGCCCAATTGTACTGGCGAATTAATGTTGAATGGGTGCCCGGCCACGTCATAAATCTCACCAGTCAGCCGTGTGATTTCGGTTTCCATCTGGTTGGATAGTCCAGACAGCACTGCCGTATCCACTCGAATGCCGGTGCGTTCCATACGAGCCAGCACCGGGGAGACTGGCAGATCTATTTCCTGGTAAACAGTCTGGCCACCTTCAGCCGTAACTCTTGGCTCAAGCTTGGCCGCTAATTTCCAAATTAAATCGGCTTTGGCTGCAGCACCAGGAAGCGGCTTTTCTCCAAAATGGGTCTCTGATAAGCTCTCCAAACGGCAACCACCTGGATCTGCATTCAGCAAAAATGCTTCCAATTCCACATCGCGCAGAATCCCTTTGGCGCTCGGGAATTCGCGATAAATGTCTTTGGCGTTATGAACGATTTTGGAGATCTTCGCGTCCATCAGTAACCCGGCGGCTAATTCGCGCGGACCACTTACCGCGCGGCCTTCCACGGCAACACCCATTGAGGATTCAGCTTCGCTCATGGCCAATGCCACCGGTCCAAGGCCCACAAAATCAGCCAGTTGTTGAGCAGTTTCGATGGAACCAAATTCAGCCACTCGGACCACGGCTGGGGTCGATTTTTCAAACTCTTTCAGAAAAGTGAAAAATTCCATTTCTCTATAAATTTCGCGCAGGGCATCGGCGTCTGGCGGGGTAAGGGCCAATTCGTCCAGCGGACAATCCACTGGAGCGGAAGTGTCCACGGTGGCCAGCCGTTTACTCAAAAGAATCTGTTCGCGATTGTTTTGCAGGCTCTCCCGATAAGTACGTTTTTCCACTTCAGCGGCGTGTTCCAGCGCTGCTTCTACCGAACCAAAGCGCAGGATCAAATCTTTGGCGCCTTTTTCGCCAATGCCTGGAGCTCCGGGAATATTATCTACGGCATCGCCCTTCAAAGCCAACAGATCGGCCACTTGGGAGGGGGCAACCCCAAGAAACTCCTTGACCTGTTCCGGCCCATACAGGGCGTCGTCCTTGGCCGGGTTGAGCATGGTGATCTGGTCCGTCACCAACTGCATTAAATCTTTATCGGAAGTGACAATGACCACTTCAAAACCCTTCGCTGCGTAGCGTTGGGCCAGGCCGCCAATCACATCATCAGCCTCGAAACCGGGGAACTCCAGCACAGGGATTTTCATGGCTTCAAGCAAGCGGCGGACAAGGGGAATTTGCTGAAGAAGGTCGGGTGGAGTTTCGGTGCGGTTGGCCTTATAAGCGGCGAATTCCTGTTCCCGAAAGGTGGGTCCGGTGCTCTCGAAAACTGCTGCCAGGAAATCCGGCTTATGAGCGGTCATCAGCTTGCGCACCATGTTGTGGAAGATGAAGACAGCTTCGGTAGGAATTCCTTTTGAGGTCCTCATGGACGGTGCACCTGTGCGGGCTCTTGCATGGTAGGCACGGAAGATGTAGCCAAACGAATCAATCAAAAATAGCCGGGGCATTCTGAATCAGGATAGCGTAGTGCACTGTGCGGACTGCAAATATGCCAACGGCAATTGTATTTATGGTGCCTTAAGAAGTGGATTTAGCTCGTCGAGTGGTGTTCCGTGGGGTTGGGCGCAGGCCGGTAAAGAGTGTGTGGCAATGGTGACGGGCCAGATGGATGATGTCGTTATGAGAGCCTAAATGACCAGCCATCCCCAGTGTTGCCAACCCATGGACACCTGCCCATATCACCTGTGCCAGACGGGCTGGATCTTCGGCGATAATGCGGCCTGCGCGCTGCTCTGCGGCAATGGTGTTGACCAGGACGGCAAAGGCTCCATCCGCCTCAACGGCTAGATCAGGATAATCTCCCCAGGTGCAAATCGAATCGGAAAACATGGTTTTGTAGTGCGATTGATTGGCCATGGCGAAATTAACGTAGGCCATGCCCATCTCCTCCAGGGGGTCCTTTTTGTTGGTGTGTGCCTGATCTACTGCGGATTGAAGAGTTTGATGAAAGACACGAAAGCCTTCCAGGGCGAGGCGTGCAAGCAGGGCAGATTTGTCCTTGAAATGTCGATACAAAGCGGTTCGGGAAACACCAAGCCGCAGACCTACGTCGCGCAGCGTTAACGAATCAACCCCTGTTTTACGAATTGTTTGGAGTGCTGCTTCCACCAGCGCGACTTGCAAGTCCGGATGATGATAGGTCCCTTTGGGTTTACGCTTTAATTTAACTGGCACGAACCAGTTTAGGAAAAAGTGTTGACAGTGTCAACATACTTTCGGTAATATCATGTTGACGGTGACAACATGAAAACACTTTGGCAAACAAACAAACCTTTAACGGCGGTAGGCATTTTGATGCTGCCAGTCTTTATTCTGTCCTTATTTGGAATTGTGTTTGACCAACGCCTGCTAGGGGGAGTTCCAGTTTGGTTGAAGCCGACGAAGTTTGCAATTTCAGTTACTATCTATACGCTGACGCTCGCCTGGATCTTTCGATACTTGCCGGAATGGCGGCGGGTAAGATGGATCACCGGATGGCTTACGGCGCTAACCATGGTGTTGGAGATTGTGATTGTCGTCGGACAGGCCGTGCGTGGTACCGCCAGCCATTTCAATACCGGAACTCCGACAGACACAAAGTTGTACTCGATTATGGGCGTGGCCATTTTGATTGCCTGGACAGCCTCTCTGGCCATCGCAGTGGCGCTGTTTCGGCAGCGGTTCCGTGATCCGGTGATGGGCTGGGCGCTACGGCTGGGAATGTTGATCACGGTAGTGGGTTCAGCAACCGGTGGTTTGATGGTTACGCCCACCAACGCACAATTTGCGATGGCACGGAAAACGCATAGCCTGCCGGTATCGGGCGGGCACTCTGTTGGTGGTCCCGATGGCGGCCCGGGCATTCCCTTTACCGGATGGAACCGGGAGCTTGGCGATTTGCGTGTACCGCACTTCTTTGGTCTACATGCCATGCAGATCCTGCCATTGTTGACTTGGTTGCTGAAACCCAGTCGCCCAAGCTTGGTGGTTGGATTGGCAGCAGTTTATGCTGCTGTGTACCTGGCGTTGCTGGCGCAAGCGATGGCGGGAATTCCCTTGTTGGGAGGTGCGTGATGAACCCTCAGAAGATATTTGCAATTTGTAATCTGGTGGCCATGGGTGGATGGACGCTACTGATATTTACATCGAGGAAACATTGGGTGTCCACCGTATTGGCGGGTCGTGTGATTCCTTTGCTGCTAGCCACTATCTACCTTTGCCTGCTGGTGGCCCATTGGGGTGAGAGCGCCGGGGGATTCGGCTCTTTTGAAGGAAGTTGCGTCCTTGTTCGCCGACCCGTGGATGCTGCTAGCGGGATGGGTCCACTATTTAGCGTTTGATTTATTTGTAGGGACGTGGGAGGTGCAGGACGCTGTGAAGAACTCAGTTTCCCATTTGTTGGTAATTCCGTGTCTTCTTTTAACGTTTTTGTTTGGACCAATTGGATTGTTAAGTTACTTTGCAGTGCGCACTGTAGTGTTGTGGGGCGGGTAGGTAAGTATGGAATGGCAAAACAAATTTTCCACAGCGGTTAACGAACCACACTCATTCCGCCCAAGTGTTGCAAAAAAGTCACAGTGAAGCGGATCTAAGTATATTATAAAGAGTTGCTTACCAAATTTCATATTTCTCTGCTACACTGACGTTTTCGATTCAAGCGGAGGAACATATTTGCGATTTGAAACAACGATTCAGCGCCCCGTGGAAGCGTCTGGCGTGGGTTTGCATCACGGTGTAAAGGTTTCAATTCGTATCCTGCCAGCCCCTCCGGGTGTGGGCATTGTTTTCATCCGCACCGATCTTTCTAACTTTGAGATCCCGGCAAGTTGGCGTCATGTGGCCCGAGTCAGTTATGCCACCAGTCTGATGCGCCAAGGAGTGTTGATTTCCACTACGGAACATTTGCTGAGCGTTCTTTATTCCATGGGCGTGGATAACGCTTACATTGAAATCGACAATTTGGAAGTGCCGATTCTTGACGGATCGGGTGAGCCCTTCGTCAAATTAATTCAGCAAGCAGGACTCAAAACGTATCGCCGCCGTCGCCGCTTCATGCGCATACGACGTCCAGTAACGATAGAGGCAAGCGGTAAAGCTATCTCCATTTTCCCTTCTGAAAAGTTCGAGCTCACCTGCAATATTTTCTTTGATCATCCGCTGGTTGGCCATCAACGGATGCAATGCGAATTGACACCTGAATTCTACGCTTCGGAAATTGCTCCGGCCCGCACCTTCGGCTTTAATCACGAACTGGACGCCATGCGTAACATGGGCTTGATTCGTGGAGCATCTTTAGAAAACGCTGTCTGTTTTGACCCAACCACCGTTATGAACCCTGGCGGGCTTCGCTTTCCTGATGAGTGTTGCCGACACAAGGTGCTGGATTTGATTGGGGATTTGGCGCTGATCGGCAAGTCTTTGATTGGTCACGTGGTGGCGGAACGGGCTGGGCACGCGATGCACGCGGCACTGGTTGCCCGCATTATGCAGGACCCCTCGCTGTACGAAATTGTCACCTACGAACAATTAGAACTGAGCACGCAGCATGCTTTAGCGGGCTGATTTGTTGCGTCACATCCCTAACATTCTGACCGTTCTGCGGATCCTGTCGGTGCCGTGCATTGTGCTGCTTCTCGATACGCCCTGGGCCTTCCGTATTTTCTTTATCGCCGGTTGGAGCGACATCATCGACGGCTATCTGGCTCGCCGATTTCAATGGCAATCGAAGTTAGGCGGATACTTGGATCCGATTGCGGACAAGCTGATGATGGCCTCGCTTTACATTGCATTGACTATTCGGGGAGTCTTGCCTCCTTGGCTTACCTTCATTGTTTTGGGACGTGACGTCGCTATTGCGTTGGGCGGCTTGGTTCTGATGCAGTTCACCACACTGCGCGACTTCCCACCCACCTGGCCGGGGAAGCTCAGCACCTTTTGTCAGGGCATGACGCTGCTTGCGGCAATGGCGGGATACACGCATCCTTATTTTTGGTACATCACTGCCGCGTTCGCAGTGGGTAGTGGGTTGCAGTATGGGTGGCTTCGAGTGCGGGATATTGGGCAGGTATAATTCCATCCGATGAGTCTTATCGAAAGTCGAGTAGGAGTTCACGGTAGTCGGCCTTGCGTTGCTGGCACCAGCGTTTCTGTGCCTCGCATTGCCCAATGGCACAACATGGGTCTTGTCCCAGAAGAAATCGCCCAAAAATTTGGCCACCTTTCCTTGGCCCAGGTCCATGCGGCTTTGGCTCACTATCACGCTAATCAAGCGGAGTTAAACTCAGATATGGAAGCCGAGGCCCGCGAGGCAGAAGCCCTTGAGCGAAGCCCATCGTTGATCCCCAAGCCCAGACCCACAGCAAACCACGTACAGCCGATGTAGACTTGTTGCATGCACGGAAGCAATCTTCGCCGATTCTGGTCTCGTCGTGAATTTCTGTTTGAAGCCGTTGGGGGCATCAGCGGATTGGGTCTGGCCTCTATCCTGGCTGAGCAAGGCTTGCTGGCTGGGACTTCTCCCTACGCTGCTAAACCATCCCACTTTCAGCCTCGTGCTAAGCGGGTGATTTCACTGTTCATGTCTGGTGGCGTCAGCCAGATGGATACGTTTGATCCTAAGCCGATGCTCACCAAGTACGCCGGGCAGCCGCTGGAAGGCAAAGGAGACGTGATCGTGCGGCAAGGACATCCAGGGCCTTTGATGCCGTCTCCATTTCAGTTTAATAAATATGGCCGCGGCGGTTTGGACATCTCGGAACTGTTTCCCAATGTGGCGGAACATGCTGACGACCTGGCTGTGGTCCGTTCTGTGATTGGGCGATCCAACGATCATGTGATGGCGCATTACGAATTATCCAGCGGGGCGATTCGCATGGGTGCGCCCAGTGTTGGTGCCTGGGTGACCTATGGGCTGGGTTCGGAAAATCAAAATCTTCCCGCTTACGTTGTAATTTACGATGCCCGTGGTGGGCCCTTTGGCGGTCCTGCGAACTGGACTGCTGGGTACATGCCTGCGGCCTATCAAGGCACAGTGTTCCGATCCAAAGGGGATGCTATTTTCGATCTCAAGCCTCCCCAGGATATTACCTCCGAAGGGCAGCGGGCGCGGCTGGATCTGCTGGCCAAGCTGAATGAAATTGATCTACAAAAGAATCCTGCAAATTCGGAACTGGCAGCGCGCATCGCGTCCTATGAGCTGGCTTATAAGATGCAATCCTCGGCACCGGATGCAGTGGATTTAGAAAACGAAACTCCCGCTACAAAGAAGCTTTACGGTTTAGATGAAGCCATTACGGAACCCTTTGCCCGGCAATGTTTAATGGCCCGTCGATTGGTTGAGCGCGGTGTTCGTTTTGTGCAGGTGTATCACGGCGGGCTGGGAAATCAGAACACCGATACGTGGGACGCTCATGGCAACGTCAAAGAAAATCATACGCAACACGCTGCGGAAGTGGACCGTCCCATTGCTGGTTTGCTGGCCGATTTGAAGGGTCGCGGATTGTTGGATGACACGTTAGTTATATGGCAAAGTGAGTTTGGTCGCATGCCCATTTCGCAACGCGGCTTGGGGCGCGATCATAACCCCGGCACCATGTCTATCTGGATGGCTGGGGCTAAAATCAAAGGCGGTCAAGCCATTGGGGAAAGCGATGAGTTCGGCTACAAAGCAGCAATTCAACCAGTGAACGTGCACGATCTACACGCTACGATTCTGCATTTGTTGGGCATGGATCACACTAAGCTGACGTATCACTATCAGGGACGTAACATGCGCCTCACCGATGTTTACGGCGAGCCCATCCCGCAAATCATTCGTGCCTGAGTATCCAGACATCACCGTTTATATTGAAGCCTTGGAGCAACGCATTCAAGGTGAAGTGCTGGAGCGAGTGCGCTTCAACAGTCCTTTCCTTTTGAGAAGTTTGGAACCGCCTGTCTCTGCTGGGGAAGGGAAGAAGGTAATTTCATTGCGCCGCATCGGCAAGCGAATTGCCATTGGGGTGGAAGGCGGAGTCTGGCTGGTCATTCATTTGATGATTGCCGGGCGGCTGCATTGGAAGAAGGTAGGTGCCAAGTTGGGCGGGCGTCAAATGTTGGCCGCATTCGATTTCCCAAATGGTTCACTGATCCTTACCGAAGCTGGAACCAAGAAACGCGCATCACTGCACATGGCCCAAGGCGAGCAAGGATTGGAGCTACTCAATCCGGGAGGCCTTGAGGTGATGTCCATCTCGCAAGCCGAATTTGCACACGCGTTGACGGCGGAAAATCACACCTTGAAGCGAGCCCTTACAGACCCGCAGACGTTCAGTGGAATCGGCAATGCTTACTCTGATGAGATCCTGCATCGGGCGAAACTTTCGTCAATTCAACTCACCCAAAAGATGACTGGCGCACAGATTACGGAGCTCTACAAAAGTATTCATAGTGTCATGAACGAATGGGTAGCGCGTCTACGCAGTGCGGAATTTCCAGAATCCGTAACAGCGTTTCGACCAGAAATGGCAGCCCATGGAAAGTATGGCCAACCATGCCCTATATGTGGCGATAAGATCCAGCGGATCCGCTATGCGAACAATGAAACCAACTATTGCGTTACATGCCAGACTGAGGGGAAGCTGCTGGCTGACCGATCGCTTTCAAGGCTTTTAGGCAAAGACTTTCCGCGATCGCTTGAAGACCTGGAAGCTAAGTTACGGAAGCCTTCGCAGTAGCACTCGGGCAGGGGCTCCGTCGGCACCCTTCAATCGCAACGGCAGACAGACCATTTCATACGATCCGGCATCAACATTGCTGAGGTTCAGACCTTCAATTACCCAAATGCCGGCGGTGAGCATTGCCACATGGGTGGCCACCATATCGTTTACATAGCCGCCTATGGAAAGATAATCAACGCCTACGGTTTGCACACCAAGCGAGACCAAGTATTCGGCGGCATCTTTTGCAATGTAGACGAATCGCTTCTTGAACGGTTCGCCCACCCAGTTGGTTTCACTATTCGCGGTGCGGAACAAGATCCGATCACCGCGCTTTATTTCATGTTGTTGAAGTTCTGCTGCATGAATTGCAATGCGGTCTTCAATCGTAATCACGCGCACAGCGCCAATGGTCGCATCGGGCGTCCAGGCATCCATTGAATCGGCACCATTGACGAAATGCAACGGAGCATCCATATGCGTACCGGTGTGGGCGCTCATGCTGATGGAAGTGAGATGCACCGGGGTGCCTTCCACGTCGATCTGCTGCTGGTTAACTTGAACTTCGGGGTCACCGGGCCAGTGAACCATGCCGGTGTAAAGTGGGACGGAGATGTCAATCCAGTTGGTCATCATCAATGACTGCTATTTTCTTCGCAACGATGCTTCAACATAATTTTGGAACTGATCTGGCTTGCCTGGTGCAGCCATGTCGAAGGCGAGCTTCATTCGACCCGGTTCGCCGAAGAGGTAACGCAGCCGGTAGCGGGGCGCTTTTGGTTCCGGTGAACTCACAAATATAACCCCAGTTTGATCGGCTGAAGTTGTAACGATGTAACGAATCACGTGTCCTTCGTTATCAAAGTAGTCGGCACGGATAATGCCCCCATCGCGATAGATGGTCATTAGGTCTTCGTGCGTAAACGCTGGTCGATCCTTGGTGGCAGGGTAGTCGGCACGACTCTTGCGTATGTAGACTTTGCCCTGTAAATCGGGTAGAAACGTGAACGAGCCTGTGGAATCACCGGGCTTGCCCGTGCCGTCGCCAACCCATTCGCCTTTCATCTTTTCCAGGGCGGCCCAGTCCTGATCGGCATTGGCGAAAGCCATAGCTGAGAAAATGATTAAACCTGTCCATAGCCGCATGGTGTTAGGGTAGCTGACTTTGAGGGCGGCTGACATCAATCCAGCGGTGCTTCAAAGAAGAAAAGTTCCTTGCCTGTTGACGCTTGGCTCATTCCGTGGACCAGGATTTTTGAACCGCGTCCCAGGCCAGTCTGAAAGTAGAAGAACCCCCACGCAAATTCGCCGGGTGGCAGCATTTTTGCAGCAAAGCCACGCTCAATAAAATCTTGCGATTGAAAGACGTTCTTTTTAATCTTCATGCGGCCGGGCATCCCTGGAATGGGGCTGGATTCAATTTTTCCCGGACTGGGACCATGCAAATAAGGGACATCGTTAGGGGGCACAGGCTCAAGCTTTTGCCGTGTAGAACCGAAGAACTCCACTGTCATGTTCTTCAGAGAAATGGTCTGCTTCCCTTCGTTTCGGATCATCAGCAGAACGGGCAGTACCCCATGATCGTAAGGGTTGGCTTTGCCGCCGAACAATGGCTTGGCGCGATCCGATTCGATGAAGGGTGTTACGGCAATGGCCACATCTTCTGAAATGACGCGTTGGGGATGCCTGGCTAACTCTTCCGGGGTGACGCGGAAATCCACTTTCTTGTTGGCCGCCAATGCCATAGCTATACTCAATGTAAGAAATAGCGGATTGCAAACTCTCATTTTTTTCCTCTACCGCACATTGCTGGTTGTGGGGTCGCCCTTCATCGTAGCCTATCTGCTGGGCCGCGGATTCAGGAACCGCGCCTACTGGAAATCGTTGCCAGAACGATTGGGATTTCTCCCTTTTAAAGCGACGGCTCCGGGCTCAATCTGGTTGCACGCGGTCTCTGTTGGCGAAGTGCTTTCGGCTGCGGGATTGATTGCCAAACTACGCTCTGAATTTCCTGATTCGAATATTTACGTTTCTATTTCTACGATTGCGGGTCGTAAATTGGCGGGGGAACGATTGCCGCATTTGGTGGACGGCCTATTTTTCGCTCCACTCGATTTTACATTTGCGGTGCGGCGTGTGTTGCGGGCCTTGGAGCCATCGCTTGTTGTGGTGATGGAAACAGAAATCTGGCCGAATCTGTTCCGTGAAGCGAAGCGGTTTGGTGCCCAATTGGTGATTGTGAATGGTCGCATTTCGGATAGAGCCTGGCCAAAGTATCGAAGCTTTCGCTGGTTCTTTCATTCCGTACTTAACCTTCCAGATAAAATTTTGACCCAGAGCGGGCAGGATACGGATCGCTACTTGAAACTGGGTGCCCCCAGCGCGAAGGTATCGCAGGTGGGCAATCTGAAGTACGACGTGGACCCTTCCGCAATCGCAATTCCAGAAGTTATAGTTGGTTTGATTGAACGAACTGCCCCTGACTTGTTGCTGATTGCAGCCAGCACGATGCCGGGAATGGACAGTGCTGATACGGACGAGGATGATGCTGTGGTGGCGGCATTCGCTGACTGGTCGACAAAGTTTCCCAAGCTATTGTTGGTGTTGGTCCCGCGACGGCCGGACCGTTTTGATCGTGCTGCTCAACAACTGAGTAACGCAAAGATTCGATTCGTGCGGCGGTCTAAGTTGGAAGGTCATGAAATTTTAGAACTGCCCGCAGTGCTGCTTCTAGACACAATGGGTGAACTGGGCAGCTTGTTTCCTTTGGCTGAGCTAGTATTTATGGGTGGAAGCATTGCCCAACGTGGTGGCCACAATATTTTGGAACCGGCGTACTTCGGCAAGGCGATTATTGCTGGTCCGCATATGGAAAATTTTGCGGAGATCGCGCGCGATTTTACGCAAGGCGGTGGGTTGGTGCGCTTTCAATCGGCGCAAGAGTTTGCATCGTGCGTGGCGGAATTGCTGGGTGATAAACCACGACGAGATCGAATTGGCAAGCGCGCGCAGGAACTAGCCAATGCCCAGCGAGGCGCCTCAGATAGGATCTTGAATGTGCTGGGCAGTCAGTTCGATATTGCGGTGCCTGTGTGCTTTCGGAAGTTTTGGCAGCGGATGCTTTTTACGCCTGTTGCCTACTTTTGGCGATCCATTTCCGGATGGAATGTTCGATGGAAAGCTAAGCGGGCAGGGCACGCTGCAACTGCAGTTATTAGTGTGGGCGGTTTGGGAATGGGCGGGGCAGGGAAGACTCCCTTTGTGTTGTGGCTGGCGGCGAAGTTAAAAGAGAGTGGGCAGAGTCCGGCGTTTCTTACTCGTGGCTATCGCAGAAAAAGTGCGGATAGGATTTCCGTATTGGCTCCCAATGATTGCTGCTCTGTTGCGCTTACCGGGGAAGAGGCGCAAATGCTGGTGCGCAGTGGGCTGGGTCCGGTTGGGATTTCGGCGAATCGTCTGGAGGCTGCCCACGCAGTGGAGGAACGCTTTCACCCTTCCGTATTTTTGTTGGACGATGGATTTCAACATACGCAATTAGCACGCAATGTGGATATTGTGCTGATCGACACGCTGAATCCGATCCCTTGGGGTCGTTTGCGCGAAGGGCCAGAAGTGTTAGCGCGCGCGTCTGTCATCGTGTTGACCCGTTGTGCCAGGGGTCGAAACTATGCCGGTTTGATTGCATACCTGCGAAAGTGGAACAAAGTGGCGCCGATGTTTTTATCGCGCGTGTTCCCTGTGAATGCGATTGTTGCTTCAGCATCGCAACGCGTCCCGCTGGATTCACTGGTGGGCATGAGAGTTGCCGCGTTTTGCGGACTGGGCAATCCTTCTTCCTTTTGGAAAACGCTGGAACAACTGAAGTACAACACGGTGTATCGCTGGGATTTCGGTGATCATCACCATTACAAACCACAAGAATTGCGACGCCTGGAACAGCAAGCTCTGCACGAAAATGCAGAGATACTTTTGACTACACAGAAAGACTTTTTGAACCTGCCACCCAGTTGGTTGGAGGTGATGGAAAATCTGCCAGTGTACTGGTTGGATGTTGCTTTGGAGGTGGATAATGCCGAGCAATTGTTAGAGGTTGTGGCCTTCCAACTCAAGCAAAATTCGTTTCACATGTAAGTTGCAACCAAAGCCCCCAATGGTTCCATTGCCCGCAATCACCCGGTGACAGGGAACCACAATCAGATGATTGCAGTTGCTGACGGCACCGCCCACGGCGCGAGCGGCTTTGGGTTTATCAATGTAATTTGCCAAATCGCCATAGCTGAGTAGGTCGCCGAATGGAACTTTCATCAAGCCGGTCCAAACCAGTTTTTGAAAATCGGTGCCATGGAAACTAAGGGGAAGATCGAAAGTTTTCCGCTTGCTCAAAAAGAATTGATTGATCTGTTGCGCTGCCAGGCGAATGGTTTTGTTCTTGGGATTTTCCTGCCAATAGAAAGTGGGATGATCGCTTTCCAATTGTGAAAGTTGCTGGTGTTTGTTGCTGACGTAACAAATGCGTTGGACGCTTTCTAATGCGACTGCAATGAGTATCTCTAAGTCTTTGTGTGGCTGTAAGATGGCCCAATTTCCAGGAGTGTTCACGGTGCTGTGTGCCTTTCCAGAAATGATCTGGGGTTGGTATAATGTTAATTCCTTATGACACAACTCAGTCCCGCGCGTCCAGAGTCTTTGCTGGAAAATGCGCAGAACGGATTTTCGGCGCGGGTGGATCAGCAAAAAACTCCGACTGCTGAGAAAAAGATCATTTTACTCACGCCACGCGGTTTTTGCGCGGGAGTTGTGCGGGCCATTGATGTGGTGAAAATCGCACTGGATCTTTATGGCGCGCCGATTTATGTACGCAAGGAAATTGTCCACAACCGCCACGTAGTGGAAGAATTACGGGCCGCCGGGGCCATTTTTGTAGAAGAGCTATCTGAGGCACCCTCCGGTGCTCGTGTTATTTTCAGCGCCCATGGCGTTTCCCCGGCTGTCAGGGTGGAAGCTCAAGAACGGGGGCTGAAGGTGATTGATGCCACCTGTCCGCTGGTCACCAAGGTCCATTTAGAAGCCGTGAAGTTTGCCAAACAGAACCACACCATTATTCTTATTGGCCATGAAAATCACGACGAAGTGATTGGCACATTGGGTGAAGCGCCAGACCATATGATTCTAGTTTCCACAGTGGAGGATGTGGACAAGCTGATTCTCCCCAATCCTGAAAAAGTGGCTTTTCTTACTCAGACCACACTGAGTCTGGATGAGACTACAAGCATTGTGGACCGCCTGCGGCAACGCTTCCCATTGATCAAGGGACCCAAGTCACAAGACATTTGCTACGCCACGGAAAATCGTCAAGTAGCGGTAAAGGCTGTCGCTCCGATGACTGATTTGCTGCTGGTAGTGGGGTCAAAAAACAGTTCTAACTCACTCCGCCTGGTTGAGGTTTGCCAACGTTCAGGAGTCGCTTCCTTCCTGGTGGACGATGAAAGTGACGTGAAGTTGGAATGGCTGGAAAACGTGAAGAGCGTGGCCATTACCGCAGGCGCTTCCGCACCAGAACATTTGGTGGAACAGTTGATCGACTTTTTGCGTAAGAACGGCTTTGGTGCTTTGGAAGAAATTGAGATCAAGGAAGAGGACGTGCGCTTTTCACTTCCTCCTGAACTCACCCAAATTCAGATGTCCGCAACTAGCATATGAGCCCCAGTCTGCACATTGCCGATGTCATCGTAAGTGGGGCCAGGGCATCGGCGAAGCGTGCAACTGATTATCTGGTTGCAAGACAGCAAGCCGGTGGATATTGGCTCAGCCATTTAACGGCTGATTCCACCCTTGAAAGCGATTACATCCTACAGCAATTGTGGACGTACGCTCCGGTAAATGGAGTATGGAATCCTCCGACCAAGCACTTAGTGGCGGCTGCGGCAGCCTCTATTTTGAAGCGCCAGTTGCCCGATGGCGGGTTTAATATTTACAATCCAGGACCATCGGAAATCAGTGCTTCTATCAAAGCCTACTTTGCTTTGAAGCTGGCTGGCATTCCCGTGGATGACCCACGCATGGCCTCGCTGCAGAAGAAGATTATCGACCTGGGTGGCATGCAGACCGCCAATAGTTACGTCAGGATCAACCTGAGTTTGTTTAATCTTTTCCCGCGTGAACATACTCCTTCCATTCCGCCGGAAATGATTTTGTTGGGCAATTTCATTTACCAGATGTCTTCCTGGACCCGTGCCATTGTCCTGCCTTTAGCGGTGGTGCATGCCATGAATCCATCACGACCTGTGCCTGCAGGGTTCAATCTTCAGGAATTGTATACGGACGTTGATTTAAGGCTTTCCGGTTCGGGCAAGCCATCCGCTACAAGGTCTTTTTTTCTAGCGGCGGATAAAGTGTTGAAGGTTTGGGAAAAGTATGGAAGCTCCAAGCTAAGACAGATGGCCATCCGCAAGTGCGAAAAGTGGGTGATGGAACGGACTCATTTTTCCGGCGGATTGGGCGCGATTTATCCGGCCATGCAATACGCCATGATGATGATGGACGTGCTGGGTTATGCACCTACTCATCCTGACCGAGTGGAAGCGGAAAAGCAGTTCAATGATTTGATAGTGAATGAAAACGGCGAGTTCTTTCTGCAACCCTGTTTTTCCGTAGTGTGGGATACAGCGATTGCGGCGTATACGCTGGGCGAATCGGGAATGGCTCCCGCCGGGGCGTTGGCTCGTTCCGCTGATTGGCTGCTAACCAAAGAAGTGCGTCGTAAGGGTGATTGGAGTGTGAAGCGTCCCAAGTTGGAACCAGGCGGCTGGTACTTTGAATTCGCCAACGAGTTCTATCCCGATATCGACGATACTGCCATGGTGCTGCTGGCGTTGCATCGGGCGCAAGGGACTAAAATTCCAGAGCAGCAAGCGTCCATCCGGCGTGCTGTGGATTGGATTCTGGCCATGCAAGGTTCCGATGGTGGCTTTGCCGCTTTCGATGTGGATAACAACTGGGAGTTTCTGAGTGAAGTCCCGTTTGCCGATCACAATGCGATGCTGGACCCTTCCTGCCCTGATATTACTGGTCGCGTGATGGAAGCTTTAGTTGCGCATGGTGTAAGCCGGTCAAGCCCATCCATTACGAACGCACGGGACTATTTAATTAAATCCCAAGAGGCCGAAGGCAGTTGGTCCGGCCGTTGGGGTGTGGCTTATATTTATGGCACTTTTCTGGCTTTGCGTGGATTGCGTGCTGCTGGTGAAAGTGATCGCGAAGTTCATGTGTTGCGCGGTGGAGAATGGCTGCGGGCCATTCAAAACGCCGATGGTGGCTGGGGTGAAACTTGCGCCAGTTATCAGAACAATACTTTTGTTGGCGGTGACAGCACCCCATCGCAAACAGCGTGGGGCGTTTTAGGATTGCTGGCTGGTGGCGACACTACTTCTGAAAGTCTCATGCGTGGGGTTGAGTATTTGATAGAGACGCAGCGACCCGATGGCGGCTGGGATGAACAAAACACCACTGGGACTGGATTTCCCAATGTATTCTATTTGAGCTACCACATGTATCGCGATTCGTTTCCGCTACTGGCGTTAGCGGAGTTTTTGAAGCCGCAGGTGGGAACCTAAGAATCGAGTGAAGCCACTCATTTTGGTGACCGGTGCTTCGGGATTTGTGGGCTGGCACGTGGCCAGCTTGTTAGTGGAAAAAGGCTATCGTGTCCGGGCTATGGTGCGGCCCACGAGCCAGTTGAAAGAGTTGGACGTGGAACGGGTGCCCGGTGATTTGAGAGATTCGGCATCACTGGAAAAGGCCGTGGTGGGATGCGCCGGGGTGTTTCATGTGGCGGCGGATTATCGGCTATGGTCGAAGCATCCCAAAGACATGTATCTTTCAAATGTGGACGGTACCAGGAATCTGTTAGAGGCTGCACGTCGCAATGGTGTTGAACGGGTAGTTTATACCTCTACCGTTGGCTGCATAGGATTCAAAGATGGGGAATTAGCTGACGAGAATTCACCGGTGAACGTAGCTGCGATGACGGGCCACTATAAACGATCTAAATTTCTGGCTGAAATGGCAGCGCTGCAATTTGCTCAGGAAAACTTTCCTGTTGTGATTGTGAATCCAACGGCCCCTATTGGTGATCACGATAGTAAGCCCACACCAACAGGAAAAACGATCGTCGATTTTCTGCGTGGCGATATGCCTGCTTATTTGGATACTGGATTGAATCTGGTGGATGTTCGGAATGTGGCGGAAGGTCATTTGTTGGCCTTTGAAAAGGGCATAATTGGTGAGCGGTATATTTTGGGTTGCGAGAATTTGACGCTGCAACAGATTCTGGAACGCTTGGGAAAGCAATCGAATCGACGTGCTCCGAAGGTGAAAATTCCTTACGCGGTGGCATATATGGCGGCATTGGCAAGCACCGGTTGGGCAGAAGTGAGCGGCAATCCGCCACGAGTTCCACTGGAAGCGGTGAGAATGGCGAAGAAGAAAATGTGGGTGTCCTGCGATAAGGCTAAGCGGGAATTAGGCTATTTGCCAACCAACGTAGACGCAGCATTGAAGCGCGCCGTGGATTGGTTTCAAGGGAATGGGTATTGTTGAAGACAATACTGGCAGTTGCTGCGGAAAAAATGGAGTTTGATGGGGTATTGCGCCATGCTCGCGACGTCCGTAAGGAGCCCTGGCCAGTGCAATTTGCCTGTTCGGCGATGGTGGGTCCGAACCGGTGGTTGATGGTGGCTCATGGTCCGGGACCGAAGCTGGCACTGGATGCCGTTGAAGCGGGGTTAGCATCTGGCCAGACGATTGAATTGTTCTTAAGTATGGGTATGTGCGGCGCGCTACATCCGCACTTTGCCGTGGGCGACGTTTTTGCTGCCACCGTTGTGTTTGCAGGGCAACGGGAGTTTGTAGCCAAGCTTCCACAAAGTGGTAAGCCGTTTTTGAAGGGTCGGTTGATTTCTCAGGATCGCTTTGTGGGCACAGCGGCTGAAAAGAATGAGTTGCACGTGCTGGGCGCGCAAGTTGTGGAAATGGAAGCTGCGGCGGTGGCACTGAAAGCAGAGCAACTGGGCGTTCCTTTTTTTTGCATCCGGGTGGTGAGTGACACTGCTCTTGAGAATTTTTCAATCGATTTTAATCAATTGAGAGATACTGAAGGGCGGTTCAATAGAAAAATGATTGCCGTACAAGGATTGTTGTCACCTTTTAAGGGTTTGCCTAATCTAATGGTCATGGCAAGAAGAGCGAAGACAACATCGAAGATTTTAGGGGATTTTCTTGCAGATTGTGAATTCTAACCAGCTTCCATCAACCATGCAAGCCGCCGTATATCGTGGAGATCAACAGGTATTTGTAGAAGAGGTTTCTGTTCCTCAGCTTGGCCACGGTGAAATTCTGGTGAAAGTAGAATCTTGCGGCATCTGCCATACAGACTTAAAGAAGATCGAATACGGTCTGCTGGCCCCGCCGCGCATTTACGGTCATGAAACGGCCGGTGTGGTGGCAGCAGTTGGGCAAGGCGTTACGAAATTTAAGCTGGGCGATGGGGTAATTGCGTTCCACCACATTCCTTGCCGGAAATGTTTTTACTGTCAACGAAATCTTTATGCCCAATGCCCCGTCTATAAACAAGTAGGAATCACAGCAGGATTTGAACCCGCAGGCGGCGGATTTTCTCAGTACATCCGCGTGATGGACTGGATTGTGGAGAGCGGAGTGGAAAAAATTCCAGAAGGTATTAGTTTTGATACGGCCAGTTTTGTTGAACCGGTAAACACGTGTTTGAAGGCAATTGTCATTGCCGATCCCAGACCGGACGATTTGGCCGTGGTCATTGGGCAAGGTCCCATTGGCATGCTATTCACCATGATTTTGAAACACAAAGGCATCCGCACGGTAACCACAGACACAATGGAAAGCCGTCGACAACTTTCCAAACGGTTCGGTGCTGAGAAATGTTGGGACCCAAAATCGGTGGATGTAGAAACATTAATTAAAGAAATTACACATGGTCGTGGTGCTGACATAGTGTTTGTGGCCACCTCTGCACCCGGTGTGGTTGGGCAAGCCGTGGCATGTTCCCGACCCGGTGCTAAGATCTGTTTATTCGCCCAGACCTCCCATAAAGAGCGAATTGAGGTATCAGGTGCGGATATTTGTGTTGGGGAACGACTTTTATTTGGAGCCTATAGCGCTTCGGTGGATTTGCAAAAAGAGTCAGCAAACCTTGTTTTTAGTGGTGCTTTGCCAGTTGCGGAGCTAATTAGCCATCGTGTACCGCTTGGTTCCATCATGAAAGGATTTAACATGGCGTTGCATCCTGGCTCCAAATCCTTGAAAATTGTAGTTTGTCCTCAACTGACAGGTACTGAAGTTCTAGAACTGAGTAGTACGTGTGTTTAGGGAAGTTGCACAAAAAAGGAAGCATGAGCTTACGAGCAGGTGATCCACAGTGGTGAAGGAAATGAAGGCTGCCGTCCTATACGGGAAGGAGCAGATCCGTGTTGAAACTGTTCCCCTGCCATCCATGGGGCCAGAAGACATTCTGGTAAAGGTAAAGGCCGCTTTAACTTGTGGTACTGACGTTAAGGTCTTTCGCCGGGGCTACCATGCCCGGATGATTGTACCTCCGGCGTTGTTTGGCCATGAATTGGCCGGCGATATTGTTGCCGTTGGCCACGCCGTGACCAAGTTCAAAATTGGTCAACGTGTGGTGGCCGCAAATTCAGCACCTTGCAAAGAATGTTTTTACTGCCGCCGCAATTTGGAAAATCTTTGCGAAGACCTGTTGTTCAACAACGGGGCCTATGCAGAATTTATTCGAATCCCGGCTAGAATCGTAAAGTACAACCTTTACGAGATTCCAGCGCACTTAACTTATCAGGATGCGGCGTTGATTGAGCCATTGGCTTGCGTCATCCGCGGGCTGGATGAAACGAATGTGAAGCCCGGTGATAATATTGCCGTCATCGGACTTGGTCCCATTGGATTGATGTTTGTCCGCTTGGCCAAGGCTGTGTATGGGGCACGGGTGATTGCTGTTGGACGTCGGCAGGGTCAGCTTGACCGGGCCATGCGCATGGGCGCGGCTGAAGCTGTTTCCACAGCCGATACCACCGATATTGTAGGTGCCGTTCGAGCGCTGACCGACGGTCGTGGTGTGGATGTGGCGATTGAAGCCGTGGGCAAGCCCGATACCTGGGATCAAGCCGTGCACATGCTGCGTCGCGGAGGCACCGTGAATTTCTTTGGCGGCTGCCCCAACGATAGCCGTGTCGATTTAGAAACCAGCTTGCTGCACTACAGCGAAATTACCTGTAAGGCCAGTTTCCACCACACTCCGTACCATATTCGCAAAGCTTTGGATGCGGTTAGCCGTGGACACATTACAGCCCGTGATTTTGTGAACAGGGAAGAGCCACTAACCAATTTGCTGGAAGTGATGAAGTACCTGATGAGCCATAACGGCCACATGAAAACGGCGATTATTCCATAAGATTGTGCTTCAGCCGAAGGATTTTATCCGCGACCAACAAGCCATGAGTCGCGCCTGGACTCTGGAAGAGTCCTGCGGCTACACGCAATGGCTAGCTACCCATCATTACGAAAATTTTCATGTGGTCAGCGTGATGCTTCCCAAACGGCTTCACCAGGATTTTTATAACGTTTATTCCTTCTGCCGTTGGGCGGATGACCTAAGCGACGAAATCCCCGACATGGCAGAGAGTTTGCGTCTTTTGAAATGGTGGCGTGCAGAATTGGATTCCATGTTGGCAGGCGAGGCTCGGCATCCGGTGTTTGTTGCGTTGGGTCCAACGGTGCTGCAACATCAATTAGAGACAGCATTGTTTCACGATTTGATCACTGCGTTTGAGCAGGATCAGGTGCAGACACGATACAAGGATTGGGACGATTTATACCGCTACTGTAAGTACTCGGCAAATCCGGTAGGTCGTCTTGTGTTGGGGCTGTGCGGTTATCAGGGAGTGGAACGAAATCTGCTTTCTGATTCCACTTGTACGGCACTGCAACTGGCCAATTTCTGGCAGGATGTCACAGTGGATTTGAAAAAAGATCGTATCTATATACCGGCCAGCGTTATGACGAAATACGGATACAGCGAACGGGATCTTTTAGCTCACACTTACGATGAACGTTTCCAAAACCTGATGCGCGAATGTGTGGAAGTGGCCAGGAAATTATTTGAAGTTGGCCTACCGTTGACGCGCATGGTGGACCGCCGACTTTCGGTTGACCTCACCCTGTTCAGCCGTGGCGGACTTTTCATTTTGGACAAAATCGAAGCTCAGAATTACAACGTGTTGGCAGCCCGTCCCAAGATCTCAAAACCTCAGCGCGTCGGCATTCTTCTAAAGGCACTGGCCGAAGTTCTGTTTCAGCGGGCGGCATGAAAACCAGCCTTGAAGCGTCCTATGCTTATTCCAGGCAAATCGCTCGCAGTCGAGCGAAGAATTTCTACTACGCATTCCTGTTGCTTCAAAAACCACAGCGTAACGCGATGTGCGCGCTTTACGCTTTCATGCGCTATTGCGACGATTTAAGTGACGATGCCGCAGGCGGAACCACGCCCCAGACCATGCAGCGATGGCGTGAAGATATGACGGCGGCGCTGCAGGGAAAATTCAACGATCATCCGGTTTGGCCCGCATTCCACGATACGGTTGTCCGATATCGTATCCCTCACCAATACTTTCACGACATGCTGGACGGGGTTTCCAGTGACTTGGTGGCTCGCAGGATGGAGACTTTTGATGAACTCTATCACTATTGCTATCAAGTGGCCTCAGTAGTGGGGTTGTGTACGATCCATGTGTTTGGATTTGAAGATCCAAGGGCTTTGGAGTTGGCTGAAAAATGTGGAGTGGCGTTTCAGTTGACCAACATTATTCGCGATGTGCGCGAAGATTTTGAATTGGGTCGCAGGTACATTCCTGCAGAAGATTTGCAGCGGTTCGGTGCCGATGCCTCCAAGATGGAACGAAGCGCCGCTTGGGTTGAAGTACTGCGCTATGAAGGCCGACGTGCTCGCGAATATTACGAAGAATCCCGACCCTTAATGGTCATGGTCCATCCTAAAAGTCGCCGATCTATGTGGGCATTGGTGGAGATTTACTGGCGGTTATTCCAGAAGATTGAGTCCAGTGGTTTTGATGTGTTTGAGAAGAGAATGCGGCTGACCACAGGGGAGAAGTTGCAGGTACTGGGTGAGTCCTTCTTCAGGTCCGCAAGGTAACCGAAACGATGTTAGTATCGACCGCTAAGATGTCGTCGAATAACTTCTCGTTTAATGGCATTCAGGGATAAAAACCTAGCTTATGCAGGAGATATCAGAACTTCACCAGTGTCCGGTTAATACTTGTCAGATTCGGCTTCCCGCATAACCCCATCGCCAGCGCCAGTTCCGTCCGCATCAATTCCAGCACTCGCACGGCCCCTGCTTCCCCATAAGCTCCCAGACCCCAAAGTACGGGACGCCCCACCAGCACTGCTTTCGCACCAATTGCCAACGCCTTTAATACATCGGTACCACGGCGGAATCCGCTATCCACCAGCACCGGCACGTTGCCTGCCGCCCCCACAATTTCAGACAATACTTCAATGGTTGCCGGGGCGTATTCCAAATAACGGCCGCCGTGGTTGGAACATACAATCCCATCGGCCCCATGTTGACGTGCCAACTCCGCGTCTTCCGCCGTAAGAATTCCTTTGATCAGCACCGGAACGTTGCAACGCTTCTTTAAGTCGTCAAAAAAACGCCAGTCCAACCGATTCATTAATGCTGGACTCAACCCATAGGGCGGTGGCTTCACTGGCTCCTCATCGTCTGGACGTTGCCGACGCTTTGCAGTCCGTGCGCCTAGCCCCGAAGGAACTGCTACTCGAATCCGGTCGCGCGACAAGCGTTCCCGATGCGACCCATACGGGCCATCCACTGTTAGCACAATCACCTTGAAACCAGCCCCCATGGCCCGATACGTGCGTTCGAAGGTTCCTTCCAAATCTGGTCCTGGGTAGAGTTGATACCACTTGGGAAAGGACGAAGCGGCTGCTACTTTTTCTAATTGTTGACTGGCATTCGTGCTTAGCGCCATAACGGTTTGCACTTTGGCCGCAGCCCTGGCCGTCGCAAATTCCCCTTCAGATGTGGCCAAGCCATGCCCGGCAGTGGGTGCAATCAGAATAGGACATGACAGTTTGGATCCAAATAAATCCAGGGAAAGATCCATTCCGCTGGTATCCACCATCATGCGCGGACGGAACGTGATCTTATCGAACGCTTCCCGGTTGTGACGGACGGACCATTCGTTGTCCACTCCTCCAGCAATAAAATCATAATTCTGTTGAGGCAGGCGAGCCTTGCAAACTGGCTCAAATTCAAATACGTTCACTAACTCTTCCAGCGACGGCATGCGCTCCCCGGTGTAGGGCAGATCACGTTGCGCACGGGCAAGTGGAGAAGCTGCAAGGTATGCAGCAAAGGCTTGGATATATTGGCGACGGGTGAATGGCATGGCTATCTGGGGTCGTGACAAGTTTGACAATCGTTGGATGCGTTCTTCACGCGGTGGCAATCCATGCAGGCTTGCATGGAGATATCTTTTTCCCGATGCAGCGTATCCTGTTCGGCCACAGGGCCATGACAGGTAGCACAGGTCACGCCTTCCACTGCATTGTGTTTGACGTGGTTGAAACTTACCCAATCGGGGATTCGATAGACCGGAGCCCAGGGGATGCGTTTTTGTTGCGTATGGAAGGCCGCCACCTTTTGTATAACGACGCTGTCTTTCTTAATCGTTGAGTGGCAACCCATACACACTTCTGTTTTTGGCAATCGGGCGAAGTCACCAGGTGGGGGCATAGTGTGACAGGTGACACAGGCCACACTCTTTGCAGCGTGTAATTTATGGCTGAACGGAATGGGTTGTTGAGGTGCCGGACGCGGAAATTTTGGCTCAGGAAGTTGACCGAATAAAACGGAAGTTGCAAACAAGGAAGCCAGAAAACGCATGGCCGCTATCGTATCACCGCTGGGGGTGGCTATGGACAACCGCTTGGCCTGAATGTTAGCCTCACATTCGAGGTTCTAAATATGAAAAAGCTTCTTTTGCTCTCGCTCGTTTCGCTTGTCGCATTCGCCCAAAACGGTACAACCCATCATCAGGTTGGAGACATGGCCCCAGACTTTGAGCTGAAAGGTTCCGACGGAAAGACTTACAAACTGTCTAGCTTCGTCGGAAAAAATCCCGTGGTCCTGGCCTTCTTCCCTGCCGCTTTCACTGGTGGTTGCACAAAAGAGATGACCGCTTACCAGGCGAGCATCGCTAAGTTTACAGGGATGGATGTGAAAGTATTCGGCATCTCCACCGACAGTGGACCGACGCTGGCCCATTGGGCGAAAGAGTTGGGCGCAGAGTTCCCAATGTTGAGCGACATGATGCGCGGAACTTCTATGGCTTATGGCGTTTTAAATCCCAAAGCAGGTGTAGCCAATCGGACGACATTCGTGGTCGGCGCGGATGGCAAGATCGTTGAGATCCTGGAAGGTGCCAAGGCTGTGGACATCTCGGGATCGGAAGGCGCATGCGCTCGGATCACTAAGAAATAAGCACCACTACTGAGCCGATGCCAAAACTTCCTTAGGTCCCGGCTTGCCCCGTTGTCCGAAGCGCACTGTGCCATCTTTACCTATCAAATAAACGGTGCGCTTCACTATCAAACCATTGGTGTGATACAGTTCGCACACCTTTTGTTTATCATCTACCAACAGTGGAAAGGGGAAGTTGTACTTCTTCTTAAACTCTTGATGCGATGTCGCTTTCTGTCCGTTGATACCGAACACCACAACATCTTTGCCTTGAAATGCCTTCCAGTTGTCGCGGATTTCACACAACTGTTTGGTGCATACAGCGGTGTCATCGCCAGGGTAAAAAACCAACACCACATTCTTCCCGCGTAACTTGGAAAGCGTGACGCTTTGTCCGTCCTGGTCAACGGTTGTAAAGTCAGGTGCTGCGGTTCCTACCGCAAGTGGGTCTGAGAAAAGCCATCCAAACATAATAAGTAACAGTCCCATATTATTAGAGTAGATGAAGCAAATTGCGTTAGAGGCTCTAGATTTTGCATTGGGGCCGGAAGTGGAGTATGCCGACGTCCGCATCGTTGAATCGAAGGACCGCACTGTATCGACGCGTAACGGCCGCGTGTCACAAGTGGCCGCTACCGAATCCATGGGCATTGGGATTCGTGTCCTTATCAATGGCAGTTGGGGGTTCGCTGCTACAGACCGGTTGAATCGCGAAGGTCTTGCCGCCGCAGCAAATCTTGCCAAAGAAATTGCCGTAGCCAGTGGCTTGGCGCGGAAAGAAAAAGCTGTGTTGGCTCCCGAAAATCCATACGTGGAAACGTGGATTGCGCCCTGCCTAGCTGACCCGTTTCTTACTTCCGTAGAATCGAACATTCAATTGTTACTGGCCATTGACAGCGAATTGAGGCGCAACGCCGGTGTCACCTTGGCTGAAGGATCGTTGGTGTTTGATAGAACTCGGCAGGTGTTCGCTTCATCGATTGGAAGTCTCATTGACCAGACCAAAACTTCCACAGGCGCGGGGTACGCCGCTTACAGCTTTGCCAAGGATGAAATTCAAAAACGATCGTTCCCCAATTCCTTTGGTGGGCAGTATCAACTTAAGGGTTACGAAATGATCGAAGAATTGGACCTTCTGAAGCAAGCTCCCAGAATCGCCGAAGAGGCCGTGGCGCTGCATAAAGCTGACCAGTGCCCGTCTGGCGAATTTTCTCTCATCCTTGATTCCAGCCAATTGGGCTTGCAGATTCACGAATCCGTTGGCCATCCTATTGAGCTGGATCGCGTGCTGGGTTCTGAGGCCAATTATGCTGGAATGAGTTTTCTCACTCTGGATAAACTGCGCGCTCTTCGCTATGGTTCGGACATTGTGAACGTTGTGTGCGACGCCACTCTGGCCCATGGTCCCGGATTGGGAACCTTCGCTTATGACGATGAAGGTGTTCCTGCGCAATCCACGCCGATCATTAGCAACGGCTTGTTCACGGGCTACATGACATCGCGTGAAACCGCTGCTATTGTTGGCGATGCACGATCTAACGGGACCATGCGCGCTAAAAGTTGGGATCGGCTCCCGCTGATCCGCATGACCAATGTCAGCCTGCTTCCAGGGGAGCAGAGTTTGGAAGAAGTGTTCGATGTCCCGCTTGGTATTTACATGGAGACCAACAAGAGTTGGTCCATTGATGACAAGCGTTACAACTTCCAATTCGGTTGCGAGATTGCCTGGGAGATCAAGAACGGCAAGCGCGTGCGGATGCTGAAAAATCCTACGTATAGCGGTATCTCCACTCAGTTTTGGAACGCTTGCCAGGCGATTTCGAACCGGCAGCATTGGACGTTATGGGGCGTTCCCAATTGTGGCAAAGGGCAACCAGAACAGGTGATGGGTACAGGACACGGGGCAAGTCCATCGCGCTTCGGCGGCATCAAAGTGGGCAGTGGTTACCAGGCATGATGGATCCGAAACAGTGTCTGGAAATTGCGCAAGCGGAAGCCCGGTCGATGGGTGTGCGCGATGTGGAAATAATTTTATCGGATACGACATCGTCGTTGACGCGCTTCGCCAACAATGCCATTCATCAGAATGTGACGGCGCAAGCGGGACACTGTTCGGTTCGCGTGGTTCTTAATAACAGAACAGCGCGAGCGTCTACGAATCGGTTCACAGAGCAATCTATTCGCGAAGTTACGGCGCAAGCAGTGGGGTTGGCAAGATCAAGTGAAGCCGATGAGATGTTACCCGCAATGCATGAAGCGTCGAATGTGGAATCACAGTCACGATGGGCTGCAACAACGGCTTCCAGTTCGCCAACCTCCCGTGCACAGGCTGTGCGAGAGGCCATTGAGTTGGTGGAAGGTGCCGGGCAATCGGCCGCAGGAATTCTTTCCACGGATGTATCGCATGAGTATCTATTGAACACAAATGGCGTGTTGCTTGAACATGCGGAAACCATGTCGCGATTTTCTATCACGTCAACTGCCGCCGATAGCTCCGGCTGGGCTAAGGCGTCAACCGTGGATCTGCGAGATCTGGATACGGCGAGTTTGGCAAAGCAGGCTATGGGAAAAGCTTGGGCATCGGCTGCGCCCAAAGAGATCCCCCCCGGTGCTTACACAGTGATTCTGGAACCGGCCGCTGTGCTCGACTTAGTGGGGCAAATCTTCGGGGATTTTTCAGCCGCAGCAATTGCCGAAGGTCGCAGCTTTCTAAGCGGTCGTCTTGGAATTAAATTATTCGGGAATAACATCACCATCACCGATGACTGCTTCCATCCACTGCAAGCGGGCGCGCAATTTGATGGGGAAGGTGTGGCAAGGCAAAAGCTGGTGCTGGTGGACGGCGGCGTTCCACGTGACGTCGCTCGCAGTCGATCCAGCGCTCTGCGCGACGGCGGCAAGCCTACCGGTCATGGTTTGCCATTGCCCAACGAAGCTGGTGAAGCGGTAACGAATATTGTGATTCATGGTGGTGATCATTCCATCAACGACATGATTCGCCAAACCAAGCGCGGCATCCTGGTGACGCGCCTTTGGTACATCCGTGAAGTGGAGCAGTTTGAAAAGATCATGACCGGCATGACTCGTGACGGCACGTTTCTGATTGAAGACGGTCAACTGATTTGTGGCGTCCGCAACTTCCGCTTCAATCAAAGTGTTGTGAAATTGTTGAACAACGTGGAAATGCTTGGACCCACAATGCGCACTTCCGGTGAGGAAACATTCGATATGGTAGTTCCCGCAATGAAAGTGAATGATTTCCATTTCACTGAAGTAACCAAGTTTTAGAACCCTCCAGTTCGATAAGATGAAAGCCTCATCTTATGGCTTCAGAACTTTCACGGCGCGGATTCCTGGCTGGCAGTGGCACGGCTGCTGCAACTACTTTCGGCTTCAATTTGGAAGCGGCCACTGCGGTTGCTAAAGAGCTCAAAATTGCTCGCACCACGCAGACGCATAGCATCTGCCCATACTGCGCTGTGGGTTGTTCCGTTGTCATCCACACCATTGGTGACAAGGCCCAAAACGTGAAGCCCGCAGTGGTGCACATTGAGGGCGATCCCGAAAGTCCAATTAACCGTGGGACTCTCTGTTCAAAAGGCGCATCGCTCAAAGAATTCGTCAATAGCGATACACGTCTCACTCGCCCCCTCTACCGAGCCCCAGGTGCTTCCGAATGGCAAGCCATTTCCTGGGAAGATGCGTTTACGAGGATGGCCCGTCGCATCAAAGATTCTCGCGATGCCGGGTTCGAAGAAAAAGATGGTCAAGGCCGCGTGGTGAATCGCCTAACCAACACTGCCATGATCGGCGGCTGTACTGACACCAACGAAGTGAATTACCTGTTGGGAAAATTCCGTTTCGGCATGGGCATCATCGGTTACGAAAACCAGGCCAGGCTTTGACATGGACCCACGGTGGCCAGTCTGGCTGCCACATTCGGTCGCGGTGCAATGACCAACGGTTGGACCGACGTTGCCAATGCCGATGTTGTTCTTGTCATGGGAGGCAACCCCGCCGAGAATCATCCAGTAGGTTTCCGTTTTGTGATGGAAGCCAAGCGTAAGCGCAAAGCCAAAATTGTCTGTGTTGATCCGCGATTCACTCGCACCGCAGCCGTCTCCGATTGCTATGTGCCTATTCGTTCCGGTACGGACATCGCATTCCTTGGCGGCATCATTCACTATTCCCTCCGTAAGGGACTTTATCAGGCCAATTACGTCCGCCAACATACCAACGCCAGCTTCCTGATCAACGAAGGTTTCGGATTCGACAACGGCCATTTCAGTGGTTGGGATGAAGCGAAGAATTCTTACGATAAATCCACGTGGCAGTATGAACTGGACGCAAACGGTCATGCCAAATTGGACCCCACGTTGGAACATCCACGATCTGTGTTTCAGTTGATGAAGAAGCACTATTCCCGTTATACGCCTGAAAAAGTGGCTGAAATCTGCGGCTGCACTGCGGAAGAGTTTACGAAAGCTGCGGCCATTATCTGCACCGCTGCCGCCGAAGATAAATCAGGAACGGTGCTTTATGCTTTGGGCTGGACACAACATAGTTTTGCCGTCCAACTGATCCATGCTGCAGCCATGGTGCAATTGCTGATGGGCAACATTGGCATGCCCGGCGGTGGAGTCAACGCCCAACGCGGCCACGCTAACATTCAAGGCGCAACGGACATGGGTACATGGAATACTCTTCCTGGATATTTGAAAATTCCCAGGGCCAACATGGCGTCGCTGGATGACTACCTGAAAGCCAACACGCCGAAAGCGTTGCGCCCCAATTCATTGAACTATTGGGGCAACACTCCCAAGTTCATGACCAGCTTGTTGAAGGGTTACTATGGCGACAATGCCACCAAGGAAAACGGCTTTGGCTACCAGTGGATTCCCAAGGCTGGCGAGACTGAAAATTATGGCTGGGGTTACATGTTTGAACGAATGTTGGATGGGAAAATCGATGGCCTGATTTCCTTCGGCATGAATCCTGTGGCCAATGGTCCCAACACTACAAAGATGCTGGCGGCCCTGTCCAAATTGAAGTGGATGATTGTTGCCGAAAATTTTGAAACGGAAACTTCTGCATTTTGGAATGCTAAAAAGCTAGCTGAAAAATATTATCCAGCCACGGGTGAACCTTCTACCATTGCAACTGAAGTGTTCCTGTTGCCTGCCTCCTGCTTTGCGGAAAAAGATGGCACGTTCGTCAATTCCTCCCGCTGGTTGCAGTGGAAAGATGCGGCCCTTGATCCGCCCGGTGATGCCAAGCGTGACCAGGAAATCATTGGCCAACTCTACACCCGCGTTCGCAAGCTCTACGAAAAAGAAGGCGGTAAAGCGGCTGAGCCGTTGATGAACATGCAATGGAATTACGCCACGCCATTGTCCCCTTCATTAATCGAAGTGGCCCGCGAAGTGAACGGCCGTGATCTCACCACAGGCAAGCAGTTGAACGGCTTCGGCGAATTAAAGGACGATGGCACCACGCTGTGTGGCAACTGGATTTATTCCGGATCGTGGACTGAAGCCGGCAACAACATGGCCCGTCGCGGTCAGGACGATCCTACAGGACTGGGGCTTTATCCCAACTATAGTTGGAGCTGGCCCGCCAATCGTCGCATTCTCTACAACCGAGCTTCGTCCGATGTGGATGGAAAGCCGTGGGATGAAACACGTGCTCCGCTACGTTACCGAAACGCGCGCTGGGTGGGGGATACGCCCGATTACAAAGCCGATGCCAAGCCCGATGCATATGGTTCGTTCATCATGCTGCCCGAAGGCGTCGCCAAATTCTTCGCTGCAGATCTTGTGGAAGGGCCGTTCCCGGAACATTATGAACCAGTGGAATCTCCAGTAGAAAATGCTTTACACTCCAGCGTGAACGCCAACCCTATGGCCAAAATCTTTCATGCTCCCATGGATAAGCTGGGTACGTCGAAAGACTTCCCCTATGTTGGCATCACCTATCGTTTAACTGAGCATTTCCACTACTGGACGAAAAACACCAAGGGCAGTTCCGAACTGCAAACCAACTTCTTCGTAGAAATTCCCGATGGCTTGGCCAAGGAAAAAAGTATCAAAAATGGCGATCCCGTGCGTCTTTCCACTGCCCGCGGCCATGTCGATGGACCTGCCCTTGTCACTAAGCGATTCCGTGGTTTGCAAGTCGGCGGCAAGACTGTTTACCAAGTGGGCGTCCCCATTCATTGGGGTTTCGTAGGACGTGTGAAGGGTCCACTGATTAATAATCTGACAGCCTCTGTGTACGATCCAAATTCCGGCACACCGGAATACAAGGGTTTTCTGGTTAATCTGGAGAAAATCTAGCATGCAGACAGTTGCCAAACTCATCGACACTTCTCTCTGCATAGGTTGCAAGGCGTGCGAAGTGGCTTGCCAGGAATGGAACGATCAGGAATTTACGCTTGGTACGTTCGGCGGCACTTACCAGACCAAGCCTGAGCTGGAACATAATTTTTGGAACCTCATCAAGTTCAATGAATATGAGACCGATGGCCAACTTTCCTGGCTCATGATGAAGTATCAGTGCATGCACTGTCAGGACGCTGGATGCATGAAAGCCTGTCCCGCGCCTGGTGCCATTGTGCGACTGGACAACGGCACGGTGGATTTCAATCACGATAATTGCATTGGTTGCGGCTATTGCATTACCGGTTGCCCGTTCGATGTTCCGCGCCTCAGCCCCACCACTAAGAAAGTATATAAGTGCACGCTCTGTTCTGACCGAACAGCGGTTGGTCTGGAACCGGCTTGCATCAAAACCTGCCCTACTAACTGCCTTACTTTTGGGACGCGCACTGACCTGTTACGCAAAGCCGAAGATCGTGCAGTAGAACTGCAAGCAGACGGTTCCACACATGCTGGCGTCTACAATCCGCAAGGCGTGGGCGGCACCAACGTGATCTATGTTTTGAAGGATGCCTCCAACCCTGAATCGTATGGACTCCCCAAAGATCCTACAATTCCCTGGACTGTTTCACTGTGGAAAGGTCCAGTGAAATTGCTGGGCTCGGTAATTTTCTTAGGCGGCATACTAGGAACATTTTTCCATTACATCCGCTTCGGCCCCAAGCTTGAGGAGGAACATCCCGATGATTGACCGTTTCAATATCAAAGAACGTTTCATCCATTGGATGGTAGCGATTTGCTTCATTTACGCAGCATTATCGGGCTTGGCCATGTGGTCGCGACATTTGTTCTGGATCGCAACCGTGTTGGGTGGCGGGGAAACCGTCCGCGCATTGCATCCCTGGGGTGGAATTATTTTTGCCTTGGCCCTTGGCTTCATGTTCCGCAACTGGGCGTCGCAAATGAAGTTGGATTCTGACGACAAAGTGTGGCTGAAAATGTCCCATCGTTATGCGATGAATGATGAGGCTGGGGTGCCGCCATCAGGCAAATATAATGCCGGTCAGAAAATGTTGTTCTGGATGCAGTCCGCATTCACACTGCTGTTATTTCTAAGTGGAATGATTTTATGGTTCCCGGAAATTATGCCCCGCACGTTGCGTTTAGGAGCCGTGTTGGTGCATCCTTTGGCGGCCATTGGCTCCATTGGCGGTATCATTCTACATATCTATATGAGCGCCTTCGCTGTGCCTGGATCCTTGCGGGCTATGACCCGTGGATTTGTCACACCAGGCTGGGCCAAAGCGCACCATCGAAAATGGTTTCAACAGACAACGAAAATAGAAGACGAACGCGCGCGATAGCTTTGGCCGACCGCTACCCGGCATCGCGGCAAATTCTGGAATTTTATGCTGCACTCATCGGGTTCGATTCCGATTGGCCAACGCTGCGCGCCCGCCTACTTGAAATTGCGCCAGAACCAATGCAGCGTGCAGCGGCACTTCAACAGCAGCCACAAGGCATCTTCCTTAGAATTCTCTCCCGTCTCAATCCCACAAAAATTACACCTCAGCAAAACAATGAATGCCCCAACTGCGGCAACCTTCCGCAATGCGCAGTGCTGCGTGAGGAAGGGCAAGGGCATTCGCTATTTCTGGTTTGCTCTGCATGCACCCACGAATGGAACTTTCCTCGCAGTGAGTGTCCTGCTTGTCTTATGACCGATGAAAAACGACTTGGATTTTACACTGCCGAACAGTTCCCCCACGTGCAAACGCTGCTATGCGAAACTTGTCGTTCCTACTTGCACATCATCCATTGCGGCGTAGATCCGCAGGCTATTCCCGATGTAGATGAACTGGCTTGCACTCCGTTAGATATTTGGGCCATGGAACAGGGTTATACAAAGCTGGTTCCTAATTTAGCCGGTTTATAGAAGTGGTCATATATGGTCAAGTGGTCATATATGGTCACTTTTCCGCCCACCGATCCCTGCTTCCGATGCCATAGCGGCACCCCGAAATTGCCTCATTCGCTGATTTGATTCGCATCTAAAGAAGCCAGAGAGAATTGGTCGGTCCCGTGCTCCTCACTGTTGATTGCTGCGTTGACGGAGACTCTCAAATACCCCAAAAACCCATTCAAGATAGTAACCGTAGCACCGCAGATCTCGTTACCGAAGTTTTAAGCGAAGCAGCCCTCCTCAAAACGGGCGCGCTGCAAAACGCCATTTTCAATAGCGCTAACTTTTCCTGCATTGCCACAGACGAAAAGGGCGTCATCCAATTATTTAACGTCGGTGCTGAACGGATGCTGGGCTACACTGTTGTCGAAGTGGTGGATAAAATCACCCCCGCCGACATTTCCGATCCACAGGAAGTAATTGCCCGAGCCAAGGCGTTAAGTATTGAACTGGCAACCCCCATTACTCCAGGTTTTGAGGCCCTGGTTTTCAAAGCTTCGCGCGGCATTGAAGATATTTATGAGCTGACCTACATCCGTAAAGATGGCAGCCGGTTTCCAGCGTTTGTGTCGGTCACCGCCTTGCGCGATTCCCAAGACGGCATCATCGGCTACCTGTTAATCGGTACTGATAATACCGCGCGTAAAGAAGCGGAAGAAGCGCTGCTGAAAGCAGGGGCTCTACAAAAAGCGATTTTCAACAGCGCCAATTTTTCCAGCATCGCTACCGACGCAAAGGGTGTCATTCAGATTTTTAACGTCGGTGCCGAACGTATGTTGGGCTACACCGCCCTTGAGGTTGTCGATAAAATCACTCCTGCCGATATTTCTGATCCGCAGGAAGTGATCGCCCGGGCCAAAGCATTAAGTTTGGAACTGGCTACAGCCATCACCCCTGGCTTCGAAGCGCTGGTTTTCAAAGCATCCCGCGGCATTGAGGATATTTACGAGCTGACCTACATCCGTAAAGATGGCAGTCGATTTCCGGCAGTCGTTTCCGTAACTGCGTTACGGGACGATCTTGACGGTATCATCGGCTATCTGTTAATCGGCACCGATAATACGGCGCGCAAGCAGGTGGAAGCAGAGCAGCAACAACTGGATCAGCGCCTTCGCGATCAGCAGTTCTACACTCGCTCCCTCATTGAATCCAATATTGACGCGCTGATGACCACTGATCCACGTGGCATCATCACTGACGTAAACAAGCAGATGGAATCGCTCACCGGTTGCACGCGCGATGAACTAATCGGCGCACCTTTCAAGAATTACTTCACCAATCCTGAACGAGCTGAAGGGGGCATTAAGAGAGTGTTGGGTGAAGGCAAGGTGACTGACTATGAGCTAACGGCTCGTGCCAGAGATGGCAAGGAAACCGTAGTCTCGTGGAACGCCACCACCTTTCACGACCGGGACCGGAAGCTGCAAGGCGTGCTCGCCGTGGCTCGAGACGTTACCGATCGCAAGCGATTTGAGTACACGCTGCAGGAAAACAATGTCGAATTGGAAAGAGCCAGCGCCGCAGCGGGCAAGGCGAATCTAGCCAAATCTGATTTTCTTTCCAGCATGAGCCATGAGTTGCGCTCACCGTTGAATGCCATTCTTGGCTTCGCCCAGCTCATCAATTCCGATACCCCGTCTCCAACTCCTTCTCAAGCAGCCAGCATTGAACAGATTCTGAAAGCAGGTTGGTATCTATTGGCATTGATCAATGAGATTTTAGATTTGGCGCAGATTGAATCGGGCAAGTTGGCGCTGTCACTTGAACCCACGGCGCTTTCCGAAGTCATGCTGGAATGCCAGGCCATGATTGAGCCGCAGGCCCAGAAACGCGGCATCAGAATGACTTTTCCAAAGTCAAACAAGCCTTTCTTTGTGCATGCAGATCGGACTCGGCTGAAACAGATTCTGATCAATTTACTTTCCAACGCCATCAAGTACAACCAATCGAATGGAACGGTGATCGTGGACTGCGCACTGCTGGCAGCGCATGGAGACACACCAGAACGCGTTCACATCAGCGTCCGGGATATTGGGGAAGGGTTGCTTCCAGATAAACTACTTCAGTTATTTCAACCGTTCAACCGGCTGGGTCAAGAGCGCAGTATGGAGGAAGGCACTGGGATCGGCCTGGTGATGAGCAAGCGCCTGGTAGAACTGATGGGTGGTGTGATTGGCGTGGAAAGCAAGGTTGGTTTTGGAAGTGTGTTCTGGTTCGATCTCAACTCGACAGCAGCTCCAGCACGGGCAGTCACTCTTGCTCAGCCTACAACAATTGCACAAGCTCAAGTTCATCACATTGCACCTTTGAGCACTCTCCTTTATGTGGAGGATAATCCGGCAAATCTAAAGCTGGTTGAGCAGCTCATCGCACGCCGTACCGACATTCGCCTGATCACGGCCATTGATGGAAATCTGGGGATTCAACTGACCCGCTCTGAGCATCCAGATGTAATTCTGATGGACATCAATTTGCCCGGCATCAGCGGCATTGAGGCGCTGAAAATCCTCCGCGATGACCCGGCAACCGCGCAAATTCCCGTGGTTGCGCTCAGTGCAAATGCCATGCCTCGCGACATTGAAAAGGGCCTGGAAGCGGGATTTTTCCGCTATCTGACCAAACCGATTAAGCTGAATAAGCTGATGGACACGCTGGAATTGGCAATGGCACTTCATAGTGTTGAGGTTCATGAAAAAGAAGAGTTGTCACAAGTGAGTCCGGACGAACTATCTTGATAAATGCAACTGATATTCTGAACGCCAAAATCCTGGTGGTTGACGATAAGGAAGCCAATATCCTGCTCATTGAGGGGATGCTTCGCGTCGCCGGCTATACCGCAGTTACTTCCACCACGGATCCAAACGAAGTCTGCGCCTTGCACAGCGAACATCGTTACGGGCTGATCCTGCTTGATCTGCAAATGCCCGGCTTGGATGGATTTCAGGTGATGGAAGGCCTGAAAGAAATTGAAGCAGGCGGTTATCTGCCGGTTCTGGTGATCACCGCGCAGCCCCAACACAAGCTGCGTGCACTGGAAGCGGGTGCCAAAGATTTTGTTAGCAAACCATTTGATTTAGCGGAACTGCGTGCCCGTGTCCACAACATTTTGGAAGTTCGCCTGCTTCATTTGGAATCCAGGAACCATGGCAAAGTGCTGGAAGAGACGGTGCGCGAACTGGAAGCAAGCCGTGAAGTGGTTCGCATTAAAACCTTGGAAGAGCGCAAGAAGAACCAACAGGAATTGGCTCTGGCCCAGGATACACAAAAAAGTCTGCTTCCCCATTCCGTTCCCAAGTTTGAGAATTTCAGCATCCATGCGTTCAACAAACCCACCAGCTACGTGGGCGGCAATTTCTACGATTTTCTGCAAATGAATTCCAGAGAATGGATGGGCGTTCTGGCTGATGTATCCGGCAAAGGCATACCAGCGGCCTTGTTCAGCTCCATGGTGCTTGGAGCTCTCAGCATGGAGTTTCGCTCCAGAACGCAACCGCATGAAGCCTTGAACCGCATCAATCAACTTCTTTGTGAAAAGTCTCTGCCATCCCAATTTGTCACTCTCTTTCTCTTTTTTCTAAACGAGGAAGGCATAGGACAATTCATCAGCGCCGGACACACTCCTACTTATCTTTTCCGTGCAGCCACCGGCACCATCGAAGAATTAGTTTCCGATTCTTACATGCTGGGCATGTTCGATTTTGCGGCCTACAGATCTCGTAAATTCCACTTGGACAAGGGCGATATTTTAGTAGTCTATTCCGATGGACTTACGAAAGCTGAAAATCCAAAGAGCGAAATGTTTGGGCTGGATCGTCTGCTGGAATTGGTCAAACAAGATGCTCCTTCAGGAGGCCAGGCCATTCACCAGGGGTGCTTGAAAGCTATTGAAGATTTCACGCAAGGTATGCCGCAAACGGATGACATAACTTTCGTCATCGTTGAAAAAGTCCAATAAAACACCTAGTTCAACACTAGCTTTCCTGATCCCGCCGGACCGTCGTAAGTCAGCTCAATACTCTTCAGTGCCTTTAGCTTTCCCGCATAAGGGAAGTAAAGATAGCCCGCCACCGGATGGTCAATCGCTGCCCCCTGCAAAGCTAAGTCGGGAACAATTTCCTCTGGCTTCGGAGCGATTTCCGGTTTCCCCTCGACGGTATTGTCAGGCTCCGTGGGCAACCGCGGACGAGACTTAGGTGACCCATTGGGATCGCCCGGAAATCGCGGTTGTCGTTGCGGACCGCCCATCACAACCTCCCTATCGCCATCCCCCACACCAATCACAACAGCAGGCAATTGGCTCCATCTTGAATTCCGAATACTGGTCACAACCAAGCCCGCGTCATGAGCCAAAATCGCCTGTTGTTTCCCGTTTAATCGAAGTGTGAAATCCGTCAAGCGGATGGGCAATCCCTTTTCTAACATTGGGAAAATGGCAATTTCAATCACCAGGTATTCCGACGTGAACAACGGCGTAGAACCTGAAGGAATGGTGTGGGCGTGATATTCCGCACCAATGCTGGCTTTTTTCAAATCCAAGTGAAAAGAATATTCTTCAGGCTTTGCCTTGGGCACCAATACTTCAGCACCATGCACTGTGGAAAGCAAAACAAGCAACGCGACCCATCTCATGTTCCGAGTATAATCCCACTCATGGGTCGTCTCTTTTGTATTCTTCTCTGCTCCATTTTGTGGATCGGCGCAGCACCGGTGAAAAAGCGTCCGCGAACCGTAGCTGCTCCCCCAACCTTGGCCAACAGGCTGCAACTCATGTTGAATTCTAATGAAGCATCGCGATCAGCGCATTGGGGCGTCTATGCCGTTGAACTGGCCACTGGCAAGACTTTGCTGGCCCACAATGCCACGCGATTATTTGTTCCCGCATCGAACACAAAATTGTTTTCTACCGCATTGGCCTTTGATCGCCTGGGGCCCGCCTATCGTTTCCAAACCAAAATTGTATCGGACATGCTGCCCGATAAAGATGGCCGAATTATTGGCGATTTACGTTTGATTGGCGGCGGCGATCCCACTATGTCTGCACGATCCTATCCTTACCAGGCGGTCTCTAAAAATCCCATCAAGCCCACACCCAATTCTCCTTATGGGCCATTGGAAGAACTGGCTGCTCAATTGATCCAAAAAGGTGTTCGAGAAATTAAGGGCGATATCGTTGGTGACGATTCACGATATCCTTGGGACCCTTTTCCCGACGGCTGGGCCGTTGACGATCCACTGTATGAATACGGAACCCCCGTCTCAGCTTTAATTTGGAACGACAATGCTTTCCGCTTGTCACTGGAAGCGGCAAATGAAATTGGTGCAGCGCCACTGCTAACACTGTTTCCAAACGTTGCTTATTTTAATGTGCAGAATCTGGTGACTACCGAAGAAGGGCGTGACAGCAAAATTAATCTGCGACGCGTTTCATCAGCCAATGAACTGGTGGTTGCAGGCCAACTGGGGAATCGCGCCAAAGTATTTACAGAACTCTTGGGCGTAGATGACCCTGCTCTGTTTGCGGCATCTGCTCTTCGAGAAAGTTTAGAAAAGCTTGGTGTCAAGATCAGTGGCAATGCAAGAGCCATGCATCGCATGGCAGGCGAATCGCGCCAAACTGGTGGGCAAATTCTGGCCGAACGTATTTCCCCGGTGCTCAGTGAAGTGGCCACGGTGGTGAATAAGGTGAGCCAAAATCTGCATGCCGAAATTCTGTTGCGCGAGGTCGCACTCGTGAAGCGCGGAGAAGGCACCCGTCAATTAGGCCAATTGGAAATGACCAATTTTCTGGCCGAAGTTGGCGCAGCTAAAAACGGCTTCAACTTCGAAGATGGCTCTGGCCTATCGCGATTAACGCTGCTTACGCCAGAGACTGCCGTGAAACTTTTAACCTACATGCATCAATCGAAAAACCGCGAAGCATACGCCCTCACGCTGCCCATTGGAGGCGAAGACGGGACGCTGGATACCCGATTCAGAGGCGCAGCATCGGCCGCCAGAGTGCATGCCAAAACCGGGTCACTCTCGCACGTCAGCGCCTTAAGTGGCTATGCCGATTCGCCAAAACATGGTCGAATTGCTTTCTCCATCCTGGTGAATAATTTCAATTCACCCACCGCAGAGATCCGGACGGTTATTGATAAGATAGTGTTGGCGCTTGCGGAGTGAATTTATGCCCATCTACGAATACAAATGCGAAGGTTGTGGAAACGAGTTTGAAAAGCTGATTCGGCGCACTGCCGATGAAAGTACGCTGGCTTGTCCAGGTTGCGGAGATCGCCATTTAGAACAGAAATGGTCTACCTTTTCGGCCAAGGCTGACGGCGGTGGCCGTGCCCAGGAAATGGGCGGGGGCTGCCCTGCAGGCATGTGCCAGACTCCGGGCATGTGCGGACGGAATTAATCATGAACTGGAAAATAAACTTTGCCTTACTACTCAGCGCATTCAAACTAGCCGCGCAGGATCCAAGTTGCCCCGCTTATCCTTCCGCATTGCGGTCGGAACTGCAACAGAGTCTGGAACTGGACAGAGCCTTCAATTCCTATTCGCGCTCCATTCGCCCCTTGAATTTGAAGGCCAAAGCGGACAACTCGCAGCTAGCTCAATCCGCCAATTTTATTGATCAAATCATTCAACAAAAGATGTCCGCCGATAGAGTGACTCCGGCACCGGCCACAACCGATTCCGAGATCATGCGTCGGCTGCATTTAGATCTTACCGGACGCATTCCCGACCCTGACCGCGCTGCTGGATTCATAAATGATCCTGACCCCGCTAAGCGGGCCAAACTGATCGATGAGCTGCTGGAAACTCCCGCCTATGCCGACCAGATGACGCAGTTCCTCACCAATCGATTTAAAGTCACTCGAGCCCACGAAAGCATCTCCACCCCCGGTCGCGATGTCTTCTACAATTTCGTTCATCAAATGTTCGTGGACGATAAACCTTACGACGAGTTTGCGCGGCAGTTGATTGCCGCTGCAGGCGAAGTGGATTCCGTACCAGGCACACAATTCTTTGCCCGCTGGATGGACCTCAATGGACCTATTCAAGATTCCTGGGATGATCTTACAGAAAAAATTACAACAGGCTTTTTAGGCTACAAGACCGAATGCGTATCGTGCCATAACGGACGGGCTCATCTTGAAAAAATCAATCTATACCTAAGCACAAAAACGCGCAAAGAGTTTTGGCGCATGTCTTCCTTTTTTTCGCGCATGCAATATGTCCGCTTCAGTGACGACCCAATTGGCTTCCGCCCGCGCATCGTGGTGGTGGACCGTAGCTATGGAAGTTATTCCGGTTCTGTTTCACCAACCAATCCCGGATGTCGTCCGCCCCGCCTCGACGCAGTGGTGACCCCTGCTCTTTTCAATAGCGGCAAGGAACCTCAAAATGGGCAGTGGCGTTCCGAGTTAGGCCGATTGATCACTGAAGATCGTCAATTTGCCCGTGCTGCCGCCAACTATATTTGGAGCTACTTTTTTGGATACGGGATTGTGGATCCGCCCGATGGCTGGGACATGGCGCGGATCGATCCAAAGAATCCTCCGCCTGGGGATTGGCCAATGCAAAACTCCCACCCGGAACTTTTGGAACAGCTTGCTGATTTCCTGATCGCCAACAATTACAAGTTGAAGCCGCTGATCCGTCAAATTGTGAATAGCCAAACGTATCAGTTGTCCAGCAGGTACGAAGGCACTTGGCGGCCAGAGTTTGTCCGCTACTTCGCAAGGTATCAATCCCGTCGTTTATCGGCGGAACAAATGTACGATGCCATGGTCACCGCTACCCGCACCGAACAACCAATGCCCTTGATTTCAGGCACGCGTATGCCCGTGTACGCCAATCAACTGCCTGATCCAACCGAGCCCTTCTCCGATTTTCGTGTGGTAGATTTCTTGAACCAGTTCGGCAGGGGTAACTGGATGACGGTGGACCGTTCTTCTGACCCTACTCTGCTTGGTTTGCTATTCATGATGAACGATAGCAACAACGTCAACCGCTCTTTAGGAACGTCCACCGCATCAGTAGGAATCACCAATAGAGTGCATGAAATTAATGCCAATGTTGCTGATGATACTGAAGCCATTCAGCGGATGTTTCTGTCCACCCTCAGCCGCTACGCATCAGAATCGGAATTGACTCTGGTGATGCAACGGCGCACAGGCCCCCGCTACCAATGGCTGAGCGATCTGCAATGGGCACTGCTCAACAAGCTTGATTTCGCGTTCAACTACTAAGGCTTGAGTTTATAAAATGATACGTCAACGGAAAAATTGTTCAGGACACGCACAAGTCACTCGCAGACACTTATTATTCGGTGCCGCTTCCGCCAGTCTGCTGAATATCCACGCCGATGCGCAAGTGACCTCTGCTGGCGTTAAGCCCCGTGGCACGGCCAAGACTTGCATCTTTATCAACATGAATGGCGGCCCCAGCCACATGGATACATGGGATCCCAAAGATGGCCCGTGGAACCCTGCCGACGCGCGCATTGCTCAATTTCCCAGCGGTTTGGCTCTATCTAAAACATACTGGCCAAAGTTTTCCGCCATCACCGATGACTTACTGGTTCTGCGATCCTGCGCCAGTTGGGAAGCTGCGCATGAACGCGGTCAATTCTATATTCAAACCGGGCATTCTCAAAATCCGGCACTTGCCGCTGAGCTGCCTCACATCGGCGCTGTGATTGGCTACGAACGTGGGTTCACCGGTTTATTGCCGCCCTTCCTTGCCTTCAATCAGAATGTGCAGGGGGCAACGTTTTTGGGCGGACCATACATGCCCATGATGCCGCCAGCGTCGCGTACCGGCATTGCCACACTGACTCATAACTATTTCGGAGCAGCAAGCACACAACGCTTTCAGGATCGGTTCCAGCTTCTGCGCGATTTAGATGCGCCCATCCGCGACAACCCCGCCAACGGTACGGTGGCCGCTTATGGCGGCTACTACTCACGCGCCAAACAGATGATGTACAACGATGCGGTGGACGCCGTGTTTAAGTTCACTACCGAAGATGAAGGTCGCTACGGTGCCAATAGCCTGGGCCGTTCGTTGATTGTTTCACGCAACACCATTAAGGCAAAAATGGGCGTATCGTTCATTAGCGTGACGCAAAGCGGATGGGATACTCACGTGGGCCAGTTTGATCGCAGTCAGCCAACCACCATCTATTCGCTTGCTAACGATTTGGATCGGGCTGTGGCTGCACTGGTTGAAGATTTGCGTGCGTCTGGTGATTTAGATTCCACCTTGATCGTTATGATGGGTGAGTTCGGCAGAACTCCCGGAGTCCTCAATTCGCGTGGGGGTCGCGATCATTTCCGTCCGGTGATGAACGTGGCCATGATCGGCGGCGGCGTCAAAGGTGGCCGAGTGATTGGCGCAAGCAGTGCCACTGGCGGCGAACTTGTCGATGCCGGATGGAGCGGCAATCGCGCCATCTATCCAGACGATATTGCCGCAACCATTTACTCAGCAATGGGCATCGATTGGTCCAAGGGTTTGGACGATACTCCCTCTGGCCGACGTTACCTTTATATCCCAGGACCTGTAAGTCTCTCCGGCGGCGTACGCGCTGTCAACGAGGTTTTTGGATGAGACTGATTTTACTCTGCGGCCTGTGCCTCGCATCCACTGCCGCATTGGCCCAAACGCCATCGTCCATTGAAATTATTGCTGACCAATCGCAAGTAGTGGTGGGGCGCACGTTGCAGGCTCGCGCATTTGTTCACGATGCTGCGGGTAAGATTCTGCCCACCGCCGTCACCTGGTCACTCAACCAGCCCAACGCTGCCAGCATCTCATCCACCGGTCTGGTAACGGCCAAGGGTCTGGCTACCGTCCGACTCACCGCCCGGGCAGGTTCCGTCAGTGCTGAAGCGGCAATTCAGTGCATCCCCGCGAAAATCGAAATGACTCCTGGCAAGCTTGAAGTGAAAGTTGGAACAAAAACTAAATTCACCGCCACTCCCTACGATGCCGATGGAAATGTGATTCCCAATGTTGCCATTTCCTGGTCGCTGACCAATCAACGGCAAGGCGGCTCATCCCTTGGTGTGGTAGACAACGCAGGAATGTTGACCGCAACAGGCGAAGGGGGATTGTGGGTGTGGGCCACCTACTTCTATAACGAATCCTTTCCTGGCTTGCAACAACGTTGGGTCGCTTATGCGCCAGTGAGCGTCGTCGTGCCGCAAACTTATGAGCTGCATAAATTGTATTCCACGCTGGAACAGACTCGTTCCAATTGGAAGCTGCGGGCACGCCAGACCATGTTGTGGACCACTGATGATGGCCAGTTGTTTTTCAATGCCTCGCTCAGTGGACTCGCCAACGGACTTCTGAGTTGGAAAGATAATACCTGGAAGATGGTGACCGCCGCAGGTGTACCTCGTTTCGGCAGGGCCGCTACTGCACTGGATTTCCGGACCCACTCCATTACTCGCGATGGCCAGATTCTCAGCTATGAAGACACCAACATCAATGGTGCGGAATTGAACTATGGAACCATTGATGGACTGCAACCATTTCTGACTAACAATGTTCCCCTGGGTGCTACAGAAGGTGCAGGCAGTCTGTTCATTAACCGAAACTCCATGGCAGGTTCCGGGCAAAAAATTGTCCGCGCAGCCTTCCAATTTCCCGATGAAACCACCCGCTATACCGGTTTGTTTCGTGGCAAAGTCGCCCCCGATGAACTGCTCATCAGCACCAAAGAAGTGTTGCCCGCAGTAGCTTCGCCCTTCTCCATTGATTCCGATTTCGGTATTGCCGCAGATGGCACAGCTTTCTATTCGGTGACCAGCGGCGCCAACCGCATTTTCTATAAGCACGATTTCGTCGGGCGAACCAAGCTGCTTGGCGTGGGCGATACAGTCGGCACATCCAAAGTGCGTTCGTTTCTGGGCGGCAGAACCAATCAACCGGCATCCTGGTTCGATGAAGATGGCACAGCCATCATCGCGGTTTTGCTGGAAGACAACACGCAATGGTATGTCGCTTTGGCCCCCGATGGAACCACCAAGACCCTCCGACTGACTTCGCAAACAGGCATTCTCTGGCGAAGTCCTTCCCAAGGTGTGCTGCTCTACGCCAATCCGTTTGGAAGTCAGGGCAACGGTGTGTATTTGTGGCAAGGTGCAACAGCAACCCCAGTGTATGTTTTAGGTCGGAAACTCTTCGATCAGACCATTCAGGAAATTGAAAGTGGAACAATTGACGCCGATGGGCGCATCACTTTATTGCTTCGTGGTGATTCCTTAACTCTGATGGCTGCTCGCATGGGTGACACTCCGCATGTCCTGTTCGGGGAAGGTGATGCCGTTGAAATTGATCTGCCCGTCAATCTGTTTACCCTCATCGGAGGTGCTAAAATCGGCCCTCCCCATGCCCAGGCCGGAGGAAATTCCGGAAGTATTTCGCGATTCAAAAACGGCGACTGGGAAACTACGCTAGGCATCGGCAAGCGTTTGTTCGGCAACACCATGTGGTTTGGTGGGTCACACGGCACCACTTACAATATGCGAAAAGCCCCTAATGGCGATATTTATCTGATCACCAACGCAGGCATTGCCAAGATGACAGGTGACGAAGATCCGCAGTTGGTACTGCCATTTCCGCTTCGTTTGGATAACAACCTGACAGTGAATAATCCCGGACAGTTCGACGTAAATGGAAATGGCGACTTGCTTTTCGCATCCAGCACCAGCGCGGGCGATACCCGCTTCTTTATTTGGCAGAACGGTCAGACAAAACAAATTCTTGCCTATTCCACTACCTTGGCCACAGCCACGACAATTGAAGGGCGCATTGTATCGAACTTCAATTCCTTCGCCCTCGATTCCACTGGACGGGTCATTGCCCAACTGCTCTTCCGCGGTGTCACGCTCGCATCCATTGGCGTCTGGGATGGCAACACCTGGACCATTGCCGCGCTACCCGGTAGCTCCAAGGTGGGCAATCATACGGTGACCAATGTGCCCAATATTGTGCGAGCCTCGGGACCGCATATTGTGTCTGGGCTTATCGTTGATGGTATCGGAACCATCCTCGCGGAATGGCAAGGCAGTTCCTGGAAAATTCTGGTAGACATAACCACCGTCATGCCCAATGGGCAGGTCGCCAACTCGCTTTCCGCCGCCGATTTAAACGCCCGTGGCGATCTGCTATTTCAGTTCTCAAACGGAGTGAATTCCATCGTAGTGTTGAAAGGTGGCAGCATGCGCCAAGTCCACAATTTCTTCCGTCCAACGCCAGCCGGGGAATTCCTGCTCCGCATCAACGCCATGGATTTGAGAGACGATGGCACAGTCTATTTCCTCGCCGTCAATCAGTTCGACGAAGTAGTGCTGTACGAAGCGGTTCCAACCGGACTGTAATAGAACATAGCTGTCGACTTTTCCTCTTCAAGTGAATCTCCAACCTTCGTTGGGACAACCTGTGGTTAATGTGGGGAAGGCGATTCTACCTGCCAGCTCGCCCTGCGAGCGAAGTCTTCATCCAAATTCCCAACTCAAACCCCAGTCACTTCCTTCAATAAATTGAAGAACGCCTTCTTCCGCGCACTGTTCACTCCCCAGTTCACCGGCGGACATTGATACCCATCCGCGTAATCACTCTTCCCCGGATCAAAATATCCCCACGACGCGTACTCCCCAATCGCCGACATCATGTTATTTTTGGGCTGCTCAAAATCGAAGTGGTCATCCTCATTGAACAGGATCGGCATTGGTCGATAGCCATCCACCTGACGCGTCTCCCTAACCATTTGGGCTATACGGGCCGGGTCTTTCACGCCATTTCCATGCACCAGTAGAAAGTCAGAACTCTTCACCACGTTCGATTGTGGAATGCCGTTGCCACCATAACTGGTGCCCACCAAAAGACGACGACCCTTCACAGTAATCCCCTTCGCCATCTCAATCAACTCATGCACTCTTGCAGGCATCAGTATCGGATGATCGTAGGCTTTCACATTGCATTCGTTATCTATTTCCAATAAGACATTTTTATAGCCACGACCCAACAACCAGCGCACCAAACTTTCCACGCTGCGCTTCACAGCCTTTTCATCCTTCACCCGTTGATCCTGCCCAAAATAATACAGACCAACAATCGGAACCATTTCCAATTGATCTGCACGATCCAGAATCAAAGCAAGCCTTGCTAAAAAATCCTTACGCAGACTGCCGTCAGCATTGATGCCGGACGTGTTCCACGGCTGTTGCTTCGAATAACCTTCCGGACTCCCGCCTTGCAAATTGACCGTAAAGCTCAATAAACCATGCCTTTTCCATTCCGGCATCGCCGCCACAAACTCCCGCGTATTTCGATCCGCATCCCACTTGCCAGTATCGGGATAGGCCCATCGCTGTCTGGTCTCAGCATTGAGGTCATCAAAGGTTCCTTGCACCATGCGCGAGTTCATCAGCAAGCCTTCAATCTTCATCCCCTTGTAGGATCGACCAGCATACGTAGGCTTGCCGTTGATGCGAAATTGATCCCCGACAATGGCCACCTCCGTTCTAGTGACAGCCGAGGCCGCTGCATTAACATTTAATGCAACAGAGCCCGCCGCAATCGAAATCACTTCTCTACGAGTCAACATTCCTATCACCTAAAAAAATCGCTGGATGCAAAATCCCTACCGCATGGAAGGAAATTCTTGATCCTCGCCCTCAGCCGCCACGTCGCGATAGCAATAAGCCAGCAATGGCGGTGCCACAATCGTAGTCACCACACAAACCGCCACCAGGATTCCGTATAAAGGCTGCGTCAGCACTCCCATCGTCAATCCCAACTGCGCCACAACCATACCCACTTCCCCACGTGGCATCATGCCCACACCAATGCGAATGCGGTCCTTGAAGCTTACACCAAATGCCCCCAATCCACACCCGATCAATTTCGACAAGATCGCTGCCACCAGTAACGCTCCGCCCATCGCCAACATGCCCGGTTCCCGTAGACCTCCCAGCTCCACATGCAGACCAAGGCCCACTAAGAAAAATGGAAGCAACAGCTCCGTCGCACCGCTAGTAAGGTCTCGCAGCCGTTGCCCGGCGCTGTCGGAAAAGGCCATGCCCGCCAGAAACGCTCCCACAATCCCCGCTACACCCACAACAATTGCAGCAAAAGAAAGTGTGAATAGTAAAACCATGGCGATTGAAAATTCCGATTCCACCAGGCGCATTTTCTTTTCCACCGGCGCTAAATGGCGAATCGCTTTTGTGCCGTAATAACCCACCAGCCCCACGAATGCGATCGTCAGCACAGTGGTCATGGCAATGTCTTTGACATTCACCTCGCCTTTGGCAAAGCCCGTGATCAGGGCCAATACCAGCAGCCCCAAAACATCGTCAATCACCGCCGCAGCAAGAATAGTTTGGCTGGAACGGTGCCAAAGTACGCGACGCGCCGATAGCACCTGCGCCGTAATGCCGACGCTCGTAGCAACCATCGCTGCACCAATAAAAATCCCCTGCAATCGCGGCATACCAAAGGCCGTCATGATTCCCCAGCCGCAAGCGAAAGGTAGCAAAACGCCACCAATGGCCACCGTCAAAGCCGTCAGCCCAACGGAAAATAACTCCTGCACCTTCACTTCCAGCCCCACCCGGAACAGCAGAAACATCACCCCAAGTTCCGCTAAACTTTCCAAAAATGGAGTCGGCGTAACCAAATTCATCACACTGGGACCTATCAGGATGCCGGCAATAATTTCCCCAATCATCCCCGGGATGCGTGCGCGTTCGAACAGTTCCGCCAATAACTTAGCCAATCCAAATACGATCAGCAAAGTCAAAGTGTGTTGGGCCGATTCTGTCAGCAGTAAATGATCCAAGCCATAAGTATAGAATGGTACGATTTCGTATGGAAAAGTTAATCGATGGTCTCATGAAGTTTCAGCGGGAAGTGTTCCCACTGAAAAGAGAATTGTTTGAACGTTTAGCCAGTGATCAGAAGCCCAGCACCCTATTCATCACCTGTGCCGATTCCCGCGTCGTACCAGACCTGTTCACCCAGTCCGAACCTGGCGAAATTTTCGTCATTCGAAATGCCGGCAACATTGTTCCAGCCTACGGCAGCCTGATGGGCGGGGTCACCGCCACCATTGAATTTGCCATCGCCGTCTTGGGCGTCAAGCATGTTGTCATTTGCGGTCACACCGATTGCGGTGCCATGAAAGCGTTATTGCATCCTGAAAAGTTGGCCGATGTCCCAGCAGTCGCGTCCTGGTTGGGCCAGGCTGAAGCCACCCGACGCGTGGTCATGGATAACTATAAAGATCACGATGAACCCGCGCTGATCAACGCCTTGACTCGTGAAAATATTTTGGTCCAACTGCAAAATCTGCAAACTCACCCCATTGTCCTGTCCGCTCTCGCCCGTTGCGAACTGAAATTGTATGGCTGGATCTACAACATTGGCACTGGCGATGTGGAGTCTTTCGATGCCGAAAAGCAGAGCTTTATTCGCATTGATGGTTCCTACTCGCCGCACGCCACGCCTGTCGTACGCTTGAAGCACGAAGCTCCTTCCGACTGAGTCCACAAGGGGGTTATGAACCCGATTCAAAAAATCAATTTCCGTAGAGTTAGAGGTTGAATATACACTGAGTCTTCAACTACAAGTACGACACCCGGTTTGTGTCTACCCACCCTAACTTAAAAGAGAAAATATATGCGATTTTCGTTTTTGCTTCTGGCCCTTGGGATCTCTGTATGGGCTGCGGACACCGATAGCTCTCAAGCTGCCGCAACGCCAGCAGCTAGCCCTCAGGATCCGGCAAAGCCTGCCGATCCCGCACCCCCACCCCCTCCCCCCGCCAAGTACGATGGCTGGGTTTTTAGCGGATTGGTAGATGGCTACATAACTAAGAATTTCAACACCCCAACTTCGATTAATAACCAACTTCAAAATTTCGACCTCACCTCCGGTAGGCCAGAACTGAGCTTGGCAAAGTTTACGGTGGATAAATCAGACAAGGTGTTAGGCATTCACGCAGACATCGGCGCTGGTGAAACCATGCGCTGGATTCATCTGGCAGACCCCGCAGCTATCGATCACAAAGCCCTGCGCTTCATCGAACAGGCTTATGTAATTATCAAGCCCACCAACTTTCACGGTACAGAAATCAACTTCGGTAAATTTGTGACCTCAGCCGGGGCAGAAGTAATTGAAAGCAGTTCCAATTGGAACTACACGCGTTCCCTTCTGTTCGCTTGGGCAATTCCCTATTACCACCTTGGACTGCGCGCCAACGTGCCCATTAACAAGGAAGTTACTGTCGGCTTTCAATTGGTCAACGCCTGGAATTCTACCTGGGGTAACAACAATTTGAACAATATCGGTTTAACATTAGCGGTCACCAAAAAGATGTACACCTACACCGCCAACTACTATGAAGGACCGAATCACATAGGCACAACCAAGGGCAAGCGCAACCTTTTTGACACCACCATCCTGGTCAATCCAACCAGCAAGGTCAGCTTCTACGTGAATGCTGATTTTGGTCGTGACAATCACATTGACAAAGGCAGCGATTCTTTCTACGGCGTTGCTGGCGCACTTCGCGTGCAGGTTGCCAAGAAGTTTGCCATTGCCGGACGTACAGAAGTATTCAAGGATAGCAATGGCTTTTCCACCGGAACAGCTCAAACTCTGAAGGAAGGAACGATCACCGGTGAATACAAACATAACGATCATTTCCTGAGCCGCATTGAATATCGGCATGATGCTTCCGATAAGCCATTCTTCGACAAGAATCAGCTGGCCGGTAGCGTCAAAACCATGAACACTTTCACCGCCGGTATTGTGGTGTTACTCGGTCCTTGGAAGTAGTCAGTGTCAGTTGCAAACAAAGCCTGTGGTTCGCGGTCGGACCACAGGCTTTGTCTTTTTAAGGACACTCACATGCCAATAGATTATTTCAATCCATACTATAGAAAGGTTCGTCTTCCCCCCACCTGGACGGGCGTTGCATGATAGTCTTGTTCAAAATCCCTGTTGACTGAAATTGCTTATCTCTCTTCCAGCCTATTTCAAATGGAAGTGGACATAGCAAAAAATTAGGAGAGACCCATGAAGACTATTTCTCTTGCCTTACTGAGCTTATTGCTCCCCGTGGCATTGCTTGCGCAGACTCCGCCAGCACCGACGCTTGCTTCCTTAGATGCCGCTGTGAAAGCAGCACAGACATCCGGAGACAATGCCTGGATGTTAGTCAGTTGCGCTCTTGTTCTGATGATGACCGGACCCGGCCTTGCCCTCTTTTATGGCGGACTGGTTCGAAAGAAAAATGTACTTGGCACAATGATGCAAAGTTTCGTTCTCATGGCGGTGGCAACTCTAATGTGGGCAACTGTCGGATATAGTTTGGCGTTCGCTGAAGGCAACCCGTTTCTGGGTGATCTGCGTTACTTGTTTCTTGAAGGAGTTGGTGCTGCTCCCAATGCCGATTATGGTGCTACTGTGCCCCATCTCACTTACATGGCATTTCAGTTGATGTTTGCCATCATCACCCCGGCGCTAATCTCTGGCGCCTTTGCTGAACGCATGAAGTTCAGCGCCATGCTGCTGTTCACCATGCTCTGGTCTTTGTTGATTTACTATCCAATGGCTCATATGGTTTGGGGCAAGGGCGGTTTCCTGAATGCCTTTCTTGGCGGCAAAGTGCCCACCCTTGACTTCGCAGGCGGAACCGTTGTCCACATCACCTCTGGCGTCTCTGCGTTGGTCTGTGCCCTCTACTTGGGCAAACGGCTGGGATATCCTAATGAGCCCATGCGGCCGCACAGTCTGGTTTTAAGTTTTATTGGTGCCTGTCTTTTGTGGGTAGGCTGGTTTGGATTTAATGCCGGTAGCGCAGTAGGTGCCGGAGCTTTAGCTACCAGTGCTTTTGTGGCCACTCATTTTGGAGCCGCCGGGGCCACCATCGGTTGGCTGATTGCCGAAAAAGTATTTCAGGGAAAAGCCAGCGTGCTGGGCGGAATTTCAGGCGCCGTCGCGGGCCTGGTTGTCATCACTCCCGCCAGCGGATTCGTCAAGCCAATGCCCGCCATCATCATGGGTTTAATTGGCGGCTTTGTCTGCTTCCTGATGGTTTCCAAAGTGAAAAGTATGTTCGGCTATGATGACTCGCTGGATGCCTTCGGAGTTCACGGTGCAGGCGGAACTCTGGGCGCAATCCTCACCGGCGTGTTTGCCACTAACGCCGTCAACGATGGCTTGAAAGATGCCGCCGGTAAAGTAATGCCGCTAGGCTTGGTCGATGGCAACGGGCAGCAGATCATCAACCAGTTGATTGGCGTTGGTATTGCCTGGGGGCTGGCCATTGTGGGCACCCTCATTATTTTGAAAATTTGTGATTTGACCGTTGGTCTCCGCGTGAGCCCTGAAGAAGAAATCGAAGGCCTTGATCTTAGCCAGCATGGCGAAGAAGGCTACAATCTTGAATCGTAGAAAAGGAATCTCTCAATGAAAAAAATTGAAGCTGTTATACAACCCTTTAAACTGGAAGAGGTAAAGGAGGCCCTTAAGGGCATCGGCGTCGACGGTATGACCGTCTCCGAAGTCCGGGGTCACGGTCGCCAGAAAGGCCATAAAGAAGTTTATCGTGGTCAGGAATATCAAGTTGATCTTCTGCCTAAGGTTAAACTTGAATTGGTGATTGCTTCTTCCAGACTGGAAGAAGTTTTGAAGACTCTGATTGGTGCCGCAAAAACCGGCAAAATCGGCGACGGTAAGATTTTTGTTTACGATGTCCAAGATGCCATCCGAATCCGCAACGATGAACGCGGCGAATCAGCTTTATAACGTCGCGTTTGAGAAAATAAAGGATCAGTACTTTTCCACCGGCGAAGCCATCCCGGTGCTTGAAGTTCGCACGAGAGTTGTAGATTCCATTGTCGAAAACGCTTTCCGCGACGCTTTAACACCGGTCTGGCCCACCGGCCTTGCCGCCCTTGCCGTAGGTGGCTATGGCAGAAAAGAACTGTTCCCTTTTTCAGACGTCGATCTGTTGCTCCTCATGGAGGCACCTCCGGAAACGAAGGAACGCAAGGAGGCACTTTCTCTATTTCTCAAAACCATTTGGGACGCCGGGCTGCGCCTCAGCCATTCCCTTCGCACAGTAGCGGATTGCACTGAATTGAATCCGCAAAATGTAGAACTGAATATCAGCATTTTGGATCAACGCTTTCTGGCAGGCGATTCCGTGCTTTATTCAAAGCTCACAACCAAGCTGCCCAAGTTCATTGCAACAGAGCGCCAGAGCATGATCCGTCACCTGGGGCAGGCAACCCGCACACGTCACGATAAGTTTCATGACACCGTGTATCACCTGGAACCCAACATCAAGGAAGGTCCCGGCGGTCTGCGTGACCTGCATGTAATCGGCTGGCTTCATAAACTGCGAGATCCGCAGAAGAATAATTTCGACTACCTTTCAGAACTGAACCAGGCCCAGGCATTCTTGCACAACCTGCGCTGCTATCTGCATTTCAGCGCCGTCCGCGATCAGAATCTGCTAACGTTCGACGCGCAGGAAGAATACGTTGAACAACCGTTCATTGAAAGCCCCACCGTGGCCAGTTGGATGCGCGAATATTTTCTCCATGCAAGAAAGGTTCACCGCACCACCCTGCAAGTCCTCGAAATCTGCGAAACGCCAGCCAGCGGGCTTCTCAGTCAATTTCGGGAGTGGCGATCCAGACTTTCCAATTCGGAAATGAGCGTCAGTAGAGATCGCCTTCTATTGCGCAGTCCCCAGCAATTGGAAAGCGACCCCGAACTGGCCTTGCGATTAATCCGCTTCATTGCCCGGCACGGGCTGACCCTTGCCCCGGACTCCGAACGCCGTTTAAAAGAGGCGTTGCCGACCATTGAAACTTACTTCAGTCAGCCGCATCAACTTTGGAATTACCTTCAGGAAATCTTTGCATTGCCCCATGCTATGGCCGCATTGCGAACCATGAATGAGACAGGTTTGTTCGCCGCGCTGCTGCCCGAATGGCGATTAATTGACGGCATGGTGATGCGCGATTTCTATCATCGCTACACCGTCGATGAACACACCCTCATCACCATCGAAAATCTATTGCAATTGAAGAAACCGCAGCAGGGCACGCGGCACCATTTCGCTGAATTGCTGGAAGAGATTGATTCCCTACCTCTGCTTATATTCGCCCTCGTCCTGCACGATATTGGCAAAGGCGCAGAAGGGGATAATCATTCACTTGAAGGCGTGCGGTTGGGGCACACTATCCTGGATCGAATCGGTATGCCCGCTGAACAGCAGGATCTGGTGCTGTTCTTAGTGGAGCGGCATTTAGAATTGAGTTCAGTGATGAATTCGCGAGATCTCAGTGATCCCACAACAGCACTGCACATTGCCCAGCGCTCAGGCACCATTGAACAGTTGCGCTATCTGGCACTGCTCACCTATTCAGATATTAGCGGCGTCAACCCCACCGCCATGACCCCTTGGAGATTAGACCAGTTGTGGCGCGTTTATATTATTGGGCATCGGGAACTGACCAGGGAATTGGATACGGATCGTATCACCGCGCAGGAAGGTGTAGCGCCAAATGTTGCAGCCTTCATGGAAGGCCTGCCTGTACGATATTTGCGGACACATAGTCGCGAGCAGATTGAAGATCACGCGCACCTGGCTGAAAAAAGCAGTGAGATCGGCGTGGGGGCAGATATTCAAAAGGAAAGCGGAGTGTGGCGGCTTTCGCTGATCACACGCGATAGGCCCAATTTGTTTTCGGCAATAGCCGGGACCATCGCCGCCTTTGGTTTGAACATTGTCAAAGCGGAAGCGTTCAGTAATAGTCGTGGGGAAATTGTAGACGCCTTCACGTTCACTGATCCAGGCCGCAATCTGGAATTGAACCCATCAGAAGCGGATCGACTTAAGGTAACATTGGAGCGGGTTGCGCTAGGCAAAACCGACGTTCGAACGCTACTAGCCGGAAGGAAACGAGCCACCCCGCCCAGCACAAGAGAACGTTTACGCCCCAGTGTGGAGTTCGACAATGAAGCATCCGGCCACGCCACTTTGATTGAAATCATGGCAGAAGATAAACCAGGCCTACTCTACGAATTGGCCACAGTATTTTCCGAAACCGGCTGCAACATAGAAGTAGTGCTCATCGACACAGAAGCCCACAAAGCCCTAGACGTATTTTACGTAACCCGCGACGGAGCAAAAATCGTAGATTCAGAATTAAGCGCCATGGAAGAGCGCCTACTAGCAGTCTGCCGCTCCTAAAACGAGAGTATCATTCGGGGCAGGCGATTCCGCCTGCCTGCCCAGAAAAACGCAACAATACCAAGCAAAACGGGGACATGCTGGTCTGGCCCAAGCAACCGAAATCCGCCCAGGACAGCACAAAAGCCCTAAGCGAGTGGCCAGCCTAGCGTGTCCCATTTTTGCGACCATCACGCAAACTCCAGTTCGTCCTTCGGAATCAAACCTAGAAGTACCCAGTAGCCAATTCCGGCTTCGCTTCCAAAGCCAGTTTCCAGCAACTCTTCGCCTCACCCTCATTTCCCTGACTCATCAAAGCGTGTCCCAAATTCAAGAACGCCTCAGCGAACTCCGGTCGCTCATTGATCGCTTCCTGATACAGCCGGGCAGCGTCCTCAAAATGTCCTTGCCGATGCAACAGTAGCCCGGTGTTGTAGAACAACTCCGCACCCCGTTCCCCCATGTCAATTAGACGAGCCTGAAACTCCAAAGCCTCTTCGTCATTCTTCAATTCCACGGCGATTGCAGCCAGCCCGCGGAACGCATCCAGCGAATCTGGAACCATCGATAGCAGCTTCTGATAGGTCTCTTTTGCCCCCTCGAAATTCCGCGATTTCCATTGCGCCAAACCCAGGTTGGCAATGGCATCCTGCCAGTCCGGGCGCTTGCGCAAACAGGCTTCAAAGGCTTCCATTGCCCCCGCCCACTCTTCGCGTTCCAACAGCAGGTATCCCAACCGGAACCAAGCCTGCTCGGAATCGCCATCTTTGGAAGTGATTTGTTGATACAGTTTTTCAGCTTCTTGCTTGTTGCCCAACTCTTCCAAAACGGTGCCCAAGTTGAACAACAGATCCAAGGAATCAGGCGTAATTTGCAGCGCTCTTTCGTAGGATTCTTTAGCTCCGCGGAAGTCCTTGCATTCCTGCCGGGCAATTCCCAAATTCAGGAATGCCTGCTTTGCGTCAGGACGAATGCGGATGGCTTGTTCCAAAGCCTTCACCGATTCCGGGTGCTTTTTAACTTTCTGCAAAGCCACACCCAAATTGAAATTGCGCTCAAAGTGGTCTGGCGTCAGCTTTACCAAATTCTCACAATGCCGCACAGCCGCCTCAAAATCGCCCTGCAGAAACGCGCAGGTTGCCATTCCTTCCAGCGCCGCCTCAGAATTGGAATTCAAATTCAGCAACCGTTCCGAATACTTTTTGAGGGCCGAATCATCCTTGCGCGCCACAGCGATGGCCACCAGGTTGGTCAGCGCGTCTTCCGAGTGTGGGTGCTTTTGCAAGTAGGTTTCAAAAACCGGCACAGCTTCATCAAAGCGCCACAGCATTTGCAGCGACACTGCCTTGGAGAATTTTGCGGTTTCGTCATCGGGCCGGGTCGTCAAATATTTTTCAAGGACAGGCAAAGCCAATTCCGCTTTCCCCAAATGGAGCAGGCACACGGCTTGGCCCAATTGCGCCTCCACGCGTTTCGGTTCATTGGCCAGAACCGCCTCAAAACGTGTACTTCCTTGTTCCCATTGCCCTGTCTTTTCCAGGCAAACGGCCAGATTGAAAGCAGCCGCGTTGTTACGAGGTGCCAAATCTACCAGTTTTGAATAGTTGGTAGCAGCGTCTGACCAGTTTTCCAATTCACATAAAACATGGCCTCTTGCCGCCAGAATCTCTGGATGATTGGGCGCAATTTGGACCGCCGAATCCAGTTCCTTCAATGCTTCTTTGGGTTTTCCATCCAGATGCAAAGCCACCGCACGTGCTAAGACCGACTGCGATTCGGAATCTGAGGAACTATCTTTGGTAACTGTCTTAGTAAATCTTTGTTTTAGACTCATTTTTTTGAACTCCCGGAAGTGACACTCTCGTAAGGTGCGATCATTGCGCACAGCCGCCCAAATGTATCGTTATTGTGAGTTAGAGAAATACGGAACACCCGCGATTCCTCCCCTCGTCCTGAAAACAAACCAACACCACCATAACCAAACCGGTCATCGCTGAAGGAATCAACAATTTGACCTTGTACTGAAGTCGTAAACGAATTGCCCGCAACATCCATTGAAACCGTGAAGATGGAATCCACCTGCTGCGACAAAGGAATCGGAATAAATTGCGATTTCATATGCTTGCCCCCAACCACCGCATAGCGCTCCAAAGCAACTGTCGGCACCGGCCCCGGTCGCGTCATCACTAAACGTGCCGCATAGTAGTTGTTCAAATCCATAGCCCGATATATCCACCCAAACGAGTGACGATCAAGACTGACAGTAACTTCATAGTGGTAATCCGTCATGCTCATGGATGGCGAAAACACCGCCAATTGCCCTATCCGCACCAGCCCCGTCTTGTCGTAACCCCAAGTGCCCGCCCAACCACCCCGACCTGCCCATTGGGAAAGTCCCGAATGGAAATCATCTTCATAAGCCACTGCCGACCGGTAAGCGATTCGCTGTTTGAATTTATCCCAGCTATCGCCGCTCGCCACCGGCACCCGCTTACCTGTTGCAATAATTTCCTCAACTTCATTGGCTGGGGTCGTTGCAATCTTTTGATCACTCCCAATCACCTTATCGGCAGTTTTCTCTGGAAGGACATCCCCCGGCTCTGAAACTCCTGCAATTTCCGTTGGAGGACCCTTCGATACCTCTGGTTTTTGATGGCTGCGCGCCGAAGTGAACAGCCAAACTCCCAAGATAACCGGCAGGCTCAGGGTGATCCATTTCAGATCGGCCGGGGCCTTCAGCAAGAAAAGCGAAAATCCGCTGGAAGGCTGTTTTTCATCCAATTTCTGACGCAAAACCTCCTCGGCTGGCTTGTCTGGACGTACAAACGGAGCTACCGAAAGACCGGAATTCAACTTCATCGGTGTGATCAACACCTGCAGTGGACCCAGCGAATTATCCAGGCGGAAACGGGAAGTCCGCGCCAGTTTCAAGGTCGGTAAAGCAACCAAATTAGCAAATGGCGGGATGCTCGTATCTGTCAAAAAATCAGCAATTTCCGGCCATTCCAGCTCAGGGGCAATGGCTGGCGCGGGAATCCTCGCCAGAAAGATGTCTGCCCCAGACTTCCTGTTGCTGCGAGTCGCCCGGTCAAAGAAAGGAACCGGCTGACCATAGCCATCCCGAAAACTAGCGACATCGTGACGCGGCGTTGGTTCCAGCGCCTTCATCGATGCAAAAACTTGCCACTTACTGCCAAATGCAAGCTCTGTCGAAGTTCCAGAATTAGGAATTCGCGAAACAGGATCGCCCCAAAGTGTTGCAGAAGCGCCAGCTGCTGCGGCGCAAACTAAAGATTCGGTTCGCTGCGGCAAGTCAATTTTCTGCAATCCAAAGGCAAAAGCCTGTTCTTGCCACTTGGAATTGTTGATCGTCCACAAGTCGGAGTTGGGGACAACCAGAGACATGGACTCCGTATGAAGGGAACGAAGGTGCTCCACCAGGCTCGACAATTCAAGATGGATTGCTTTCGATTCCAAGTTCGGAAAAACCGGTTTTTGCGCTGTCGATTCTGCCAGGACTGGACTGGGTAAAATAACTGAAGTCGTCCTTTCAGAAAGCATACTTGCAGAGAGTTCGAAGTCAACAAATTCTGCTAAAAGATCTTGTTTTGGCAATGTTTTGCCCATTCGTGGGGCACTCTCTTGCAATTGAGCAGTTGTCAGGTTCTGGGGAAGTCCAGAAAGTTCACGTTGCGGCAAGGCCACTAAGACTGCAAAAGGAACACTCTCTGAACCCAAATTGTTGAGCCGCAATGGATCGCTGGCCAAAGGAGTTGGGGCAAAATGAACCCGTCCAGCAATGGGTGGCGGCGGAATAACCAGATCGCTTTCAATGGCGAATTGTAACCGTGCCAGAAGTTGCGGAATCGGTGTCCAAACCGCCCAATCACCCTGCAACTGAACCGAAATTTCTTTTGCTGCGATTACAAAATTGCCTTGCACGGGCTTTGCAAATGGCGGCGGTGGAGGATGCAGTTCGCTATCAATTACGAAGCGTAGGGAAGGCAATGCTAACTGAGGTACAAATGGAATGTCCTCGACCACATTGGAAAAAACTGCCGATCTGCCAGCAATCGCAAATACAACAGAACCGGATTCAGCAACGGGCAAATCGGTCAGCAATTCCGCTGGCTGATCACACGGCGGCAGCGCTTGTTGCAGTGCAGCCCAATCACTGGGGACCGGGGCGTCAAGCTGAACCGAACTACTTCTTGCAGCAATTACAAAGATGCTCTGCATCGGCTTTGCAAACGGTGGCGGCGGAGGACGTAGTTCGCTGTCAATTACGAAGCGTAGGAAAGGCAATGCCAACTGAGGTACAAACGGAATGTCCTCGACCACATTGGAAAAACTAGCCGACCTGCCTGCAATCGCAAATACAACAGAACCTGACCCACCAACGGGCAAGTCAGTTAGCAACTCCGCTGGCTGATCATAGGACACCAGCACTGGTTGAAGCGCAGTCCAATCGCTGGGAACCGGGGCTTTCAGAGGAACAGAAATACTTCTTGCCGTAATTACAAAATTGCTCTGCACTGGCTTGGCAAAAGGCGGAGGAGGGGGGTGTAGTTCACTATCAATTACGAAGCTTAGGGAAGGCACTGCCAACCGAGGTACAAACTCAATTTCCTCGGCAACATTTAAGCAGACGGTCGACCTGCTTGCAATTGCAAATACAACAGAACTTGACCCGCTAACGGGCAATTCCGTGAACAATTGCGCTGGATGATCACACGGCATCACCTTCGATGCAAGAGGTGCGCAATCGATGGGAGCTGGCACATCAATCGGAACCAGAATACATCTTGCCCCAATGACAAAGATGCTCTGCACCGGTGTCGCATCCCGCAATTCACTTTCAAGCGCGATCCGTGGTGAAGGGATTGCCGACTGAGGTACAAACGGGAGCTCCCCCGCAACATCAGAGATGAATGCCGATGCCGCAGACCTTGATGCAATCGTAAATCCAACAGACCCTGAAGCACCAACCGGTAAGTTGGTCAGCAATTCTGCTTGCTGATTACATGGCAGCAGCTTAGGTTCCATCGCTGCCGGATCACTTTGCACCGGGACGTCCAACTGAACCACAATGCTTCTTGCTGCAATGGCAAAGATGCTCTGCACCGGTGCTGCAATTGGCGGAGGTGGGATGCGCAATTCGCCATCAATGGCCAACCCTAACGGTTGAATCGCTGCGGCGAACTCGGGCCAAGCCAGCAAATCCGCTTGCTGCAACTGCGGAGTCGCGATGCTGGTCCTTGCTGGATTTACAAAGCGGAGATCCGCGCGATTTGCCAACGGTGGAGGCGGAGCAACCAGTACACTATCGACCAACAGACTGAGTAGCGGCAACTGCAGTTCAGTCCGTGCCGACCAGGTGACAGGAACTCCCGCCGTTCTTCCGAAATGATGCGCTTCACGCAACGCCTTTGGTGAGATGGGAAAGGTAACTAACCCGCCCCTTTTTCGTCGTGAAATCACCTTTAAGCGCACGGGAGTGATTCTGGGCGAAAACAGGATGGGAACCTTGGACAGTAAAAGTCGCAGGGAACCGCGCACGGCATTCTGTTGGAACTGATCCAGTGTGCCGTGTTGTCGAACGGAAATGGTGGGTAATAGGCCCTTGACAAACGGTTTAGCTTGCCGGGCAGCAGGCGCAGGCGGAGCAGGTAACGGTGGCTCAGCCTGGAAATTCATATTGCTGAGCGCGTCAAACAAAAGATCGTCCGAAGGACACTCGTCGATTTCCGACTGCGCAGTCGCCAGACTTATTTCTGCACTAGCTTGCCTATTTTCGACAACTTCCGAGGTATGATCCGCAATTTCAGGAGAAGCTTCAAAGGCCACCGAAAGCTCACTCAGTGCATCGAATAGCAAATCGTCAGACGGGCACTCATCGAGTGAAGGAGCGGCCGAATAATTGACTTCCCGATGAGCTGGTGCTGAACCTTGCCGATTCCCTGATGCTGGAGCGCCCACATTCGCCATTTGATGGGCGGCTTCCAATGCTGCCGTATAGGCCGACGAACTTAATTCTGCGGCGAGTTCCCGTGATTCTTCCAGTGTGGTTAGCGCAATCGCCTTCAACCCCACAGAAGTGTTGTGAACCCGCGTGGATTCCCCGCCACGATTGGTCACAAGTCGCCTCATGGCCATAAACGACTGCTCTTGCACATATTGCTTGCGATGAGCGTCGGAACAAAATTCGGCATCTTTCAACCGGCGGAAAATCGGAATCGTCTTTTTGCAGAATATGCACTGCATAGTTATGGTCTGGGGGACGCTACAGACCATATTAAGGAAGTGCTGTCGTTTTGAGAACGCAGTGAAGTACTTAAGCGGACTAGCTAATATCCAGACACCCTAGCCAAAATCTAGGGTACTAAGCTTAGACCACAGACTTTGTGACTAGATCGGAACGGCTAAAAACTGCGTTATCGATGCTCACACCCAAACCTGGACCGGGCGGGAGCTCAAATTCTCCATTCACCGGAGCCAGTGTAGGACTGACAATTCCCAGGTACTCTTCACCATAGTGTCGCCTAACCGTTTCCAGAATACGCAGGTTGGGCAGGTTGGCCGCCAGATGGAGCGAGGCGGCGTGTAGTACGGGTCCACCGCAGTTGTGAGGGGCAACGGGCAGGTAGTGGGTCTCGGCCATGGTGGCGATCTTCTTAGCCTCAGAAATGCCCCCTGTCCAGCAGATGTCCGGCATAATGATGCGGGCAGCCCGGTTTTCAATTACTTCCCGAAAGCCCCAGCGGGTCATCAACCGTTCTGACAGGCAAAGCGGCAATCTGGTGGCTTGGGCAAGCTGGGCATAGGCGGCCAGATTGTCTTGGGGCAGCATTTCCTCAAGCCACATGGGATGGAATGGCTCCAATTCCTGGGCAATTTGAATGGCGGCGGGAAGAGACCAGAATCCATGAAATTCCATGGCCACCTCCATTTCCATGCCGAACTTTTCCCGAATCAAACGCAACGGTTCCAAACCCTGTTTCATTTGGGCAGCGGTGATGAAATTGCCCCCTGTTTGCTTGGCAATGGAATCAAACGGCCAAATTTTCATAGCCCGTATACCAGATTCCAGCAGCGATTCGGCCAACTGAACGGGTTCAGTGAGAAAGTTCAAACGGTCGTAACAGGTGTTGTAGGTGGGAATGGTCTTGCGCGATGCGCCGCCCAATAGTTTGTAGATGGGTTGATTGGCAACTTTACCGGCAAGGTCCCACAGTGCGATATCGACGGCGGAGATGGCCCGCATCTCCGCACCAGCCCACCCGGAATAGGAAATGGCCAGGAACATGTCGGCCCAAAGCTTGTCGATTTCAGAGGGGTCGCGATTAAGTAGAACGGGGGCGAGGGAATTTAGGATTACAGCACTTTCGGCTGCGGGGCTGGGATAGGTTTCGCCTAGGCCGATAAGGCCGCTATCGGTATGAATGCGGACCCACAACCATTGGATGGGGCCCGCATGAACAGTGATACCACCGGCAAGCTGCAGCGTTTCAATCTTTGTAATTCGCAATTTCTACGAATTATAGCGCTTCTGGCATTGGCAGCCCGGACTTTAATAACGCTTTGGCTAATACTTCTACGCTAGCGAGTTCGGCTATGCAACGAGCAATGGATACCTCGCAAATGAGTAGCGCACGTGCCCGTTCCAGCATCTTTTTTTCCCGGAAGGATAGAGGTTTTTCCCGTTGAATGATAATCAGCGTTTTGAAGACTTCTGCTACTGCCAGAAGACCGCCTATGCGCATTTTATCCGAATTTTCTTTGAAGCGATCTTTCCAATCGGCGGTCAACTTAATGGAACCGTCGGCAAGAAATGTCAGGACTCTAGAGATTTCCGTAGTCTTAGTAACTTTGCGTAATCCCACATCACCAACGTGGGAAAACGGGACCATTACGGTTAAGTGATTCGTGGCCAGGCGGAGGAGGTAGAAACGTTCCAGTTGCGCCCCGAAACTGCGGCTGCTAATGTTCTCAATCACCCCGACACCGTGGTTCGGATAAACGACGCGTTCACCAATTTGAAAGGTCATGCAGGGACCCCGTACACCTTTATAAAAGTTATTTAACCACTGGGATAGCTTGAGTGAATTGTAAAGGTACTGTAAACTTTCGTCAAGAAGAAAATGCAGGCAAAGTCTAATAATTACAGTACATTTCGAATATCACCCCCATATGGGGGGATTGGTGACTGAAATTTCAGTCACTTGCAAACAAGAAACAACACTTCGGTCAAGTGTTAAAAAACTGAAATTTCAGTTGATTTGGCCAACGGATAGTACACCCCTTCAGAGTGCTGGCTTTAAGATGCCATTTGGGATGAGAACCCCACTTGAAAGTGGGGGCTGAATTTAGTGGTCTCTATCGGTAATCAGTTCGGTGACGGCTGCTAAGGCCCGCTGTGTTTGGGAATCCGGAAAGTTAGCGATAATTTCCCGGGCGGTCTCCGTAAATACTTGGGCACGGGCTCGAGCCCGTTCAATCCCTTTGCTGGAATTGGCGAAATCCAGAATCTGCTTGAACGGGACTGCCGCGTAATCACCGGTTTTGAGTACGGTTTCCACCATGGCACGTTCCACGGCGGTTCCCCGTTCCAAAGCGTAAATGAGTGGTAGGGTTACTTTGCCTTCTCTCAGATCGTTACCCACTGGTTTGCCTAAGACAGATTCCGATGCGGTGAAATCCAGAATGTCGTCCACCAATTGGAAGGCCATCCCCAGATTCCATGCAAAGTGTCCTAAGCGGTTCTCTTCTTCCTCACTGGCATGACCGACAATGGCACCAAGTTTGGCACAGACTGAAAACAGGCTTGCCGTTTTGCGATCTACCAGATCCATGTAATCGTTTTCAGTAAGGCTCATGTTGCCAATCCGTTCCAATTGGAGCACCTCACCTTCCACCATTAGCTGGGTGAGTGAAATGAGCAGGTCAAGCACACGGAAATTTCTTTCCTTCAGTGCCATCTGGAAGGCTTGCATGTACAGCCAGTCACCGGCCAACACACTGGTATGATTACCCCAAACCGTGTTTGTGGAGGCCCGCCCACGGCGCGTACCGGCAACATCAATCACGTCGTCGTGCACCAGGGTGGCGGTGTGAACCATTTCCACTACAGCGCCCAATCGAATGGCCATTTCGTCAGGATCGCGGAAAAGGCGGCAGGAAAGCAGTAAGAGTGTCGGGCGAAGCCGTTTACCACCACCGGCCTGCAAATGACGGGTAATGGCGGTTACAGTATCGACACTGGCAATGGATTCCAGTCGTATCTCTTCTTCAACACGGCGCAGATCCTCTTTTACGATCTGGTGTATTTCTAATGCGGAGAAAGTCTGGCCAATCTTGCCAAAGCCCATGGAATCCTCAAGTTTACCCGTTATACGAAGCCGCTGGCAAACTTCATTTGCCTCAATCCTACAGCCACGTTGACAGCTACACTTTAGATGACCATGTTTTTCCATTCCGTCCTAATTTTTCAGTTGGCTTTTCAAGTGAGCCCAGGATCGGCAGATTCGTACGCGGAAGGTGTATTGCTACTGGAGCAAGGGAAATTAGATGCGGCTCGGGCAAGCCTGGAACTGGCGGTAAAACGAACTCCGGCAAATGCCCAAGTATGGAAAGCTTTGGGAGTTGTGGCAGCCATGGCGGGGGATTACAGCGCCGCTGAGCCGACTTTTGCGAGGGCTTGCCAACTGAATGCGAAACTGGTCGACGGCTGCTATTTTTGGGCTCGGGCGCTGTACGCCTTAAATCGATTTGAGCCTGCCATTGCCGTTCTGAAGAAACTGGACGACGGGCAGGCTGGTCGAACTCAAACCGCTTTGGGGCAGGCCTACGAGGCGTTGGGCAAGATTTCAGAAGCAGAAAGCAGCTTTCAAAAGGCACTTACCGCCAAGGATTTTATTAGCGAATCGCAACTGCGCTACGGCATTTTTCTTTATCGGACTGGACGGTTGACCGAATCTGGTGACAGGCTGCAACAGGCATTAAAACTTGCTCCCCATTCTGCGGAAGCGGCAGCGGAGTTAGGCCGAGTTAGATACCAGCAGGGAAACTTAGAGGAATCTGAAACGCTGTTGAGCAACGCAGTGGCATGGGAGCCGACGCGCGAATCGGCCAGATTGTTGTTGGATAAAGTGAGGAAGCTTCAGGGCGTGAAATAGCGGTCAACTTTTAAGTTCTGTAACTTTTTTGATTTCCCACCGGGATATTGAAACTCTGCTTCCATAATTACTTTCTCTGCGCCTAAGCCAAAGTGCACCACCGGATCAGAAGAGCTGGCATAGCCCACCGCAGCCGTGGCGTGGTTCCATTGCTCACCAGCGGCAGTGCGGATATGAACCAAAGTTCCTAAGGGCACGTGGAAGCCCATCCAATGGCGACCCGCAGCACTTGTATTGCGCAGGATCACCGGCGATTCGTTGAGCCTGGTGACCACAACATCGACGGCACCATCACCATCCAAATCAGCAAAGGCTGCTCCTCGATAGAGTGCTGCGGTGCCGAACTGTTCCGCTCGGAAAGTTTTACCGGCGTTGTTCCAAAGTACGGCGTTGTGTTGCCTGGATGCTCGACTGGAAAACTTTTCTGTGTTGTCATTCACGTCCCCATTGGCAGTGAACAGATCTTTCCAACCGTCGTTGTCAAAATCAATGGCGGCGGTGCTCCAACCGCTCCAGGGAAGCGTGGCTTGCCCGATTTTGGTGGGATAGGTTATGTCTTGAAACAGGCCCTTGCCCAGATTGCGATAGAGCGGAAATGTTTCGTTGGCCAGAGCGGTCAGGAACAGGTCAGGGCGGCCGTCGTTGTCAATATCACGGAAGTCAATGCCCATGGAGGAAAGGGCACGACCATCATCATTCAGGCCAATGCCGGCGGCCATGCCGACTTCGCGAAAGGTTCCGTTGCCTTCGTTATGAAACAAAAAGTTTGGGGTTGTGTCATTGGTAACGGCAACATCGGGGAGGCTATCGTTATCGTAATCGGCAAAGGCCAGCCCCATCCCTTTGCCAATGTGTTTGCCGATGCCAGACTCCTGGGAAACATCCATGAAATTACCTTTGCCATCGTTTCGAAACAGTGAATTGGCCAGGCCCTGGTAATATTTCGGATGGCAGTAGGTGCGGATATTCTTTTGCAATTCACCGCAAAACGGCTCCTTGGCTGGATCCCACTGGACGTAGTTGACAATGAACAAGTCCAGGTGACCATCGCCGTTGTAATCGAAAAATCCGGCAGAGATAGACCAGCCGGTTGAGGGGAAGGCGCGCTTTTCAAAAGTGCCATCGCCACGGTTGCGATAGAGAATGTTTTGGCCCACACCGGTGACAAACAGGTCAAGAAAACCATCGTGATCCATGTCCCCCACGGCTGCCCCCATGCTGTAGCCAACGCCTTCTAAACCGGCATTTTTTGTGACATCTTCAAATTTGAAATTTCCCAGGTTGCGATATAGGTGATTGGCGTACTTCGGCCCATCTTTGGTGAGCCCTGGTTGAGTGGCGCCGTTGGTGAAAAAGACATCGGGACGACCGTCGTTATCGAAGTCGAAAATAGCTATTCCACCGGGCATGGTTTCAATTTGATGGCGCTGAGGAGTGGCGGAGTTTTCAAGGATTATTGGGAAGGGCTGGAGCACGCGGAATCCAGGGGGTTCGATGGCGGAGAAGGGTAGGGAAGTGGTGAGGAGGAGAAGGCTCCAACGGGTGGACCGCATTGGTAACACTGTAACAGTAGCGCGCCCCATTGCACGGGAAGGTCGTGAAGTTCCAAGCACCGCTCCCTCGCGGTCACGGCTCGGTTTGGGAGTATCGTGTCGGTCGAATTTCGCTGCATGGTAAGCTTCGAAACATATCTGTAACTGTCTTCCGGAGGTCATCTTGAAGCTTTTTTGTCTTAGTCTTTTGCTATTTGCCAGTGCTTGTTTTGCCCAAGAAATCACTGGAACCATTGTTGGTTCGGTGTTAGATGCAACTGGGGCGGGTGTTCCCAAAGCCTTGGTTCGCATCACGAATACAGACCGTAACGCTGTGGTTCGCGTTGCTACAACGAGTGCTGACGGCAACTATGTAGCTTCTGTGTTACCCATTGGGCAATACGCTATCAGCGTGGAAGTGGCTGGTTTTAAGAAAGCGACGCAGAAGAATATTGAACTAAATGTCAACGATAAGTTGACCATTAACATGCGCCTGGAAATTGGGGATTTGACCCAGGAAGTGACTGTTGAAGCCGAAGCTGCGGGCGTGGAACTACAATCTCCGACTTCGCAAAATTTAATTGAAGGCCAGCAGATTCGCGAACTTTCGTTGAACGCGCGCAACTATGAACAGCTTGTTTCCCTGATGCCCGGCGTGACGTTCACGGGGTTGGATGATCAAATTTATGTGGGCACTTCTAACCCACTCACGGGCCAATCTAACGCTGTTGGATTTTCTATCAACGGCGGACGCACCGACCAGAATGGATGGAGTGTGGATGGTGCCGATAATGTGGATCGTGGTGCTAACTTAACTTTGTTGAACTACCCTAGCGTGGATTCCATTGCGGAGTTTCGTGTGTTGCGTGGTCAATACAGTGCTGAATTCGGACGCAGCTCTGGTGGCATGATCAACGTGGTTACCAAGAGTGGTGCCAACAAATTGCATGGCAGCCTGTACGAATTTTTTCGTAACGATAAAATAGCGGCGAATAACTTTTTCAATAACGCGAACAGAGTGAACCTGGGCCCTGATGGAACTTCAAGAGTGGCCCCCATTCGTTACAACAATTTTGGTGGGACATTTAGTGGTCCTGTCTTTATTCCGAAAATTTACAACGGCAAGAACAAAACGTTTTTCTTCTTTTCGCAAGAGTACCGTCGGGTGATCACTTACAACGCAGTTCAGGCCACGGCACCCACTGCCGATGAGAAGAAAGGAAGTTTTGCGGCACCGGTGTGTATTGCATTTACCGGATCGACCTGCACGGATTCATCGACAACTATTCCGAACATTGACCCGGTGGCCCAGGCTTATATCAAAGACATTTTCTCCAAGATCCCCGATGCCCCTTCCAGTCATTTATTGAATGCCATCTTTCGGAACGTGAATAATTCCCGTCAGGAAGCCATCAAGATTGATCATGTGTTCAACGAAAAGTGGCGCACAGAAGGCCGCTTCATCAATGACGACATTCCCACCATCGAACCGCGCGGTTTGTTCACAGGTGCTGCTTTGCCGGGCGTTTCTGATACATCTACGAAATCTCCGGGTCGCGGTTTGAACTTGCGGCTGACCGGTGCTTTGAACGCCAGCTTGGTGAATGAAGCTGGATATTCCTATTCCTACGGAGCGATTACTAGCGACCCCATTGGACTGAATGCTTCCGCCAATTCACCAGACATCCACTTGAAGTTACCCTTCGCCGTCACGCTAGGTCGCATTCCCAGTTTGAACTTTGGAGGTGTTTCGAGTGTCACTGGTTTTGGTCCTTATCGCGATTACAACCGCAACCATGCGTTCTTCGATAACCTGACCAAGATCACTGGCAAGCATTCCATTAAGGTGGGTGTCACTGGCAATTTTTATCAGAAGTACGAAAACGCCGCCGGAAACAATGTGGGGTCATTCACATTCAGCACCACGCCCAGGCCAGTGGGCAGTACGGCATCGACCACCATGCAGGGTTGGGCAAACTTTTTGTTGGGCAACGTATCCAGCTTCTCTCAAGTGGCGCGGGACATTACCCCGGACATTCGTGCCAAGCAATTTGAAATGTATGCCCAGGACGATATTCGGGTGAAGAAAAATTTCACATTGAATGCCGGATTGCGCTGGTCGTTATTTCGTCAGGCTACCGATGCCAATAGATTTTTGAATACCTTCGATCCTAAGTTCTACGATCCGGCGAAGGCTCCTAAGGTGGACGCAAATGGCAATCTTGTGGCTGGCACCGGGGATCCGCTGAATGGCTTCATTATTGGCGGAAAGAATTCGCCTTACGGAAATGCAATTGGACCGCAGCGCTACAAGAACGTTGCACCAAGGATTGGCTTTTCCTGGGATCCTTTCAAGAAAGGGAAAACGGCAATTCGTTCGGGCTACGGAATCGCCTACGATGTGCCTGCGATTGGGCGGTACGAAGATCCGATTACAACCAACCCGGCAAGCGTGCAATCCATCACGATCACCAATGCCACGTTCGCCAATATTGTGGGCGGCCGAGTGACGGTGCCTACATCGCCGCCAGCTATTACTGCCATTGGTACCAACTATCAAACGCCCTACACGCAGCAGTACAGTTTCAACATTCAGCAGCAACTGCCGCAGCGCATTTTTGTGGAAGTGGGTTACTCAGGTTCAGCGGGTCGGCACTTGTGGGGTGAACCGGATATGAATCAACTGTACCCAGGGCAAGCGGTGGCATTGGGCATCACATCGGTGGGCACGCCGCTTACCACGACTACCGATCCACGGGTGAACGCGTTTCGTCCTTACGTCGGCTATCGGGCCATTAACACGTATCAAACCTGGTTCAATTCCAGTTACAACTCTTTGCAGTCGATGGTGAAAAAAACCTTTCGCGGGGGATTTGCAAGTGGCAGTTACACTTGGTCTAAGTCACTGACCAATGCGGGCACCAACGGCGCATCACCGCAGAATACCTACGACCGTTCGCTAGATAGAGGCCATGCGCCGTATGATCGGAATCACGTGGTATCGGCCAACTGGAGTTATGAATTTCCCTTCTTTCGCCATGCTGCAAATTCCGTTGTGAAGAACGCGCTGGGCGGCTGGCAGACATCGGGAATTTTGGCTGTGGCCAGTGGATTGTGGTCGTTCAACCCCAGTTCATCTTCGCTGGGTACGGACCCCGCCGGATTGGGAATTTTGGGTGCAGGCAGTGGGGCCACACCGCGCGCCGATTTTGTTTGCGATCCAAATGCCAGCGCCCCTCACTTATTTACGCAGTGGTTCAACACAAGCTGCCTGGCTGACGTACCGAAGGGCACCATTCGTCAAGGCAATGCGCCGCGCAATGGCATTAAGGGGCCGGGCTACCAGACTTGGAACATGTCGATGTTCAAGAATTTTTCGCTGGCCGAGCACGGCCCCAAATTACAATTTCGCTTTGAAACGTTTAATACTTTCAATCATACGAATTGGTCCAGCATTGGGGCCACGTTAGGATCGTCCACGTTTGGGCTGGTGACAGCGGCTCGTAGTGCGCGAATTGCACAGTTGGGACTGAAGCTTTCCTTCTAAGCTCAATAGCTTTTTTTGAATTTGTTACGGGAATTGATCACTTCAAACTTGCCTGTGGCTTCGGCGGATACGTGCAAGTAGTGTTCCGTTCCCAATTCATCGGTATTGGCGATGAACATGTCCTGTACATTATTTTCCTTGCCACCGGCCAAGGCAAAATGAACTTGCCACATGTCCTGAAGTCCAGGCGAAGCTTTCACTATCTGCCAGGCTGAAGCGCTGCCGCCCTTCTTTGCCCCGTTGTTCATTATGGCGACTTTCGGTTTCAAAGCATGCACCAATTCCGGCGCACCGCTTTGGTCTGAACCGTGATGGGTGGTGAGGTAGAGGTCCACTTCACCGATTCTATTTGCTGGGCAAGCGAGGTCCAACTCTTTGTTCCAAGTGAGGTCGCCCAGATCTACAAATTTGAATTTGCCATAGGTCAACAGGAAGCCCACACTACGGGCATTTTCGGAAGGATCTTCATCCTTCATCTTGGCGTTGGCGCACAGTGGATTTGTTTTGCCTGTACGATCCGTAATCTTGCCATCAGCGGTTAGAATTTCAATGTCGACATTCTTCAGCGGCAGTTTGTCACCCGGTTTGACGGTGAGTCGCTTGCCAGTTTTGACTGCTTCCATATAGCTTTTTGTAAGCCGTTCTGCTGGAGGGCCTGTTTCGCGATTATCGCCATGATCCACGAAAGTAATTACAGGCATCATCTCTGCCAACTGCTGCACACCACCGACGTGATCAAGATGAAAGTGTGTGGTTACTAAATAATCAATTTTCTTAACGCCAGCTTTTTTGGCCGCCAACATGATTCGGTGGGCGTCGCGTTTGTCAAAGCCGGGCCAACCAGCGTCCACCAGCACACTTTCTTTATTGGGGGTGACAATGAGAGTGGCTTGTCCGCCTTCAACATCGACAAAGTAAAACTCCACTGTTTTGTTCGCAGCGGTGGCCAGGCTCAGCGTGGCCATCAATACCAGAATCCAACGTGTCATGAGGTGCATCCTACCACAGGGATGGGCAACAGGCATGGGATGAAACATTTTTCCCGGGAAGTACGTAAACTATCAATGAGGGTGGAAGAATGCCATTTTGCATTAAGTGCGGTACGAACGTTACAGATCAGGATCAGTTCTGCGGTGGATGCGGAGAGCGGCAGGATCACGCTTCAGGCACCACGTCGTCCACAGCTTCCACGGCAACGGCGGATGACAGCGGTTCGCAATCGAAACGCGGGACGCAAGATATGCTGGGTTCACTGGATCCGCGGACGGCTGCACTGCTGTGCTACATCCCGGTGATTGGATGGATCGGTTCGGTGATCGTGCTGTCTTCCAACCGCTTTCGGCACGATGCTGAAACTCGCTTTCATGCGTTTCAAGGGCTCTACCTGTTTGTTGTTTATCTGATTGTGGATTACGTGTTGGGACCAATGCTTTCGTTTCAAAGCATGGATTTTCAGGTGGAGAAAATCTTGAAACTGGGGCTATTGGCTACTTGGATCTTCCTGCTTGTGAAGACCAGCCAAGGCGTACTCTTCAAACTTCCTATTCTTGGGGAACTGGCGGATCGGTCGGTATCTGAGCAAAGATAACAGCCGAATTATCCGCAGATGACGCAGATGGCGCAGCATCCGTCTGTCTGAAGAATGGTATATTTATTCATAGAACTGTATATTTAATCAATGATGAAACGTGTCGGCATTGTTGGCTTTCGCGGTTATAGTGGTGACGAACTTCTGCGGATTTTGTCGCGACATTGTGGTGTCGAAGTTTATTTGATGGATCACCGTTCTGATGCTGGGTCGAAGCCCTTGCCTATTGGTGCCAGCGGTCCGGTGCGCATTGCGGCTACTGCGGATGCGGCCAAAAGTGCTGGTCTTGATTGCATATTTCTGGCTACTCCGGCTGATGTTTCCATGGAACTTGCGGCACAGTTTCTGGGTGTTGCCGTGCGCATTGTCGACCTTAGCGGAGCGTTTCGTTTAGGTACTGTTGAAAATTTCAAGCGATGGTATAAAGAAGACCATACGCAGCCGGAACTACTGGCGGAAGCGGTTTACGGGTTGCCGGAAATTAGTCGCGACAAGATTGCCCAGGCCCGTCTGATCGCCAATCCTGGCTGCTATCCTACTTGCGCCAGTTTGGCGATTCGTCCACTGATGGATGCGGGGGTGGTGGATCTTGCGGCAGGAATTGTTTGCGATGCCAAAAGCGGCGTGAGCGGTGCTGGTCGCAAGCCTTCGTTGAAGACTCATTTTTGCGAGGTGACGGAAAACTTTTCGGCCTATTCGCTGTTGGATCATCGACATGTTCCTGAAGTCCTTATGAACACTGGTTTGGACGTGGGTCAGTTCAGTTTTACAGCGCAGTTGATTCCTATTCATCGGGGCATTTTGGAAACCATCTACTTTCGTGCTCCTCGAATTAACTCAGCAGCCGAGTTGATGGATATTTATGTGAAGCGCTATGGGAACGAGCCGTTTATTCGTTTGTATGAACCTCCGGCGGTCCCTGACATTGCTTCTGTTGTGCGAACGAATTTTTGCGACATCGGCCTGGTATTTGATCCTTCCACAAAGCGGGGCATCGTTGTGACGGCGGAAGATAACCTGGTGAAAGGCGCTGCTGGTCAGGCTGTCCAGAATATGAACATTATGCTGGGCTTTGCTGAAACGGAGGGCCTGCTGTGAAGCTTTTAGTGAAGCTGGGCGGCACTCTGCTGGATTCCATTGAATCGCGGGAGGGGATATCGGCACAAATCGCTGCGGTGGTGAAAACTTTTCCGCAGACCGTGGTGGTGCATGGCGGGGGCAAGCAGATGACGCGCTATTTGACTGAGCACAATGTGGAATCGAAATTCGTGGATGGCTTGCGCGTCACTTCGCCGGCAGTTGTGGATGCTGTGCTCAAAGTTTTTGCTGGAACAGTGAACCACTTGCTGGTGTCCTGTTTGGTGAGTCAAGGGGCCGATGCGGTGGGCCTAAGCGGCATTGACGCCTGCCTGACTGAGGCAGTACAACTGAGCCCGGAACTGGGGGCTGTGGGAAAGGTGATTCGAGCCAATTCCAGGGTGCTGGACGTCCTTACGGCTGGTGGTTTTCTGCCGGTTGTGGCTTGCGTGGCTGGTGACCGGCACGGCAACATTTATAACGTGAATGCGGATCAGATGGCGGTGGCCTGCTCCGTGGGTTTCGTGGCAACCAAGCTGCTATTTTTGACCGATGTGGATGGTGTGCGTGGCGCTGATGGATCCATTGTCCCGGTGCTGACTGTTGCTCAAAGTCAGCGATTGATGGAGGATGGCATTGCCACCGGAGGAATGCAGGCGAAACTGAATGCGGCGGCTGCTGCATTGGATGGTGGAGTTGCGGAAGTTGTGATTGCGCCCGGTGCGATGCCGGATGTTCTGAGCCGATTGCTGGCGGGCGAACCGATTGGTACCCGTTTCGTCAGGAACTAGGGGGAGGTTCGATATGGAACAACTGGTCTCAATTCAAGCGCCGCTGATATTGCCTCCTGTACCTGCGTTAACGGGGCCTGTGGAGCTGCGCAGAGCCACTATGCGCGATATCCCGGCGTTGTTCACCATGATCAACGACTATGCGGCCAAGGGCATAATGCTACCCCGTACGGAATTTGAAATGGCGGAAAACATTCGTGATTTCAATGTCGCTTATGCGGGATCGCACCTGGCGGCTTGCGGTGCATTGCATTTTTATAGCCCTACGGTGGCTGAAATTCGGTCGCTAGCGGTACATCCTGATTGGAAAAGGCACGGTTTGGGTCGTGATATTGTGCTTTCTCTGGAAAAAGAAGCTATGGAACAGGGGTTGAGGAGTCTTTTTGCCTTTACCTATGTAGATGGGTTCTTTCGGAAACTTGGTTATGACGTGGTGGACAGGGGCGAACTTCCGCTGAAAGCGTGGAAAGATTGCCTGCGTTGCCCGAAGTTTCAGGCTTGTGACGAAATCGCGATGTTGAAACGGCTCACTCCGTGAGGGTGTTTTATCCCCCCATATGGGGGTATCGTACAAGTGCAGTACTAAGTATCCTTAACCTATATTTATAAGGTGTTTCAATTAGCGTTAACTACTTTTGGTACGGTACCCTATGCCTTTCAAAACTAAGAATTGTACCCTCAAAAGACCTACAAAACATTGAGAGTTTTCCCCGCGATAGCCTACTAATACTTAGTAATATTTATCTTCGGTTGAAGTACTAGAACCCGTAGAACTAAGGGAAAAACTCGAAAATGCTCACTGAAACAGTTGCCATCAAAGCGTCTACCGGACGCATCCTCTGCACCACCATATTTCGGACAGGCGGCAAGAAGCTGCTGGCCAAGGGCCACCTTATGAATGATGACGACGTGGTCATGCTTGAGGGGGAAGGTATGAATCAGGTGTGGGTGACCCGTCTGGAAGAGGGCGAAGTCAGTGAAGATGATGCTGTTTTAACGGTAGCGCAGGAAATGGCTTGCGGCTGTATGGAAATCCGGTTGGCAGCGGGTGGCCGGGCGAATTTGTTTGCCACGGAAAATTGTGCGCTCTTAGTAGATGATGATCTGTTGAAGCAGATCAACTGTGCGGCCACGATAGTCATCGCCACGGTTACGAATTTCAGTTTTGCGGCTAAGGGCCAACGCGTTGCCACCATAAAAAGTGCTCCTTTCGCAGTTGCGGCAGCGCAATTGGAAGCGATTGTGAGCATTTTGCGCGAGCGTGGAGCCATTGTGCAAGCCCGCCCGATTAATAACTCCAACGTCGGCGTACTTTATACCGATCTGGTGCACTGCGACCGAGCTCGACACTTATTTGAAAATGTCGTACGTCAGCGGCTGGAACGGTGCAACATTACTCCTAGTTTTGTTTTAGGAGCCAAGGAAGATGTCGCCAGTGTGGTGAAGGGTTTGAACCATCTGCTGATGTCTAAGCCGACGGTGATCCTGGTGGCCTCCACCACTGCGCCAGCCGGTCCGGATGATGTGATTGGCCGTGCTATGACCGACATTGGGTGCCATATGGAGCGCTTTTTAGCGCCGGTGGAACCTGGCAATTTGCTTTTACTGGGATACAAAGATGACGTCCCAATTATTTCCGCCCCTGCCTGCTACCGTTCGGCCAAACCGAATGTAGTGGATCTGATTCTCCCTCCGTTGCTTGCTCGATACCGTGTTTCTGGGTGGGAAGTTGCCTGCCTTGGACATGGCGGCCTGATGGCCTAACCTCACTCCGAACCGGCGCAAAACGGGGGTGCCTGCCCCTGGACCATTGCGCTACTCACGAACTTCTTTCAAAGCTCATATAAGATCACCGCCCCTCCGAGCGGGATCATGGGGCAACTGCGGCCGCATGCATGACCAGCATGTGGCCGATTTTTTTGGGTAAGCTCAATAGGATACATGAAGATTCGTAGCGTCCGCGCATATCTGCTTTCGTACCCATTCCCCAAGCCAATTGAATTGCAATACTATGGCGGCCAAAGAAAAATCGTCAAACGCGATTCCATGCTGATCCGCGTGGAAACTGAAAATGGTCTGGTGGGTTATGCACCTGGTGATGGCAGCGAAAAAGCGCAGGCCTCAATTCAAGACATCATTGCCCCCTTTCTGCAAGGCCGCATTCTGGCCGATGCCGATGCCCTTCGTGTCCAGTTTGACCGCGCCACACAATCCAGCTCTGGCTTAATGAAAACTTACTGTACGGTGGAAGTCGCCCTGTACGATCTGCTGGGCAAAGCGATGGGCATGCCTGTTTCAGAACTGTTGGGCGGACGCGTCCGCGACACCATTGCGTTGTACGGTTCGGCAGGCATGTATATGGAACCTGAAGGCTATGGCAGGGAAGCGGCGCTTACTAAAGAGATGGGTTTCAAGGCTTACAAAATGCGTCCGGCAATGGGCCCCGAGAAGGATTTATTGACCATCGCCAAAATGCGCGAAGCGGCGGGTCCTGATCTTGGCCTGATGGTGGATGCCCACTCCTGGTGGCGCATGGGTGACCGTTCCTACACTCCCCAAATGATAGAAATGCTGGCCGAGGAGATGAGCCGTTACGACATCACCTGGCTTGAAGAACCGCTGCCGCCGCACGATCATGCTGCTTACCGACAGCTTCGGGAAAAAGATATTCTTCCCATTGCCAGCGGGGAACATGAACAAACCGAAGACGGCTTTCTGGATCTGATTCAGAGTGACGCGGTGGATTACGTGCAGATGGATGTGGTCTGCCAAGGCGGATATGCCATGAGTCGACGCTTGTTTGCAGAAATTGCTCGTCGAGGCCTGCGATTTGCCTTTCACAGTTGGGGAACCTCGCTTGAAGTTGTGGCCGCTGCGCAACTGGGAATTTGTTGGCCGGAACCGGTTGTGCAGTGGCTGGAATATCCTCTTTATTCCACACCTGGGCGGCAGTTCATGTACGAGTTTCCACTGGCCAGTGATATTCTGGCTGACCCTTTAGAAATTGTCGATGGCAACCTGATCGTTTCGCGTGATCCGGGATTGGGCGTGAAGATTGATGAGAGCGTAATTGAAAAATACCCCTGGATTCCCGGACCCTGGTCTTACTTCACACTGATTTCACCACCGGGCACCTTTGCCGTGGTAAGCGATCATTCCATCCCATTTGTGAGTGGGGAAGGGAAGTGAATGTTCCAGTATTTGCGGGAGTGGGTTTGGCGGCAGGTGCGGGGCTGTTGGCTTGGGCAGTGCGAGGGCGATCTTCGCAGTTGTTGGCACCTTCTATTTGGAAGGGACCCACTGATCGCAAAGTGATCGCATTGACCTTTGATGATGGTCCTAGCGAATCGACTCCGCGCATTCTGGAGCTGTTGGCACAGTACGAGGCGAAGGCCACGTTTTTTCAAGTGGGAAAAAATGTAGAGCGACTTCCCGGAATATGTCGTCAGGTGATTGCCGCTGGTTGCGAGGTGGGCAACCATAGTTTCACGCATCCGCGCTTTGACTTTACATCCAGCCAATTTCAAATGGACGAACTGAGCCAGACGCAAGCTGCTATTGAGAAGGCTTGCGGGGTGACTCCGCGATGGTTCCGCGCACCTTACGGTGTCCGCTGGTTTGGTCTGGGTGAGGCTCAACGGGCCTGCGGGTTGGAAGGAGTCCTGTGGACGGTGATCGCGCTGGATTGGAAGTTAGGTGCAACGGCGATTCAAGATAGAATGTTGCAAAGGGTGGAAAATGGTGCAATCTTCTGTTTTCACGATGGCCGAAGGACGAATGCTGCGCCCGACATTAGGGCTACAATCGCTGCTATGGCCGTGATCCTGCCCGAATTAAGAAGCCGCGGATACGAATTGGTGACGCTAAGCCGAATGATGAATCGTTTTCCGTCCTAATTTCGTCTAGAATAGTAGAAGACCGAATCCCTGCTGAGCCGAGGTATCCATATTATGATTGATTTAACTGAAAACGCGATTACGAAGGTAAGAGAGATTCTTTCCTCACAAGAACCCAAGCCCCAAGGCCTGCGCATTTCTGTGGTGGGTGGTGGCTGTTCGGGCTTTAGCTATTCGATGGCCTTCGAAAACACTCCGAACATGCTGGACAAGACTTACAACTACGATGGGTTGAAAGTTTTTGTGGACCAGGCCAGCTTGCTCTATTTAGATGGAGCTCAGGTGGACTATGTGGAATCGTTGGAAGGATCGGGCTTTAAGTTCAGCAATCCGCAGGTAAAATCCACGTGCGGTTGTGGTTCCAGCTTTAGTGTATAGTTTCTAAATCCTCTTGCAATCAGCAATGTGGGGGGTCAGTGGGAATCACTGACCTCCCTCAAAACATCCTGTTTAAAGCACTGGCGGGAACCTTAATTTCTGCCGATATACCTTGATGACGCGTTCATCCATCCCAATTCCTGTTCCGGATGGTCCGCATCAAGTTCCCAGTTCATCAACATCCTCCCTTATAGAACTCAGTTTAGTTTTGCCTACCTTCAATGAGGCGCGCAATATAAAAACAACGCTGCACACGGTGCATGCAATCCTCAACAGCATTCCCAATCTGACCTACGAAATCATCGTCGTCGATGACAACAGTCCAGATCTTACCTGGCAATTGGCGCTGGACGAATGCTCAACTCTGGCGGAGGTGCGGGTGATGCGCCGGACTACTGAATCGGGTCTGGCTACTGCCGTAATCCGTGGTTGGCAGGCTGCGAACGGAAATATTCTGGCGGTAATGGATTCCGACTTGCAGCATCCACCGGAAGTTCTGGCGCAATTGGTGAAAGCCATGCGATCTGGTGCCGATTTGGCTGCGGGGAGTCGTCATGTGGAAGATGGTGGGGTCAGCGATTGGAGCTATGTTCGCCGCTTAATCTCCCGAACGGCGCAGTTGATCGGCTTGGTATTGCTGCCGGAAGTGGTGGGCAGGATTGCTGATCCGATGAGTGGATATTTCATGTTGAAGCGTGAGGCAATTGCAGGAAAGACGCTGAATCCAACCGGTTATAAAATTCTGATTGAAGTGCTTGCTCGTGGTTCCATTTCGCGGATTTCTGAAGTGGGTTATGTTTTTTGTGAACGGAAGGAAGGCGAAAGTAAAGTTTCGGCCACCATCTACCTGCAATATCTGCAACATCTTTTCAGGCTGCGCATCGGCCTGTTGAAGGAGTCTACTTTTGCCCGGTTCTGTCTGGTTGGGTTGAGCGGTGTGGCTGTGGATATGCTGCTGCTGTTCCTACTCAGCGACCCTTCTATGCTGGCCTGGGGACTGACTCGCAGCAAGATTTTATCGGCGGAAATCGCTATCGGGAATAATTTTCTGTGGAACGATTCCTGGACCTTTGCCAGCCGAGTTTCTCCTGGCTCTTCCATGCGAAGTAAGTTCCATCGCTTTGTGAAATTCAACTCCATCTGCCTGATGGGCTTAATCATAAACCTTGTCTTGTTGAACGTGATGTTCAACTTACTGGGGATGAATCGCTATCTGGCCAACGGCATTGCCATTGGCCTCACAACGTTTTGGAATTATTTCGTCAACAAACACTTGGGTTGGCGTTCTTCTCAATAATTAACCAACTGCTTCTTAATGGGCAACTCGCGAATTCGTTTGCCGGTGGCGCGGAAGATTGCATTGCAAATGGCCGGGGCAACTGTGGGCACCCCTGGTTCACCCACTCCCGCTGGCGGAGCGTCGCTCTTCACTATGTGCACATCTGTCTGGTAGGGAGCATCATTCATTCTGGCTACCTGATAGTTGTGGTAGTTTGATTGCTGCACCCGCCCGTTCTTCGCCGTGATCTCACCATGCAGTGCGATGCTGGTTCCAAATACAGAAGCCCCTTCAAATTGCGATTTCACCCGGTCTGGATGCATGATTTTACCCGCATCCACGGCGAACACAACTCGCGGAATCTTCAGTTGGCCGCGGTCGTCCACTTCCACTTCAACCACCGTCGCCACATAGGTTAGAAAGCTGCGATGCGCGGCGATTCCCAATGCCTTACCTTTGCTGGGCTTATAATTCGCCCATCCCGATTTTTCGGCTGCCAGTTCAATCACCCGTCGCAGACGTGCCGTATCCACTGGATACTTGTCCTGCGTCATGGTGTTGTTCCAGTACGCCATGCCTTCGGGCTTGATCAGAACTTTGCGATCTTTGCCCAGCACATCCAGCAGATATTCCACCGGATCGCGTCCGGCTGAAGCTGCTAATTCATCCATAAAGGAGTGAATGGCAAACGCATGATAAATGTTGGCCACGGCACGCATCCAACCTACCCGAACATGATTATCAGCGGGACCATTTTCGGCACGATGATTGGGAATGTCATGGGGCAAATCTACCCAGCCCATGCCCATCTCAAATTCCTGGCCATACTTGGCTGAAGGATCGAAGGTGGAACCAATGGTTGGGAAAACGCTGCGATGCAACCAGGCTGTTGGCTTGCCCTTACCATCCACGGCCGCCTTCATATACATGGAAGCCACAGCATGGTAGTAATCGAACTGAATATCTTCTTCACGGCTCCAGGCAACCTTTACTGGCTTCCCTAATTTTTTGGAAAGTATGGCCGCTTCGCAAACATAATCTGGTTTCGACTTACGTCCAAAGCCACCACCCAATAGGGTTACATTGCAGATGACATCTTTCTTGTCGATGCCCAATGCTGCTGAAACTGCATCCTGCACAGCTTGCGGATTTTGTGTGGCCGTCCATGCTGTTACCTTGCCGTCTTTAAATTCAGCCACAGCCGCCGGTGGTTCCATTGGCGCATGGGAAAGATGCGGCACGTAATACTGCGCGTCAATAGTCTTTGCAGCGCGACCAAATTCGGCATCCACATCGCCAACATTGCGCACAACTTTTTGCGGAAGGCGGGCTTTGTCTGATAATTCCTTTTTGTAGGAATCGGAATCGAAACTGGCGTGGGGACTGGCTTCCCATTGCACCTTCAATTTCTTCCGACCCTGCATTGCCGCCCAAGTGCTATCGGCAATTACGGCCACGCCACCCAGTGCTTGAAACATGTGCGGTGGTTTGAAATCGGGGATCACTACAATGTCTGTAACACCAGCCACTTTGCGGGCTTCAGTATCATCGTGACTCTTGTACTTGCCACCATAGACAGGGGAGCGTTCAATGGACGCGAACACCATGCCGGGGACTTCCGCATCCATGCCGAAAGTACCTTTGCCGCTGACCAGATCATTAAGGTCAATCATCGGAACATCTTTGCCGATGTAGCGGTATTCACTTTCCTTCTTGAAGGTCAACTCTTCAATTTTTGGTACAGGCTGCTTTGCGGCCAAAGCCACCAGGGCACCGTATCCAAGCTTCTTGCCGCTTGTGTGAATCACTTCATGATTGCTGGCACGACATTCGGAGGCAGGAACTTTCCATTGTTCGGCGGCCGACCTTTCTAACATCAACTTTGCGCTGGCACCCGCTTGGCGAATGGCATCGTAGAAGTCGCGAATGGAACAGGAACCGTCGGTGTTTTGCGAACCATATTTGGCATCGCCAATGGCTTGCTCAACTTTGACGCGCTTCCAATCGGCTTCCATTTCGTCGGCGATGACCATGGGCAAAACGGTTCGTACGCCGGTACCCATTTCCGAACGGTGGGCCACAATGGTGACTATGCCGCTGGGGCTCAATCCTACAAACACGCCGGGTTGCCAGGAAGGCACAGTGGTTGCGGCCACGGCATCCAGCGGAAGTAGCTTAGCACCCAAAATGAATGAACCGGCGGAGAATACCTGGCTCAGAAATCCACGACGGCTGACATGTTCTACGCGGTTCATGCTTGCACCCCTGCGGCAAGTTTGATTGCCTGACGAATCCGTTGGTAGGTGCCGCAGCGGCAAATGTTGCCCTGCATGGCATCATCAATATCTTTGTCGTTGGGCTTGGGCTTGTCTTTTAACAATGCCGCAGCCTGCATGATTTGCCCACTCTGACAGTAGCCACATTGGGGGACAGCGCATTGCTTCCAAGCCTTCTGTACGGGGTGTTCCTGTTTACCTTTGGCGTACAACCCTTCAATCGTGAGAATGGTTTTGCCTTCGGCAGCTTTCATGGAAGTTTGGCAACTGCGGGCAGGCTTGCCATCTACATGGACAGTGCAAGCGCCACAAAGGCCCATGCCGCAGCCGAATTTTGTGCCCTTCATTTTGAGCTGGTCGCGGAGGTACCACAGAAGTGGCATCTCAGGATCTCCGCTGAACTGCTTGCTTGAGCCGTTCACTTTCAACTGAATCATTCGCTTCTCCCAGAGTTGGCGTTATCCGTTTTATCTTACAGGAAACGCGTACCAGATGAATTCATAGTTTTACGTCGCAACTGCAGGTAGCGAGACAGTGGCTCGTAATCCGCCCAGTGCGGAAGCATCCAGTGAAATGGACCCTCCGTAGAGTTCGGCCAAGTCGCGCACAATGGCCAGGCCAAGGCCCGAACCCGGTAATGCCTCATCAATGCGGACCCCGCGTTTGAGCACTGCGTCGCGCAATGCCGGATCGATTCCCGCACCATCGTCATCCACGGTGACAACTACAAATGCACTTGTTCTAGATGCCTTCACGACGACCTTTGACTTCGCCCATTTACAGGCGTTGTCCAACAGGTTGCCCAGTATTTCTTCCAGATCCTCACGTTGAACGCGAACATAGAAATCCGCTGGGATGCTGGAAGAAATAGTAAGCGCGCGATCAGCGTATAACTTAGAGACAGTACGAATCAGCGCATCGGCACAATCGACCACTGGACATGGAACCGCACCGGTAGCTCCAAAGGCGGTAGCGCGAGCGCGGGCTAAATGGTAATCAATCTGGCGCGACATGCGCTCCACCTGATGCGTAATACTTTCGGCCAATTCGGCGTTGCCTTCTGCGGCAATGCGGTTGGATTCTGCGGCGAGCAAGGCCAAGGGTGTCTTTAGCCCGTGGGCTAAATCGGCGGCGGTGGTTGAGGCCCTGGCGACGGCTTTCTCGCGAGCAGTGAGTAGCGCGTTCAAATCGTCAATTAGAGGCTGAATTTCGGTTGGATAGACACCTTCTACGCGAAGGGCTTCACCCTGATGAACCGCCGATAATTTTTCCCTCAAGGGTTTAAATGACGACAGGCTTGCTCGGGCTGCAGCCAATCCTGCAGCCAGCAGAATCAGAGCTACGCTGACCGCCCAAAAGCCATTGAAATGACGCAAGGAAGGAGACATGTGGACCAGCATGATGGAGGCCATGTGAAATAGCATCAATAGTCCGCTGGTCCAAAGTACCGAGGCAAGGATCAAGCGGGATTTAAGCGACCGCAACATTACCCACTTCCTTCAGAAGGTTCCGACATTCGGTAGCCCAAGCCGCGCACCGTTTCAATGAAAGGCGTGCCAAGCTTTCGGCGGAGGCGCGTGATAAACACCTCAACTGTATTCGAGTCGCGATCAAAATCCTGGGCGTAGATGTGTTCGGTCAATTCGGTACGGGATACAACGCGTTGGTGATGGTGCATTAGATAGGACAGTACGCGAAATTCATGGCTTGTCAGTTTCACCGGAACACCGGCTACGGATACTCTGGAACTACGGGCATCCAGCACAAGATTGCCGCATTTCATTTCGCTGTGGGCACTGCCACTGGACCTACGAATCAACGCCCGGATACGGGCCATCACCTCTTCCATGCGGAATGGCTTGGATACGTAATCATCGGCCCCGCCGTCAATGCCCTGCACTTTTTCGTGCCAACTTCCGCGTGCCGTCAGCACAAGAACCGGAGTTGCAATACCCGCTTCGCGCCAGCGCCGAAGCAGTGTCAGCCCGTCAATTTTGGGCAATCCCAAGTCTAGGATTACAGCGTCGTACTGTTCGCTATTCACCAAAAAATCGGCCTGTTCGCCGTCCTCTGCACATTCGACGGCGTATCCGGACTTAGTGGCGGCGTTCGCCAATTGCCTGGCAAGAACTACTTCGTCCTCTATAATTAAAACCCGCAATGCAACCTTTATATCCCATTCTGCATGAACGTCACCTGAATAACTTGTTCACCCCACGTTCAACCTGGGTGCGCTAAGATTTGGTTCATGTCAACACTCGATTTTGGTTATCCCTGCTGGTTGAGCTATGGGCACCTAGCCATACTGGCTCCTGCTTTGGGGGCGTTGCTGATTGGACGCAAACTCAATTGGTCGAAATGGCTAATGATTGTATTGAGCGTGATTGCGGTGTGGGCCATGACTGCGTTTTTGGGTGTGCGTGCCTTTGATGTGAATGGACAGGCGGCCATGCCGACCCAGAACTTTCTCCGATCTGGCGTCGGTAGAGTCCTGGATATTGGAGCGGGGACAGGCAGGTCCTCCATCATGGTGCTGAAGGCTCGTCCGCAGACGACGCTGGTGGCTCTTGACCTTTTCGGTAAATCTTTCGATGCGCACTTTGGGGCAGGGAAGAGTCCGCAGGAACGGCTGTTGTCGAATCTAAAAATTGCTGGGGTGGATGGACGGGCGGCAATTGTAACTGCCGATATGAGTAAACTTCCCTTTGAGGCGGCCAGTTTCGACGCTGCGGTTAGCGCTTATGCGGTGGATCACTTGCCTCGGGATACGGTGGGGCAGGCATTATCTGAAGCTGCGCGAGTGTTGAAACCTGGAGGTGAATTTCTGTTGATGCTGGTGTCTAATGATCGATATGCGAAGTTCGCTTTTGGACCAATGCTAACCCACGGAGGAACTCGCGGCACCGCTTGGTGGACTGGGAAGATTAAGGACGCTGGTTTTCAGATTGTGGAAGAAGGAACTGCTCCAGCCACAATGTACTTTTTGATGCGTCGAACGTAAACAGCCAAGAAATGCTAAGCCTTCAGGGAAGGGAAAGAATTCTCCAGATGATTCCGTACAGCCTGCCGGATGCCCGCTTCATCGCGAGACTGCATGGCTACTAAAATGGCCCGTTCGCCACTGGCACTCTTGCCATTTTCAGCCACGCCGAAAAATGCGTACAACGGGGCGCTGACGTGTTCTACCGTTCGACACAACACAGGGCTGCCTGATTTTTGCCACAAATAAACATGAAACGCGTTGTCAGCCCGTAGGACGGCATCGGGTTCGCCGCTTTTCACTGCTTCATCAATGGCGTTGACCAGCGCTTGGGCCTCATCAAAATCCGGACCGGCCATTCGGGCAGAGGCATCCAGACAAATTATCTCTTCAATCAAAATACGCATCCGTAAACGGTCGCGCATCTCTTCTTTGGTGGGATCGGTAACAAAGCTGCCTTTGTTTGGTACGCGACGCACGAGTCCCATGGGCTCAAGATGGGTCAAAGCTTCACGAACAACCGCTTGGCTAACCAATAATTCTTTGGCCAATGCCAATTCCCGCAGTGGCTGTCCGCGCTTGAATTCGCCGGAAAAAATTGAGGACCGGATTTTGTGGGCAACTTCAAATTTTAAAGATTCTTCTGCTGAGGCTGTGCGCATGATTGTTCCGAATTTAAGGCTATCCTTTAATTTTTGGAATACCTTCTGATCTGTAAGATGCTTTCAATGATCGCAATGGTTACTGAAATCATGGAACAAATATTGGGGGCGATCGCCATTTCGAAGGCAAGTTGTTGAAAAATGGCTTACTCCAGTGCAAAGGAAACGTAACCCAAAGTCCCTTTATGTTCAACAAGCAGGGCAATTGGTTCCCCAACCTTTTTGGCTGCCAATAGAGTTCGCAATTCCTCCAACGAACGGACTGGGACCGTGTTAAAGGTATAAATCACATCGCCAGGTTGCAACCCAGGATTCATAGCAGCGAACTCGGCGGGAATTGCGGCCACCACAACGCCATCTAATCGACGCAATTCGGGAAGGCTGGGTGTCACTTTTTCATCCAGGGTCAACGCAAGAATCCCCAATTCCTTAACCAGATGGGACCTATCTTTTACCAGATCGGCAAGATCTACAGGGGAGTTTGGGTGTTCCAAAATTGCCACAGTTTTCTGCAGAGTTTTGCCGCTACGCTCAATGTCTAAAACGATTTTATCGCCCACCATCAACTGCAGAATTGCAGCCTGAACTTGGTGTGCTTCGTTCGCCTTTTTGCCGCCTATGCCCAACACTATGTCCCCGGCTTCCAGCCCAGCAGCTTCGGCTGAACTGTGCGGAAGCACGTCGGAAATCATGATGCCGGGATGCCGGTTCAGACCCAATGCCTGAGACATAATTGGATTGATGTCCTGCGCCACAACCCCGATGGTTCCGCGATGCACACGCCCTTCCTTGCGCAGTTGCAAATAAATGCGGCGTGCCACATTGCCGGGAATGGCAAAGCCGATTCCTTCACTGCCTCCTGATTGCGAAAAGATCATGGTGTTGATGCCGGTAATTTTCCCGTCAATATCAAGCAGTGGCCCTCCGCTGTTGCCTGGGTTAATGGGCGCATCGGTTTGTACGTAGGACATGGGTTGATCTGGCCGCAATTGCCGGGAAATGGCACTGACATATCCCACCGTCAAGGTGTTTTGCAGGCCTAAGGGACTACCCAGGGCGAACACAATCTGGCCTTGCTTTAAGGTGTCAGAATCGCGAAAAAGCAACACTGATAAATGGGTGGCATCTATTTTGAGGACAGCTAAATCGGTTTCTTTATCGGCACCTACAACGCGGGCAGGAAAATGCAGATGGGAATTTTTCTTAGACGGGTCCGACGTATCCACAACACTGACGTCAATTTCCCTGGCCCCTTCCACCACGTGGGCGTTAGTAACGATGTAACCGGCAGCATCCACAATTACACCGGAACCGCTGGTGCGCTGTTCGGCAAAGAATCCTGCTCTGCGGCCATCTTCGCGATCCACAGGGGCTCGGGAGCGGACTTCAATCTGCACCACGCCGGGGCTGACCGCTTCGCAAAGTTCTTCCACGGCACTGCTAAATTCCGCCAGCACAGTAGAGCGCTTGCGCACCGTTTGGCCTTCCAAACTGACAATTCCGGCGAGCATGGTTGTCGCAAATATCCTGACGTTCAAAATTCCCATTGGTTTTTGGAATACTCCGTAGATTTTTTAGACGCGCTACGGCACCACTGCGTAACTTCTTTGTATGATTTACTTGAAGTAATGATGACGCTACGGCCAAACACTGCGATGATGATGAAAATCGTCGTGCTAGTGGCGCTGCTTAACCTTAATTTCTGGCCTATTCTGTTGATGCTTTGCGTGGTGGGCCTGCTTTACAAAGTCACGTTGCATTTGGCCTCGTCAGTGTTGTGGGGGAACGCTCTTTTAGGGGCGGGATTGTTGCTCGTCGTTGATAGTCCGTCCCGAATTTGGATCTGCTGCCTATTGGCGGGCACCTTCCTGTTCATTGAATGGCCGCTGACCATGCTGGTGCTCTACGATGGCGATTGCGGATTATGCAAGCGATCAAAACGGGTTTTGGAACGCCTGGATTTTGACCATTTGCTGACATGGAAACCCTCTCAAAATGGAACTCATGGGCTGGCGGCTTCTGCCCTGGAAGCGAAAATGCACTTAATCGTCAATGGCGATCAAGTGTTCGCAGGCTATGCTGCCTTCCGTCAAATTCTGTTATTCTCAACATGGTTTTGGTTGAGTGTGACGGTGCTGTTTGCCGCTCCACCGGAAGACTGGTTTTGGTGGCGGCGTATTGTGGTTGTAGCGGTCGTTAGTCTGTTTTTACCGTTCTTTCAACCCGTCGGAGAGATTGTCTATAGTTGGGTTGCACGGAACCGCCACATCTTACCGGGCAGCACGTGTGGTCTAAAAAATCTTTGACGGTGCGCCTGGTAGATTTATACTGAAATAATCATTTGTTAGCGTTTAGGAGAAGACTGTCCTTATGGAAAAACGAAGTACCCTGATTACACTTTGCGCGGGACTTACTATGCTGTTTACCGCGACATGGGCCGCCGAATGGCCTACCGATGGTGGCGATCCGCAGCGTACTGGTTGGCAGAAGAATGAGTCGATTCTGACGAAAGCCAATGTGAAGGGCATGAAGTTGCTGTGGTCGCTGAAGCTGGACAATTTGCCGCGTGAGATGCACTCCTTGTTGCCGCCGGTGATTGTGGAAAATGTTCCTACCGGTTCTGGTCCAAAAGAAATTGCTGTGGTGGCTGGGTCGGGCGACAACCTTTATGGCATTGATGCCGCATCAGGAAAGCTGCTGTGGAAGAAGCACTATAACTACACTTCGGAAAAGGAACCGCGTCTGGGTGGTCCGCTATGTCCTGGCGGATTGGTATCTACCCCAACCATAGGTCTGCCAAAAGCCAACGGCGCACGCACGGTCTATTCGATTTCCGGCGATGGCATGATGCACTTTCTGAACGTCGCCGATGGTGAGGATGTGGAACCGCCCGCACCGTTCATGCCTGCCAACGGCAAAGCCTATTCGCTGAATTTGGTGAATAACGTGTTGTATTCAACCACGGCGCAAGGCTGCGGTGGGAATCCAAACTTGCTGTATAGTTTCGACCTGGCAACCAAGAAGGTCACAACCTACAATCCTAAAGGTGGTGGCTTGTGGGGCCGTTCTGGTGCCGCCATCGGGTTCGACGGAACTGTCTACGCGCCCACTGGCGATGCGAACTATGATCCGGCTGAAGATCGACTGGGCAATTTGCTGGTGGCCACAACTGCAGACTTGAAGTTCAAGGATTACTATGCGCCTTCCAATATCTTATTTCTGTGGAAGCGCGATTTGGATTTGCAGGTGACGCCGGCAGTTTTCAAGTGGAAGGGTAACGAATATGTAGTGGCATCCAGCAAGGAATGTCGAGTCTGGCTGATGGATTCGAAGTCGCTTGGTGGAGCGGATCATCGCACGCCGGTGTATCGCACACCGCTGATGTGCAATGAAGATGTGAACTTTGCTGAAGCAGGAGTTTGGGGGTCAATGGCTACCTGGGAAAATGCCGGCGGAACGCGCTACGTGTTGACCGGATTTTGGGGTCCAGTGCATCCACAATTCAAGCCTGGAATTTCGCACGGTGCGGTGACGCGCGGTGCGGTGGTGGCTCATAAAATGGAAGAGAAGAATGGCAAAGTGGTGCTGACTCCAGCGTGGATTTCGCGCAACATGGACCAGGCTGAACCGCCGGTGATCGCCAATGGGGTGGTGTACGCTTACGGCAGCGGCGAATCGAATGTGCAGGCAACTCCAGAGTTAGGTTTGGGCGCCAATTCGTCAGCAATCCGCATTAAAAACTCGCATCCGGCAGTGATTTACGCCTTGGATGGAGACACTGGTAAGGAACTTTGGAACAGTGGCGATGCCATGAAATCCTTCGTTCATTTCGGTGGCTTATCGGTGAACAATGGCCGTGTCTATCTGGGCACGTTCGACAGCACGATTTACGCATTTGGACTTCCAGGTCGCTAAGGGCTTAAGGGAATATCATGAGAAAACTATTTGTTGTATTTGGCTCTTTGGCATGTTCAACTGTCGCGATGGGGCAGATGGGAAGGTCGCTGGATTGGCCGTCGTTTGCCAATGATAATCAGCGCACTGGTTGGGAAAAATTAGATCCCCGGTTCACAAAAGATACTGTCGCCAAGGATTTCCAATTTCTATGGAAAATGAAGCCAAGCGGCGGTGGGCAACATACGCTGATGCCTCCGGTGCTGATTGGAACATTGATTGGGTATCGCGGATTTAAGGAACTGGCTTTCATCGGGGACACTAGCGGCGCGCTGCATGTGATGGATTCCGATTTGAATCGCTTGTATTGGGACAAGAAGTTTGACTATATGGCCGATGCACCAAAGGCTCCAACCACTGCCACATGCACTGGTGGAATGGCCCCACCGACCCTGTTGAGCATAGGCTTCCGTCGACCGGGACCTCCACGCCCAGCGGCAGCACCCGTTCCTGGGGCGCCACCGCCGCGTCCGACACCGAACTTGATGTTTGGGCCACGGGCAATCTATGTGATCACCAGCGATGGTCGTCTGCGCAAAGTGAATGCAGCCGATGGATCGGACGTGAGTGCGCCAGTAGCGGTGTTGCCCGCCAATGCCAAGATTAGTGCATTGAACATGAATGACCAGGTGATTTACGCCACAACAAATGCCGATTGCGGCGGTGCGGCGAATGCGGTGTGGGCTGTGGACATTGGCAGTTCCGATAAGCCAACGGTGAAATCGTTTGAGGCCAAGGGCGGCAACTTCAGTGGCATGGGTGGAGCGGTAATCGGCAATGACGGAACCATTTACGCCCAAGGCGGGGCGGGCGATAGTCTGCTGGCACTGACTGCACGCGACTTGCAATTGAAGGGCACGTTCCAAGTTCCCGGTGGATTGAAGTCCGACGTTACGCCAGTGGTGTTCGCCTATAAGAATCGTGATGTGATTGTGACCGCTGGTAAAGACGGACGGTTGTATATTGCCGATTCCGCGACCCTGGGTGGCGAGCCGCTAGGGATGAGCGACTTAGTAGGCGGATCAGTTTGGGGCGGACTCACCAGTTGGGCGGAACCAGATGGCACACGCTGGGTGTTGGCGTCATCCTGGGGTCCGGTTGGTGATGCGAAGAACGGAGCAGTGGTAGCGTTCAAGCTGGAAGAGCAAGGTGGCAAGGTGATGTTGAAGAAGACCTGGACGTCGCAGGATCTGATTAAGCCAGTGCCTTCTGTAACGACGAATGGTGTGGTGTTCGCACTGTCCAGCGGCGATGCTTCGACTAGGATGAAGGCGGTGGTTTACGCGTTGGATGCGACGACGGGTAAGGAGCTATGGTCGAGCAAAAATCAGATGACGGCGGCTGGGAATCTGACTGGGATGACGATTGCCAATGGTCGACTCTATGTGGGGACCGTGGATAGTACGATGTGGGTTTTCGGTGTTCCGATGGAGTGGTAGCATCCTAATTTATCCGCAGATGACGCAGATTAGCGCAGATGAACTCCAACAAGAAGTTTGTCTTTGCGGCTATCTGCGCTTATCTGCGTCATCTGCGGATAGCAAAAGTTTATCTTCGGATAATGAACGTAACGCACGGGCCTGCGGATCCCAGGATATGCGTTTAGCCATTCCTAATCTCCAGCGCCATTGATTTCAGAGGCAAGTGGTGTTTGGCCCATGCGCTCAAAATCTGCCATGGTCAAGCCGTAGTCAGCTAAAATTACTTCCATTGGTATGCCTGGATTATGTTTAAGCCACTGACGAGCTTCTTCCAGTTCCCGCTTCAGTAGTCGTCTCATCATCAATCGGAGCGTTGGCCAAAGCAACGGAAAAGGGGCCGAGCATGACTTCCAGAAGCACACGAACCGCCGAGAGCTGCGTATCGGGTAAATGATCCAGATATGTATGTGCCTGTTGCCGTTCTTGTTGAGAGTTGGACTCCATGCCCCAATATACAACACACCCAATCCAGCAGGTAACGCACAAGCTTCCTCGCTCGTCTTGTAAACTAGCTGTAGCGACGATGAAAAACTGCATCCTACTCACACTCCTGATTTTGGCCCTGTCCACAGTTGGCATTGCACAGGACAAACCTCAACTTCCCGATGCTCCCGGCAAAGCTGTCACCCAGAAGCTGTGCAACACCTGCCATGGTGCGGAAATCGTGCTGGGCAAGCCGCATTCTGAAGATGGTTGGGGGGCGATTGTGGCTGATATGGTGCAACGCGGCGCGAAAGGGTCTGACGAAGATTTTTACGACGTGGTGCAGTATCTGACGGCCAACATTAAGTCTCTGCCCAAAATCAAAGTGAATATTGCCACCGCCAAAGAACTGGAAGCTGGGCTGCGACTTTCCTCTACCGAAGCGGATCTAATCATCCAAGCTCGTGAAAAAGCCAAGTTCAAAACTATTGCCGATTTGAAGACTATCCCAGGCATTGAAGCCAAGAAAATCGATGCCCAAAAGAATCGGCTCGAGTTCTAAGGTTCGATTGTGGTTTAAGAAAGTGAGCAGGCCAAGAAGAACCAGGCAGCAATGAAGGCAACTCCACCCAAGGGTGTGATGGCTCCAAGTACGGTGAGGCCACTGAGGGCCAGGGCGTACAGCGATCCACAAAACAGGAAGATTCCCACGGCGAACAAGCCACAAACGCGCTCCCTGTATGCCTTTGCCAAGTTGGGCGCGGTGGCGGCGAATAGCATGCCGATTCCGTGGATGAAGTGATAGAACACAGCTTTTTCATAAACTCCCATCTGATAGGCATCCAGGCGATCTTTCAGGCCATGAGCCCCAAAGGCACCCAATATAACAGCCAAACCCAACAGACTTGCAGCAGTGCGACTCCAGTTCATTGATCCAGTTTACCGCCTAAAATTTTCAATCCAAACCAATCAGCGGGAACACTAAAAAACTCCACCCGCGAACCCATCCGCGACCGGTGCTTGAGAAGACGGCTGCACACAAAATCCAGGCAGTAAGAATGAAGATCTTCACTCTACCTAAGATGTTGTGGGGGCCGGGCTTGGCGTAATTAATGTGAGTTGTTACGCACCCATTTGAGCGGGAATGGAGGTCAGGTTTCGATGGATGGCAAACTTCACCAGGCTGGCCACGTCGTGGATGTCTAATTTACGCATCAGGCTGGCGCGGTAGGTGTCAATGGTTTTGGGACTGACGTCCAGCCGTCCGGCAATTTCCTTTGCCCGCATTCCTTCCACCAGCATGCTGAACACCTGATGCTCTCTGGCACTAAGAGTGTCAATGGGGTCCACTAAATTGTTGTTTCCCTTGGGTGTAATGAATATCTTTTCCAATTCCATTTGCGGAGAAACATAAATGCCTCCGGCCATCATTTGCTCAAATCCATCGAGTAGATTTCTGGCTGAGCCTGATTTGAGGAAAAAGCCGTGAGCACCACAGCGCAAGGACTCAATTACTGTTTTGCGATCTCCACTGTTGGTCAGGATGGCGATGCGCGTGGGCAGGTTCAGTTGCCGCAGTTTGCGTACCACTTCCAGCGTATAGAGTTTCGCCAGATGCATTTCCAGCAGGGCAATATCGGGTCTTTTATCAATCACTTGGCGCATTGCATCTTCGCCATCGGCACATTTGGCCACAACCGTATAAGGACCGCCGTTTTCTAATAACGCCGCAAGACTTTCCCGAACCAGCGGTTGAGGATCTGCAACCAGGACTGTATCCTTTTCTCTCAACAAGTCACAAGTCATGATTGAATATCCCCCAGAAGTCGGGATTCACTTCCCACGACCTGTGGCCATAGTAGGTAGTGCTATTCCTGGGTGAAAATTCTCAAAGTTAAATTGTTTTAATCAATGGACTGTTCTTCAGCATGGTCCCGAAGTTTGATTCTAAATTGCCGCAATTCTCCACAAGTGCTATTAGGTCGGCCGCGCGAATGGGTTTTGAGATGTAAGCATCCATTCCCGCCAACAAACAGTTCAGTTTATCTTCAGCCATGGCGTGGGCGGTCATCGCGATAATTGGGATTCTTTTGCTGGTCTTCTTTTCGTTTCTACGAATGATTGCTGTCGCTTCAAGACCGCTCATCTCGGGCATTTGCACATCCATCAGGATCACGTTGAATTGTTGCTCTGCCAACGCTTCAACTGCTTTTCTCCCATTGCAGGCAACCACTACCCGGTGGCCTTCTTTCTCTAAAATACGGACCGCAAGCCTTTGATTTATGATATTGTCCTCAGCCAAAAGTATATTCATAGCAGTGGTGGTACGGGTTGGCGCACCCACTTGACGAAGTGACTGCTTAGTCAACATGGCGGCTGTTTGGCCGGGATTCGTTTCCGCAGACTTGCTTTCAAAAAGAAGTACCATGGCAGAATTTAATTCCGCCGCCCGAACGGGTTTTGTGAGATATGCTGAAACTCCTAATGCACGGGAACGTTCCCCGTCCCCTCTTAGACCACCGGAAGTAAGCATCATGATAGTCAGGGGTGCAAAGTTTGGATGTTTTTTCACTGCCTCAACAAGTCCAAAGCCATCCATATCGGGCATGTGTACATCTGTAAGCATCAAGTCATAGGGACGTCCCCTGTTTTCCGCTGCGGACAAGAGTATAAGCGCTTCTTGTGCGCTTGTGCTCAAATCAACTTGTATTCCCCATTTTTGGAGTGTTTCTGAAAGAATACGAAGATTTGTAGGGTTATCATCGACAACCAACACGGATTTGCCGACCAACGAAACGTTGTTATTGGACCGCAGCGGAACCACTTCTTTTGCAACACCAAGGCAGACGGTAAAATGAAAACAACTTCCTTCGCCAGGAATGCTTTTCACCCAAATCTTGCCTTGCATGATTGCCACCAATCGCGCTGAAATTGTCAATCCCAATCCAGTGCCTCCGAACTTTCTGGTGGTGGAACAGTCCGCCTGTGTAAAAGCCTCAAAGATGGAATGTTGCTTTTCTGTGGGGATTCCAACGCCAGTGTCCCGCACCATGAAATGAAGCATCATTTGATTCTCTTTCCTGCTCGCTAGTTCAACAATCAGCGATACTTCGCCGCACGTTGTAAATTTGATGGCGTTGCTGACCAAGTTGACGATAATTTGCCGGATGCGCATGGGATCACCCACCACATAGTCGGGCAAACCGGGAGCAATCTCGCAGGTAATCTTCAGATCTTTTTCATGTGCTCTAAGCGCCATCATCTTAATCGTTTCCTCCATGGCGTCGCGAAGATCAAAGCTAATGCGATCCAGCAGGAGTTTCCCTGCCTCCATTTTTGAAAAATCCAAGATGTCATTGATTACCGTCAGAAGAGAATCTGCCGATTTCTTTGCACACTGTAAGTAATCGCGCTGCTCCCTTGTAAGTTCGGTATCAAGAGCTAATTCCGTCATTCCAATTACACCGTTCATTGGAGTTCGAATCTCATGACTCATATTCGCCAAAAATTCAGATTTGACCGCATTCGCCTTTTCGGCCTCCAATCGCGACCTTTTTACGGTTCGGATCTGCAAATAGAGAACCACGGACAAGGACACGACAAATAACATCCCCCACTGTAATAATCGGTTTTGTCTTTCCGAGTGCTGTAAGGACAGAAAGGAGCGAATCACGCTTGCTGAATTGGAAGACCAGCGATCCATTATCTCTGTCAAAGCGCCATCCTGGGCCAAGTCAGAAATGCCTTTCCGCAATTCTTCCGCTCCCTCTGCTGCTGTTTTAATAGAAGCTATCCCCACACTACTGGATGGTCCGTTTACAAAGCGAACGGAAAGTTGGGAACCTTCACAGCCAATCGGGCGCTTAAGCAGCAACGCATCCAGATTTGGCGATTCCAGAAATCCAGAATCAACCTTGCCTGTGCAAACAGCTTGCAGTACCTCTAAATTGCTGTTTACCCGATCCAACCGCACATCAGGCAGGAATTGCTTGGCGAGCGCCGTAGCGAGTGGGGAACGTACATGGGTAACAGTGCGCTGTGCCAGCCCACTGCCAAGAGGAAGATTGTTATTACTGAGTGACACCAGGCTGAACGCATTTTGCATCCAGGGCTTTGTAAGGTGGAAACGCGCTTGCCTCTCTGCTGTAATTCCAAGCGCTGGCCACACTTCGACAACTTCGCGATCAAGTGCTTCGTCGGGAGTGGAATTACTGACGGGAATCCACTGAATAGTTATGTTGCGGCGGGCTGCTGCTTTTCCAATCACTTCGATAAGCAATCCTTCATAGGGGGTTTTGCTCACATCGCTGTAGGGCGGATTATGGTCTAGTCCAACTCGTAGTACACTGGGCGCAGTCTTGGTCGACAATAAGCTCCACACTCCGTAACCAACTGCCGTATCAAATAATATAAAGCAAACAACGAAGGCCACACGGCCTAACCAAAATTTTGTGCGTCTAACCTGTTCATCGTTCATATGTTTGAATCGGCAATCGGATTACTCTGCTGTACACTAGACTGGAATAGGATATTTCTTACTGGAGTTAGTTCAGACCTGTAAGTTAAAAGTAAGTGATACTTTGGATTCGCTTGTTAGTACGCATTAGTATCCATGTTTTGCATGACCCTGAATTTCTTCACTCGTTTAACCTGAGTCCGAAGTTGAGGGTCAGTTTCGTCGTGCCTTCTGGCTTTTCCTTTCATTGCTTGGAAATTTGCGAAGTAGCAGGGGTCTTCAGGTAGGTGTAAGGAAGGACAGTCCGAAGACTATCCCACCAAGCTCGGAATTCAGATTCATCTAATACTGCATGAGAAAGTGTAAGTAAGTAGGTTGATGCCAATACGGCAACTGTCACCTTGTTCGATCACATAGTTGGTCATCCTTTTTTGAAATTACGCCGTCTTGAAAGTTCCCATCGGGCTCAGTCTGGAGATTCGCCCCCGCTATACTTATTGCCTGCGGTTGCGGAAATCCGATATTCGATGATAAGGTGCGCATACTTGCATAAGGTAAGTCCTGTTCCAATAACCGCAATTGCCGATCAGCACGGCGGCGGTCACGGATCTCCAATCCAAGCAAATATACTGCGGTCAAAGAAAGGGTTGCTACCAGTAGTTGGTAGGCTTCGACGATTCTAGATCGCGAATGACGAGTCGCCTGTAGAAGGACCACGATTTGGGTCAGGGACATTAGACCTACGGTGAGGGCAAGCAGTTTCAGTCTGCGGTTTGCACCCCGTTTTATTAGTAATAAGGCCGATCCAGTTACAAGCAAACTCGCGAGGATGGTCAACAATTCCATAAGATTTCTCCTTACTGGGTACTGCTACATGATTTGGGATTCTTGTTACTAGTTAGAAGTAACTTCCATCTCCGATGGAGTAAGTGATTCGAACATTCACATATCTTTCATCGACAGACGAAATCAACCCCCGCACATTAGTTGGGAGTAAGAAAAGTCCGAAGCAGTTTAGATTAATTGCTATTCTTGAGTGTCTCGCAAGACGTCAACTGGGGTTTCCATTGTCTTTGAGTCATCCATAGATTTAAGGTTGATTGCTAGTTTTACGAGCCCTACCACGTCATGAATGTCCAGTTTTCGCATGAGGTTAGCCCGGTAAGTATCAATCGTTTTTGCGCTCAGTTGAAGACGACCGGCGATTTCTTTGGGTCTGATCCCTTCCACCATCATGGCGAAAACCTGATGTTCCCTAGCGCTCAGCGTACTCATGGGGTCTTTAAACTCGCCGCTTTGGAGAGAAGGAAGGATTCTATCCAACTTCAATTGTGGGGCCAAGTAAATTTTGCCTGACAAAATTGTAGTGAATCCCTCGAATAGATTGTTGGAACTGCTAGTTGGAAGAAAAATGCCATTCACTCCGACCCTCAAAGACTCCACCACTTCTCTGGGAGAGCCATCGGTAAGCACAGCAATGCGGATTGACGGATTGTGGAGTCGAATTTGTCGAACAGCCTCCAGCGTATACAACTTCTCTAAATGCATATCGAGGAGCGCAATATTTGGATTTTTGTCATCAACGTGACGTAACACTTGTTCCCCGTCATGGCATTGGGCAACAATTTGGAAAGGCCCGCTTTCCACCAGCGCAACTAGACCGGCCAATATTAGGGGACTAGGATGTGCAACTAATACTGTACACCGAGACTTCGATAACTCAAGATCCATAAGCACCTACTTAAAGATGGGCGTTTCCGAATCAACCACCCAATCATTATATTAGGAGGCTTCCAAAAGCAAGTTGTTACAAAGAATTTAATTATGTTAATTTAAGAAAAGCTCCGGATGGCGTTGGCTTCGTCATCGTGAACTTCAAAAACGGTATAGAGTTTAGTGATTTGTAATAAATCCTGAACCCGTTTGGTGAGGCTCAGCAGTTTTAATTGGCCATCCTGATTCGAGACAGTAGTAAACGCCGAAACCAGCTCGCCGATGCCGGAACTATCGATGTAATTCACTTCGCCAAGATTCACCAGAATCTTTTTATGACCGCTGGCGAGAAGTTCCCTGGATGCATCGCGAAATACAGAGGATCCTTCCCCGAGGGTGATTTTACCCACTGCGTCCATAACCGTAACGTCGCCTACTTGCCGGGTGGTTAACTTCAAGCTCATCTGTTGTTCTCTCCAATTCTTTCTGGTTGTTGCATGTACTTTACGCCAGGTATTTAACCATGATAACTTCAGTGCCCCCTCCGGCGGCTTTGCGCACAGAGAGTTCGTCCACATAAGTTTGCATCATCAACAGTCCCCGACCGGAAGTCTTCATAAGGTTTTGGGTGTCCAGCGGATCTGGCACAGCCTTCATTTCGAAACCGACGCCTTCATCGACAATGGTCACCCGCAGATTATCGACAGAGTTTTGTATCACCAATTTCACTTTCTTCTCAGTGCTGTATTTATTGCCGTGGACAACGGCATTAACCATGGCTTCGCGAACGGCCAAGCCCAAGTCCAGGCGGGCATCTTCATCGAACCCAACCGATTCGGCACGGGACATAACGGACTCTTCTGCCTGGTCCACGGATTGCAAATCCGAGGTCAGAGAGAGATGAATGGGCTGAAGGTCTTCGCCTGATTTTTGCATACTCAGTCTTCATGAAGTTAATCCACCAGGAAGTTCGAAGTCAACCTACAGTATTTCTGCGGGAATTCAACTAGCCCAGCAGATGCCCCATTTTTTCTTTCTTCGTGCGTAAATAAAGGCCTGTATGTTCCTGCGGTTCAATCAGGCATGGCACCCGTTCCGTGACTTCGATTCCAGCTTTGGTGATGGCGTCAATTTTTTCGGGATTGTTGGAAAGCAATTTCAAACGCTTAACGCCCAAAACGTTGAGGATGGAAGTGGGCAGTTGGTAATTGCGCAGGTCCGCTTCAAATCCCAACATATGATTGGCTTCCACAGTATCGGCACCAGCGTCCTGCAACTGATATGCCTTCAGTTTGTTCATTAGCCCAATGCCACGGCCTTCCTGATGCTCATAGATGATAATGCCTAGCCCTACGGCAGAGATCATTTCCAGGGCCATTTCCAACTGCGCACGGCAGTCGCAACGCAAGCTGTGAAAAACATCGCCAGTGAGGCATTGGGAGTGAATGCGGACCAATGGGGGTTCTGCAGAGTTGGGGTCACCCATGCGTAAAACCACAGATTCTTCCGTCTTGTTCGGGTAGTGGCCAACAAAACCGTAGATACGGAATTGACCAAACTGGGTGGGGAAATCTGCTTCCGCCACTTTTTCCAGTCGAAAAGCGCCAGTATTGTTCATGAAAATAAAGAGATTGTGAGGGAGTACCTAAAAAACTATTATAATATCTCCCAGCGGCCGATGCTTGATCAACACCTTGTCAACCTGCTGTTGAAGCTTGCCGTTTCGGCCTCACTTGCCAGCATTCTACTTCGTTCCAGCCTCTTTTGCCGTATGCTGCTGCGTGAACAGCGCACAGTGCAACAACGGCTGCTGATGGCCCTGGGCTTTGCCACCATCTTTGGGGCAGGCGCCGCAGCCAGGATTCTAACCAACAACAACTACGCTGCAGCCGATTTAAGCCTGGAAGGCAGTTTATTGGCTGGAGCATTGGGTGGCTACGTCACAGGCCTCACCGGGGGCGTCCTAATCTCATTACCAGCCATGCTACATGGTGAGAGCCTTTCCATGGTGCTGCTGGCGGGCGTTGGTGTCTTAGGCGGCTTCATGCGCGATGTGGCACCCAATTCCGACGAGATCTGGCGATTCTCACCTTTCTTCGACGTCACCATTTACCGGTTGATGCGCCGTAAGCCGGAAAGTGGCAGTACAATCTTTCAACTTTTCATGGCCCTCACCATTTTGTTTGCCGAGTTTCTTCGTGGGACATTGGGCCTGGTGGTTGACCCCAAATTTCTGTTCAGAATGCAAGGTAGCGGGGAAAACAATGACTGGCTTTCTACTGCTGCGGTCTATGTGACCACGGTTTTTTGTGTCGGTGTTCCACTGAAGATCTGGAACAACACCCGAAACGAAATGAACTTGGAGGCTCAGAGCCGTCTGCTGAATGAATCTCGCCTGCGGGCTTTGACCAGCCAGATCAACCCTCACTTCCTGTTCAACACTCTGAATTCCATCTCATCGTTGGTCAGAACCAACCCGGAACAGGCTCGAACTACCATTTTAAGACTTTCCAGCATCTTGCGGAGATTGTTGCGAAAAAATGATAATGTCACGCCTCTACGTGATGAGTTGTCTTTCATTGATGACTATCTTTCCATTGAGATGGTAAGATTTGGCGAGAAGCTGAAATTTATTAAAGAGATTGACCCTCTGACTTTAGACCGTTTAGTGCCCAGCATGTTGCTGCAACCGATCGTCGAAAATTCGATCAAACATGGTCTGGCCAAAAAATTGGATGGCGGAACCATCTGGTTACGAAGTAGGCTGGTTGAAGGCAATCTCGAAATAGTGATTGAAGATAATGGCGTTGGCATTGATGAATCAAAATTAGAGAACCTGTTTGAACAGGGCATCGGCGTTAGTAATGTCAATGAGCGATTGAAGGTTTTGTTCGGTGGTGATTACAGAATGTACATCGACAGTAAGCCGGGTCATGGTACCCGAACGCAACTGGAGATTCCTGACCTCTCCCAAAGTTGGGCCGTTAGGACGTACACTGTTTAATTGACTTGTTGAAGGAGCTCGAGTTTGAACCAAGTTGATTTTCCGGCATTGGCTCTGAGATCAGAGCGGTTTCCAAAGACGATTGCGGACCAGACTCGCAAAGTTTATGACCGTGTGTCGTTTATTTATCCGGCATCGACATTTTTCTTCCATTCGAAGGCGCATAAATGCGTGATCGAAGACGCGGGGATCGCCGACGGATCGCGTGTGCTGGAAGTGGCCACGGGTTCCGGGGAAATGTTCCGGCGGCTGGTGGAGAAGAATCCTCGAGGCCAGACCATTGGCGTGGATATTTCCCCCAACATGGCCGCCAAAACCCAACGACAAGTTCGGCGGGAGTTTCCAGGGACTGGCACACATTGCCAGGCAGTGGACGCGCGCCAGCTTCCCTTTCGTGATGAATCCTTTGATTCCGTGGTTTGTTGTTACCTGCTGGAATTGTTAGGGCAAGACGATGTGGTGGCGGTGTTGGAAGAGTTCCACCGGGTTCTGCGTCATCGGGGACGATTGGCCCTAGTTTTGATTGGCCAGAATACAGAAATGTTCAACCGGGCTTACCGCGTGGCGGGATCTCTGATTCCAGCTTTCTGGGGTCGGCAAGTGGAACAAAGCGTACCTGCGCTGATTAAAGATTTGGATTTCAGGGTCCAAAGCGACCGTATCTTACGTCAGGGATTTTATCCTTCACGAGTTCTAGTAGCTCAGAAGTAAATCCGGAATATCGAGTGGGGCAGGTTCCAACTTGCCCCACTCAACATCTATTTCGTTTCCACCAGTTCTGTAACCAGCCGATTCATTTCTTCAATGCGCAACAGCAGCTTCTTGCGTCCTTCGATGATTGCCGGGGCTACATCAAATGACGCAGCCACCATCCGATCTACCAACTTGCCTGGGGCAATTTTCTCGCGACTAACCAACGAAGGGTTATAACGTTGCCCCAACACTGGAAAGGCATCAAAGATTCGATCCGTGTCCATTTGGGCGGCAAATGCACCTTGCAGAGTTTCCCCGTCGGCAGTGGTCAGAATCAGGTCAACATTCTTCACTTCAAAAGTGAAATCAGCAGGATTATTCAATCGAAAATCGCAGATGACAAGGGTACGTTTCGGATCTAATTCCTGGACTCGAACTTTTTTGATAGAGCCATCCAGCACCAGATGAGAACCCTTGTTTTGCTGCCATAGTAAAGCCAGTCCAAGGCCAACCACGCACAAGGCGATCAACGAATATCCCAGGACAGATTTGGACATGGCTGCCTTAGCTCCTGTGTTCACAAACGCGTAAAATCTCTTTCATGGATTCGTGTGAGGCTTCCACCAGCCGCTCAAAAATATGGCACTCTAAGCCAACCTGGCCGCTGTATCCATCTTTTTCAAGGGCATCAAAGATTCCCGCCCAGTCCAGTTTTTCAGGACCAGCCAAAATGCTCTTGCCTTTGATTTGGACGTTTTGAATGCGCTTCTTCGGGAGCAGTTTGTACCCAAATGGGAACTGTTCTTCCTTGAGGTGGAACGCATTGAGCGGGTCCCAATTCAAGTTGAAAGCTTTTGACGAATTCAGTTTCAGGATGGCAGCCAGTTCAGCGCAAGTGCCCACGTTGCAGGAATTTTCGTTTTCAATGAGCAGTTGGACGCCTTCCCTTTCGGCCACTTTGAGCATGGGTCCAAACACTTCGGCGATTCGGGGAAGCAAGGCCAATGGATCTTGCACTCGCAAAAATGCAAAAATCCGAATTTTATCCACATCCAGAATGTGCGCTGCACGAATGCTGCGGTCCAGTTCCTGCATGCGATCGTCGAACTGGTGCTGTTCACTGGCCAGACGCTTCTCTCTTGCTTCAGGCGCTTCTGGACGTCGGCGAACAGGTTCCGTGCCGGGCAGGCCGAACTTCAACATCCCACTGTTGAGGAATGAGACGCGCAATCCGGCATCTTTGAACTCTTTTGCCGCCACCTTCAGTTCCGCTTCAGTGAGCTGCGTATAATGCGGCTTCTTGCTATTTGGAGCGCCGGGAACGTTGCGCAACTCCACCCACTGCAAGCCATACTGCTTGGCAAAAGCGATGGCTTCGGCAGGCGAAGTAGCGTTTTCATCGGTGATGGTGGAGATGCGGTCTTTGCCGATATGATTCGTTTTGGCCCAAACGGGCAATGTAAGTGTGGAAGCGAGCAGTGCACGCCTGGATATTTGATTCACCATGAAAAGTTCCCCTGAGAGGGAAGCTTATCACATCAATTTAGGCAATGAATGACTCAGTCACCGAGCAGCCGACCGTAGGCTTCGGCAGAGGGAATGTTATCGCAGACTGCTTTAATGGCCGCAGTGACAGGCACGGCCAGCACGAGGCCAATGCCACCCCACAGAGATCCCCAAAACATCAGCGCCAAAGTGACGGCAATGGGGTTCAGATGCACTCGAGAACCGACCAATTTGGGATACATCAAGTTCAGCGCCAACAAGTGAAGAAAAGCAACGGTGGTGCCAATTACCAGATAAGCGGAAAGATTTGAAAACACGGTAACGCCTGCCAAAAACGGAGGAATCAAGGCTAGAGGCAAACCTATGTAAGGAGCAAGGCTGAAGAACCCGCTGAGCGGTCCAACCAGAGGCCAATAGGGAATTTTGGCGATCCAAAAAAACAGTGTGCTGGCAATTGCCAACAGCATGCCCAGAATGAAATTGCCCACCACGTAGGCCCGGGCCACATGGGCTACATCTTCCATGGAGCGCGCCACCCAATCGCGATTTTCTCCCTTGAACAGCTTCATCACATTGCGGATGAAGTGGTCACGCCAACTGAGCATGAAATAAACCAGGAAGGGCACGAAGGAAGACATCAACAAAATGTTGTAAAAATCCTCCATATGAGCGTATAAATAGTCGAAAATCGGCGATTTTTCAGTCTTTATGCGCACTTCTTGTACCGGCGGAGGCGGGATTGGGGAGGGCGTAACAGCTACTCCTCGACGACGCGGTAACGTGTTCGTCTGCGGACTTCGCTGATCCTGATCGCGCACTCTTTTGGGAACCACAACCTGGTAAATGGCTTTTTCTGCAGACTCAATTTCAATCAGAACCTTATCGGTTAGCTCATTGATACGTTGCGTGTAAGCTGGCAGTTCCTCAAGCAGGACTGAGATCTGGGTGTAGGCTCCAAACAAAGAGCCATAAATGGTCAACAGTGCCAGACTGCAAACCAGGAAGCTGGCTGGTGCACGAGGAATACGCAGACGTCCAAATAAACCAACCAGGGGATCTAAAATGAAGGCGCTAAGAATGGCGATGATCAAGGTGATGATCAGCACTCGACCGATGTATAAAATGGCTATCAGGCAGGCGAGTGAGATCAGGAAAGAGGACGATATCCTGACGCGGACGTTCGGAATGGAAGAGGTATCGAGCGTCTGCAAAACTTTGTGGGTCCCCTAAGAGCCAGATGACTCCAATTTAACATGGACACTAACTAATCCGAAATAGTCGCGAGGCATTTCCATAGATCAACTTTCTTTCCACTTTCTTATCCGATGCTAAGCGTCGTACTGCCGATAGCTGCTGGCTGCCGGAACACTTTTCGCCTTCGCCGAATTTGTCACTGCAATCGGACCCGTAAATCAGCTTGTCCTGATATAACTTCAAGAACTGGCGGGCATGCGTTTCATCGCGAATTAAAGCGTTCAAACCGCTGCCCGCCGAAAGATCGCCAAACATGTTGGGGTAATCTTTCAGATACCTGCTGCTGATGCCGCCGGGGCTGACTTTCCCTTTGGGGTAGAGCGCTGGTTCCTGTTGTTCCGAATCAATATTGGCCCACCACGTCTGAGCGTGACCAATGAAATTCACTTTCGGATACTTTTCCAGAATCTTGTAGAAGTGGTCAAAGTGCAGGTTATAGGTGTTGTATTGAAAGTGCAGCAGAACAGGTACGTTGAATTCCTGGGCCATCTGGGCAATTAAATGGATGTGGGGGGAATCGGAATCTACTGGAAATTTCTGTTCCCCAATTCCAATGGCACCCATCTTCAAATACCTGGTGATCACTTCACGACACTGCGGAATATCGGGCATTTCATTGGCGCAAAATACGTATTCCTGAGGAAAGCGTCGGCACAGTTCCAGGCATTCCTCGTTCCCACCGGCCCCTGCGGCAAGACCATACTTTTGTCCGGCGGGGAGCAGAATTGTTTTGGTGATGCCCATTTTTCGTTGATGAATCACCAATTCATCAGCAGTCCGGCCCGAGTATGGCGTATGTTGGTGGATGTCAATCACCGGTTCCTTGGTCTGAGCGTTGGTCTGATTTACCAGACTAGCCGCCCCTAAAAGTCCTGCAAATTGACGACGATTAAAAATGGAACTTTCCATGCGGAATACAATAACAGTTTTATGAAGCGATCTGCGATTTTGGTTTTAATTACCGTTTTCCTAACCAGTTGTGGGAGGCAAAATGAGAAGTTAGAAATGGGCAAACTGGTGGAACAGTTTGTTTACCAGTCACTGGCCTTTTCACCATCAGCGGCTACTGCGGCTGGCTATCACTCCCATAACGGTATTCCGTTGGATCAGTTGCTGGACGATATGTCTGAGCAAAGCTTTGCCGAACAACGCCAGTTTTATATGGCAACAAAGGAAGAGTTACATAAGATTCCCCAAGATAGTGCCGATCCTGAAGCTGATGCCGATGGGATGATTATCCGCAACCTGGTGGAACTTTCCCTGTTGGAACTGAACGAAATCAAATCCTATAAACACAATCCAACCATTTATGTGGAGATGATTGGGAACGCTTTGTTCAATCTTCATGCATTAGAATCTGCACCCAAGGAAAAGCGGTTCCAAAGCATGATTGCAAGGCTGGAAAAAACTCCAACTGTCCTGGAACAGGCCAAAGCAAACCTTACCGATTCCCCGGAAATATGGAATCAAGTGGCCAGACAGGAAAACGATGGCAATATTGATTTGATTGACCAGGAACTTCGTAAACAATGTCCCCTAGAGTTGCGGGGAAGGTATGACAAAGCAGCAGGGACAGCGCTTGATTCCCTGAAAGCGTTTCAAACCTTCCTTGAAAAAGATCTTTCCAAAAAACCATCGGATTGGCGTTTGGGAGCTGATAAGTATGCCAAGAAATTTCTTTACACCATGGTGGTGGATACAAGTGCCAGCGGTGCACTGACTGAGGCGGAAACCAAGTTTAAGCAAGTGAAACAGGAAATGGAATTTTTGTCGCGCGACGTGCAGGGCGACGTCAGGAAAAAACTGGATCTTATTTCCCGCAAGCAATCTTCTGTGAACCGCTATTTTGATGACGCCCGTGCGGACCTTGACGGGGCGCGTCGTTTCGTAAAGGAATCGGACCTGGTGGCGTTGCCGGGTCGGGACAACCTGAAGGTGATTGAAACGCCGGAATTCATGCGGGGAATTTATGCAGTAGGTGGCTTCAACGCGGCTCCTGCACTAGAGCCAGCGAGTGGTGCCTTTTATTGGTTAACACCCATTCCTAAAGATTGGCCGAAGGAACGAATTGCATCGAAACTGCGTGAGTACAATATTTACGGTCTGAAACTGTTGACGCTTCATGAGGCTATGCCGGGTCATTATGTGCAGGCCGAATATGCCAATAGCATGGAACCGCAATGGCGCCGTCTGCTACGTAGTGTGTATGGCAATGGCCCTTATGTGGAAGGCTGGGCGGTTTATATCACAGAGCAAATGTTGGATGCAGGGTATCTGAATAAATCTCCTGAACTCCGGATGACATTTCTAAAGCAGCAACTGCGGATGATCGCCAATACTATCCTGGATATTCGTTTGCACACTTTGGGCATGAGTGACCAAGAGGCGATGAAGTTAATGATGGAAGGGGCATTCCAGGAAGAAGAGGAAGCCCGGGCCAAACTGCAACGCGCAAAATTATCTTCCTGCCAACTGCCAACTTACTACCTGGGTTACCGGGAATGGAAAAACTTACGGCAACGTTCGCTGAGGATAAACCCCGGACAGAGCCTGGCTACTTTTCATAAGCGGGCGCTTTCCGAAGGTGCTGTCCCGATGACGGAGCTCACGAAGTTGATGGAGTCCACCACAAACGTAAAATTACCCAAATGATTTTGACGCCAGCCATGATGCTGGCTCGGAAATTACCGCTGACTTTGTTTTCGCCAGCGGCACGAAGTCGGTAGCTTACAGGAATTTCCAGGATGCGTAATTTATTGCGGACAGCTTTCACCTGCATCTCAACGGTCCACCCATAGTTACGATCCTGCATTTCCAACGATTTCAGTTTTTTGGTGGAAATAGCGCGGAACGGTCCTAAATCGGTAAAGTTGTGTCCCCAAAAGATACGGATCAAAACGGTGGCTATTCGATTTCCGAATTGTTGATGAGCCAACAAAGATCCTACTTCGGCTTTCCCTAATATGCGCGAACCCAGAACAAAATCGGCTTGGCCGCGCGCAATCGGTTCCAACAACATCCGGGCTTCTGCGGCAATTTCGGAATTATCAGCCTGCATGAAAACCACCGCTTCAATGTCGGGAGGTAAGGTGGAGATAGCTTTCAGGCAAGCAGCGCCATAACCCCGTTCCGGTTCACTGACAACGATTGCTCCGCGCCCTGCAGCCAGTTCGGCAGTGCGATCGGTGGAACCATTGTCGGCCACAATGACGAATCGGTACAAACCTGCAGGGATGGAGTCTAACGTTTGGCAGATCACTGCTTCTTCATTTAGAGCGGGAATGATCAACACCGCTGGCAATGCTTCTGTCATCATAAGAGCTGAAAGGGAGAACTAATTGAGCGACAAGCCAGAGAACGAAACTCGCAACTACCTTCCCATCGTACTCGCTTTAACGCGAGATCTGATGATATCTGTTGTGCTGGCTTTTGTTATCATCCTGTTCCTATACCCTCCAGTTAAGGTGGAAGGCACCAGTATGATGCCGGTGTTGGAAGATCAGGAAAGGATCTTCATCAACAAGTTTATCTACCAATTCAACATCAGTTCTGTGGAACGTGGCGACGTGGTGGTTTTCTATTACCCGCATGATCGGTCGAAATCGTACATTAAACGGGTGATTGGAATTCCTGGCGATGTGGTGGAAGTGGTTGAGGGTCAGGTGCTGGTGAACGGCGTCAAGATTGAAGAACCTTACGTGCCAGCCGAATACCGGGACCAAATGTCCTACCCTGCAACAAAAGTAGAATTCGCCCAGTACTACACAATGGGCGATCATCGCAGTTCATCGAACGATAGCCGATCCTGGGGATTGGTTCCACGGGACAACATTTACGGCAAGGCTGTCTTTGTCTACTGGCCATTACAAAAGCTCGGCTTGCTGCATTAGTACACGGTCCCCCAATAACTACTGCATTGGAAGAGTAGATAAAATATTCCGCACGTAATTGGTGGTTTCCAGAATATCCGGTACCTTCCCGGTACGATCCACGCGGGCCGGGCCGGCGTTATAGGCGCTGAGTGCCAGTGAAAGATCTCCTCCATAGCGATCAATCAACTGTCGCAACAACGTAGCCCCAGCTTCCACGTTCTGTTTTGGGTCGAACGGATTGGACACCCCCAATTGCCGAGCTGTCTGCGGCATCAACTGCATTAAACCCAGCGCCCCTTTAGGCGATACAGCGCAGGGGTCAAAAGCGGATTCTTGCAGAATCACCGCCCGCACCAGTTCAGGCGACACTCCGGCTTTGGACGAAGCCAGTGAGATCACCGGCTCAATAGGCTCAAGCGGACTGCAGATTGGTTGCCGAGCCAGTTCATCAGCCGGAAGCCGGGTAATATTAAAGGCAACCGGATAGGTCTTTCTGATGGATTCAATCTGTTTGTGAATACTATCGCGCTGCTTCAACAGCGACCCTTCCATGGAACCCGGTTGGCCAAACCCAATCAGCGGAATAAAGAGCAGGAATGGAATAAACTTAGAATTAGGCACTGTTCTATCCATCGTTTTATAGTCCGAAAATGTTCATGGCTGAAAGGGTAGGAAGATGCCGTAGTGGGCTATAGGAAGTGATAGGGTATTGACCTCATTCTTACGAAAACAGCGGGCAATGCCTCGTGGACCAATCGGGCGCATCGTCGCCCGTATGATGGAAAAGTCGAACCGGGATCGCAATAGCTTTGTGATTTCTCTGCTCAACTTACAGCCTGCCGATTATGTTCTTGAAGTGGGCTATGCCTGCGGAATGGATATGATTCGGGTGTCCCGAGAAGTGACCAGCGGTCTGGTGATGGGCGTGGATCATTCTGAATCCATGTTCAACCTTGCGTCCAAGCGCAACAAGAAATTATTGGAGTCGGGCAGAATGCAATTGCACGTCGGGCCAGCTACCAAACTTCCATTCGCCTACCCTTACTTCGATAAAGTATTTTCCATTGACGTAGCGCAATATGCCAAAGATCCCGTGAAAGACTTCAGGGAACTGAAGCGTGTTTTACGAGAGGGGGGCATGGCGGTGGTCGCCATGGAAGGTCAGGATGAGCAGACTGCCGAACGGTTGCGGGCCGATTTCGAAAAGGCCGATTTCAAAAATGTGAAGTTAGACCAGAGCGCGCATTTAATTTGTGTGTCAGGCCGCAAATAACAACTATCTTCCGAACCCTGCATAAAGAACATACACGCCGCTCCAAAATAGACCAATGCCGTATTCGCCAAAAACTTTCCAGGCAATGAGCAAGCCCACAAAGGAAAAGCGGCTATATTGAAATCGGAATTCTTCCAGCTTCCTGGCCATGTGCTCCGGTAGAAACAAACCCATCACCGAATAACCATCCAGCGGTGGTACTGGCACCAAATTAAAAAGTCCTAAAAGCAGGTTGAGGCCAAACATTAAACTGACAAAGGTGGCAATGCCCTCGGCCGCAGGAGTGGTCCCCACAATCAGGCTTTCAATGGCGAAGCTATGGGGCGGAGCAAAGTAGCCCACGGAAAGTCCAATGCGAATGATCAGTCCTGAAATCAGTACCAGAGCGAAGTTGGCTAGCGGTCCGGCAAGCGAAACCAGGGATGCCTTCTTTGGATTGCGCAGAGTCCAATAAGGATCAATGGGAACCGATGCCCAGCCCATCATCCAGCCGCCTGTGACGTACGTGAGTACCGGGAACAGAATCATGCCCATCGGTTCGCGTTGCATGTGAGGCACCGGATTCAAAGAGACCTGCCCGCCCAAATAGGCAGTCATGTCTCCCAGCCGGGTAGCCATGTAGGCGTGACCTGCTTCGTGGCACACGGTGGAAAACAAAAATACCACGTACCACAGCAATCCTAAGAACAAAAATTCCGGTGTAATGTGACTCATTCCACTTCAGGTTCTCACGAAACTTCAAGTTTTTGCATAACGAGTTAGCAGCAACCAGATTAAATAGCCAATCAGTGGGAGTGCGGCAGCAATCTGAAAGGCCAATGCGTAATTGTGTTGATCGAATAACCTGCCGATGAATGGCATCATTAACCCCACCACTCCAGACCACGACCCGGCACCCAGCCCGGCAATCAGGCCCGCATGTTCAGCGGTGTAAATCGTCGTGGCATAGCTTACGCCGACAATGACGAAGCCAGCGGTGACGAACATGGCCAGGAATAGTTCAGCCATCAAAAATGGCAATGGTCGCATTTGAGGAGCGAAAGCCAGGGGCAGGCTGAGGATCGTCAGAACTGTGAATAGGCGTCGAAAAACGGGCATGGTTTCCGAAGTGCGGGAAACCGTTCGGTCCGTCACCCAGCCCCAAAAGAAGTAGCCCAGTTCCCAACCGAAAGGGGGAATCCAAAGTAGCTTGGCCATTTCCCCTTGCGACAATCCCAACGTCTTCAAGTAGAGTGCCGATGTGTAAAGGACGAATCCCAAGGGGAATGCGCCAAAGGCATAAGTGAACAGAAAGCTCCAGGCTTTGCGATCAAAGAAATGAGGTGGTGCAACCAACCTTGCCGGTGCCTGGCGCGGCTTGCGCATGGCTGGAAGTCGATTAACCAGTGTCCAGATCAGAAGCCAGATAATCCCAATGATGCCTGTGAACCAGAACGCTCCACGCCATCCCCATTTCGCGGCAATGGGGATGATGATCAACGGCGTGATCACCGCTCCCAAGGATCCACCAGAGTAGGCCACGGCAACACCTTTGGAACGATTCTCCACAGGAAGCGTTTCCACAACGGTTCGATATCCACCGGGGAAGGTGGCTCCTTCACCGAACCCCAGGGCGGCGCGGGCAAAGCCGAAGCTCCAAATGCCCTGGGCAAAGGCGTGGGCCATGGAAGCCAGTGTCCAAAAGGTAACGGCTGTGGTCATGCCCAGCCGCAATCCGAAGCGATCAATCCAGCGGCCCCACACCGGGTTGCCGATCATATAAAGAATGGAAAATGCTGCAACAATGTAGCCGTACTGTTCATTGGACAGTTTCATTTCTTCAAGAATCGTAGGCGCCAGTGCTGCCATCGTATTGCGATCAATGTAGCTGATCAAAGACAGCATCATCATGCTGACGGCTGGAATCCAAAGAGTGATGCGGCGGATGTTCATTGGGATTTCAACTTGAAAATCATGCCCGACCAAGTGTCGCTGATGGAACAAACTTTGTAATCCACCAGCCCCATTTCGTTGGCTGCCCGGCGGATCATGGGTAGTTTTACAGAGGTCCCTTTCATCCAGCAGATCCACAGTGGAGAGCGCAAACCCATGTATCCCATTTCGGTATGCAACTCTTCGGAGGAGCGTACGAACCAGAACCACAAATCGGCTTTACCACGATCAATAAAGCGCAGACCTTCGGGAAGATCTCCTAAGAGTTCTTCAAATCCATCAGGCGCTCCGGCAAGGCCAACGCGCATGTTGGCGATCAGGCCCAACTTGTTTTGTAGCGGTTTGTCCGATGCGACGTTCAAGCCGGGAACGATAGGATCTACTACAGGGGACAACGTCTTAAGAACGTCGCCAAGACGGGCCCAACTGGTGAAGATAGCATCGGGAAGCACATTCCGCACTAGAGACGTTTTTTCTTCTGATGGGCTTTCAATGTAAATCAACGGCAGATAGCGGGTGGACTTCACTTCGCGTAGAAACTTGCCCACTTCTCGGCCGTGTGAAGGCATTCGTTCCAAGCTGATGACAAAGGCATCAATGCCCGGCGACTGTTTGAGAGTCTTCATGGTATCGCCACCGGATGAGACGATAGCCACTACGGAAACGCCTTCCTGATTCAGCAACATTGCTCGCTCGTTGGCTTCAACTTTGTTCCAATGTACTAGCAACACACGGGGCATTATAAGGATTCGGCTACTCTGCTGTTTGAACTTTGGCGTTGGAACGGAAGAACAGCGCAATCATCATCAGGATCACAAAGGCACCAGCTGAAGAGGTGAGCCAGAAGCTTTGCCAATCGCGAGAGACGATTCCGCCACTGGTCTTGCTGAAGTAATCGACAGCACTTCCGGAGAGTAGGGACCCGATAAACATGCCCACGCCGTAGGTAAGGAAAATGATCAAGCCTTGTGCAGCGCTGCGCAGTTTGGGTGGCGCCTGCATGTCTGTATACAGTTGCCCGGTCATGAAGAAAAAGTCGTAACAGACACCGTGAAGCAGAATGGCCAGGTAGAACATCCACATACCGGCATCGGGATTGCCATAGGCCAGCAAGGCGTATCGAACGGTCCAGGCGGCCAGGCCCATCAGCAATATAAATTTGACGGAGACTTTGCGGAAAATCAGTGGCATCAGCAACATCATGCCGATTTCCGATACCTGACCCAGCGCCATGATTCCGGCGGCGTTGGACACCTTCAGTTCATTGAGGTAAGCGTTGGTGAAGGAGAAGTAAAAAGTGAGTGGGATGCAGGCCAGAATGGATGCGATGACGAAGATCAGAAAAGATCGGTCCTTCAGCATTTCCAAAGCGTCTAAACCCAGAATGCGTCGCACGGTGATGGTCTCACCTTTATTTTCCGGCGGCGTATGCGGCAGAGTTAGGCTGAAAATACTCATCAGCAAAGAAGCGCCAGCAGCTATCAGAAACGGCACATGGGTTGCTTCCACACCCAATTTACCGATGATCAATCCAATGACCACCCAGCCGATGGTGCCGAAGACTCGAATGAGCGGGAAGTCTTTTCCTGGATCTTTAATCTGACGAAAGGTGATGGAGTTGGTTAGTGATACGGTGGGGAAATAGCAAAGGCAGTAGGCCAGCATGATTCCATACACGGAACCGAATGTGGTTTGGGTGGTCACCAGGTAGAGCAGCACGGCACCAACCAAGTGCAGTACTGCAAGAACTCGTTCGGAGGAAAAGAAGCGATCAGCAATCATGCCTACAAAGAATGGAGAGATCATGGAAGCCAGCGCCGTGGTTCCAAATATGGCACCGGTTTCAGTTCCTGAAAACTTCAGGGTAGCGGTGAGATAAGTTCCAATGGTTACGTACCATGAGCCCCAGATGACGTAATTCAGGAACATCATGAAGCTGAGGCGAGTGCGATCCCAGATAGGCATCTAGCCAGTTTACACTGTGGAACAGGCCAGACCTATTGGCTTTTTTCCAAGTAGACGTGCACGCCGTCAAAGGATCGGTCAGGAGCTATTTGGACTTCGGCAGATATTTTGACACCCTCTTTGAAATCAGCCAGCGTTACCTGCTTTTCACCGTTGAAGAATTTTGTCTTCTTGGTGATGTTCACTTTTTGAGTATTGCCATCTTCACTTTCCAGAAGAATGAATTTCTTGTCAATCAACTTCAGAATGCCGGTGAAGCTGGGCAATACCATCTGGGCGGTTTTATCGTTGGGGTTGCCACTTTGCTTTGTACCGCCGCCGCGCTGCCGCTGAGGCTTGGGCTGCGCTGAAATCGTCAAAGTCAAAAAACAGAGCAGTGCAATCAGTTTCATCTTTAAGTACAGATGCGCCAGAGCTTCCGGGGGTTACTAGCAGTGTTCGGCACCGCACACTGCGTCCCCTCGGTGAACAGTCTCCCCACGCCAAGTGATTGTCGATCAACCACTTCACATGGCCTTAGCCCTGCAGATTTTGAAGATTTTCGACGACAGACCAAGTTGCTTGAGGGCATTGCTGGTTACGACGTGATCAGCAAGACACTCACCGGAGATCACGAACCGGAGCGAGTGGAAGCAGCATCTGTTTCCAGTGAGTTCTTCCATATTCTTGGAGTGAAGCCGCTATTGGGAACTATCTTCGTGAAAGATCAGGAAGTAACCGGTCGCGATGCAGTAATGTTGATCAGTCATGGCATGTGGAAGACGCGCTTCGGCGGTGATGCTGGAATCATTGGTCGCAAGGTGAGATTAGATGGCCAGGAAGTGCAAGTCATCGGCGTACTTCCTGAATAGTTCCACTTCATCCTGATTGGTGTTGTCAATGTGATTGTGCCGCTTTCGTTTTCTGACAGCCAACGCGGAAATAGAAACACGCGCGCCATTCGGGTAATCGGAAAACTTCGACCCGGAGTGAGTGTGGAACAAGCTGGCGCAGAACTGGACAGCATTGCATCGGGTTTGGAAAAAGCTTTCCCCGATTCCAACACCAACAAGGGATGCCACATCACCAGTTTGGCCAATGAGTTTGGACAACATCAGGAGAACAATTATATTCTTGCCTGCTTCATTGTGGCTTGCCTGGTGTTATTGATTGCGGCGACGAATGTCGCGAATTTATTGCTGTCACGGGCGGTTGCTCGGCAGCGTGAAATTGCCGTGCGCTTCGCCCTGGGTGCAACAAAAGCCAGAGTAGTCCGGCAATTAATTACGGAAAACATGATTATGGTGCTTGCCGCAGCAGGCCTCAGTCTTCTCATTGGAAGCTGGGGCCGCGACTTATTGCAATCTATGATTTCCGAAGACACCCGAACCTATTTACACAATTTCGGAGTGGTGAGTTTAGATGGGCTGGGGATTGCATTCACTATCCTGATGGCTATTGTTGTGGGCATTGGAACGGGCCTTGCTCCAGCATTTGCCGGCGCGAATTTAGACCTAAATACTATGTTGAAGGAAGGCGGACCAAACTCGTCAGAATCGCGTAGTCGCAACCGGCTGCGAGCATTTTTGGCAAGCGGACAAGTGGCCTTGGCTTTAGCGTTAGTTGTCACTACCGTCTTGATCGTCATCGGCATGCGTAATTATTGGGATGCTAATCCGGGCTTTGAAATTGACCATCTGCTTACAATGCGCATTGCCATACCGGAGAAAGAGTATAGCAACGCTCGCACGTTGCAATTCTTCGATCAATCACTGGAGCAAGTTGTGACGCAACCCGGAGTGAAATCGGCAACAGCATCGAGCGGAGTCCCCTACCAAGGAGTTGATGAAATTGATTTTCGCATTGCCGGGCAAGCTGAGCCGCGCCCTGGTGAAATTCCTCGCACGGTGATTTATAGTGTGATGCCAAATTACTTTGAAACACTGAAAATTCCGTTGACTGCAGGCCGCGTCTTTAACCGGCAAGATGGGCCTGATTCTCCGCGTCGGATTATTGTGAATGATGTTGTTGCTCGTCGACGCTTTCCCAAGGGATCCCCCATCGGACAAAAAATACATTTAGGAAAAGCATTGGACGAATGCGAAATTGTGGGTGTTGTTGGGAGCGTCAGCCGAAATCCGGGAACCCCTGCGGAAACGGATGAGCAGATGTATGTTCCCCTTGCCCAGGATCTACCGCGTCAGGCATTCATTACACTACGGACCCACGATGAGCCACTGACTTTGGCGAAGGCGGTCCGCAGTCAACTGATGGTGTTTGACCGGAACCTGCCTATTTACGGTGTAAGCACAATGGACACTTACCGATCCCAGCAATCGTCAGGGTTTCGGATTATTATCCGCGTCTTGATCGCCAACGGATTCTATGCGTTGCTACTGGCCGTGGTGGGCATCTACGCGGTCGTCAGCTATTCCGTGTCGCGAAGGATGCGGGAGATGGGTATTCGTTCGGCATTGGGAGCATCGCGACGGCAACTTGTGGAATTGGTGGTGGGCCAAGGTGTCAGGTTGGCGGTTCCGGGTTTAGTTTTTGGCGTGGTTCTGGCCATGGGCCTCATGCGGCTTATGAAATCCATCATCGCGGAATTAAAGAACGATGACCCACTCGTGTACGTGGGAGCATTGTTGATTCTTGCGGCCTCAGTGATTGTAGCCAGTATAGTGCCACCATGGAGAGCCGCCAGAGTGGACCCGCTGCCCGCCTTGCGTCACGAATAAGGGCTCAAGGTATGATGGGGAAACAATGCCTCTCTTCCTGCTTGTATGGGCCCAGCTATTTATTTTAGGAACTGCTTTTGCGCAAGGCATCCACTTTGAAAACGTGGCCAAACAGGCGGGAATCCAGTTCGTTCTGGAAAATTCACCCACACCGCAAAAGCACATGGTGGAGACCATGGCCGGGGGTGTTGCCACGTTCGACTACAATAACGACGGCCTTCCAGACATCTTCTTCACCAACGGGGCTGCGCTGCCGAGTCTGCAAAAATCCGCTGATAAATTCAACAATCGCTTGTATCGTAACGATGGGAATTGGAAGTTTACGGACGTCACCAAGCAAGCAGGTCTTGCCGGGGCCGGTTACTCCATTGGTGCTGCTGTTGCAGATTTCAACAACGATGGGCATCCCGATCTTTTCGTGGCTGGGGCCTTTCGAAACATCCTCTATCGCAACCGAGGCGACGGTACGTTTGAGGACATCACCGCCACATCGGGAATTGATTCGAAACACTTTTCCGTAGCCGCCGGTTGGTTCGATTTTGATAACGACGGCTTACTTGATTTGTTCGTCGTAAACTACGCCAAGTGGACTCCAGAATTCAATCGCTTCTGCGGTGATGCGGCAAAAGACATCCGCGTCTATTGCCATCCGAAATACTTTCCGGCCATTGCCAATCAGTTATATCGCAACCTGGGCAACGGTAAGTTTCAGGATGTGAGCGCGGCCACTCGACTGGATAAATTCACTGGTCGCGGCATGTCGGTAGCCTTTGCAGACTATGATGGCGACGGTTTTATGGATGCCATTGTCACCAACGATAATTTGCCCAACTTCCTGTTCCATAACAAAGGTGGCAAGGTGTTTGAAGAAGTGGCTTTGGAAGCTGGTGTTGCGCTGCTGGACAATGGCAAACCCGTCGCCAGTATGGGTGCCGATTTCCGCGACTACAACAACGACGGCTTGCCCGATATATTCATCACCGCCCTCAGTGGCGAGACGTTTCCGCTGTTTGAAAATCGTGGCAAAGGCCAATTTCGCGATGCTACCCACTTATCCAAAATAGCCGCAGCCACCAGTCCATTCGCCGGCTGGGGACTGGGCATTGTGGATTTCGATAACGATGGTTGGCGTGATCTGTTCACTGCCAATGCCCACGTCAACGATCTTGTGGAACAGTTTGAACCCTATACCTATCGTCAACAGAACGCGGTTTTTCGCAATCAGAAAGATGGTACCTTCGCCACCGTAGATGCGGGCTTCAATAGCAAAGCGGCCCATCGGGGTAGCGCTTTCGCCGATTTCGATGGTGACGGGCTGATGGATATTGTCGTCGCTTCCTTAGGTGAGCCTGCCGAGCTTTGGCGCAATCGCAGCACTCCGCAAGGGGCATGGTTGAAAGTAAAGTTGACCGGTCGCAAGTCAAACCGCGATGGCATTGGCGCCACTATCCGCATCGGAAAGCAGACCAATATTATGACCAGCGCGGTAAGCTATGCATCGTCCAGTCATGGTCCGGTTCACTTCGGTGGATTGCCTGCAAACGTTGACGTTGAAGTGTTTTGGCCTACCGGGAAAAAGCAGATTGTAAAATCAGTCAGTACCAATAAAACTGTGACTATTTTGGAGGAGTGATTTCACCCGTCTGTTCGGCGTCATCAATGGCCTTGCGTAATTCCTGGCTCTTTTTTAGGAGCGCTGCCACACGTTCCGTATTGCCCGTTGATTGCAGCGCACGGCTCAGTTGAAAGTGCAGACTGCCATCACGGTCAATGGGCAGCGCAGCTTCCAAATGGAGCACCGCTTCTTGTGCGCGATTCAATGCCATCAAAGCTCGTGCTAATGAAGCTCGCACTGGCAGCACCTGCGCGGCAACTTTCACCGCTTTTTCAAGAGGCTCAATTGCTTCCTCATTTTTTTGCTGACCGGCCAGGGCATCACCCAATAACCACAGCAATTCGGCGTCTTCTGGGGACTGGCTCAGCAAGCCGCGCAAGTTCATTTCTGCCGGCACAAAATCTTTAGTGGCCAGCAGTGAAGTGGAAAGCTCTTTGGCTAGCTGCACATCATCGGGGCGCTTTTCAAGAGCAATACGCCATTCCACCACGGCTTCTGCATGCTTGCCTTGATTGCGATACAGCGATGCCAGAAATTCGTGCCACTCAGCGGAATCAGGAAACTTACTCAGCCTGGCGAAGGCTTCACGCGCCAATTCGTTATAGGCTTTCGACCGCCAATATTCCGAATCTGCTGTTTTGGTAGCGGCTGATTCAGCGGCTGCTAAATATCGCTTAGCCTGAAAATGGCACTCCGCCGTAGGCTTTGCACAAGCCCCAGCCAGCGGGGCATTCTTGCGTTCCAATGCAGCCCAATCCTTGTGATCGCTCTTTTCGTAAATCTCGGCAATGCGCTCATGCCAGTCACGCCGGTTCAACTTGACCAACGCCTCACGATACAACGCCAGCGCCCCGCGCAACTGCTGCTGCTTCATGCGAGTTTCAGCAACTAATGCCAGCCAATAGGGTGATCCTTGCGCTTGCGCATCCAACTTGGCGTAAGCCTCTTCGGCCAATGCTTCATAGCTGCGACCAAGTTCCAGCCATCCACGCGGCACTTCCGGCTGCAACTTCACGACAGTCCGAAACGCTACTGCCACAGCCTGCGGACGCCCAGCCACTAACCCGGCTTCAGCCAGCATACGGGCTAATTCCATATCGTTAGGCATGGCCCGAACGGCACGTTCCAAATATTCAGCAGCCTTTTCCGCATTGCCTAGCCGCATGTAGGAGACTCCGCACATTGCCACGGCTCGCGGGTCTGCCAGTGCGCCCAGAGTGGCCACTGCATCGCCATCTTTCCCTGCCATATGCTGTGCAATGCCCAGGTTCAAACGTAAGCCCTGGTTGGCTGGCATCGCCTTCACCAGATCCTGGTAAATTGGAATTGCTTCGGCAAATCGACCGGCACTCATCAACTGTTTGGCTTGCTGCGATTTTACTGCTGCCGCATCTTGAGCCGTTAAAACGGATGCCGCAAATAGAAAAAGGGCGGCTCCTTGTGAGAGCCGCCCTGCTGTTACCGTCATGCTTCTAGAATTGCACACGCAAACCAAAACGAATCTGCCGTTCCCCAAACGCACTGCGAACGCTAAGGAAGTTATTCCCCTTGTTCGCCACGCTGGTGCTGGCAAAGCCGCCGAAGTGCGATGTGTTTTGGAAGTTGGTTGCTTCCCCGCGGAATTCAACCTTTACTTTTTCGGTCACAACAAACGTTCGACCTATAAGCAAATCAGTATTCCACACACCTGGGTTCCGAAGAATGTTGCGGCCTGTGCTGCCGAAACGTGTGGTTGTCACTGGCACAAACGCATCCGGATTGTACCAATACGTTCCCGGTCCAACCTGGAAGGAGCGGGTTACATCGCTCAATACCTGATCAGCCGTCTGTGCGTTGCCGCCACCAATGTTCAAAGAGGCACCCGATGCGCCCACTGTGAACGGCGTGCCTGTGTATGCGGCCATAATGCCGTTTACAGACCAGCCACCAACAATGTGCGAAATAACACCACTGCTGGCGAATGGCTTACCTTTACCAAAGGGAAGTTCATACACCCAACCCATATTGAAAATGTGGGTACGGTCGTAACCAGCTAAAGCACGATTACGATTAAACACCGGACCCCAATTCCAACCGACTCCGGCCCAGCCATCTTCATCGGTCATATTGATCGCCTTCGACCATGTATAGGACCCTTGCAGCATTACGCCTTTGGAAAACTGCTTGCGGATGCTGGTCTGCAACGAATGATAGTGAGAGCTAAGATACCCATCCCACATGTTGGTTGCGATTTGACGCCCGAACAATGCGTTGAATGGACGGCCTGCATTGCCCAAACCAGGAGACGATGAGTTAATGTCACGGTCAGCCAGTTGGTGAACAGTCTGCGTTCCCACATAAGCCACCGTTCCTACAATACTCATTGGCAAGCGACGTTCAAAAGTGGCGTTCCACGATTGAATGTAGCCACGGTGAATCTGTCCCAAATTAGGGCTACGCATGTCGGCCACTGCGGGCAGATTTACGATCCCACTGGAAAGGTCCGGACCAACCGTCGGCGGCAATCCCGTAGCTAGCGTGCCAGCTTGAGAGAAAGCGTTCGGCGCGTCGAAGTTAAAATTCACAGTGAGTGGATAGAAACCTCGCAAAGGACGGGAGAAGGGTAGCGGATCATAATTGATGCCATAGCCTGCGCGGAACACAGTCTTTTCATCAATACGATAAGCCAGCCCAATTTTAGGTGCAAACAGTTTGTGACTGACACTTACGCCAACATCTTTCGGTTGATTGCCACGACCACCCAAAAACACCTGATTGGTCAATGGCTCCAAACGTTCAATCCCCTTGCCAGTGGCGCGGGTCATTAACGGATAGAGTTCGTAGCGCAGGCCAAGATTCAACGTCAGCTTCTTGGTAAGCTGCCAACGATCCTGGGCATACCATCCAAACTGAAATTCGCGAGGAGTCATCAGAATGTACTGAATGCTCTTCTGCATATTGTTGGTCAAACCAAGTAGGAATGCCGCATAACCATTGAAGTTATCTCCAGAACCACTAGGTCCCAAAACAGTCGGCCCACCAGAAAAATCGAAGGCACCACGGGGGCCGCCGCCGAGCTCTGGCTGATAGTGAGTCATACGATGATTCACACCGTCAAATCCGAAACGGAACACATGGGCACCCTTGGTCCAGCTTAAGTTATGGCTGGTAGTGTAGCTTTCTTCAATACGATTCAAAGGCATCCAACCGGGGACGCCAAAACCGTTGTAGCCATTGATCGTAATGTTCGGGAAACCACTCTGCATGATGTCGGCAGGATTGTTGATGCCAGGAATGCCCAGCGAAGCGCTGTAATTTTTGCCGAAGTCCACACCACGAACCGTCTGATCCTGCCGCTGGTAACCAAACACACCATCCAGCAAAAGGTTAGAGCTGAGAGTGTAGTTGTGGCCGGCGGACATGTTCTGCACGCGAGTGTCACCAGTGCCAGGATCGGCACCTGGGCTGGGTCCAACGCCATCACCAAAAATTGCTTTGCCCACAACTAGGGCTTTCATTCTGCCGTAATGTCCCCAAACCTGCGACCGTTCGTTGCGGGTCCAGTTGATTTTGACATCGTTATAGTCGCGTTTGAAAACGGGTCCACCAACAGCATCGTAGTTGCTTAAAGGTCCAGTTTTATTGGGTTGCGGATAGTTAGCCTGAATCTTTTGAGCTTGCGACGAGATTCTGTTCCCAGGAATCACATTATTTGGAAACGGTGTACGCCCGACGCCAGTGAGAGCATTGCCAGTGGCCGGATCATAGATGGTAGTTCCGGTTGCACCGAAATCACCGGTCCGAATGTCAGCCGTAGGAACCGAATAGGTGCCAAACGCGCCGTCTCGCTGACGGGAGCCATCAAAGCTGTAGAAGAAAAAAAGTTTGTTCTTCTTAATGGGTCCACCAATGGTTGCACCATAGTTGTTATAGATGCGCAGGGGTTTCTCCGGAACGGCTTTAGTAGGAGTAAAAAAGAAGTTACGAGCCTTCAAATGTTGATCATCATGGAACTCAAATGCGCTTCCATGAAACTGATTCGTACCGCTCTTTGTCGATAGCGAAATTGCCGCGCCGCCAGAAGTGCCCTGTTCCGCATCGCTGGCCGACGTGGTCACATTCACTGTGTCCACCATTTCTGCAGGCATCACGTAACCGGTGTGGTGCGGCAACCACAGGTTCACCGAAGCCGCGCCGTCAATACGGGTCATGTTGTTGTTCTTGTTCGTACCATTAATATTGGTTGCCAGCGAACGGCCAGGTGAATCCGTTACTGAATTCTGGAAGCCTGCCGGGGTTGCCCCTGGGACCAGGTTAATCAAGCTCTGATAGTTGCGGTAACCGGGCAACGGCAAGCTGGAAATCTGTTGAGAATTCAAAGCTGTGTGCGTATCCGACTTATCCGTCTGCAACGCCGTTGTTTCCGCCTGCACTGAAATGGATTCGTTCAGCGATCCTACTTCAAGCTTGGCATTTTCACGGGAAACGAAGCCAGAAGTGATTCTGACACTCTTCACCGTCTCTGGCCGAAAGCCAGATGCGACAATCTTAACATCGTATTCACCAGGCAATATATTTTGGATGGTGTAGCGGCCAGCCTCGTCGGACTTAGCTTCGTAAGTCTGACCTGTTCCTTTGTTTGTGATTGAAATGGACGAATTGGGAACTGAACCACCCGACGCGTCTTCCACCAATCCCGTGAGTGAACCGTACAAAAGTTGAGCCGCAACAGGTGCAGCCCAGTATGCCGTCATAGCCAATGCCATGAGGGTTATCGTCAAGCGTTTCCGCATGTTCATGTGTACTTACCCCCCTGAAAAAATCTTCCAACTAACTTGCTAAATCCCGTCCCGATTCTCCATACAGTTTCAGATGCCAAGCTTGCTGAGACAGGTCGACTGTGTAAAATATGAAAAACCTCCGTTGGGGCAATTATTACTCAACTTGTTACAGAGATCAATGGGGGGAGTAATATTATTTTGATGAGTGGTAAAATTGTGATTGGAAGCTAACCTTGGCCGGTGCTGGGCCTGGTCTTCAAAACCAGCGTGCGCTACTTTGTGGCGCGGTGGGTTCGACCCCCACTAGCTTCCGCCAACTCATTAATAACCAAACGTCCGGTTACCTATCCACACCCAAGATCCTCCTCAAACTGATAGAATTGAGCCGTTTGGAGAACCCTGTCCTTGAAATCCTTGTTGATCTTAGCCCTCCTTGGCGTCATCCCCGCTTTTGCTGTACCTCCACCGCTATCCACATTTGAGCAGTACTGCTTTCAATGTCATGGAAAATCGGCATCCATGGGTGGGGTGAATCTGCAAAAGCTGGTGACGGAAAATTCCATCGCCAATGGATTCCGTCATTGGGAAAAGGTGGCCACTGCCCTTGAGCAAAAACGCATGCCTCCAGAGAAGATGCCCCAGCCAACGGATGCCGAACGTCTGCAAGCGGTCACATGGATCCGTTCCGAACTGAGCACCTACGCAAAGAAACATGACGGAGATCCAGGGCGTGTCACTGTGCGTCGGCTCACCAGTGGTGAATATGGCTACACCGTTCATGACCTGACAGGCATTGAGTTGGAGACTGGCATTGATTCCTCTAGCGATGCCGCCGGTGGTGAGGGTTTCACTAATTTTGGTGACGTCCAGTTCATGCAGGATGCCAACCTGGAACGTTATTTGGATGCAGCCAAGCGCATTGCCAACCATGCCGTAATTGGTGCCGGTCCTCTTGCATTTTTCGGTGATCCCGATAAGACTGGCTTTGAGCTTTCAGCGATCAATCGCATAAAGGACATCTATACCAGTAGCGGCTTTCGTACGGTTTCCGGCGAAGGTGGCAGACCGTTTGGACTCGATAAATATGGCAAAGCTTTGTATGCCGCATGGCGCTATCAGCATCGAACTGTGCCTACCAAATCGTTGAAAGAGTTCGCTATTGAAGAGGATGTCAACGCTCGCTTCGTCCAACATATTTGGACGGTATTAAACAAGCCGTCGCTAGGCTTTCCCTCCTCTGAAATTGCTGCCAGATGGCGGAAACTTTCTGGTGATGCAAAAGCAGTCCGCAGCCAATGCGAAGAAATTCAACAGTTCTTGGTGACATGGCCCAGTTGGCTTTTTGCGAGGGGGGACGTGGCGGCAGGTGGGGCAGGGGATGAAAGCCCTCTCTACTTCAATGATAAATCGCTGGCGGTGGAAACCCTGCATCACTTCCGCTTCAATACTGGAGGCCGTGGGTCACGGGCGCGCACTCCCGGTCCGACCAAGCTTTATTTAAATGTTGCCACGGTGAACCCAGGTCCCAATGCTAAACCACTCATCATCTGGCGCAACGCCACAATTTCCATTCGCCCTGCGGCGGCGCCTCGTAAGGCAACGGATACAACTGCTGTGGTGCAACCGAACGCGCTGCGTAACTTTCCACCAGCCGGACCCAAGCAATCATTACGCGCATCGGTCAGTGAGGAAACTGCGAAGAGGTTGAACTTCGGCATAAGTCCCGACGGCACACCCATTGGACCTGACGACTTCGCCTCAACCTCCTCCGTCTGGTTTGAAGTGATTGTCCCGGAAGGATCCTTCGGCGTGGAATTTCAAGTGGACGCCCAGGTAGGACCGGATCGCGATCCAATTTATCGCGTGACATTTTCCGACCGTGAAGACGGCGGTGCCAGAGGGATTCCCACTCGTGCATTGTTAGGTGATCCGCAAAGTGATGGCTACAAAAAGTTCAAAGCCGGGGTGCTGGAAATGGCCAGTATTCTGCCACCCAACACGCATGGGGAACCAACGCCTGCCGATAAAGATCCGGTACCTCAGCCATTCGATAGCACCTTCAACGTTCCCGAGCATGACGACTTTGTCCTGAAAGTGAAGTACGTCCGCGACGACCCGTTTGTATATGACAACCTGATGGACGATGCCACTCGGCAGCGTTTGAACAATGCCTGGAATGACCTTTACACGTCGTTCGATTATCACGACAACTATCTACGACTCATCGCAGAGCATTTCAAGATTGACCTGAAGGGCAAGCACATTCAAGACATGGGTAAGTCTCAAATTGAAGGTTTGCCCATAGAGTCGCGCCAGTACGTTACGCCGCTGGTTGCCAAATATCAGGAAGCTCAATCCGCCCAACTGGCAGCCCGTCCTGGTCATGTGGAAGATAGTCTGCACTTTGCCAGCCGGGCCTGGCGGCGTCCGTTAACCGCTGTTGAAAAGCAGAATCTGCGCGCGTTCTATGAAAAAGCGTTGACTTCAGAAAAGGATCATCGTAAGGCCATCCGGGCGTTGCTGACGCGCATCTTAGTGGCACCGGAATTCCTGTATCGGGTGGAGCAGACTGCCCTGGACAGTTCGCCAGCTAGGCCACTCTCCAGTTACGAACTGGCCAGCCGCATGAGCTATTTTCTGTGGTCGTCAATTCCTGACAGCGAACTGAGTCGCGCTGCTGGGGCAGGGGAGTTGAACAATCCGCAACTGCTTCAAAAACAGGTGAAGCGCATGCTGGGGGATGCCAAGGCTCGCCGACTATCGACAGAATTTTTCGGTCAATGGCTAGGCTTCTATCATTTCGATCAGCACCGCGGCGTGGATACTGGTCGCTTCCCGGAATATACTGCCGAAGTGCAGTCCGCCATGTATGACGAAGCTGTTTCGTTCTTTGAACACGTGGTCCGCAAAGATCGTCCAGTGCGTGAGCTTATATTTGCCGATTACACGTTCCTCAACAAGCCCCTTGCCAAACACTACGGTGTGAAGCAGGAAGTGAAGTCCACAGGCAAAGTGGAATTGGTGGAAGGTGCGAATGCGTTTCAGCGTGGTGGCCTGTTAAGGTTGGGCGCGTTACTTACTGCCACGTCAGCCCCGCTACGAACTAGCCCCGTGAAGCGTGGCGATTGGGTGTTGCGCCGTGTGTTGGGAACTGCCGTGCCTCCTCCGCCAGCCAACGCCGGCGTATTGCCTGCCGATGATAAAAACTTCGGCGATATGACCGTGTTTGAACGTCTGGAATCTCATAAACGCAATGCCACCTGTGCCAACTGCCACGTCCGCATTGACCCGTTGGGCTTCCCGTTAGAACACTACGATTCAGTAGGCCGCTGGCGTGAAAAGTATGCCGATGGCAAGCCTATTCACGATTCCGGTACTCTTTCCGACAAGAAAGAAATCAATGGGATTGATGGGCTGCTAAACTATCTGTGCACCCAGGAAAAGCAGGTACTTCGTACGGTTGCCTATAAACTTTCCGGTTACGCTTTGGGCCGCACAATTCAGCCTTCTGATGAACTGCTGATCAGCCGCATTGCAGAAGGCGGCGGGGATACTACGTTTTCGCAACTGGTTGCGGAGATTATCAGCAGCAAACAGTTCCGCAACAAGCTGGGCAAGGATCAAAGCCCGCCAGCAATCGCATTCGCAAAGGGATCAAAATGAAACAACAACAATCACGCCGCAATTTTTTGCGCGGAACCGGCGTCGCACTGACGCTACCCTGGCTGGAATCTTTGCCGCTGCTTGCTGCTGATGAGAAACCTTCTAAAGCAGCCAATAAACCGCCGCTACGTTTTGGTTGCGTCTTCTTTTCAAACGGTGTGGAACCGGAACATTGGTGGGCCAAGGGCAGTGGTGCATCCATGGAATTCGGCCCTGCCGCCAAGCCCCTAGCCTCTTTTGGCGATGACCTGGTTTTCCTCCGTGGGCTCTATCACCAGACCGCCTTTGTTTCCACAAGTCCGCACCTCGGCCGCATGAATTTGCTTTCCGGTGCACCCGTGAGTCTGGATCCCAATGATATCCGCGTCGGCACGTCGTTCGATCAAATTCTTTCACGGCAGATCGGCGGCCAGACCACTGTCCCGAGCCTTGTCCTGGGCATTGAGCCAAACGAATTGCGTCTGGAAGATGGGTTGTCCATGCTCTATGGCTCGTCTGTTTCCTGGGCCACTCCCACCAAGCCAGCGATGAAAGAAATTTATCCTTCGCGCACCTTTGATCAACTGGTTGGGGATGGGTCAGGGCGCAGAATGGATCGCAGTATTCTGGATGCCGTGCTTGCTGAAACCAACAGCCTGAAACCGAAAATCAGCCGCACTGACAAAGTGAAGTTGAACGAGTATTTGGAATCTGTCCGCGATATTGAAAAGCGCATTGATCGTGCATCAAAAGAAGAGCGGCTGGAAGGTTGGCGGCCAACTCTGGCGAAACCCAACATGCCTCGCCCTGCGGATGAAATTCCACAAGACGTACCAGCGCACATGAAGCTGATGCTGGATCTGACGGTGTTGGCCTTCCAGATGGACAAGACCCGCATTGCCACGTTGATGCTGAACAATGATCTGTCGCAAATGAATTTTAAGTTTCTGGAAGGCGTTCGTGGAGCGTTGCATTTGGACCTGACCCACAACGGTCGCGCACCTTTGCTGGAAGCCATGTACTTGAAGACCAATCAATTTCATGTGCAGCAATTCACTTATTTGCTCAAGCGGATGAAAGAGATCGACGAAGGCGGAACGTCGCTTCTGGACAACTCCTTGCTGATGCTCAGCTCCAGCCTGTTCGATGGTGATACCCATGGTGCGGATCAGTTGCCGATTATTCTGGCAGGCAAAGCAGGCGGAGCTTTGAAGACCGGTCGCATTTTGGACTACCTGGAAAAGGGTAACGAAAATAGAAGAGCTTGCAGTTTGTATCTTTCGTTGATGGATCGGATGGGAGTGAAGCTGGATCGCTTTGGCGATGCCGATACCCGTCTGGCTGATTTGTAAGCCAGATAGTTCAAGTTGAAGGGTACAATAAAGCTTCGATGCCATATCTGCTTCCGAAGCATACGGGCACATTAGACGCCGCAACCGCTCGAAGGGCCTTGGTCGGCTTCTTCCTTTCAGGTGTTTTGGTTTCATTACCAGGATCGCTTCTGCCTGCTTGGGGACACCACCTGCAATCTGGTTTCCTATGGGTGGCCTTCTATTTTTTCAGTTTGAATCTGGGATTTCTGATCGCTGTGCAAGCTGCGCAAATGGCGCTACCCCGTTTTGGAACTGGTTTCATTCTTAAAGTAGCGGCACTGATCGGTGCCATTTCATTGGGCTTGCTGGCCTTTGCATCGGCCCCTATGATTGACCCTTCCTGGCGGGCTGTGGGGCTTTTTGGTGCTGGAATGTCCGCAGGCCTAACCAATACCGCAGTCTTCCAGGCGATCATCTCCATTTATCGACACGATGCCGCTTCCACCACAAACATTGCCGGTCTGCTGTTCACAATGGGATCGATGTTGACCGCTTTGCTGGCAGGCGGAGCTTTTTATGCTTACTCAGTCACCACCATTTTATTGGTGATGGCGATCATTCCTTTGCTGCTGGGAATGATGTACGCTCGCACTGACTTCAGCCCCGTTCAACCGGTAATGAGTCTTCCCCTGGCGGAAACAATGCTGGACTTCTGCAAGCCGGGAGCAATTCTTTTTGCTCTGCTCTTGTTCTTTCAGTTTGGGAATGAATGGACCATTGCTGGATGGTTGCCCATCTTCCTAATTCAAAGGTTAGGGATCAGTCCGGAAACAGCGCTAAAAATGTTGGCCTTTTATTGGTTCTCATTGCTGGTTGGGCGGACGGTGGCACAGGCAGTATTGCCTAGAATGAATCACGCATGGCTACTCGCGAGCAGCGCGCTGGCCTCCATTTTAGGCTGTTCCATTTTAGGATCTACCAACAATCTGCAAGGTGCATTTGTCGGCACTCTGTTGGTTGGAGCCAGTTTTGCGCCGATTTTTCCAATTGTGGTGGAAAAGCTGAGTCACCGGTTTCCGTACTATCATCCGGCCTACTTGAATGGAATTTTCGCTCTGGCTTTGACCGGGGGAATGATGGCTCCGGCAATGCTTGGCTTGGTCGCTCACTATTTCGACATCCACGTGATGATCTACGTTCCTTTGGTGGGATCCATGATGGTGTTCATTCTGATTGTGCTGATCTGGCTGGAATCGAAGCTCCGCAAGCTGGGCTAGCATATAGCTCCCTATCCGATACCGAGCCGTGAAAGCACGAGAAACACCGCTCCCTCGCGGTCACGGCTCGGTATCGAGTTTTACCCGTTCGCCATTAATAGAAAAGATACTTGCGCCACTGATCATCGGTGTGTCCAAGCATCCTCATTAAGTGTCTGCTGGTGTGCAGGCTAAAAGACCTTGGTTGCTTGGCAAGCTTCATTCCTGCTTCTTCCGGAGTTCGGTTGCCTTTGCGGTTATTGCACCCAACGCAACATGCCACCAGATTCTCCCAACTGGAATCACCCTTGCGCGATCGCGGCATTACGTGATCGAGCGTCAATTCTGTTGAGGGCAGGGCTCGATGACAGTATTGGCAGGTATAACGGTCACGCATCAAAATGTTTTTACGGGAAAGTGCTCTGGTCTGTTGTGGAATCCGACGGTATTCCAGCAAGCGAATCACACTGGGCAAGGGGAGGCTGTTGCGGTGGCCATGCACCATCAAGTAGGAACTTTCTTCAGCGCGAGCCACGCCTTTCAGAACCAGCACCAACGCACGCCGCGCTGCGCAAACGTTGATCGGCTCATAGCTGGCGTTCAGTACAAGCACCGGTTGGTGCAATCGATCGAGACTGGGCATAAGGCTAAGCAGCTCCCATAGACGTCGTATTTGCTGGTGAGAAACGAAATTCGGCCATAGCGGGCCGCCTGTCTACTCTCGCCAAAGTAAGCAAGGAAACGTGTTTGGCACCAGCCAGCTTCAAGGCTGCGGCGCAAGCACTGGCCGATGCGCCAGTGGTAAAAACATCATCCACCAGCAACACCCGCTGGCCAATAATCTCTTTTTGTTTATTCACGGCAAACGCCCCGCGCACATTATCGCGCCTCTGCGCATTTGTCTTGCCCACTTGCGAAGGCCGGTAGTGCGGACGACGCAGCGCTCTCACCAGCGGGATGCTCATATATTTGGCCAGCGGCGTGGCAATCAACTCCGCTTGGTTGAACCCGCGGCTGATGCGCCGGAACCAATGAATGGGCATGGGCACAATACAATCGAAGCGCTGATCCAGCGGTAACGCCTTAATCAACAAATTCGATAGCGGCTTGGCCAATGGTTCAATGCTTTGGTACTTCAGCAAGTGAATCAGATCGCGAAGTTTACCATCGTAGGACCCAAAGCAGTAAGCAGCATCGAACGCCGTGAATCCGTGCCGACACATTCCGCACGCCCCTTGTTCATCCAGCGGATGTTCTGAAAGAAATGGGGTTCGGCAAATGGCACAGAAATACTCGGCCACCAGTGCTTGCGGGGCGGCTAAACAGGATGGGCAAACAGGGATTCGGGTAAAGTTTAAGAGAGGTTCACCGCACAAGCGGCAATCATCGGGCAGGACCTGATTTAAAAGTGTGTTGGCAAGGGATGCCAGAAGCTGTTTGGCAGACGAGCTGATTGAGGGCGGGACAGCGCCGTCCAGAGGTTGTGAATGCGACGGTCTCGAATTTGAGAAAGCCCACCTCCGTTTTCTTAATTCTACACTATCGGAAGCTGGAATACAGCGAAAACAGCGCTGCCGACGGTTTGCACCCCATACGAAGGCTGATAAGATGTTTCCATGTCTTTCCGCCACTTACTTTTATGTCTGACTCTAGCCAGTCTGTCGTTGACGGCCGCTGATAAAACGGAGAAAGGATTTTCCCCTCTGTTTGACGGTACAACTCTAAAAGGCTGGATTTTAATGCATGGCAAAGGTCCTGGTTATGTTGTTCGCGACGGGACCATCTTATGCCCAACCGATGGTGGGGGCAATCTATTCACCGACAAGGAGTACGGCAATTTTGTTCTTCGATTGGAGTTCAAATTCGAGGCCGGTGGAAACAACGGTGTGGGCATTCGCGCCCCGCTTGAAGGCGATGCAGCCTATGCCGGAATGGAAATTCAAATTCTGGATCACGACCACGAAAAATACAAAGGATGGCTGAAACCCACCCAACGCCACGGTGCCGTTTACGATTCCATTCCTCCCATCGCCGACGCCTTGAAGCCCGCCGGAGAATGGAATACTGAGGAGATCACTGCTGATGGCCGAAAGGTGCGAGTGATACTCAATGGCGTCCTGATTACTGATGCCGATCTGGATTCCGTTACCGATCCCGCTATCTTGAAAAAACATCCCGGTCTGGCACGGACCAAAGGCCACATTGGCTGGCTTGGACATGGTTCCAACGTGCAGTTCCGCAACATCCGCATTAAAGAACTTGGGAATTAGAACCTTGAAAAGTAGCCAGAGGATCTTCATCCTCTGGCAATTTTCTTGGAGTTAACTCAATTCGCCTGGCAGGTTAAGGCTAGTTGCTCACCTTGCGTCGTCCAACTAAACCCATTCCAAACAAACCGGAAACCAACATTAAATAGGTGGTTGGCTCTGGAACTGTGTTATCGGTGACCGAACCCTGGAAGGTGGTCGAATCTGGGGTACCACCAACGGCAGTGGCGCGAATCGCGTAGCCATTGGCGGGCGGTGCGGCGGGATTAGCAGGTGTTTGTAGTTTGTAGGTGATGCTGGGCGCTCCACTGCTATACACGATGGATTCCACCTGGTTGGCACAGGAATTTGCGATGAAGCAAATAGAGGCAAAGCCAGTGGATGACCCTGCGGTGAGCCCCACAGATCCGGTCACGATTCCGGTGAAAGAACCATTGTTCTGCGCATAGGGGTTGGTCTGGTTAACGGTCATCACCAATAGAAGATTGTTCAGGGCAGTGAGTGCCGTATTGGTGGCGCCACTGACGGTGATGTTGCCGTAGTTGGCAGCAGCCGTAGGGGCCGCTGTTACGTTGGTGGACGGCTGACCATTATAGGTAACAGTCAAACCACCAACAGTGGCGACATTTCCAGCAGCAGAGCAACCGGCTAAGCCGTTACATTGAAATACGCCGCTCGTTGTATAGCCGATTACTGCCGCATTGGCTGATCCGGCAAGAGTCCCAAGAGCCAGAATGGCAACAGGGGAAATAAGTCCAAAAAATTTACGCATTGAATTCCTCCAGGAATTTACTTGAGAACACTTAGGATTTGGTGCGATTCCTAATGTGTCCGCAAAGTTAATTTAAGGTTTATTCTTGAGTGCGACAAGCCGTTGAAAGTCCTATTTTTGGGGAACTAGTACGGATTACGATGTGCCGAAATCGGAGACTGTAGTACTAGGCTTGCAATGGAATCAGCGAGTTAGAGTGGGCATAAATTAAAGGGCCGACTCCTTGAAAGAAGTCGGCCAGGAACCCGATGAGGATTTATTACCTTAGCTGTTACGACGACGTCCAAACAGGCCAACTGTGAACAATCCGGAAACCATCAACAGGTAAGATGCTGGTTCTGGAATTGTGTTGTCTACGACTGAACCCTGGAATGTGGTGCTTTCAAAGGTTCCGCCATTGGAATAAGCGCGCAGTGCATAACCGTTGGAAGGCGGAGGAGCGCTGTTCTGTGGGGTCTGAATGCGATAGGTCACCGAAGGGGATCCAGCACTGTAAGTAAAGGATTCAATTTGGTTGCCACAAGCTGTGGAAATAAAGCAGATAGAGGCGAAGCCAGTGGACGATCCGTTAGCTGCCAAACCCAAATTTCCGGTGATAATTCCTGTCCATCCGCCATTCGATTGGCTGAAAGGAGATGTCTGAATCACACTGATTGCCAGGGTGATACCGGTCAACGTGACGTTGTTTGTTGGTACCGGACCGCTGACGCTGATTTCACCATAGTTAGCTGCGCTAACAGGAGAAGGCGTGACATTGGTGGTCAATTGGCCAGTATAGGTAAGTGTTAAGCCATTCAAAAATGCTTGGTTTCCGATCGTTGTACAGCCAGCAATTCCGTTGCAAGCAAATACGCCTGTGGTTGTGTATGTGATTAAGGCCGCACTCGCAGTGTCAGCCGAAAATGTTCCAAGGGCAACAATACCCATCGGAAGCAGTAGTTTTGTAATAAGTCTCATAGTCAATTCCATCCCCAAAAAGTTTCTACACCCTAAAATTGCAGTCAGTCGTATTCCTTCACGATCTAAGGTGCTTTCGTCAGACTACAAGAATTGATTTACAAATACAATATGCTTGTACGGTATATGTCTTTTGTAATGAATAGGATAGATGTAATAATGATACTAGTACTTCCGGGTCTACCACCTTCCTTTTTTCGCGGAAAAGTTGAGTTTTCTTTCCAAGCGCGCTACTCTTCCTCTAGGCTTTTCATATGCTTACCCGTAGATACTTACTACTAGGACTAGCCGGGGCTAACGCCGGTAAAGTAATCGATACCCATACCCACTTCTATGACCCTAGTAGGACTCAGGGAGTACCGTGGCCCCCTTCCAACGACGAACTTCTTTATCGCACCACGCTACCCGACCAATTTCAGCAACTCACCCGACCCTTCAACGTGCTCGGCACCGTGGTTGTGGAAGCTAGCCCGTTATTTGAAGACAATCAATGGATACTGGATCTGGCGCTCCAAAACCCCATCATTTGTGGATTCATTGGCAGGCTTGATCCTACAAAATCAGAATTCGCAGGAAATCTGGCGACGCTCAGTTCAAACCGATTATTTCGTGGCATTCGATTAGGAGAAAGTGCAATAAAACAAGGACTTGAGAGTAAGTTATTCATCGACAACATGAAGTTATTGGCGGATCGGGGTATGACACTGGATGCCATCGGAACCTCGACCATGTTCCCGCTGGTATTGCGACTTACGGATCGCCTACCCAAGTTGAAAATCTCGCTCAACCATCTCCCACTGGATGGCGAGTCTGCGGCCTTGGCTGAACTTGGCCGACGTCCGCACGTGTACGCCAAAGTCTCCGGCCACTTTCCTAAAACCAGTCAACTGGATCTGCTGTGGCATACTTTTGGAACCAAGCGTCTGCTTTACGGAAGCAACTGGCCGGTGAGCAACAAGCAGGCCCCCTACGCCACTGTTTTCAATACCGTGCGAGACTATTTCCAAACCAAAGGGTCCGCCGCCACGCGCAACTTTTTCTACCGCAACTCGGTCGATTGTTATCAATGGATCAAACGACGCTGAGGTAAATGGACCATGCAACAGATAGGAATGATAATGCCCCGCATCACCCCCTTGATAATCCTCTTCGCAACGCTGTCGGCGTTTTCTCAAAGCGAAGGTGCTCTAAAGTCATTTTTTGAAGGCAAACAGGTACGCGTAAAGATCGATATGCCAGCCACCCACAACGGTATCGACATTAACTATCGTGGAACTCCGCCATTGGACTTCAAATCTTATTCCCAGCGTTTAAAAAACTATGGGGCGTCACTGCGCAACGGGGATTCGGTGATGGTTACTGCAATTCGATTGAAAGGTAAGAACATTGAGTTCCAATTGGGTGGCGGTGGCTACGGCACGCTCGGCGACGATACAGGCACGGTGTCGCTACCAGCCATCAGAAAAAGTCGTCGGGAAACCGATTTGGAACGGGATATACGCGATGAAAAGGATGCCCGCGTCCGGGATCGCTTGATTCGGGAATTGAGCAGAGTAAGGGATGATCGCCGACGCGATGAGGAGCGTCGCCGTGCTGAGGAAGCTCGGTTGAAAGAGAATAGGCGTCGTGAGATTCAGGAAAAAGCCATGCAGGCAGGCTCACGTTTCAACCTTTGGTTTCCCAATAATTACTTGAAGGAATCAGTTCCAACTCCGCAGGAAATAAAGGACATGTTGGCTGAGTATGTGGACTTCGGATCAGCGCCAATCAGCATGAGTCAACCGCAGCAGACTCCCTCAACCAATTTGCCGCAACTAAAGCGAGGAATGACGCCAGAGCAGGTTTACGCCATTGTCGGACGTCCAGTAGATTTTCGCGACGCAAGCGAAGGCCAACTTTCTATCCACACCGAGCGCTTCTACACTAAAACGGAAAGCATTGAAGTGGACTTTGTAGAAGGCGTGGTCATCCGCTTCAGAATTGCATCTCGTTAGCATTGGCCTTTGACGTCCCCGTTTTAAATACGGCGCAGTTAGGCTATACTGTAATTTACGTCGCTACAGCGTCGCTGCTGCTAGTGTTTGCGTGGAGGTGTGCATGTTCCTGAGTGTTCGGGAATTAGAGATACGCCCGCTGCGCTTCGAGGTTTCCTACCCTGTAGGCGATTTCGTATTTGATCAGCCTGGCAGACCTGGTGGGGTGCTTCAAAGTGAGCCGGTTACCGTTGTTGGTACGGGTGAACTGGAAAGTTCCATTGGCGACATTCGAGTACGTGGCCATGTGAAAACCGTTCTGGTAACAGAATGTGTGAAGTGCCTGGAAACAGCTGCCATTCATGTGGATTCCGATTTTGATCTGATGTATTTGCCTGAGGGAACTGAACCTCAGGGGCGTGAAGTGGAGATCAACGATAAAGAAGCTGAGGTCGGATTCTACCAAGGACACGGCCTTGCATTGCGGGGAGTCATTGAAGAGTTGCTGATGCTGGCCGTTCCCATGCGGCCGGTTTGCAAAGAAGATTGCTGCGGGCTTTGTCCAGTCTGCGGAGTCAACCGCAATGAAACAGAATGTAATTGCCAGACCCCCGTCATGGACGCCCGGTGGTCAGGTTTAGATGCTCTTAAAATTAAGTAATACGCAGAAGGAAATAGAATGCCAAATCCCAAACGACGCCACTCCAAACGCCGCACCTCCATGCGCCGCGCGCACGACTTTCTGACAGTCCCCGGTGTTTCCGAGTGTCCTCAGTGCCACGAAACGAAACTACCTCATCGGGCTTGCCCCCATTGCGGGTTCTACAAGGGCCGCGAAGTTGTAGAAGTCGAGCAGCAATAGTCTGACATCCCGGAGCCACTTTTGCAGACTATGGTGACAATTGCCGTAGACGCAATGGGCGGAGATCATGCCCCTAAGGCGGAAGTTGAAGGGGCAATTAGAGCCGTGCGCCAGTACCCTGTCCAGGTGATCCTGGTTGGCAGGGAAGAAATTATTCGCCCCGAACTGGATCATCACCCAGGTTGGAAAAGCCTACCCATCACCGTTGTGCATGCCAGTGAAGTGGTCACAATGGAAGATTCCGCCGGTAAATCGCTGCGCAGCAAGAAAGATTCCTCCATTCGAGTTGCCTGCCGTTTAGTGCGCGAAGGCCAAGCTCAAGGCGTGGTTTCCGCTGGCAATACCGGCGCTGTGATGGCCACCGCGAAAATGGTCCAAGGGGTTGTCCCCGGCGTTGATCGACCAGCATTAGCAACAGCATTTCCCACCCTTACAGGCAAGCCGGCAGTCATTGTGGATGTTGGTGCCAATGTGGATTGTAGCGCTGAAATGCTGGCCCAGTTCGCCTTGATGGGTCATCTGTACTCCAAGCTGATTTTCAAGGAAGAGCGACCGCGCGTCGGCATTCTTTCTATCGGCGAAGAAGAACATAAGGGCAACGAACTCACCCGTACGGCCTCGGCATTACTCAAAACTATGCCCATCAATTTCATCGGGAACGTTGAGGGCCGCGACGTCTATTCAGGCCTTGCCGACGTCATTGTTTGCGATGGCTTCATCGGCAATGTGGCCTTGAAAGTCAGCGAAGGCCTAGTTGAAGTGATCAAGCACATTCTTAAAGAATCGCTGCAATCGACGATTTCCGGTCAGATTGGTGCTGTGCTTTCCAGATCTGCATTCAACAATTTCAAGAAACGTTTGGATTACACTGAATACGGCGGGGCACCGTTGTTGGGCGTAAAAGGTGTGACGATCATCAGCCATGGTCGGTCCAATGCCAACGCCATGAAAAATGCAATTCGCGTTGCATCCGAATTTGCTAGTGAGCATCTGAATAAGATGCTACAAGACAACCTGGATCAATGGCGTAACGGATTGACGTGAAATTCCTTCGTATTTTTGGCATCATCGGGTTCGCCGCATCGCTTCAGGCACAGCCCCAGAATCCTGTCCAATGGGAACTAAGTCCGCAAGTTGCAAAAGTAGCCCCTGGTTCTGTTGTTACCCTACACTTAAAAGCCAAGATCGACGCAGGTTGGCACCTCTATTCCATGACTACGCCCAAAGGCGGCGCGCCGGGTACGAAAATCACTGTTGCTGAAAATCCATCGGTTACTTTTCAGAGGTTCTATCAACCCAAACCGGAATCGAGGCTGGATCCAAATTTTGGCGTGCAAACAGAAAGCTATGAGCACGCAACAGAGTTTCTGATTGAGGCAGTTGTTTCCGCCGATGCCGTTGCTGGTGCGCTGCCGGTGAAGGCTCAACTTCGCTATAGTGCCTGTTCGGAAACACAGTGTCTGCCTCAGCGGCGCTCCGCTGAGACAACTTTAACCATTGATCCCACCGCGCCCAAATCAACCGCGATCACGGCGCCACCTGAATATCAACTGGTGGACTTGAACGTCAAGCCTGCCGAATCTTCTGCTCCGATACCTGCTGCTAAACCGGTTGCCCAGCCCCTGGCCCCATTCCTGTGGCTGGCCTTCGGGCTGGGACTTGCCTCCCTGTTTACGCCTTGCGTTTTCCCGATGATTCCGTTCACGGTAGGCGCTTTCCTGGATCAAAAAGAGGGTGCCTGGAAGCGAGCGGCTGTGTTCTGTTTGGGAATCGTTTTCATGTTTACAGCGCTGGGATTTGGCCTGACTTTACTGCTGGGCCCATTCGGCGTGAAAACTTTGAGCGCCAACCCCTGGGCAAACACTTTCACTGCGCTTATCTTCCTGGCTTTCGGGCTCAGCCTGTTGGGAGCCTTTGAGCTTACCTTGCCCTATGCGGTGGTCAATAAGATGAATGCAGCCTCGGGTCAAGGCGGCTATGTTGGCGCGTTGCTTGCCGGATTCACATTCACTCTGACTTCGTTTGCATGCGTTGGACCCTTCATGGGAACGTTGCTTGCCGCCAGCGCACAAGGGCCCAAGCTGCAACCAGTCTTGGGCATGGCTTCCTTCGCCTTTGGTTTGGCGCTGCCGTTCTTCTTTCTGGCACTGTTCCCTGGCGTCCTCCGCAAAATGCCTCGCAGTGGCGATTGGTTGATGCGCGTGAAAGTTGTCATGGGCTTTATCGTCCTGGCCTGGATGCTGAAGTACCTCAGTAATGTGGATGCGGTTCTCCAATTGGGCCTGCTGCCTCGGGAACGTTTTCTGGCATTCTGGATTGTTCTGTTCGCCCTTCCTGGAACTTACCTGTTGGGTTGGCTTCCCTTGGAAGGCATTGATCGGAACGAAAAAATGGGCGTGGCCCGTCTTTGTTTTGGTGCTGCATTCCTAATTTTTGCAGTCAGCCTGATTCCCGGCATGTTTGGTGGACAGTTGGCTAATTTGGATTCCATGGTTCCCGTCGCCACCCAAACATTAGGTTCCGGCGGCTCTACCAAATCGGAAGGTGCGCTGCAATTTATCAAAGACGATTACGCTGGGGCTCTAGCGCAAGCCAAACAGCAAAACAAATTACTATTCGTCGAATTCACTGGCTACGCCTGCAGCAACTGCAAATGGATGAAGGCCAATATGTTCCCACGTCCTCAAATTCAGGCTGCCTTAAGTAAGCTGGTACTGGCCGACCTCTACACCGATGGTGCCGAACCGGTCAACGATCAGAACGCTAAAATGCAGGAATCCCGATTCCAAACAGTCGCCACTCCTTTGTATGTCATCCTCAACGGAGATGAAAAAGTGATCGCCACCTTCGCTGGGTCCACCAAAGATACTGCTGAGTTCCTCAAATTCCTGCAATCAGGCCAGCCCGCACAATAACTGCATAATCAAAATGACAAGCTCTGAAAAAATAGATTCTCAAACGAGTGATCGACTTTCGTGCAGGCACATTTTCCTGCCATCTTTATCTTTTTCAAAACTATACTGCGCCGCACTCTTGCTGCCACTAACGTTAGCGGCGCAAGAACCCATCCGAGGCTTCTCGCAGAGCAGTGCCAAATCGCAATTGGATTTGGAAGCAAAAGCTGTTGCTGCTCTGGACGCCAATCGCATTGGGTCTCATATAAAAGTGATGTCGGCCAAGCCCCACGCCGCTGGCTCCCCGGCATCGAAGCAAGTGGCCGAGTATGCACTGGAACAGTTCCGCAAATGGGGCCTGGACGCCAGGATTGAAACCTTTGAAGCCTTGCTGCCATACCCCTTGGAACGATCTCTGGAAATGATTTCCCCGGTTCACTATAAAGCCAAATTGACCGAACCCGTGATCAAGTCCGACCCCGATTCCAGCAACGCTCACCAACTTCCCACCTTCAACGCCTACTCCGCATCAGGCGACGTTACTGCCCAAGTGGTTTACGTCAACTACGGTGTTCCCGAAGATTACGAGTATTTGAAAAAGATGGGAATTGATGTCCGCGGGAAAATTGTTCTGGCCCGTTATGGAAAAAGTTGGCGGGGCACAAAGCCGAAAGTGGCTGCGGAAAACGGTGCTGCCGCCTGCTTGATTTATTCCGATCCCAAAGACGACGGTTACTGGCGTGGTGACGTCTATCCCAACGGTCCGTTCCGACCTTCGCAAGGTGTGCAGCGAGGCAGTGTAATGGATATGCCCCTTTACGTAGGCGATCCGCTGACCCCTGGTTGGGCATCGGAACCAGGCGGCAGGAAACTGACCATTGCAGAGGCGAAATCGCTGATGAAAATCCCGGTGATGCCGATTAGTTACGGCGACGCTCGCCCCATTCTGGAAAAATTAGGCGGTCCCACTGCTCCTGACGATTGGCGCGGTGCTTTGCCCTTCACCTACCACATTGGAGCCGGACCGGCGACGGTTCATTTGAAGCTGAAACTCGATAGCGGGATTCGTCCCGTGCACAATGTGGTAGGAATGATTGTTGGACAGTTCCCGGATCAGTGGGTGATTTACGGCAATCATCACGATGCCTGGGTGAATGGCGCACACGACCCAATCAGCGGTGCGGCAGTGGTTCTGGAAACCGCCTACGCCCTAAACAATCTTCGTAAGACCGGCTGGAAACCGAAACGGACGATAGTTTTCACGCTGTGGGATGCTGAGGAATTTGGGCTAATCGGTTCTACAGAATGGGTAGAAAAACATTTGGCAGAATTGAAAAGCAAGGCTGTTGTTTATGTGAATTCCGATACCAATGGGCGGGGTTCGTTGGGCAGTGCGGGTTCGTGGTCGCTGGAACAGTTCATGGAACAAGTGGCTCGTGATGTGAAAGATCCCGATTCGGGGAAGAATCTTTTAGACGCTCCTCGCCGCGTCACTGCGGATAAGCAGAAAGGATTTCGGCTGGAAGCGTTGGGGGCTGGTTCGGACTATGTGGCGTTTTATCATCATGCGGGAATAGCCAGTTTGAACCTCGGCTTCGCTGGCACAGATTCCGGTGGAGTGTATCATTCCATCTACGATACCTACGCCTGGTATACCCGCTTCGGCGACAACAAATTTGTCTACGGCAAGGCACTGGCTGAAGTGATGTCGCGAACCATTTTGCGCATGGCTGAAGCGCAGGTTTTACCATTTGAGTTCGGCAGGCTGGCTACAGCAATTCGGCTGCAGGTTGAAGATATTGAAAAGATCAATGCCAAGGGTAACCAGAAAATGGATTGGCAGACGGTTAAGGCTGAGCTGGCGCGCTTGGAATTGTTGGCCAAACAATTTGAGGCACAAATGATTCGGCTGACTGCTGGAAATGGGAACGGACATCCGGCGCTGTTGGTTGCAAATGCCTCGCTAGCCAAAGCCGAGCAGGCCTTGTTGATCGATAAAGGCTTGCCCGACAGGCCCTGGTACAAACAGGCATTGTCGGCACCGGGGATGTATACCGGATACGGTGCGAAGACGCTTCCAGGCATTCGGGAAGCCGCCGATCGCAACCGGTGGGACGATGCTAATGAGCAAGCCAAAGTGCTGGGGAATGTGCTGAAGAAGTTCAATGGCGTGCTGGAAGAAGTGACCAGCCAATTTGATCGAGTGCGCCCTTAAGACTGTCCGCAGATGAACGCAGATAACACCAACAACATTGCTGTTTTAGTTAATCTGCGTCATCTACGGATAATCGTCTTTGCAGGCTGTTGTGGCTTTCTTCGGCTAGCGTTTGCAGTTCTTTATCTGCGGTAATTTGCCACTCTTTGCGGGATTTAGTTTGCAGTGTTTCGAGCAGTTCAACACGTTGCGTGGCTTCTCGGATAAGACCCTTTGCCGCCGTGATTCGGTGGAATAGTTCCGCTTCGCGAGCTAGGATTCGGATTTTCTCTTTCTTCAGAAAAGCTGACCGGCTATCGATCTCCACCAGTTCTGGACCAGTAATATATCCGAAATTAGAAAGCGCTTCCGGCCGCTCCCGGGCTGCCATGCCGATATCGTTGAGTTGCCTTTGACAGTCACCCAGTTCTGCGGTTAAGCGGAACAGTTTCATCTTTTCAACCTCGGCCTGCATCCTGCGTATCCGCAGTGCCGATGCAAGTGGGAAGAGGAAACGTTTCATTTGATTTGCGCGGCCAATTGGGTCAGTTGTTGCAGGGTGTCGTCCAGCCCGTTGTTGGCATGTGAATCTTGCCGTAGGAAATTTTCCAGATTCGGTTTCACGCGGATTGCCGAATCAAGGTCGGGGTCGGACCCGGAAACATAGGCTCCCAGTCGAATCAGATCGGCAGAGCGATGGTAGGAGGCCAGTACCCCTCTAATTTTGCGGGCAGCTTCTTTCTGCTCAGGCGTTGAAATTTGGTTGGCCAACCGACTCACCGATTGCAACACGTCGATTGCCGGATAGTGGCCAGCGGCACCCATTTCTCTGGACAGTATAATGTGTCCATCGACAATTCCGCGCACCGCATCGCAGATGGGTTCATTGAAGTCATCTCCTTCCACCAGGACTGTGAAATAGCCAGTGATGGACCCGGTCTTGAAATTTCCCGCTCGTTCCAGAATTTTGGGAAGTAAGTTGAATACGGATGGCGTGTAGCCTTTCTGGCTGGGAGGTTCTCCGGCTGCCAAGCCGATTTCCCGTTGGGCCATGGCCAACCTTGTCACTGAGTCCATGAACAAAAGCACCTTGGCCCCTTGATCACGAAAGTATTCGGCAACTGCAAGTGCCACAAAAGCTGCTCGAATGCGCAACGGGGCAGGACGATCACTGGTTGATACCACCAGTACAGAACGCTTCATCCCTTCAGGACCCAGGTCGCGCTCAATGAATCCACGAACCTCGCGGTTGCGTTCGCCGATCATGGCGATCACACTGACATCGGCTGAATTTTGGCGACAAATTGTACCCATTAGAGTGCTTTTACCGACTCCACTGCCGCCGAAAATGCCGATTCTTTGCCCTTCGCCGCACGGCAACATACTGTCGATTACTTTGATCCCGGTGGCTATCGGATTGGTGATATCCACCCGTTCCAGGGGACCCGGAGGTGCACCGAACATTGGGTAGTGGGCCTCGGGGACAAACGGATCGAGCCCATCCATAGGTCGGCCAAAGCCGTCCAGTACCCGTCCTAGCATCGCGCGCGCCACTGGGACGCTCCCTTCGCCAGTACGAGCCACTACTCGATCACCCAGGTGTAACCCTCCCGTTTCCTCTAGCGGCATGGAGAGGACTTTTCCTTTGCGGAAACCTACCACCTGCGTGCGGATCGATTGCCCCGATTTCGTGCGGATTTCGCAAAAATCTCCGACACCAGCAGCGGGACCATCGGATTCCACGAGAAGACCAACCATTTCCGTCACAGACCCTGTGGAAAGGTGAGTTGGGGCTTTTTCGAGGATTTCGAGATATGGAGCCATGCTCCAGCGTTCGGACTGGTTGAGTAATAATTGACTCATCTCCCCTCCAAACGATCGGCAAACCCGCGTTCGATTTCTTGCAACTGAGTGCCAACGCCAGCGTCCAGTTCGCCACGCACCGTGTCGAATCGAATTGCCCCTTTTTCCAAACTCCCATCGGCGATGATTTCAATGGACGGGGGCAGCCCTGCGGCGAGAAGTGAATTTCGCAGGATTTCAACTTCCAGGGGGTGCATGCGGATGCACTGGACTTCGCGGATCGCAATTCGTTCCAGGGCAGCTTTCACTACGCCGGAAAGGGCGTGCGGATCAATGGACAATTCCCGATGGAGTATTTTCTTGGCGATAGCGAGTGAAAGATTGACGATATCCTGCTCTGCTTCCTGTCGGATGCGACGGCGTAGAGTCGCAAATTCGGTAATGGAAACTGCCATTTGATCGTAAATCTGTTTTGCAGCCTGTGCCGATTTTTCAAACCCAGTGCGCTCTCCTTCACGATGGCCTTTGTCGTATCCTTGCTGGTTGGCCATTGCCAGGCAAGCATCGCTGACGCCGGGTTCCTGTTGTGGCGCGGCAATGCCGGGAAAATCGTAGAGTTGCGCTTCGCCGCTGTCGTTGAGAATTCTGGGGAGTTCAGAAGGTACAAAGGGGTGCGGTACACCACTGCCCACCCCGGCATTGGACCATGCAATTCGATGCAATGTTCTAGCTTGGGTGCGTCCAATAATTCTAGTCGACATATTGGTCGCTACCGCCCCCGCGCATGCTGATTACCCCTTCTGATTCCAATTGACGAACGACTGCGATAATTTGCTGTTGACCGCTTTCCACCTCTTTAATTTTGACCGGACCCAAAGAATCCAGATCTTCTTTCATCATCTCTGCGCCGCGTTGGGACATGCATTGCAGGAAATGACCTTTCAAATTTTCACTGGTTCCTTTTAACGCCAGCGTCAGGATTTTCTTATCTACGCGAGTGAGCACTTCTTTGATGGCATTTTGATCCAGCGCCAGAAGATCTTCAAAGACGAACATCAGTTGTCGAACGGTTTCGACCAGTTCCGGGGCATCGCCCTCAATATTGTCGAGGATCTCACGGCTCGATTTCGTATCCAGACGGTTAAACATTTCCGCAACGGCCCGAACGCCTCCGTAGGACTTGCGGTCGACAACCCCCAAGGACTTCAATTTCTGACTGATGATGTTGGCAATTCGAGCAATAATATCGGGAGAAATCTGATCCAGATTGCTCATCCGCAGTGCGACATCGGATCGTATTTCGACCGGTAAAGAGGTGAGCAGCGCGGCCGCCTGGGCGGGATTCAAATTGCAAAGAATCAGAGCAATGGTTTGTGGATGCTCACCATGAATGAATTTGGCCAACTGTTGTGGGTCAGCTTTTTGAAGGGCGTCAAAGCTCCCGGATTCAGAGCCAAGCGTCTTCATCAAACGATCCAGCAAAACACCGGCATGTTCTGGCCCAAAGGCTGAAATCAGGATTTTTCGGGCATAGCTTATGCCTCCTTTCAAAACATATTCATGGGCCAGGGTCATCTGGTGGAACTGCTCCAATACCTGTTCCCCAATTTCACTGGTCACAGAAGACACACGAGCGATCTCCTGTCCAAGATGTTGCACTTCGCCGTCATCGAGGTGCTTCAGGATCTCAGCACTGGCATCTTCTCCCAACATCAATAGGACAATGGCCGCTTTACGGATCCCGGAAAGTTCCTGTTTCTCTTCAGCTTCAGCGACGGCGGTCATAGCTTCTCCATATTGATTTTGCTGCTATTTTTCTGCCAGCCAGGTGCGAATCAGTTGCGCCATACCTTGGGGATTCTTTTTCGTTTCTTCGCTCAAATGCTTGGCCAGGACTTCTCCGCGCTGGGTGGTGGCAGCGGGTTTTTTCAACTGCGAAACAGCATCTTCGGTCAGCTTTCGATGGAGACGATCAGCCTCGCTGAGGGAACTTTCGTATTCCTTCAATGCCTGCTCCGGATTTAGTGAGATCGCTTGTGCTCCAGGAGGCAAAGCTTGACCGGGTGCAGCAGTTTGACCGGCGGGCACTAAAATCTGCTTTTGCTCTGTAGATTCGGAGCCGGCAATGGCCTTTTTACGACTCACCATGCCGCCCACTTTCCTGCCGATTGCGCGTAGGATGAGCAGCGGGATTGCCACCACAAACAAGGCGAATAAGATGATGGTTGCCGTAAAGTATTTCCATTGCACAAGATCGTTCAACTGCTCTTCCAGTTGCGGTTTGAGCCAGCCCGGCACCCAATTAGGCAAAGCGATCTTTTGTTTTTGGCCATCTAGTTTGATTGGCGCCGGACCCTGCGTTGCCTGGGTTGCTTCAAAGGGAATAGCTTCTACAATCAATTGATCTCCGCGGTCGGCAGTGAACCCGATTGCCGCCGCGACAACATCTTTAATGGCTTTCAGACGTTCTGGCGTAGGAGGTTCGACGATCTTCTTTGCCTTGTCCCCGACGCCTTCAAAACGTACATTATGATCTACCAGAACGGAGGCGGATACCCGTTTGACCATCCCTTGTGGAAGCTTCAAGTGACGGACCAGTCGACTGGTTTGGTAGTTGATGTTTTCAGTCTTGCGCTGCTGTCCACCCGACCCGCCGCCCGCTCTCGCGATTGGCCGGGGAAGATTACTGGGTGTACCGGGAACTCCCGCAGCCGCCGCGAGCGCACCCACATCCTCAGTTTTTTGCGATGTGGACATGACACTTTTTGACGGATCGAATGTCTCTTCACTTTGTTCGCCACTGGTGAAGTCACATTCCACAGAAATCCCCGTTCGAAAGTGATCCAGTCCTAAAATTGGCTCCAGCGTCTGGTTGATTTTTGTCTGAATCGCCGATTCCACTTTTTGCCGGTAATCCAGCAGTGCTTCAGAATTCGTTGCACTATCGGCATCCGTTCTGCGAGACGGATTCAGCAGAGCGCCACGCATATCAAGGACAGCTACATCATCGGGATTCAGGCCTTCCACAGCATTGGCGGTGAGCCGCATTATGGCCACTACATTGGTGGAGATCAGTCTGGACCCGGGCTTTACTTTGAGGAGAACACTAGCTTTGGCCGGTTGACGATTTTCAAGGAAGATACTTTGTTTAGGGAATGTGATGTGAACCCTGGCCGTTTCCACTTCACTGATGGACATAATAGACCGTTCCAGTTCGCCTTCCACTGCGCGATGGTAATTTACCTGTTCGGCAAATTCGCTGGATCCGAAATTGTTACGGTCGAAGAGTTCATAGCCGATACGACCTGTTTTCGGCAATCCAACCGAGGCCATATTGATTCGCAATTCGTCGAGCTTCGCCGCAGGAACTTTGATGGTGGTTCCGCCATCGGCCAAACGGAATTCCACGTTCGATTCCTTCAATTTGGTGAGTATTTGACCGGCCTCTTCCCCGCTTACATTGGTGAACAATGTTTTGAAACCGCTCTCTTTATTCCAGTTCAGCAGGAAAGCGAAGAACGCAACAGCCACAATGGCAGCGATTGCCACCACCGTTCGCTGCCGAATGGTGAGGGAAAGTACAACACGACGAAATTGTTCCAGGAGTTGATTGGGCATTCAGAGGACGCTGCTACATCTGCATGCGCATGATTTCCTGATAGGCATTCACAACTTTATTGCGTACCTGCAAAAAGGCTTCGAACGCTAATTCAGCTCGCTGAGTATTCAGAACTACGTTATGAATTTCTTCGTTTTCTCCGGCCAGGAACCGGTTGACACTATCCACAGAAGTGGTCCGGGCTTCTTCTACACGGCCAATCGCTTCAGCCAAAGCTGCTTTAAATTCACCGCCGCCTTTCCCTTCTGGCTGAAAAGTGGGGGACCGAATCGGGTCAATCGGTAAGGATGCTTGTCCCAGAACTTGCTGTAATAAATTGGCCATGATGTTTTGATTGCGAAGCTACCTCAACATATCCAAGGATCGATGGATCATATCTTTCACGGCGGACATAGCCGATACGTTGGCCTGATAGCCGCGGGTGGCGCTGATCAGATCTACCATCTCTTCAGCCGGATTCATGTGTGGAAAGGAGACATAGCCTTCAGCGTCGGCATCGGGATGGCCTGGCAGATAGCGTTTATCGGGTGCGCGGGCGTCTTCTATCACTTCAGAAACTCGCACGCCGTTCGAGGCTTCCCCCATTTCATTCCTCAAAATGGATTGAAAAGGAGACTGTTGTGATGCCGATTCAAAAATCACATCCCGACGTTTGTAGGGGCCACCTTGGGAAGTTCTGGTGGTTTCCGCATTGGCCATGTTTTCGACAAGGATTTCCGCTCGCGTGCGTTGCGCCGCCATCCCCGACGCGCTGACAGACAGTAGATTGAAGAGGCTCATTGATTTTATCCTTTGCCTTCCGAAAGGGCGTTTTTAATCGCTTTGAATTCCCCACGCGCCAGAATAGAAACCATTTGAAAGCGCATGGCGTTTTCCGCGAGCAAGCGCATTTCGCGATCCATATTTACGTTGTTGCCGTCATTCTTTGCCAGTAGATTGCCCGGTTCAATCACTTCTACGGAGTCTTTCACTGGACCTGAGTTGTGCAGCGTGGAGAGAAATTCGTATTGAAAATCGATGTCTTTGGTACGGTACCCAGGAGTGTCGGCATTGGCCACGTTGGATGCCACCGTCTTCTGCCTTACGCTAAGCAAGTCCATGTAGCGTTCCAGGTTGTGGGCGATTTGGGGAAGCACGGAAGGGTTAAGGCAGGTAAGGGGCCAAAGGTGGGGGGCACGTTATTGCCACCGAATTAGCCCTGTTAAGGGGGGAAATGTGTTGAAAAAATGCCGACGTGCTAAAAAAATGACGGAAGTAGCCGGGTTGAGTAAGGGGCTACCACCCCTCGTAAATAGTGGGGTAGGCTGTTTCCATTTCGGAAGCGATTTCAATTGCTGTCCCAATTTGAACCAATTCCCCGGTCCCGATGCCGGGGCAGTATCGTCCGGCCAGGGTCCATTCTTTGCGGCTCTTAACCAGTTCCGGCCAGAACGGGAAGGTACGGCACTGAACTGGTTTCACGGGATGAATGGAACAGCCACCTTGGAGCAGAAAATGGCATTGTGATTTTTGGGGCTTGCGCAAACGAAGCAGATGTTTTGTGCGGTAGACGTATTTGGATTCGAACGCCTGCACAGTCATGCCGACGAATTTCGCAGCGTTGGCCATGTCTTTCTCAGTCAGGTATACGTAGCCTTTTTGATCGCAGCAGTTGATGCATCCGGGAACACAACTGAATTGCAGTGCACCTGTTTTAATGGGATTTGTTTTTAACCGTGGCATTGTTTGCAGGCGACGTTCCGCGGATATTTCAAGTGGAAGGCTTCCGTGGATCCGTGAGGATTATGGCACATCCCGCATTCTGCAAGTTGGCCGGTGTTATGGGTGTGCGTTTTAGCGAATTCTTTCAAATTGTGACAGCCAGCGCAGGTTGCCTCCAGCGGGTCAGTCTTAAAACTCCAGATGCCAGCTTTCACTGCATGGCAAGTTTCGCAGGATGCTGACGGAGGATGAACGCGGAAGGTCTTTCCTGTTGCTTCGGCGTTACCCGAATAGAAGTCGATTTTCTGGCTGCCTCCTTCGAAGCGTAATTCCAAAACGTGTTGGCCCGTAGTTGAAGTTAAGCCGAAGGTAAGCACTCCAGGAAATATTTCATTTGTCGGCAACGGGACTCCATCCAGGAAAAGTTGGCCGGTTTTTACTACTTTGGCAATGCCGTCGATCTTCCCTGTCAGCGTAGCGCCGTCTGTCGGGCGAAGGATGCGGTTAGGTGCAGGGTCCTGAGCCAGCAGGGCAGTGCACAGCAAGGTGATGGGTAGAATCCGGTTGAGCATCGGGCTTAGGTTATAGGTTACCTGTTTTTCAATCTTTCCTTAGCCGTGAATCTACTGAATGGCTAAAGCTTTCATTTCCTCTTTCGACCGCACCAGTGTCAACTGATCCCCGCGTGGGACTTGAAATCTTTCAGACAACAAAACCATTCCATCGGCAATTGGATCTTCCACAATGGTGAGGTCGTTCAGCCCACGAAAATGCCACTGACCTCCAGGTTCGGCAGGGGGCAGGCGCATGCTTCGATCTTTCCCAAACACTACGGCTCGGTAAAAAGCTCCGTCGGATTCGTCAGCATTGATCAGCACCAACTCTTTCAGTACTTTTTGGCGTTCCACTGCCAATTCCCATTGGGGACAACTGGAAAAAACCAATTGGGCCAAATACCAATGACTACCGCCGTCCAGTTGCATTGCTTCTTCCTGGCTGCGAGCGGTTAAATCTGTTTTTGCAGCTAAAAACAGGTCAATCAATTTCGTGGCAATGGCGTCCGACGATGCGTCAATCACCGCTCCATCGTGAATGCCTGTGGTCAAAGGCATCAGGTCGGTCAAACCTTGAAAGTGAAGATTGAAATCCCCATTTGTGTACAGTCTTGTTTTCCCAATCTGATTCGCTTTTTCAAAGGCGGTTTCGGGTTCGCCAGATTCCACCAACACCAAATCCTGTCGGACGCGAACGGTTCCAATACCGGTGTCGTCAGGAATTGTATCGAAGTAGATCAAGTATGCTGCGTACCACATATCCAGGATCATCATATACGCGATTCCTATCCAATGGGAAATGGTGTGTTGATTTAATAAAAATAAAAGTTATTTATAGGAAGGAATTTTCTGCTGTCTGGCGACTTGGTGCATGGGTTCCAGACTTTGACTCGGAGCTACATTTCTTGTAAACCAACCCTGGCCCAAATTGTTGTAATCAGCGTACATCGCGTCCATCAGCGGCCCAGATTAATGGCCGCTGATGAACGCTGATAACACTTGAAGCGAAACTGCCTGCCCCACCCAAAGTTACTGAATCTTGTCCTCATGGTTCTTGAACATAGCACTGAGTTCCGAGAAACTTACAGCATCTTCCGCAAACGTAAATGTACCGTGTTCGCGCATTTCCTTTGCAGCACGGAGAAAGGCTCCCAAGGCGCTGCGGGATAGGGCGCTGCCTACACTCACTCGCTTCACTCCCATTGCCGATAGTTCTTCCAGGCTCAGGCTAATACCCTTGAGTCCCGCCAATACGTTCACTGGGAGATCGACAGAACTGACCACGGCGGTAATCTCCTCCTTGCTGGTTAATCCTGGAGCGTACAAAACATTTGCACCCGCTTCCTGATAACTTTGCAGCCGCTTGATCGTCTCTTTCAGGTGAGGCTGACCTACCAGATAATTCTCAGCACGTGCGGTCAAAGTGAAAGGGAAGGGAAGTGCTTGTACTACTTCGGCAGCCGCGCGGATTCGCTCCACTGCGTGTTCGAGATCATAAATAGGATGATCTGATTGCTGGGTTGCATCTTCAATGGAACAGCCCACCAGCCCCGCCGCTACCGCAAGTCGGATCGTCTCTGCCACCACGGTGGGGGCGTCGCCAAAGCCATTTTCAAGATCGGCACTAACGGGCAGTTCCGTGGCCGCCGCGATTGCCGATACGTGCGTTATCATCTGCTGACGATCCGTCGTGTTGTCTTGCTGTCCCACGGAGAATGCAAAACCGGCGCTGGTGGTGGCCAATGCTTCAAAACCTAAATGTGCCAGTAATCGCGCCGATCCAATGTCCCACGGATTGGGAATGAGGAAGGCCCCTGCGCGTTGATGCAACCCACGAAATATGTGTCCCTTCTCAGCCTGAGTGGTCATTCAGATTTCCCCATCATGGATGGAATGTCCGTCGTTCCATCTACATTCTCCACAAAATTTCTTTCCTCTTTCAAAATGAGCCGATTGGTTTGCGCCATGGCAAAATTATCACGTCCCTCGGGGTCGGATTTCAATCGAGTGCGGTACGCCTCATACTGGGCAAGGCTATTGAACGCAATCAACCCCCAGGCTACATGGTTGGTGCCTTCATGAGGTAGAAAATATCCAATCAAATGTCCTCCACAGCGGGGAATAATGCGACCCCAGTTTTGGGCGTACTTCTTGAATAGGTCGCGCTGAAACGGATCGATCTCATATCGGATGATGCAAGTGATTGCCATATCAAATAGTATGCCTTCTACCAAAAAAAGAAGCCTACTTACGATTAGTGATAATATGCACTTCACTGGGTTCTTGCATGTCTACATTCACCATTTCACGTTTATCCGCACTTTTTCTATTCACTTCTTTGTTCATGCTGGCGCAGGATTCCAGAGGCACTGTTGCCGGTCAGGTTACCGATCAACAAGACTCGGCGATACTTGGTGCTCGCGTGATGATTCGCAATGTGGAAACGGGGATTGATACTGTTCTCACCACGAACCAGCATGGCAGCTACGCCGCTCCGCTTCTGATTCCAGGCAGCTACCAGATCTATGTTGAACATCAGGGATTCAAGAAATTCATGCGTCGCGGCATTACGGTCAGCGTCAACGACAATTTACAGATTGACGTAAAGCTGGAATTAGGCGACGTTGCCCAGACGATTGACGTCACCGATTCAGCCCCGTTGGTTGAATCTTCCAACGCCACCCTGGGCATCTTAATCGGCACCAAAGAATTAACTGAAATGCCCATTGCCCATGGCAATCCTTATGCGTTGATCGCATTGGCCCCAGGCACAACATTTGAAGGTGACCCCAAACTGAACCGTCCTTACGAACCCACTCATATTGTGGATTACAGTATGAGCGGAAGCGCCAGCGGCACCACTGATATTACGCTGGATGGTGTTTCCAATACTTCAAAGGGCAGCAATGGCAAGGTTGCCGCAGGATATGTTCCTCCTGTGGATGCCATTGGTGAAGTGCGTGTGGAAACCAGCTCCTTTGACGCCCGCACGGGGCAGAGTTCTGGTGGGCTGGTCAACATCAGCCTGCGCTCTGGAACTAATAAGCTGCATGGCAGTGGCACTTACACCAAAATGAAACCGCAGTGGATGGCTAACGATTTCTTCGCCAACAGGGCGAACATAGGCCGTGGCGATTTCGAGTACGACCGTTGGAGTGGCGCACTCAGTGGTCCCATCTTCATTTCCAAAGTCTACAACGGCCGCAACAAGACCTTCTTCATGTGGGCTTATGAAGCCCTCTCCGATAGCCGTCCGCGCAGTGGTGCCACGCTTACCGTTCCTAATGCCGACATGCGCAAAGGCGATTTTTCAGAGCTTACGAAGATTGCCGCCAATTATCAGATTTACAATCCGTTCACCCGCCGACGGGTTGACAATAGCACCATTCGCTATCAGCAGGATCCGTTTCCCGGTAACCTGATCCCGCCAAGTCTCATCAATCCGGTGTCCAGCAAAGTGCAGACTTATTTCCCGCTGCCAATCAATGTGGGAACCACTTCGGACCACCGCAACAATTTCCCGAAACCCACCAGTCCAGAGCTTGCTGATTACTTTACGCACACCGTTCGTGTGGATCATAACCTCAGCGCCAGGAACCGGATTTTCATCCGCGGCAACATGTACGAACGCGATACGCGCCGCAACGATTACTTTGAAAATCAGGCCACCGGATTGCGGGAAGCCTATTCGCCAAGGGGTGCGTCGTTTGATGAAGTTCTGGCAATTTCTCCAACTCTGGTGCTGAACTTGCGATACGGCTATACGCGCTTCACACGAAGAACCACTCCCTTGCATGGGCTAAACTTCGACCTCACCAGTCTGGGATTTCCAAAGTCATTTGCCAGCCTGATTAGTCCTGATCAAAGTGAATTTCCAGTGTTCAATATTAATGGATACTTCACCACGAACAATGCTGGTGAGGCTCGGTTCATGGATACCCATTCTGTTGTAGTGGCCTTCAATAAGTTGCGAGGCAACCACAATGTGGACTTCGGCTTGGAAGCGCGTGCCTACCGTCAGAACCGTTATAACGGCAACACGACTCGCAGCGGCAGTTTTATTTTCGACACCACTTGGACCAAAGGGCCAATGGACAACGCAGTGGCATCACCGTTGGACCAAGGGTTCGCTGCGTTCCTGTTGGGCCTGCATGCTGCCACCAGTTTCATTGCCAGAAACGGCGACTTAGCGGAGCAATCCACACTATGGGCTGGCTATGTGCAGGACAATTGGCGGGTGAAACGGAATCTGACTTTAACCATTGGTCTGCGATACGAAATTGAAGGCCCGTTGACGGAACGTTATAACCGTAGCGTGCGTGATTTTGATTTCAACACGTCGCTTCCTATAGAGAAGGAAGCACAGGCCGCCTACGCCGCCAGTTACGCGGCTAATCCGACGAAAGAACTGCTGCCCAGCCAATTCAACGTTCGCGGTGGATTAGTTTTTGCAGGAGTCAATGGACAGCCTCGGGAGTTATGGGCGCGTGACAAAAACAACTTGATGCCGCGCATTGGCCTGGCTTACACTTTTCTCAAGCAGACAGTTTTTAGAGCTGGCTATGGAATGTATTTCAGCGGTCTGGGTCTGCGACGAACCGACGTGCTGCAGAACGGGTATGAGCGCAACACTTCCTTGATTCCCAGCCGCGATACTGGGCTGTCTTTCGTCGGAACCTTGTCTAACCCATTCCCCGATGGCATTTTGGATTCGGTAGGGAATCGCGGGGGATTGATGACCGATGTCGGCAACTCCATCACATTCTTCACTCCCGCGGCGAAGGCATCTTACAATCAACGGTGGCAAGCCAGCTTACAACGTCAACTGGGCCGCACCACCATGGTGGAGGCTGCTTATGTGGGCAATCGCGCCACGAAACTGGAAGTGGCTCGCGACCTGAATGTGGTGGGTAACGACCTCCTATCCCGCAGTCCGTTTTTCGATGTCGAGCGGGTCAATTATTTGGGTGCCAATGTGGCCAACCCCTTCGTACGTCTTGCTGGTGTGAATGGAGGGTTAGGTAACAACAACACCATCACACGGGAAACCTTGCTGAAACCCTTTCCGCAATTTGCGGCGGTGAACACCAGCAATGTTAAAGGCTATGCCTGGTATCATTCTCTGCAACTGCGCGCTTCTCGTCGATTTTCCACTGGCCTGGGACTGAATGGATCTTACACCTGGGCAAAAAATATGGAAGCAGTAGGCTATTTGAATCCCGGTGATGCCATGCCTTATGAATCGTTGGCCGGTGCTGATCGACGTCACGTGTGACGTTAGCTGCAATGTATGAATTGCCTTTCGGGCGGCGTGGTAAGCTGCTGCGATCCGTTCCCCGTGTGGTGGATGGAGTGATTGGCGGCTGGCAACTTTCTACCATCTGGATTTTTCAATCGGGCATTCCGCTGGGTTGGGGTGATGTGGTTTTTCAAGGCAATACGGACGATATTCGCAATGGTGCGCAAACCACTGAACAATGGTTCAACACCAACGCAGGGTTCACCCGCAATACCGCTACCAGACCCGCCGCATATCATTACCGCACCTGGCCGTTCCGATTCGCCAATGTGCGTGGACCTTCCATGGACAACGTGGATCTATCCATCAACAAGCGTTGGAAGTTGAACGAAAAAGGTGCTGAGGTCCAATTGCGCGGTGAGGGTCTGAATGCCTTCAACCACGTTCTGTTCGCCGCCCCGATTACGGATCAGTTCAACACAGCGTTTGGGCAGATCAATGGTTCAGCGAACTATCCTCGCCAAAATTCAGGCCGTGCTGCGGATTAGCTTTTAGACTCGCCTGTTTCAATGCCACGTAAGGGATCGCTAATCCAATCGGACCAACTGCCTGCATAGAGTTTGGCCCCTTTCACGCCGGCCAGTTCCAACGCGAACAGATTCGCTGTGGCGCTGATTCCACTGCCGCAATAGAAGACGATTTCTGCATTCCCTTTGATGGGATCGTCAATGCGATCCTGCTGAGCTTTCGGGGATCTCCATTGGCCCTGTTCCATAGCGCTTGCCCAGTTGAGATTGATTGCGCCAGGTATATGCCCGGCTTTCCAATCGAGCGGCTCCACGTCACCGCGAAAACGTTCGGGGGCCCGTGAGTCGATCAGCACGGTGTTCTGTGCGCGGTTTTGAACGTAGTTGGCATCTACCAGCATTTCGGCTCTTGGTTTGGCGATGAAAGTTGCGGGCACATGGGTCGGGATTTCGGTAGTGAGTGACCCGCCAGCTGCGAGCCAGGCAGGAAGGCCACCGTCCAGCACGCTGACCATGTCATGACCCATGTAGCGCAACATCCACCAAAGATGCGTGGCACAAAAGGCGGCACCATTGCTGGGGTCATCGTAGGCGATTACGTGATGGCGATTAGAAATTCCGAGTTGCGAAAGCGTTGCAGCGAGCGTTTCCACAGCGGGCAACGGATGGCGTCCGCCCGCACGATTCGGCTGGACAGGTGCGCTAAGGTCACGTTCCAGATCGGCGAATCGCGCACCCGGGATATGGCCAAGCTGATAGGCATCCAGCCCGGCTTGGGGACTACCCAGGGTGAAGCGCGCGTCAATTGCCAGGACATTTGGGTCGTCAAGTTTTGATAGCAGCCAGGAAGCGTAAACAAGTGCCATGCCACCATTTTACAAGGTGGAATTCGTGGTGTTGGTGTCAGGGGAAAGCAGATAGTTCAGTGCCGATGAAAAGCTGGTGATAAAGTGATGCGGCTTGGCTGGTTGAAACCGTTCGACAGCGCGAATAGTTTCGCCAGTGTATCCCCATACACAGACAATAATTTTGGTCTTAGGGTACCATCGCCGCAAATTGATGCAAAGATCGCGCGCCCTGGTAAAGGCGAATGGCGGCAACGCGGATACGCAGAAAACATCATCCTCGGTTGGCGAGATGGTACGGATAGTTTGCGGCAATCGGCCGTCTTTTGGAATGGAAATAGTAACGCGTCCTGCAGCTTCCAACAGTTGGGCCAACATGGCAGCGGTGATCTCGTCAGACTCATCGTTAGCGGGCAGGCACAAAAAGCGTCCAGCTTCAGTAATTTCGGCGGGTGTATCGTCTTCAGCAGGTAACGTTCGCACGGATAACTCGCCGATCATCTCGCGCATACTCATAAATATAAATTCTTCACGCCCTGGATCCAGCGCACCCTTATGGCGATCTTTTTCTACCATGCTCATGGTTGGAATCATCACCGCATCGTAAAGTTGCAGCATGGTGTGCTGAGTAAGATATTGATCCACAACGGCACGAGCACCCTGATCATCCATGGCCAGTAAACGCTGGTAAAGCTGAGCTTCAGTTTCCAATACAGGTTCGTCACCCAGTAGGACATGTAGAAAAGAAAATTGCGGTACATGACGACCCAGCACCACCAAACAAACCGTCAATGGTGTGGAAAGAATAAGGCCGGAAGGTCCCCATAACGTGGTCCAAAACACCGTGGTCAGCAGCAGCGCCAGGGATGAAATTCCGGTGTGCATTCCATATAGCCACGGTTCAATAAAATTGCCTGTCACAAGTTCCAGAAGCATGAACATCAGAAATACTAGCAGCGGTGGCAGCCAACTATCAAACACAGCCAGGGAGAGCATCAAGGGAAGTACGCCGGCGATCAAAGAACCCACGTAGGGCACGATGCGCAGCAGTGCTGCCACCGTTCCCCACAAAGCAGCGTAGGGCACTCCGATGAAGTACAGGCCGACCCCAATCAAGATGCCGAAGCCTCCATTCACAAGGAATTGCAGTAGTAAGTATCGGCTAACTCGGATTGTGGCGTCATCCAAAGCTTGCGTCATTAAATTTAAGCGACTCAAACCAGCCAGCCGGAACAATCGATTGCGAAGGTCGTTTTGTTCGATCAGAAGAAAGACAGTAAAGATGAGGACGATTCCCACGGTGCCAAGTGGAGTGAGAAACGACTTGCTCAGATCACGAAGATATTGAAGCTCATTGGCCGGTTCGTTGACAATCTGCACGGGCATAGGACGATCCGACTGTTTCGGCGCATTGCCTCGTATGGTTCGTTCTTTCTGCTGCGGTGCTGTGGTTGGCTTTTGCGGGGTAGACAGTTCGTTAGCCAGGTCCTTAACATTTTCAGTAGCCCGCCCCAGCGCCCCTTTGGCAGGCGATTGGATGGCTTCAATTTTGTTGTGAATATTTTCTTTATAAACCGGCAGTTCATCCAACACTTGGATCAGTTGGTTGAAAATAACGTACCCAACCGCTCCAGTTGTGACGATGGTGAGAACCACCACAACCAAGGCCGCAGGAGCCCGTGTGAAGCGCAGCTTCATGAGCCAGGCTACAGCGGGCGCCAGAATAAATGTCAGAGTCACCGCAAACGCCAGAGGAATAAGAATTTCACGAGCCAGATAAAGGGTCGCGATCACCGCCATGAGGATGGGGAACGATAAACTATTCGAGGATCCACGAGTGGAACGAGGCGGGGTCATTATTTGCTTGCTCCGATTAAAAGGTGCCGGAAAGTGTCTGCCGTCATATTCTTCTATATTGGACCATCAGTTATAAAAAGTGATCGCGGTAATCAAAAAAAGCCCGCCGTGGCCTGAGCCAGGACGGGCTTCTCAGCTCCGAATAAGTCGATTAGGGTTTCTTGACGACCCTCCTGCAAGCTTCCTCAGAACCTGCCGCATCCAGTGCCGCTGAACCTTCAATGATCTCGACAATCTTCCCGTCGGTGTCAATAATAAAGGTTGTCCGACTAAAGAATCCAGCCGGTAAAAGCACTCCATACTTCATCCCCGTGCCGCGCATATGATCACTCAACAATGGAAATGTCGCGCCCAGTTCTTTCGCCCAATGTGCCAACGTTGGTTGGTTGTCTGCTGACACGGCTAAGACCTTTACGTCCATTCCTTCAAATTTGGAGATACCAGCCTGGTATCCAGTTATTTCTTTTGTTCAACCACCGGTGAAAGCGAGCGGGAAAAATGCCAGCACTACTGGATTTTTGCCTTTGAATTGCGATAGCGTATACGTCTTGCTATCGGAACCGGTCAGGCTGAAATCCGGAGCTGAATCTCCCGGCTTCAGGGTGGTCTTGCCTGCTTGTCCAAAAAGGGCAAGCGAGGTGGTTAGCAAGAGCACTAATTTTTTCATTTGTTCATAACCTCTGATAGGAAGCGTAACACAGCATCATCTGTCATCCTGATAGAAGCTGACTCAAGCCCATGAATTATTTTGATTCTGTAGGATACCTATACTCTTTAGGCAATGAAATGCGCGGTGCCAAATTAGACCTGGATCGCATGCTTCTGCTGCTTGATGCCATGGACCATCCGCAACGTCACGGACGCATAGTTCACGTTGCCGGTACCAATGGTAAAGGCTCAACCAGCGCCATGATCGCCTCCGGTTTGTGCGCCGCCGGATTGAAGACCGGGCTTTACACATCGCCTCACCTGCAGCAACCTACCGAACGAATCCGCATTAATGGCGTACCTGTTGGTCCCACTGAATTCTCCTCTGCCTTCGACGTCGTCCATCAAGCTGCGGAACGTCTGCTTGAATCCTGTGCTCTTGAAATTCACCCTTCCTATTTTGAAACCGTCACTCTAATGGCCTTCCATCTTTTTCGCAAGAACAATGTAGATGCTGCGGTGTATGAGGTCGGACTTGGCGGTCGTCTGGATGCAACCAATGTGGTCATCCCGGAAGTGGCCGTGATCACGCCTGTTGATTACGATCACGAACAATTTTTAGGCTCCAGTATCGAATCCATTACTGCAGAAAAAGCCGGCATTTTGAAAAGTGGACGGCATGCGGTCATTGCCAAACAAAACGATGTTGCGATGAACGTGATTCAGCAGCGCGCCAGTCAATTGGGCTGCCCATTACACCTCACTCAGCGTTGGATTCCTAACGATGTGCAACTGGATGAACGTGGCTGCCGCTATCGGTTTGAGAACCTGCACATTACTTGCCCCCTGGCTGGCGACCATCAATTGGATAACAGCATTACCGCTGCGTTGGCTTTACGCGTAATGGGCGTGGACGATAGCGCCATAGGGCAGGGCATTGCCTCCGTTGCCTGGCCAGGTCGCCTGGAACAAGTGTGCGACTCACCGCGCATCATTGTGGATGGCGCTCACAATCCCGCCGGGGCTCGAGCCTTAGCTGATTACATCAAGCGATTTTTCAACAACAAGAAAATCGGCATCATCTTTGGTGCCATGCGTGACAAATCCATTGACGAATTAGCGATAACGCTTTTCCCACTGGCTCATAAATTGATTCTCACCGCGCCCAACATACCACGCGCTTTACGACCCGAAGCGCTGCTGGAATTTTCATCCAATACCAACGTATCTATCCATCCCCGCCTGTCCGATGCCATCGCCGCGATTGCCGATGTGGATGTTACTTTTATCACCGGATCACTTTATTTAGTGGGTGAAGCACGCTCACTCCTCATACAATAGGAACTGGCGCATGTTGGCTATTCTGCGAACTTTCCTTCTCACCGACCCATTCTTTTTTGGTTCTACTGCCATTATGGGAACTATCAGTTTGCTTGTTTCCCCATTCGATAAAGATGGCAATCGACAAATCCGAATCGCTCGTTTTTGGGCGAAAATGAACTGCTGGTCCATGGGAATCCGTGTGAAGTTCGAAGGCTTGGAAAAACTGGATCTATCGCGCAATTACATCTTCGCATCCAACCATCTAAGCTATACAGACACTCCTGCACTTTTAGGAAATCTGCCTCTGAATTTTCGCTTCCTGGCCAAGAGTGGATTATTTTCCATCCCCTTTATGGGTAGCCATCTACGCACTGCCGGTCACATCCCGGTGATGTTGGAAAACCCTTTCGCTGCTGTGCGCACTTTGGGTGCCGCAGGTCGCATTGTCCGGGAAAAAAGTCTCTCTCTACTGATCTTCCCTGAAGGCGGACGCTCTGCCGGTAAGTTCGGGAAATTCAAAGGCGGTGCCGCTTATTTGGCTATTCAATCCGGGGTGCCTGTGGTCCCCGTGGCGCTCATCGGCACTCGTGAGATTCTACCCATGCACGGGTCTATCTTCCATCCCGGAAACGTACTGATCAAAATTGGCGATCCGTTACCCGTCGCCCACTTGACCCGCAAAGATCGCAAGCAGTTCACCAGGGAACTGGAACATCAAGTGGCCACTTTGCTGGATGGCAAGTACGGGTCTAAGGAACGGTCCATCTGAAAAATATGTTCGCTGCCTTTATCACCATCGTCTATCGAGCGCCGCTGATCATCGTCGCTACTATGTTGATGGGCTCGTGCAGCCTCGCCGTGATGCCGTTCGATAAGGGTGGACGGATGCAGCTGTGGTGCGCTCGCGTCTGGGCCAGAATGCTGTGCCGACTTATGGGAATTCGAGTGACCGTTGAAGGACTTGAAAAGCTGGATTTGTCGCAAAATTATATCTTCGTTTCCAATCACCTCAGCTATGCCGATACGCCCGTTTTACTAGCGAATATTTCCTCTAATTTTCGTTTTATGGCCCGTGCCGGATTATTTCGAATCCCATTCCTGGGTCATCATTTGCGAACTGCCGGGCATATACCTGTGGAAACAGAAAATCCTCGCGACGCCGTCCGCAGCATGAACGATGCAGGCAGGACTGTTCGGGAAATGGGGATTTCCCTGCTGATATTTCCCGAAGGTGGCCGTAGCAATGGTGTGTTCGGCCAATTCAAGGGCGGGGCTGCGTTCGTCGCCATTAAAGCCGGAGTGCCCGTTGTTCCTTTAGGCCTTATTGGTACTCGCCAAATCATGCCTCGCGATAGCAAAGTGATCCACTCCGGAAACGTGCGGGTTCGAATCGGCGATCCCATTCCTGTAGAAGGTCTGACGCTGAAAGATCGGGAATCCTTCACGGCTCAATTAAGAAGTAGCGTCGCCCATCTGCTGGAACCCTAATTCAACTGGAACTTTTCCTATCTATGCGGTGTCAATATGAATAACACCGTCCAATGGTCCATGGAAGTTTGGGACGGAAAATGTTAGGGTGAGACGAGGGTATCGTCGTGGCGGACACTTCAATTGGCCTATACCTGGAAACAGGGCGTGATCGTGGGGACGTAGCGGATCTCGCGTTTCGTGATCAGCAGTTGCTCGTCGGCTTACAAGCCGGGGAGGAGCAAGCTTACGAAACCCTAATCAATCGCTTTTCCTCGCCAGTCTACAGCGTGGTTTATCGACTTCTGTCAGATCCTGGGGAAGCTAACGATGTGGTGCAGGATGTGTTCCTTAAGATTTTCCGCAATATTGGAAAATTCAGGTCCGACTGCAGTTTGAAAACCTGGATCTACCGCATTGCGGTCAATGAAGCGCATAACCATCGACGCTGGTTTAGTCGGCATAAAAGACAAGAGGTTGGCCTGGATGGTGAGGATGAGGATACGCAATCCTACTCCGAACATTTGGCAGACCCCGCGCGCAGTCCTTTTGACGTGACATTAAGTCACGAAAAGAAGATGCAGATTGAAGTTGCGCTGGGTCAACTGAAACCAATTTTTAAGGCAGCAGTGGTACTGCGCGATATTGAGGATCTGAGTTACGAAGAAATTGCGGGCATCATGCAGGTATCGTTGGGCACGGTCAAAACCAGGATTCTTCGTGGTCGCGATCAATTGAGAAAAATACTGTTGGAACAGGAGTCTACCCTGCTCGCAGGTACCACGCACAAGTTTCACGCGCAAGTATCCATTGGTGGAGACAGGTAGTTGAAGGACTGAAAGATTATGAAAAACATTCAGGATTTCGAACCCGAGAGCAACGATCCCATTCGTTCCATGCTGAGAACTCTGCCAAAACAACAGATGCCAGAGCATTTGCGAACAAACTTGCGGGTGATTGCTTCTCGCGAACGCACTTACGCCGCTGCTCATCGCACGATTGCTTCTACCTTACGCACCTGGGCCGCAAACTTCTCCTTGTTGTATCAAAATCTGATGCGTCCGCTGGCCCTTCCCTTCGCTGGCGGACTCACATCTGCCTTGGTGATGTTCGGCTTGCTGTACCCAACGCTAGTCTCCGGTTACCGCCCACAGTTTGATTCCCCCGGAATCATTTACGAAGAAGCCCAAGTAAAAGAGTTGTGGCCCTTCGGTTTAGCAGGCGCTAGTAAATTGGATTCTGCCACCCTGGTGGTGGACGTTACCATTGACGAACAAGGCCGTATGATTGGCTACTCCGTTCCAACGGAAGGCATACAGTTGATGAAGGATTCTGTTCTGCGCCGATCCATTGAAAACAATTTACTGGTAACAAAATTCAAGCCCGCCAATTTTTTTGGAGCACCCACGCAAGGTAAGTTGCGCATCACCATCCAACATAGCCGCATGGACGTAAAGGGTTAGGGCACTCTGGGGCAAAAGCTTGGGCAACACTTTCTTCGTAGCAAGCCGATACTGGAACGGATCACCAAAGCCGTTTGTCGTCAACCACACCCTCTGATTCTGGAGATCGGTCCAGGGCAGGGAGCACTAACAGCGTTGCTGTTGGAGCGGGCAGAGCGTGTGGTGGCAATTGAAATTGATCCCATCATGGTGGATCATCTGAAGCAGCGCTTTGACGAAGATCCTCGACTGATCATTCATCAAGGCGATGTCCTCCAAACCGATTTATCGCAATGGGGTCCGGCGGTCTTAGCCGGTAATCTTCCCTACTACATCACATCGCCCATTTTGGAACGTATTTTTGCAGCCAGCAATGTGTTGAGCCACGCTACCATACTGGTTCAAAAAGAAGTGGCCGAGCGGATGGTGGCCGCCCCAGGGTCTCGTGATTACGGCTTACTTTCGGTGCGTACGCAATTGCATGCCGATGCAAAGTTGCTGTTCAAGGTTCCACCCGGATCCTTTACACCGCCGCCCAAAGTAGATTCTGCTGTGGTCCAATTAATACTTAAACCCGCCGCTGACCATACCGAATTCCTCACCTTTGTCGGACGCTGTTTCAGTCAGAAGCGGAAGACCTTGCGGAATAATTTGGTGCCATTTTTCGGTAAGGAAAAAGTGGACTCGCACCCGGAATCAGGTCTGCGTGCAGAGCAATTAAGCATCGCTCAGTTGATGGACTTGCAACAGCGATTGCTTCTCGATCAGCCACTCTTAACCCTTTCTACTGAACAGCAATAAATCTAAACTGAAGGTAACTCGCATGGCTGCCAAAGGCTCTGACCGCATTGGCCGGTAAATGGAATGCAGCACGTCGTCCACCCCTTCCACATCCAGGTCAGCATGCGTTGTCACACGGCGCTGATCCGTTAAGGTGAAGCCCGGTGCGAATGTCTCAACGGTACGGGCCACCCGATCACGACCCATATCGCGTAATTCAATTAAGTCATCCGGTGCCGCAACGGCTACCAGCAGGCGTCCGTCATCACGAAGGACACGTCGAAATTCCCCCGCATTCATCCGCGCGGTGATGGAAAGGATGATGGAAAATGTCCGGTCGGCATAAGGCACCACTCGATCCGCATTTCCCACAATCCATTCGCATGCCGGGTAACGTCGCGCCGCCGCATCCACTGCCGGAATTGAGATGTCCACTCCGTGGGCATCAAAGCCAATTTCGCCAGCCAGTGTGCCCAAGTAGAAACCGTCGCCGCAACCAGCATCCAGAACCACATCGTCGGGCTTGGCGGCCAGCATATCCGCAATGCCCCGCAGTAAGGGCTGAGTCACGCCACGATCATGCAATCGTCGCCGAGCCACCACTGCTTCAGCCGTATCGCCGGGGTTCCTGGATCGTCGCTCTTGTGGTTGAAGCAGGTTAATATAGCCGCTGCGTGCAATATCAAAGGAATGCCCAATCGCACAGACATACCGACGGTCATCACGCACCAGGGGCATGTGACAATCGCGGACAGGACATAAGAGCATAGAGTCCGAGTGTAGCGGACGGTCACAACAAAATACAAAGTGTATCTTCAATCATTTCAATTCGCGCCCATTTCAACCGACCTAAAGCTCTTTCACCCACCTGCTAGCATGATCAGTGAGAGATAAGTTCTGGCCAGAATGCTCTTTTCCGCAAGCCCTGCCGTCAAAACACGGGGGCACTCGGATCGGTTCGAGTCGCAGTTCAACCAATCAGTGGGATCGCTACTACGCAATATTCGTGTTACATACTTGGCTGGGGAGTTGAGTAAGTGAGTCTGTAAATCAGACAAAACCGCTGGGCGGCGGTTTCAACGGATGAAGTGGCCAGCAATCCCACTATTGTATTTTTGAAACGCTGGTTTGATCGCAAGGCCGAAGTGTCGCAAGTCGCGTTACGAAAGTTTAACCAATCATTTCTTTCCAACACAACATTTAGAAGTACTGCCAGCTACGATATCCTGGAGTCTTCCATGTCACTCATCCTCGCTCTTGACCAAGGTACTACCAGCTCCCGCGCCATACTCTTCGATCAGCACGGCAACATCCACGGCATCGCTCAACGCGAGTTCCAACAAATCTACCCGCAAGCTGGTTGGGTGGAGCACGACCCTCTGGAAATCTGGGCTTCGCAAAAGGCAGTGCTGGAACAAGTTGCCGCCACTTCTCCCAACAAGCCCCACGCCATTGGCATCACCAACCAGCGTGAAACCACCATTGTTTGGGATCGTAAGACAGGCGCACCGGTCTACAACGCCATTGTTTGGCAGGATCGGCGCACTGCCGGCTTTTGCGATCAACTGAAGCGCGACGGCCATGCCACCATGATTCAACGAAAGACTGGCCTGATCATTGACGCTTATTTTTCAGGATCGAAAGTCGCTTGGATTTTGGACAATGTCGCCGGAACTCGTGACCGCGCAGCGCGTGGAGAGTTGGCATTTGGAACCGTGGATAGCTGGCTGGTGTGGCAACTCACTGGCGGCAAAGTCCATGTAACCGACCCCAGCAACGCTTCCAGAACAATGCTGTTCAACATCCACACTGGCGTGTGGGATGAAGACCTGCTGGCACTGTTTCGTATCCCCGCCATTATGTTGCCAGAAGTGAAATCATCTTCGGAAGTGTATGGTGAAACTGCCGACGGCATTCCCATTGCCGGAATCGCTGGGGATCAGCAAGCAGCTTTGTTTGGGCAAATGTGTCTTTCCCCAGGGATGAGCAAGAATACTTATGGCACCGGTTGCTTCCTGCTACAACAAACTGGAACGCAGGCAACCGAATCAAAGAATAGTCTGCTAACCACCATCGCCTGGAAAATCAACGGAAAGACGGAGTACGCGTTGGAAGGCTCCGTGTTCATTGGGGGCGCCGTGGTGCAGTGGCTGCGTGATGGCTTGGGTATGATTCAGTCAGCCGATGAAATTGAAGGGCTGGCCCGCACTGTTCCCGATAACGGCGGTGTCTACCTGGTTCCCGCATTTGCAGGTCTGGGTACGCCTCACTGGGATCAATACGCGCGGGGAACTATGGTTGGTTTAACCCGCGGCACAACCAAAGCCCACATCGCACGGGCAGCGTTAGAAGGCATCGCTTTCCAGGTGGCCGACTTACTCACGGCCATGCGTGCCGACGCGGGCATCCCTCTTACTGAACTTAGAGTAGATGGCGGTGCCTCCCGTAATGACTTACTCATGCAGATACAAGCTGACTTATTAGGAGTTCCCGTTGTCCGCCCCAAAGTGAGCGAGACAACAGCACTTGGCGCAGCGTATTTGGCAGGCTTAGCCACCGGCTTCTGGGCATCCACTGCCGAAACGGCTACGCAGTGGCAGGTGGATCAGCGTTATGAACCGAAGATGAATCGCGACCAGTCGAATGCCCTGCAACGGCAATGGCAGCGTGCCGTGGAACGCTCTAAAGGTTGGATTGAACAATGATTCGTGAGGAGATGGTCCGTCGACTTCGGGAACGTACCAAGCCTTGGGACATGGTGATTATCGGCGGCGGGGCCACTGGTGTGGGCGTTGCAGTTGACGCCGCGTCGCGCGGTTACGATATTGCATTGGTGGAACAAAATGATTTCGGTAAAGGGACATCCAGCAGGTCGACTAAGTTAGTACACGGCGGCGTCCGCTATCTGGAACAAGGGGATGTTGCCCTGGTCATGGAAGCGTTGGAAGAACGCGGATTGATGCGTCAGAACGCTCCCCATCTGGTTCATGATCTGGCCTTCGTTGTGCCTAATTACGAATGGTGGGAAGCAACATTTTACGGTGTCGGCTTGAAACTCTACAACTTACTCGCCGGTAAGTACGGTTTCGGCCCATCGCAAGTTCTGAATCGTGAAGAGACACTGGAACGCCTCCCTGCCATCAAAACAGAAGGTCTGCGTGGCGGCGTAGTCTATTACGACGGTCAATTTGACGACACTCGTTTCTTACTTCATTTAGCCGAGACCGCATCCGAGCAAGGCGCCACTTTAGTAAATTACATGGGCGCAACGGCATTGAATCGCGGTCCTGATGGGTTCGTCGATTCGGTAACAGCCGAAGATCGTGAAACTGGTGAGAAGTTCCACCTGAACGCCAAGGTAGTGGTGAACGCCACCGGAGTCTTTACGGATACAATTCGTCGCATGGCTGAACCGGAAGCAGCAGCCATGGTATCGCCCAGCCAGGGTGTGCACATCGTTATTGACCAATCATTTCTGCGGTCCAACTCGGCGATTTTAGTGCCACACACCTCCGATGGCCGCGTTATGTTCGCACTACCATGGCATGGCCACACGCTGGTAGGCACCACCGATACACCAATTCCCGAAGCTTCCATTGAGCCCAAACCGTTGGCGGAGGAAATTGAATTTCTGCTAGAGACTTCAGCTCAATATCTTGCCCGACCTCCAAAGCGTGAAGATGTACTGAGCACCTGGGCGGGCATCCGGCCATTAGTGAAAGCAACAGGAGCAGTGAACACAGCGGCTTTGTCTCGTAGTCACGCGATTCATATTGATAACTCCGGGCTGTTGACAATCACTGGCGGTAAGTGGACCACTTACAGACATATGGCTGAAGATTGCGTGAATCATGCAGTGACACTGGCGAAATTAGAAGATCGTCCTTGTGTAACGAAGCGGCTCAACTTACACGGCTTCCACCAACATGCCACTAAGTTCGGCAGCTTAGATTTCTACGGCTCCGATGCCACCGATGTGGAAGCAGTATGCCAGGAGTCACCCGAATATGGAATGTTACTGCATCCCGCGCTGCCTTATAAAGCCGGACAAGTAGCCTGGGCGGCCAGGTTTGAGATGGCTCGAACGTTAGAAGATGTGTTGTCCAGACGGCTGCGAGCGCTCACGTTGAATGCCCGAGCAGCAATCGTAATGGCCCCCACAGCAGTAGCAATTTTGGGCAAAGAGTTAGGAAAATCCGAGGCGTGGGCAACAGATCAGGTGCAGTCATTTAGGGATCTGGCGAAATCGTATTTGCTTTGAAGTAAGAAGTCTGGTAACACGCCATCACTTGATTAGTTTGATCACGCTGGGGATAGTTTTTGTCGACTTGCCCGCCTGCATGGATGCCTTGGAATTATACTGACCAGGATTATTAGTTTCCGGGCACCTTCCCCGAACAGGCCTTGCGAAAAGCGCGATCAAAAACCACCCATGAGGGTTAGCTTGCAGGCTCGAGGCAACCACGCAGGATCAACAAACACTGCCTCTGGTGATCTATTTCTCAAAGAAATAGGAGCCGCAAAAGGTCGTAGGCAGCCTTACCGGAAGGACACCTGGAAAGGCATACATCAGAAGGAAGGCCAAATCCTAGAAACGAAAACTCCTTGTTGGGCGAATGATGAAGTCACCATTTAGATTCTTAGCGATCCCATCATTGACAAAGCACCACTTAGATCACGTTCGGTCCTTCTCCAAAGGTGGAAGTCACACTCGTTCCTACAAAACCACTACAGTCTTCAAAAACAACGGCCGGTCATTTCTGACCGGCCTTGCTAACTGCTTTAGAATCTATGGTGCGGAGAGGGGGACTTGAACCCCCACGATGTTACTCGCTAGCACCTCAAGCTAGTGCGTCTGCCAATTCCGCCATCCCCGCTTTTTGAAAAAATGAATGGACTACTTCTTCTGTTGTTGCGACTTCTTTGCTGCTTCTTCCTGCATCTTTTTTATCTCTTCCGCAGACATGACTTTGGAATCGATCGGAATGGTCTGTTCCTTTCCTGTCGCTGGATCGGTTAAGGTTACCGAAGGTGCTGCGGCTGGAGGTGTTGGCACACTGCCGTTTGGCAGTGTTACAGCCGCTGGAGTCTTCACTTTATCCAATACTGATTTGCCCCCGCCAGTAATTCCTTGACGGGTTGCCATTACAGATAAAGTAAGCGAAGTCAGCATGAACAGCCCCGACGCAATCGTCGTCGCTTTGGTTAACACCGTCGCCGATCCGCGAGGGCCAAAGGCCGTCTGCGACCCCATGCCGCCAAATGCACCAGCTAAATCAGCAGCTTTGCCGCTTTGCAGCAGCACAACGATCACCAAAAATGAGCATACGATCACATGAATGATCGTCAGAAGAATCATCAACATAGTAGTTCCATTGATCAGTATACCAACAAGATGGGCTTACTTGTAAGCGGCTATGCCAGTTACACGTTCCCCAATCACCAGGCAATGGATATGGTCAGTCCCTTCATACGTCTTCACCGTTTCCAAATTACACAAATGGCGCATCAATGGGTATTCATCCATGATTCCGTTGGCACCCAGTAAATCGCGGCTGGTGCGGGCGCAATCAAGGGCCATGGCAACATTATTGCGCTTCAACATGGAAATATGAGCGGAATCCAGCTTGCCCTGATCCTTTAACCTTCCGCAATGCAGGGCCAGAAGCTGTGCTTTAGTGATCTCTGTAATCATATCGGCCAACTTTTCTTGCACCAGTTGGTGCGAAGCAATCGGCCGATCGTCAAATTGTTTACGCAACATGGTGTACTGGCGGGCCGTCTCAAAGCAGTCCATTGCCGCGCCGATAACGCCCCAACCGATGCCGTAACGGGCTTGCGATAGACAGCCTAAAGGTCCCTTCAAACCTCGTGCCCCTGGAAGCATCGCCGATTCCGGCAACCGAACATCGTTCATGTTCAGCATAGCCGTCACCGACGCGCGCATCGACATTTTTCCATGGAGCTCAACAGCGGTGAATCCGGGAGTTCCTTTTTCTATGAGGAAGCCACGGATACCATCTTCCGCGCGAGCCCAGACCACAGCCACATCGGCCAGTGACCCATTGGTGATCCAGGTTTTTTCGCCATTCAGCACATATTCATTGCCATGTTTCACTGCCTTGGTAAGCATGCCTGCCGGATTCGATCCGAACTGCGGCTCAGTTAATCCGAAGCACCCAATTGCCTCACCCGCAGCCAGCTTAGGTAACCATTTCGACTTCTGTTCTTCCGATCCATAGGTGAGAATCGGGTACATTACAAGTGCCCCCTGGACGCTGGCAAAACTGCGCAGGCCTGAATCGCAGCGTTCCAATTCCTGCATCAGCAGCCCGTATTCCACATTGCCCAGACCGGCGCATCCGTAGCCTTCCAGGTTCGCTCCAAAGAAACCTAAACGCCCCATTTCTGGAACCAGTTCCATGGGAAATATTCCTTGGCGGTAACTGTCTCTGATTACCGGCATCACCCGATCATCCACGAATTGTCGTGCCGATTGACGGACTAACAATTCCTGCTCTGTCAGACAGGAATCGATCAATAAATAATCTACACCCTTAAAATTGGCCATTCAATTTGATCTTACCTGAGAATTTATCAGAAGAAGAAGCACTACTATTACGAACTATGAAATTCTCTATCGCACCGCTGTGGCTAATTGCCTTGAGCTGGGTTGCTTTTGGCGACGACAACGTGCCTGCAACGAAAGCTTATGACGCGTTACGGACGCACGATTACGACGTAGCCATCCCCTTGTTCCGACGATTATTGGCACAAAACCCTAAACAGATCGCACTCTGGAAGGACCTTGCCTACACACTTTTGAAAGCAGGGCAGAATGAGTCGGCACGGGATGCCTTTGCTGAGGCTATGAAGATGGATGCTGCTGACAGTCACTTAGCGATGGAGTATGCGTTCCTAGCGTTTGAGACGAACCGCAAGTCCGAAGCGCGGCGCATCTTCAACAGAATTCGTACTTCAGAGAGCGACGCGCAAACCAAACAAACTGCGGAAACTGCCTTTCAAAATATTGACCATCCCCTGGCCGACGGCATTGCACGGTGGCAGCAGGCGCTGGCAGGCGCTCCTGAAAATTTTAGCGCCCATGAAGAACTGGCGCGGCTGGCCGAAGATCACGATGAATTGGAGTTGGCCGCCGAACATTATTTAGTTAGCTGGAAATTGAAGCCGGATTACCGGGTGTTGTTGGTGGATTTGGGTCGTGTGCGAAAGGCTTTGGGCCAACAAGAAAAATCTTTGGTGGCGTTGCTGGCTGCTTCGCGCGGAGCTGAGCCCCATACAGCAGAGAAGGCTCGTGAACTATTGCCTGAGCGGTACCCATACGTTTATGAATTTCGACAAGCGTTGCAGTTGGACCCGGCTAACGTGGAGTTGCATCGCGAATTAGCGTACCTGTTGCTGACCATGACATTAAAGTCCGAGGCGGAGCAGGAGTTTCGAATTGTCACTGAGCAGTCTCCGAATGACTTGCTATCGCAAGCGCAACTGGGATTTCTATTGCTGGAACGGGGCGAGCGAGCGTCAGCTATGCCATACCTTGACAAGGTGATGAACAATGACAATGGCGCATTGGCGGATCGCGTCCGTGTTGCCTTGAAAATGCCGCAATCGTTTCAACATCGCACAGAAACACCTCGCAGTCAGCTCTCCGTTGAAGCAAAGCAACTGGCATTGAGCAGCTATGAAAAGGGCTATATGAAGGATGCCTTGAAGTATTTGCGCATCGCCCATGAAAGCGACCCGGTAGATTTCCAGGTGATGTTGAAGTTGGGCTGGGTAAACAACATGCTGCGTGACGATGCAGAGGCCATTAAATGGTTTGGCCTTGCGCAGCGCAGCCCAGATGAAACCATTGCCAGGGAAGCGGCCAAGGCCTATCGCAATTTGAGTTCGACAGAATCGCGCACCCGCACCACGTTTTGGAGTATGCCACTGTACAGTTCGCGATGGCACAATTTATTCGATTACAGCCAAGTGAAAACGGAATTCAAGCTGCCATTTCTGCCGGTGCGACCCTATTTTTCTATGCGATTTGTGGGCGATGTTCGCGGGTCGTTTTTAGGGGAAACAGCACCAGGAGTCAGCCCGCAATACTTTAGTGAAAATTCAGTGATTCTGGGCGTGGGCGTTGGTACGCCAGTGAAGCACGGCGTAATGGCCTGGGCTGAAGCTGGAACGGCCATTCGTTATCTGCATCGCAATGATCTGGCCTTGGCTGTGAGCGATTATCGTGGTGGCATCAGCTTTGCGCGTACCTGGCGTGGGCCATGGGGGAAGAGCTTCTTTGAAACCAATGATGACGCCGTGTTTATCAGCCGCTTTCATAACGATGGAATCTTCTATTCACAAAACAAACTAGGTTGGCGATTGGTGGAAAGTGAGGATCCCAAAGGCGTGCAGGCGTCGTTTCTGTGGAACTTCAATCTGACCGCTGACGTGCGGCGGCAAGCGTGGGCTAATTTTGTGGAGACTGGCCCAGGCTTGCGAGTTCGATTGCCGGGCATGCCAACTGGAATGTTGCTTACTACCAGCTTTGTTCGTGGGGCATATCTGTTGGCAAATCCACCCGGCGGTAAACCGTATTTCCTCGACATGCGTGTAGGACTTTGGTATGCAATTTCTCATTAGTTTCCTGTTACTATCCGCCAACTATCAGATTGTTGGTGATGAACCGAACGCTTGGCCGAATATTCTTTCAGCCATCGGCATGACGCCTGGAAATGGTCGCATTGTGGTGATTCCTGCGGGCACTCATGCGGCCCCAGAAGTTTGGTTGCCGAAGATTGCCGCTGGTTCGCTGGTGGTTTTGGAAGGGGAGTCGCCACTGGCTGAAGCCTTAGGCGTTCATGCCACGTCGAAGAAAGTTACCGTGCGCAGTATTACTGATCTGCGGCGTCCTAAGTTGCCGATTATTTGGGAGCGTGGTTTGGAACTGCCGGTGTTCACAGTGCCAACGGGAGCAATGGTATTTTCTAAAGAGCGTTGGGAAGGCGCACCGGTGATGGTCGGCATGCGCCATGGCCAGGGGGCAGTTCTGTGGCTGGCGGCCAGCGCTGGCAAGTTAGGCTATGAACGGTTTCCTTACATTCCGCAAGCGCTTACGGAATTGGGGATGGAAGCACCTTACCAATCGAACCGGTTGTGGGCTTTCTTCGATACGTCGTACCGCCAACGTGCCGATGTGGATTACCTGGCTACTCGTTGGCGTCGCGCTGGAATTGCAGCGCTACACGTGGCGGGGTGGCAGCAATACGATGCTGATCCGGAACGCGACGCGTATCTGAAGCGGCTGATTGAAGCCTGCCATCGGAATGCAATTCTGGTTTACGCCTGGCTGGAACTGCCGCACGTCAGCGAAAAGTTTTGGAACAGCCATCCGCAATGGCGTGAGAAAACGGCCATTGGGCAAGATGCGCATTTAGATTGGCGTAAGCTGATGAACCTGAACAATGCGGATTGTGCCAAGGCGGTGACTGACGGTGTTCGGAGTCTGATTTCGAGGCATGAATGGGATGGCGTGAACCTGGCCGAGCTTTACTTTGAATCGTTGGAAGGCATGGAGAATCCGGCACGATTCACGCCAATGAATGCCGATGTCCGCGCACGATTTCATAAAGAACAGGGCTTTGATCCGATAGAACTTTTCGGCGCACGCGCTGGCGATGCTGCGGCCAAGGCGACGTTTCTTAACTTTAGAGCCGGTCTGGCAAAGGAGATGCAGGAAACGTGGCTGGGTGAAATGGCGTTGATTCGTCGCACCAAACCGTATCTGGACCTGGTTCTGACGCACGTCGATGATCGGTTCGATACGCGCATGCGTGATCTGATCGGTGCTGATGCTGCGCGCCTGTTGCCGCAATTAGACAAACAGGACTTCACGTTTCTAATCGAAGATCCGGCGACCATTTGGCATCTTGGGCCGCAGCGGTATCCGCAGATTGCTGATCGTTATAAGGCGCTGACTCCGCATCAATCGAAGCTGGCGATTGATATTAATATTGTGGATCGTTACCAGGACGTGTATCCCACTAAGCAACAAACTGGAGTGGAATTGTTTCAACTGTTGCATGTGGCGGCGAAGGCTTTTCCGCGGGTGGCACTGTACTTTGAAAACTCAATTGTCGCTGAGGATTTGCCATTGGTAGCATCGGCGTCGGCAGTGGTGACGCGATATGAAGTTGTGGGTGGGAAGACGATTGTTGAATCACCGCATGGCGTGGGGATTCCATGGATCAGCCCAGCGTTGGTGAACGGGAAATTATGGCCGGTGCGAAGTGAGAAGACTATTTGGTTGCCACCTGGCGCAGTGGCCGTGGAACCCACGTCGGAAGATGCCCCGTTGCACATTGTGGATTTCAACGGGCAGTTGCGGTCGGCTTCAGTGGAACGGAATGGGGTGGTGATCGCTTACCACCAGCTATCCAGGGCGATTGCGATTGTGGATCGTGAGGTGGTTTATTTTGAAATTGATGGAATGGAGGTTAGTATGTTGTTGATAAAGTTGGACGAAAGACGGTTTATGGTAATGCTACCTGGCGGGCAGCATGTTGTATGGATGGGGGCGAAGTAGATGCTTGACTCGTGTGGTACACTGAGAGTGGGATTTTAAAGTCCCACTGCAATTCATATGAACACGCGAACTCACGTAATTCTCCCCAGCAATATTATCACCGAAATTGACGAACTGGTTGGCAAAAGAGGTCGTAGCCAATTTTTGGCACAGGCTGCGGCGAAGGAACTAGTCCGAATGAAACAGCTGTCGGCTCTTGAACAGGCTTTTGGTGCATGGAAGACTGAAGATCACCCTGAGCTTGAGAAGGGTGTGGCGGCACACGTCAGAGAGATGCGTCAGGAAAGCGAAGTTCGCTTCAAAAAGCAGTTTGCTGTGGCCTAATGATTCATCTTCTAGACACGAATATTCTGATCCATATTTTGCGCGGTAGTGCAGAGCATCGGGAAATGCTGGTTCGGCTGGTTGGAGCGGACCACATTCTGGCGTCCTGTTCGATCACGATTACTGAAGTTTATGCAGGGATGCAAGCTAGAGAAGCGGACAAGACAGGCGTCTTAGTCAATAGCTTGCAGTTCCTGCCAACTTCGGCCAAAGTAGCAGAAAATGCCGGGCTGCTAAAATATCATTGGGCAGGCAAAGGGTGCAATTTGTCTATGGCAGATGTAACGATTGCCGCCGTGGCGATGGAATACCGCTGCATGATTGTGACTGAAAATATCAAAGACTTCCCCATGCCCGAGCTCTCGATTTACCGCCAATAAGGGCTTACCCTTCGCTCAGCACACAGACATCTGGCAGGCTGCGATACTGCTCTGCATAATCTAAACCATAACCCACCACGAACTCATCGGGAATGCTGAACCCTGCATAAGCAGCGGTGACAGGACGCAAACGACGTTCTGGCTTGTCCAAAAGAGCGGCAATTTTGATGGATCGCGGTTTGCGTTGGTCAAGCAGGTTTAACAGATAGGTGAGCGTCACACCGCTATCGACAATATCTTCTACGATGATCACGTGATGGCCTTCAATGACCGTGTCTAAATCTTTGGTCACGCGCACTTCACCGGAACTGGTCTTGCCTTTTCCATAGCTGGAGATCCCCATGAAATCCACAATCACTGGTCGCTTGATGGCGCGGGATAGATCGGCCATGAAGACGTAGGCACCTTTCAAAATGCAGATGAGGTGGACGATTTCAGCGGGATTAGGATAATCGCCATCGATCTTCGCTCCCAGTTCCCGAATGCGATTCTGAATCTGCTCTGCACTGATGAGCACGGTTAACTTGTCTAGGGCCATCTATACAGTCTAATCTGCAATTAGCCTTGTGCTGGGTGGACCAATGTGAATATGTGGCGCAGTGGCTTGACCGGGGATCCATTTGCGAAATGCGAAGTAAGGGATTTTGGCCGATTCCAAATAGTGCCGCAGCCACACCCCTTCTTCCTGATCGGGCTTCAATGCCACATCCACACGGCCTCGATGATCGAACCCCAAGGCCCGATGCACTGCCGTTTCGCCTCGCGCACTAATGGGCATGGGCTTGGCAAATTTCTTTTCAAACGCCAGCATCATCTTTTTCAAATCCTGAGGACCAAATACCATGCTGCCGACATACCGTTCAAAAATGGGTCGTGGGCCATTGGGTTCCTGAATCATCTCTGGTTGCGGATGTGCCTCCGCTTCCAGTTCGGCCTTGACGATTCCCACAAGTTCTTCAACCAAAGCCGCTCTAGACTTGGCCACCCCTAAAGTATGTTGGGCGCGAGCTAAGCCCTCTGCTAAAGGCTCCAGGGAATTTTTGGAACGCAATCCAATTTCCACCATTTTGGCGGCGTCGTCCAATCGTTGCTGTTCGCGTTGCTCAAAGTGTCCGGCAACGGCCACCATTTCCTTAGCTTGTGCTTCGGTAAGATCTTCTACTTTGATTTCACTGTACAAAAGCTTCTCTAAAATTTGCGATTCCTTTGCTTCTTCCAACCGCTCTTCGGCCTGCTTCAATTGCTTGACGGGGGCCGCGCCTACGGCCACCAATTGGCGCACTCGTTCCAATTCTTCAGCCGCCGCGCGCACCGGTGCCGGATCCTCAGGAAGACCTAAACAAGAGATTGCGAATAGAACAAATAGGACGAAACAACGCATGTTTCTACTATTAGTATGCCTCAACTGTAGTACGATACCCCTAATAGGAGGATTTGACCCCATAGCCGTAAAGAAAGCAGTCACAAAGAAGGCAGTGAAGAAAATCGCTGCACCAACAGATCCTGCCAAGAAAGCAGCAGCCAAGAAAGCTCCTGCGGTAAGAGTCGCCAAAAAGGCCATTACCGTGGAACCAGAGCCGCCGGACACAACCGAATATGAACCCGCCTGGGTGGAAGTGGTCAAGGCTATTCAAGACAAAAAAGGAACGAACATTCGCGTGTTGGATTTGCGCGATGTGACGTCTTATACCGATTACTTCATCATCGCCCAAGGCACCAATTACCGCCAGAATATGGCCATTGTGGATGGAGTGGAAGGTCACTTGAAGAAGGAAGTGGGTGACCGTCCTTCCAGCATTGAAGGCTACACGTCAGGGGATTGGATCCTGATGGATTATGGCGATTACATTGTCCACGTTTTTTCCGTAGAAAAACGTGCCTACTATGATTTGGAGCGTCTCTACCGCAATGCCAAGGTAATTGAAATTCCTGACGATCCTTCGTAGATCGCCTTAAATTAGTATGCCGCCAGCGGCGCGAAATTCATTAAGAAACGCGTCGCGTTGGGTGGGATTCAGATGCTGCACGGCATCCAGGACAATTTCCACCGGCTTTCCCAAAGTTAGCAAACCCTTGACGGCATTTTTCACACAGATTTCAGTTACCACGCCATAAACCACATATTTATCGGCTTGCCATTCTTTGAGTATGCCCGCTAAGTGCTGGTTGGTGAAACAATCCACGGTCTGTTTTTCCAGCAAGAGCTGCGCTGCGCCGCACCATGCAAAGGTCCCTGGAACATTTTGCACAACCGCAAAGCTATCCAGCAGCGTGGAAGCCGCTTTACGCTGCCCCAGGCAACCCTTCACGCAATGATGGGGCCACGTGCTGAATTCGGGGTCGTCTTCAGTGTGCGCGTCCATGGTGGAGATCACAAGTGCGCCTTCTGTTGCTGCCTTGTGGTTCAGCCTGGCAATGTTACTGATGATGTGTTCCGCATCGGGTACGTAGAGGGCACCGCTGGGCAACAGAAAGTCCAGTTGGGTATCCACGTCGAAATAAACAATCTTCATTTCCCGGCACCAGCGATGCTATTGCGAAGTTGCTTTTCCACGTCCAATAACTTGGTGCTGTATTTGACCTTAAATGCATCTTCGTGACCATACAGGCTGCGGCAAACCCGTGGTAGTTTTTTCAACGCACTTGCCGCGTGGTCGCGCACTTCGGTCAATGTGGGCAGCGGTTCCGCTAAGGCACCATTTAAGATCACTGGCCGCAGTAACGCTTCGGCATCGCCACTAGCACATTCCCATTCGCAGGCGACCTCATCGTGAGTAGCGTAACGGAATACCTGTTTTGCGCCAGGCATCGTGCGTTTATCCAAACTGAATTTGGCGGTGAATCGCTTCACGCCGTTTTCGTCTAACTCAACCAGTTTGTAAACCGCACCCAGACTGGGACAATCCACAGACGTTGCTAAATCCGTACCCACGCCGTACAGATCAATGGGAGCACCTGCTGCCACCATTTCAATAATGCGGTACTCGTTCAAATCGCCGGTGGCCATGATCTTGGCATCGGTAAATCCAGCCTGATCCAAAATCACCCGCACCTTGCGAGCCAGTTCCAGGAGGTTGCCACTATCTAATCGCACACCCCACATAGGCTTGGCCAGACCTGCGGCAATGCGCGCGCCTTCCAGAGTGTCGTAACTATCTATCAGGTAAACGGTGGCATCGCTCAATAGTTGTTGTAGTTGTTCAAACGCGGTAGTTTCCGATTGGAACGACATCACCCAGCTATGGGCGGCCGTGCCGAACACCGGGACGCCATAACGAAATCCTGTTTCCACATTGCTGGTACCAACGCAGCCGCCGATGAAGGCAGCGCGTCCAGCCAGCACTCCAGCATCGGGGGAATGAGCGCGACGAGATCCAAACTCAACCACACCGGCCTTTCCCGCTGCTTCCGAAATACGTGCTGCTTTCGTTGCGATCGATGTCTGAAAACCGATCATGGAAAGCAGGTAGGTTTCCAGCAGTTGCGCTTCAACCAATGGCGCGCGCGCGGTTAAAAACGGCTCACCGGCAAAGATGGGTGTCCCTTCGCGAACGGCGAAAATGTCACCTGTGAAGCGGAAGTTTTCCAACCCCTCAAAAAATGCAGTTGGAGCATTCTGAAATTGACGTAAGCTGCGCAAATAGTCAATTTGGGCTTTGTCAAAACGCAGGTTCAGGACGTAATCAACAGCTTGGGCTAAGCCTGCCACCAGAAAGAAATTCCGGTTGTAAGGCATGCGCCGCACAAACATTTCAAACGTAGCTCTATCCTGCGTTTTGCCCGCCTGGTAATAACCAGCGGCCATGGTTAGCTGATACAGATCGGTATGAAGTGCGTTCACATGCCTCTATTTTTTAACTTCTGGTTTAGCCGCACTCGGTTCTCTTACGGCAGCGGCACCCACCAGTAAATCTTCAATCACTTTGCCATCCACTTCGTAAACAGCAGTCTCACCGGAGCGGGTCGCGTAAAAGTTATCAGCAGATTTGGTGATGATAATTTTCTCGACCTTCTTGCCATCTTCGGTGCTCACCGTGATTTCTGAATGAGCCGCACTGCCCCCGGCTTTCGGGAATTTGATGGAACTCAGTTCCCGCAGCTTGTCAGCGATGGCTTGCACTTGCTCGCCTTGTACCGCTTTGCCGTCACGCTTCCAATCGGTCTTCGATTTTTCAAACACCCAAGCCTTGTCCGGTCCTTTCAATTCAATACGGGTAGGATCTTGAAACCCGAAATCGAACAGCTTTTTGTTGCGATAATCGTCCAAACGCTTGGCCAGTGCTTCGCCCAACTCATTGGATACTTTATAGGCACCGGCAACAGCGCTGGACTTGGCATAGTAAACACCTTCTTTATCTTTGCGAACTTCCAGTTCCTGATTGCCCGCTGCATCCGTTAGCTTGGCTTTACCAACCAGAGCTGAGCCTGCGAATTTTGTGGCGGCAGAGTCTTCGTCTTGCGCATCGTCCATCTTGGCTTGGCTCAATTTGCCCACTAGGTCCTCCACTGCAAAGTTATCTGCCCGGTACGTGGTTGGCTTGAGGATGGTCCAAGTGTTGGCACCACTCTTGCCGAATTCTACCGTCTCTTTGCCATTGAGCAACTCCAGGCGAGAAAGTTTTTCGGTGTCTACACGAAGCAGTCGTTTATCGCGAAGGTCTTTCCAATCCTTGTCAATGCTGCTCTTGCTGGCAATCGTAAATACGCGCGGATCGTTATCCATCTTCACGTAAGTACCCTCGCCGATGGCCGTTGGGTCGCCCAATAGCAACTTCAGAGTCTTGCCATCTTTTTTCAAAATCGAAATGACCACAGAGGGCTGCGCTAATCCATAATTCGCTAAGTTGGTGGCCTTGTCTTCTACTAATTTGTCTGAACTCAACGTGGCCAAGGCCGCAACAATGGTCCCCACTGCGCTTTGATCGGCAGGCAAAGTTTGCGGTGCAGCAATTTCCCAGCGGGCGTTTTTGCCTAACTTGACGATGGTTGGCTCACCGTTCCTGCGTTCAAAACGCAACTCAGTGAATTGGTCGTTGGGAAGTTCCAAAATTCGCGGAGGGGCATCTTTATCAGGCTTGCCCTTCTTCGCCACCTCGTCCATATTGGACCACCAGATGGCGCCGCCAAGCGCTGCCAGTAATCCGGCAGCAGCTAACAGTCCCTTCATTTTCATGGTCCTTATCTCCTGCGCAACCACATCATGACGCCGCTAGCCACAATCACCAAAGGCAGCATGAAAATACTGAGAATTCCCAGCATGTTCATTTGGCCCTGATTCATAGTCAGACGACGATCTTCGGGATCTTTTGGACGGATGGAAATCAAATCTTCATCCGCAGATAGCCAGTTCATCATGTTCAAGAACAGATCTTTATTGGCCAATCCGCGGATGGAAATCATTTCGTTCATAATCCACGAACTGGAACCGACAACAATGAAACGGCCTTGTCCATCGCCAATTCGTTTCTCCGCATTCGGTGCCTTCAACGTTCCTGCCACAGCCAGATTCAAAGGACCTTTCTTATCGCGGCCTTCCTTGAACTCCACTTCCTTGGCGTTCATGTCGTTGATGGCGAAACTATTTTCAGAGGTGGAAAGCAGCTTGCTGGTCTTGGTCTTGCCGCCATCTTTCGCGTCGATTGTACGGGCATAAGGAAAGCCCGTTGCCGCCTTCATCTCGTTCACAATTGGATGCTGTTCATAGGCCACAGCTAACGGTACTGCGGCACTCAGCCCTACAGCCCGGCCAAAGCCACTGGTATCCAGCGCCAAGTCTTTGTTGATACCGACCCCCCAGCCTTCCAGCATCTTTGCCAGCTCGGCATTGTCGGCGATCTGCATTTTACCCATCTTCAAGGGCGCATCTAACATGATAATGGCATCGCCGCCATTTTCCACAAAGTCGCTGATGGCTGCCACCACTGGAGTAATGTAGTCATACTTCGGACCGGCCACTAATAAGATGGAACAATCCGCTGGGATCTTAGCATCGGCCACCAGATTGATGGTCTTGGTAACATAGTTGCTCTTTTCCAACTCTGTCTTGGCATTAGCCAAACCATCTGGTTTGGTATCGTCAAAGGCCTTTTCATCAGCCCCGGCAACTGCGCAAACTGTTTTCTGCCCTTCTTTGATGGCGCGAATGATGGCACCAGTCAGAGCTTCTTCCGTTAAGCCGCGCGCTTCTTCCTTCTTTAGCCCGACGTTCACGAAAGTGGTGCCTGCGGCCTTTACTCCCGCCGCACGGGTTTCCATCGGCTTCTTTGCGACGTCCACAAAATCGACTGTCACTTTGGGCGAAAGGTTCTTATAGCGATCCAGCAGATCGCGACCACGTTCCAGCCCGCGGACATCATCGTAATAGCTGATTTTCACATCCTGCTTCAGGTTCTTCACAATCTTTTCTGTTTGTTCAGAAAGGCTGAAAGTCTTGTTGGCTGTGGAGTCGAACGACTTGTTATAGCGGTTGGCCAGAAAATTAATGGCTCCCAAAACACCCAGGATCACCACAATATAAGTGGTAGCGTAAGCCGTGAATTTTGATTGTCGGGATTTGATCCATTCGTTGTTCATAGTTAGGACCTCCACCGCAACGATTCCATGGAACGGGCCGTTAGAAACAGTCCGAAGAAGATCATGGAAAGGTAGAAAATCACATCTTTGGTGTCAATAATGCCCTTGGAGAACGGTTCGTAATGAGCCACCACCGACATGTAAGAAATCACCTTGGCCCAGGCCGAAGATTCAAACGAACTCACCCAATCCAGCACCCACAACATCAGGCACACGGCGAAGGTTCCTACACCGGCTACAATCTGATTCTTAGTTGTATTGGAAATGAATGAGCCTAAGGCAAGCAATGCGCCACCTTGCAGAATCAGTCCGAAAATGCCCACAAACATTGGCTTCCAATCGGGCTTGCCGAATGCAAACAGCACCATCAGGTTCAATACGGGAACCGCCAGAATGGCGCAATACATCATTAATGCGGAAAGCCATTTGCCCAAAATAATTTCCAGATCCGTAATGGGTGAAGTGACCAATAGCTCAATTGTGCCGGATCGCTTTTCTTCGGCAAACAGGCGCATGGTGATCATGGGAATTATGAACAAGCCAATCACGCTGATGTTCATCAGCACCGGACGAACCACGTATTCATTGACGTTCATGGGTCCACCGCCGCCCATCATGGAAGCTTTCATACTGTTCTGCACAAAGTAAGCGGTAGCAATGTAAAAGAACCAGCCTGTTACTAATCCGAAAAACGCCATCAATCCATAAGCGATGGGGGAACGGAAGTAACTATTCATTTCTTTTGAACAGATGGTTAGAATGTTCCTCATTTGGCACCTCCCGATGCTGCCTGATCGGTGTTGGTCAACTGCAGGAAGATATCTTCCAGGCTCAAATTCACGCCGCGCAATTCATTCAGGTTCCAGCCCGATTCCACCACCGCACGGGCCAGTTCCGCACGCACTGGGCGGCATTGTAAGCTCTCCACTTCAAAGTGTGACCTTCCCGCCTTGGTATCGCGATAGACAACGCGGCTCACGCCAGCAACTTGTTCCAACTTGGCTTGCACCACTGCCGTATCCAGCTCACCAGAGCGCGGTTCCACTTCAACGGCCACTGTTTCAGAACCTCGCAATCGGCTGGTAAGATTTTCTACCGAATCGCGCGCCACTACATGGCCTTGGGAAATGATGATTACCGATTCACAAGTCTGTTCCACTTCCGGCAGGATGTGCGTGGAAAGGATAATAGTGTGGTCGCCCGCCAGGCTCTTAATGAGGTCACGCGTTTCAAGAATTTGTTTCGGATCCAAGCCTGAAGTGGGTTCGTCCAAAATCAAAACTTCAGGATTGTGGATAATCGCCTGAGCCAGACCGACACGTTGTTTATAGCCCTTCGATAGCTTGGCAATCAGCTTCTTGCTGACCTCGGCCACGTTACAGCGATCGGAAACGTCGGCCACCCGCTTGGCTAAATCGTTGCCTGAAAGGCCCTTCAGCTTGCCGACAAACTGAAGATATTCACCCACTTCCATTTCCGGGTAGAGAGGCGGAGTTTCCGGCAGATAGCCGATCCGTTTCTTCACCTCCATGGGGGAATCCATGACGTTGAATCCAGCCACTTCCGCCATCCCTGAAGAGGGAGGCATAAAGCAGGTGAGAATTCGCATGGTCGTTGTCTTTCCGGCTCCGTTTGGCCCCAGAAAGCCGACAATTTTACCCTTCTCAATTTCAAAGGATATATTGTCGACCGCGACGTGGCGCGCGTATCTCTTGGAGAGACCTTCGACTTTGATCATAATTTCACTCGAATGAGTTTAGACGTAGTATTACGCTCCAGCATTCGCCTTAACAACTTTAGAAGATGCTTGTATGCGCAACATTTATGATAGTGATGCAGCGGGCCAAGTGTCAATTGCTTATTCTGTTATGTCGCGGCAATATGAGAATGTCCTATTTGAGCAAAGTAGAAATGTCCTATTGACTGGATTGATCCTGGAGATTGGAAATCCAAGGAACGCTACTGATGACGCAAACCGATCGAGACCGATTGGTGGCCCTGAAAAAGGC